>NZ_JAGJDZ010000006.1:0-343601 GCF_018100775.1 Shewanella sp. MMG014
TCGCATGTCCGATTACCATACTGTCCCTAATCCCAATAATCATTTTCAGAGCTTAAGCTCTAACGCATTTTTGTCCAAAAATCAGTTAGCAATGCTCGTAATATCCTTCTTCTACCTCACCCACTACTCGCTTATGAGTGAGCTGTGAGTGCAATTTCAAAGCAGTGAAAGTGTGCCAACAAGCTTGAAGCCTACTCTTTAAGCGGGTATCAATTGGGTCGTTTAGATAACTTAATATACATAAACAAAGATAAAAAGATGATCAAACCACCTGCCAGTTTTTGAATTTCTATCGCTTCACCAAGCACCATTACACTCAGCATGAGTGTCCATATCGGCTCTAGGATCATGATGAGTGCCGCTGTTTCCATGTTCACCGAGTATTGTCCTAGTGTTTGCAGCAAATAACGCATCGATGTGGCAAAGACTGTCGATATAACAAACCACGCCAGTAAGGTGCTGTTTAGCTCAAAAGCGGCGGGTTGTGTAAAGAGCACGTAAATACCGCCCACGAGTCCGACGGTAAAGAGCTGTAAACAAATGGAATCTAATGGTTTTATACGACTACTGATTTTTTTGTTTAATACAAAATGCACCGATAAAAGTGCTGATGCAAATAAAAAGTACCACTGAGATTCATCCACTTGCCAACCATTGGTCAAGGTCATCAACATCATCCCCACTACGCTGAGTGGCAGTGCGTACCAAAAGGCTTTGTTGGGCTTAATCTTAAACAATAGCCATGCTGTCATCGGTGCGATGATCATCGCTAGGCTCATGATAAATGCCCCTTCCGATAAACTTGCAGTCACAGATACCGCGTGTACCCATACCAGCAGAGCTAACCCCAAAAAGACGCCGACACAGCAAGCAAGTAAGATTTGCTTGGCTCTAAGTCGCCATAAACTTTTATAACAAAATGGCAGCAGCACTAGACTTGCCAGCAAAAAACGACTTGCAATAAAACTTTCACCGGGCATTTCAGCGACCACAATTTTCGAGGCAATCCAGCCAAATGCTGCCAACAAGGTGGCGATAAATAAAAACAATGCTCCGCGCATAAAAAGACTCTTAATGGCTGGGCGGTTGATCTTTCAAGGTTGTTTTGTCGCAAGTTTTGGATGCACCTTTGTGAATAAAAGGTGCTTAGATGACTAGGCGTCTAAGCATCAAGGCATCAAGGCATCAAGGCATCAACGCATCAATCCATCCATCTCAATTAAAACACTTTTAATTCGAACAAAACTTAACCAGCAAAGTTCAACAGGCCCTAGTGACGAATAATAAACTGAGGTTGTTATAAACGATAAAGACTCAGCTGACGAACAATGAATCAATAAACTGTGAAATCAACAATTATATCGAGTTTGTGTTAATTCATTTGTCAGTAATTGTGTGGTGTATTAAACATAAAAAAGCAACCTTGCATCTGCAAGGTTGCTATTTATTAGTCTATGTTAGCCTAAATACGGCTGGGTTAACTAACCAGTAATTTTCATGATGGGCTGTATTCAGGGTAATCTGTTAGGCCTTTTTCATCGCCGCCAAATAAGGTAGCAGGGTCGTGTGCCGCTAACGGATAGCCATGCTTAATTCTATTCGGTAAATCTGGGTTTGAGACAAACGGACGACCAAAGCCAATCATGTCAGCTAAGCCATCATCAATGGCGTCTCCGCCCTTTTCAGCATCATACTTACCCGCATAAATTAATACCCCTTTATAAGCTTCACGAACCGCGATTCTAAATTCGATTGGCGTTTCAGGCGCGTCATCCCAGTCAACTTCGGCAATATGCAGATATACAATCTTGTGAGTCTCTAATAATGCTGCAGCTGCGGTGTAAGTCTCGACAGGTGTTGCATCAACGGTGCCATTAAGCGAGGTAAACGGCGCTAAACGCACGCCCACTTTATCAGCCCCGATAGCATCAACCATGGCAGCAACCACTTCACTTAAAAAGCGCAGGCGGTTTTCAATCGAGCCACCATATTCATCAGTGCGGTTGTTGGCTTCTGAATCGATAAATTGATTAATCAAATAACCATTCGCAGCATGCAGTTCAATACCATCAAAACCTGCTTCAATCGCATTCAGCGCCGCTTGACGGTACTCTGCAATAACAGCTTCAATATCCGCTTTTGTCATTGCACGCGGCTCAACCACATCAACAAAGCCTGGTGCGTTAGTGCCATCATCAATAAACACTTTCACATTATCAGCTTTCAACGCTGACGATGAAATCGGTTGCTGACCACCAATATTTTCAGGATGCGTCACACGGCCTACATGCCATAACTGAGCGAATATCACTCCGCCTTTAGCATGTACTGCGTCAGTGGTTTTCTTCCAACCAGCAATTTGCTCGGCTGAGTAAATCCCCGGCGTCCACGCATAACCTTGACCCATTGCTGAAATTTGCGTGCCTTCGGCGACGATCAAACCTGCTTGCGCACGTTGAGCATAGTACTGCGCCATCATGTCATTGGCGACATTGCCTGGCTGTGATGCACGTGAACGTGTCATTGGTGGCATGACGATACGATTATTTAGGGCATGTTCACCTAACTGTATCGTTTGAAATAGTGAGTCTTTCATAGGAATTCCTTAAAATCGAAAACGGCAAAAATAATCTGAAAGCAAATATGATTGAATTAATCTAATTGGATTAATTCAATCTGATATTTGTCAGGATCTGTAATAAAGGCGATATGAGTTTCGCCGCCTTTAACTGGGCCTGGCTCACGAGTGACATTACCGCCCAATGCTTTAATCTTGTCGCAAGCGGCATAAATATCATCAACACCTAAGGCTAAATGACCAAAAGCATTACCCATTTCATATTCATTGGTGTCCCAATTATGGGTTAACTCGATTGTGGTGCCACCTTGCTCATAACCGACAAACACTAAGGTGTAGCGATAGTCTTTATTCTCGTGACGCTCAAGTACCTTCATACCCAACACGTTCGTGTAAAATTCGATAGAGGCATCAAGATCAGCGACGCGTAACATTGTGTGTAAAAATTTCATAATTTGCCTTACAAAGTTGGCCTCAAACAAAAGTCATTAAGCTTGTTGCTTGAGTGTGCCTCAATGGGAATAACATCATTTTACGCCTATCAAATATAAAAATATAATTAGCATTTATTCTTATAATCATAATTTTTTGTTATCAACTGAGACATTCAATAGCAGGAAAAATCACTTAAATTGTGCCTGCGATATCAATGGATCCCATGGGATCATTTCACTACACTGTAGCTAAGGTTTAGATCGGAGTGGTTTATGTTTATAACGTTTGATGTGTTTGGCAAAACCATGGCGGTATTGCGTAAAAACGAAGAATGGCAATTATTTTTAGATTCAGGAACGGGATTGCGATCTAGGATTTATGATGTGGTGATCCCCGCCGATTTAGCAGAATCTGAACTGGATAAGTATTTAGCGGATATCTTTCATGAGAACGCCAAAGGTAATCAGCTAACTGTCAGCCGTATTAAGTAATTCTTTATCTTGGTTTGCTACAACAGATTAATCATTAATCTATCTTGATTTCGCCTGTGCCCTCTTCATTGCTCAGATAACAAACTATGCCACAAACCCTTACCAGTGCTAGGTTTCAGCCATTTAATTAGGATGGTCGGTCACCTGATTTTTTAATGCGCTAGCGTTGTTGGATTACTGTTCGCTATTGAGCTAATTACGTTTAATTATTTGTCAGCTCGACATTTATGTAGGGTTTTTAACCACTCGGTAAATTGACTTATTTGAACTGGCCACAGAATATTACACGCAAAAAAAGCGAACCATTGGGTTCGCTTTTTTACTTAAATCCGCGCTCACATCGCCCAAGGGCAAGCTTGAATAAATCAGCTATGCATAGGCATGTAAATAAGCCACTTGGACAGGATTTTTTAGCGCTTTCGGTCTGATATTTTGCACTTCAGCAACCACTTTATCTACTGGCCAGCCTTGAGCTAATAAAATCAATCCAATGACCAAACCTGTTCGGCCAGTTCCGCCTTTACAGTGCACAGCAATTTTACCTTTATTGGCAATCAGCGCCAAAATTTGCGATCGATATGTTGCCCATGCAGCTTCAAAATCATCACTCGGTGCCGCATCATCAAGGATCGGAAGTTGCGCCCAAACGATATTATTATCGCTGCACACAGTCGGTAATGATTCAGCGTTATTAGCAGCCATTTCTTTATCAAACATCAGTGTCAGTAACATATCTGTGCCGGCTTGCTTTAATGTGGCAACAGAGTCACTCAACGACGCCTCTTTGGTGCCAGGGCAAGGGGTAAAAATCAGCTGAGCACCGTTATCCAAAGTTAATGCATCAAACGGATGTGTCGACATTATCATCTCCTAATTTTAGCGAATTATTTTCAGCGATTGGCGACATTGATGTAAGATCGTTTGCCAAAATTCAAGGGTTGTATTAAGTAGATTATGTCACTTGATACATTCATTTGTACAAGTAATTTAAACTTTTTACGAAACGAGTCTTGAGTCCCAATAGGGTTTGATGATGTTCCAAATAAGCTCCTGATGCTGCCGGATAGGCGCTTCTCCAAAACTTGCACTAGGTCCAAACTCAAATTGTGGGCTAGTGAATGATTTTTGCAGTTGCTCGCATATGTAAATATCTTCTCGCATAAAGTCTGCCGATCCTAAAGGATGGTTTTGATCGAAACTTGCGTATTTCGGTTTCACTTTTTTGTCCCAAAAAGCCGCTGAACTTAGACTTTGTTTAAGGTAGTCAAGTGTGCCACTGTCCTTCATTTTAGTTCGAACAATAACCCTGCTCTTGGATGGCGAAATAGGAGTAATGTGAAAAACAGACCAAGAGGACTCCAACTCAGCTAAACCGATTCCAGGAAATAACATCGGCACCCACACGCCAATATTGTTCAGTCCAGATTGATAAACCAATGGTGAGGCAGCATTTTGTTGCAGGTTGCGTTGATAATCATCAGTCAGTGGCTCCCAGAATTTAAAATGTTGACCCACAAAACCAAACTGAGCTTTTTTATGGTTATACATATTAAGTGTGCCAGCATGAAGCTGAGCAAGGTGGTAATGGTCGATGTAGTTCTCAACTATCACCTTCCAGTTAGCATTTATGTCTTCAATAACCACACTGTCTTTAAATTCTACTAACGATTCAACCTCGTGGGGGCCTAATTGATTTTCTATTGGTCCAAACCAATCTTGTAAAGAAGTGGAATTGGGATCTGGGTGTACCCAAATCATGCCTCGCCAAATCCCAACATTGGCAGGTTTCAGGTTCAAACAATCTTTTTGAATACCAGCAAATTCACTTCTGAATTTTGGTAAGGACACAAGCTCACCTGATAACTGATATGTCCAGTCATGATAGGGGCAGGTTAACTTTTTCAAGCCACTTCCTTTACCTTCCAATAATTGGGTCCCTCGATGGCGACACATATTATGGTAAGCAAGCAGATCTCCATGTTCATTTTTAATAATAACGATGTTACTCAGTCCAGCTTGCACCGTTAGGTAATCACCGGGGATTTTTACGTCCTCAATTAATCCAGCAAATGCCCATGTATTTGAAAATATATGCTTCTGCTCTAACTCAAAAAAGTGAGAGTCAATGTAAGCTTCAATAGGTAAACCATTATTTGAATTCATTTTTTCCTGCCACTACACAAACGGCCAATAAGGATAAATAAAACAACTCGCTGCAACGGCAGTCCATATCAGCATGGTAAACCAATACATGGCTGGTTGAGTGTCTCTTTTATATGACTCCCAGATATACGCCTCCCCTCTAACGAGGTCGAATAGCAACCAAAGAATTAACGCAAAGCCTAACCAATAAGACCAAGGTAAAGATAACCACATAACCACACTCCCCAATACGTTTATTTTCACTGTGACAATTTATAGCTTATATTGAACCAAAGTTAATTGTCAAGGTGACAATTAAAATCAAAATGCTATCATGTTAGCTTTGATGACTAGGGAGAATGGTATGGCAAGGCCGAGCATGGCGACTCAACGTCGAGAAGAAATTCTCGATGCCCTCGAAGCGTGTATATTGGATAAAGGTATTCAAGCAACGTCTTTAGAAAATATCGCCGAAACCGCAAATATGAAGCGTACTATTTTGAGGCACTATATTGGTAATAGAGATGATATTATCTGCGCATTAAGTGAACGTTGGACCTTGCGATACACGCAACAATGGCAAGAAGTACTCAATTGGCTCCCCAAAACAAATAGAGCTCAAGCCCTTGTAGATAGCCTTTTTAGCACGAGAACTAAGGAAATGGTCAATAACACCGTCATAGGTGAAGCGATATTTTCAGAGGCTAAAAGGTTAGAGACCATTAAAGCGCATCAGCAACAAATCATGCATGAGTTTATACAGCATTTAATTACCGAGTTTACGGCTCAATACCCAGAAGTCAGCCAAGAAAAAATTGAATTAATTGCATATGGTATTTATTCAAACTATTTAATGAGTGAATCCTTGTTACCTCTTGGTATGTTTGAAGAAATGTACAAGTTAAAGCAATCATCTGTTCTGCTGTGTGAGCAACTTGTGTTAAAATAGTTAATTTTCACATTGACAATAAATACCCAAAAACGTAAATTGCACTGACTATTTTTTGTATAGGTGTCATTTATGAATTTGTTCAACTCGATATTAACCTCAGTATTGATAGTGATATTAGTCTGGGGCGCTGCTCTATTTCAAAGCCCTGATGCCAATGCGCTCAAACAAGAAGCATCTCCACAGCCCAATAAATCGATAACGTCAAACAGTATCGAGCCTACATCAGTTGATTCAAACTCAACCCCTGCAATCAAGGTTAATCAGCAAATTAACATCGCGGGGATTAGACAAAACATTGCCATAGCTGATATCCACCAGCTTTGGCAAACATTCAATGAGCAAGCAGAGTTACATGCCTCATTAGTTGTGCAGCCCACTAAAGTGTTTGTCTTATATTCAGCAATGACAAATAGCTTTCACCGAGCTGATGTCACCATTGGCTATGATGTAAAAGAACTAAAACAACATCCCAACACATATAGTATTGATACAAAAAATGGCGACATTATTTTGCCAGAACACGCTTACACCGCTGCGCAATTGGCAACAGCCTGGGAGAAAATTGACTATAGTAAAACGGTCAACTTTGTCCTTGAAACTCACTTTTTAGATGATTCTGGCAATGCAACATCGACAACGATGCTTGTTTCATATCAATAGGGAGCAATGATGGATTATTTATCACAACTGTTTACCCCTAATGATGTGTGGGGATTAGAGGTCTGGATTGATAATTGGTTTTTTGTCCTCGCCATTGGGTTATTTATTATTGAACTGCTTCGATATGGAATAAAGAAGCAGTTCACTAAAAACCTGTTAGGGGACAGCGTAGCCAATTTTGTCACGCTAGGACTATTTGGGTTAATTATTACGATTGTTGCTGCGAGTTATGCTGGCGTATTTCTTTTTTCTTATGAACACCTTAGCCTAGTACAACTTCCTATAACGGGATGGACAATACTGTGTTGTATTTTACTTGCCGACCTTGCCTATTACTGGGAACATCGCTTTTTACACATGAATGGCTTTGGTTGGGCAACTCATACTGTGCATCATAGCTCTCCCCATTTTAATATTTCGGTGGCATACCGACACGGACCAATGGATTGGTTTTTTCCGTTGTTCTTCTACTTACCATTAGTCTTTTTAGGCTTTCACCCCTTTGTGATTTTTTTAGCAGAAATCATTGTGCAAGTATTCCAAACACTACTGCACACTGAAACAGTGAAAAAACTTCCACGCCCGATAGAAGCCATATTTAATACGCCTTCTCATCATCGAGTGCATCATGCGACCAATAAACAATATCTCGATAAAAACTATGCGGGCATGTTCATTATTTGGGACAAAATGTTTGGTACTTTTGCGGAAGAAAAAGAACCAGTGAAGTATGGTGTTTACCCAAGAATAAACACAGTAAACCCTATTAAGGTGTTCTTTTCTGGTTACGTCACGCTTATCAAGCGACTATGGCATGCCCCTAGCTGGCGTTACCGCATTCACTTACTGATAAAGTCCCCAACGTGGGCTTGGCAGCAGGAACAAATAAATAAAAACTAGCCTGCTTAGACTGAGTGTCTTTAGTTAAGGGGTTTAGTGTCTTGTTCAGGCATTTAGTGTCTTGGTTAAGCCGCAGTTAGCAATCGGGTTATCCTCAAGCTTCCGCATTCGTTTCGTTTGATTGGCAAATGAAGACACAAAAAGCGAACCTTGTCGTTCGCTTTTTTTTGTTTTTGCATCGATATCAACCTCATTGACGCAGACCAGCTTCATAGCGGCTCATAAGCAACAGCTGACACATAGCAACGAGAAAACTAGCGATTAATCTCGTTTGCCTTACAACTTGAGCCGCTCTCCAAATACATCACCAAACCGTTAACTGACTGTTTTTAGATATTAAAGACTTGCCAATGTAAATGACTGCAAAGAACAACAGGATATTGGCCAAATATTGATCTAGATTTATAAAACGTCAAAACAGCCGTATACAATAATTCCGCTTTGAAATATTTCTTACTGTGTTTACCCCACGCTAAAAGGTAAAACACAAGTACGGCTTCAAAGTCAGCTTTAACATGTAGGCTCAGCTATCTGTTAACTAGCCGAGCATGTATAACCGTTTCATTTCTCTGTCTTTTTTAATGGTAACAACGATTTAAGTACGTTCAATCAAGAAGTCACCCAGTTTAATGGGAGTTCTTGATTATGTTTATCACATCACTCAGCAAGGAAATAGCGTAATGGATAGCTCAAAGTCAGCCGGAAAATGCCCTGTCATGCATGGGGGCAACACCAATCAACAAAGCCAAGATCAGCTATGGTGGCCCAAGTCGCTTAACCTCGATATTTTGCATCAACACGATACTAAAACCGATCCTATGCCCAACAGTTTTAGTTATGCCGATGCGTTTAATGCATTAGATTTAGATGCAGTTAAGCAAGATTTAATTGAGCTAATGACCAGCTCACAATCCTGGTGGCCTGCTGATTGGGGACATTATGGGGGCTTAATGATCCGCATGGCGTGGCACTCAGCTGGGACATACCGTATTGCCGATGGGCGCGGTGGTGCAAGCCGCGGTAACCAGCGCTTTGCTCCTTTGAACAGCTGGCCTGATAACGGCAATTTAGATAAAGCCCGCCGCCTACTTTGGCCAATTAAAAAGAAGTATGGCGACAGTTTATCTTGGGCAGATTTAATGATTCTTGCTGGTAACATGGCTTACGAGTCAATGGGCCTTAAGATGTACGGTTTTGCTGGCGGACGGGAAGATATCTGGAGTCCAGAGAAAGATATTTTCTGGGGCGCTGAAAAAGAATGGCTCGCCACCAGTGATAACGAAAATAGCCGTTATTCTGGCGAGCGAGATTTAGATAATCCTTTAGCTGCGGTCATGATGGGGCTGATTTACGTTAACCCAGAAGGGGTCGACGGTAAGCCAGATCCAATTAAAACCGCCCATGATGTTCGCATCACCTTTGCGCGTATGGCCATGAATGATGAAGAAACCGTCGCTTTAGCGGCTGGCGGTCACACTGTGGGTAAATGTCATGGTAATGGCGATGCAGCGCAATTAGGCCCTGAGCCAGAAGCGGCTGAAATCGAAAATCAAGGTTTTGGTTGGCTCAATAAACAACACCGTGGGATCGGCAGTGACACTGTCACCAGTGGTATTGAAGGCGCTTGGACAACAAACCCTACCCAGTGGGATAACGGATACTTTCACCTATTATTAAACTACGATTGGTGGACAACCAAGAGCCCAGCTGGTGCATGGCAATGGGAACCGGTCAATATCAAACCTGAAGATATGCCAGTTGATGTTGAAGACCCAACTAAGCGCCATAATCCAATCATGACCGATGCCGATATGGCATTAAAATTTGATCCTGAATATCGAAAAATTGCCGAGCGCTTTTATAACGATCCCGACTACTTTGCCAAAGTGTTCACCCGAGCTTGGTTTAAACTTACTCACAGAGATCTTGGCCCTAAAGCTCGCTACTTAGGCAATGATGTGCCAAATGAAGAGCTAATTTGGCAAGACCCAATCCCTAGTAACCCTCATACTCTCAGTGAAACTGAAATTAATGAGCTTAAAGCGGCTATTTTACAAAGCGAGTTAACGGCGGCTGAACTCATTACTACCGCATGGGATAGCGCCAGAACCTATCGTGGTTCTGATAGACGTGGTGGTGCAAATGGCGCTCGTATTCAACTTGCGCCGCAAAACCAATGGCAAGGCAATGAACCTGAACGGCTTAATAAAGTTCTCGCGGTATTAGCAGCGATTAAAGCACAAAAGAATTCATCCATTTCGATGGCTGATTTAATTGTGTTAGCCGGTAGCTGCGCTGTCGAACACGCAGCCGCTCAAACAGGCGTTAATGTGTCAGTGCCATTTAGCCAAGGTCGAGGTGATGCAACCGCTGAAATGACAGATGCTGAGTCATTCGATGTTCTTGAGCCTATTCATGATGGCTTTAGAAACTGGTTAAAGTCTGACTATGTTGTGACCGCTGAAGAGCTATTGTTAGAGCGCAGTCAACTCATGGGGCTTACTGCAGCAGAAATGACGGTCTTAATTGGTGGCATGCGAGTATTAGGCACCAACTATGGCGGTGAGACTCATGGCGTGTTCACTGATAATGTCGGTAAGTTAACTAACGACTTTTTCGTTAATCTCACTGACATGAACTACGCTTGGAAGCCTGTTGCTAACAACCTCTATCATATTGTTGAACGAGAAACTGGGGTTCAGAAATGGACTGCGACGCGTGTTGACTTAGTCTTTGGTTCTAATTCCATCTTACGTGCTTATTGTGAGCATTATGCGCAAGATGATAATAAAGCCAAGTTCGTTAATGACTTTGTTGCCGCATGGGTCAAAGTGATGAATGCCGATAGATTTGATTTATAATTTATTGGATTAAGCTACCCGCGCGAGCCCCCTTATGCTCGCGCGGGTTCTATTCTTGTAAGGACAGTATTTTCGCAAGGTTAATTTACCTCACAGACTCTATCTATTACTGGCTCTAGTCATTAGTGACAGTTTCCGCCACTGAAATGATTATTCGCTATTACTCTCTTATTCGAAACACTTTTAACGCTTACCCGTTTAACCACCACTCCTACGTTTCAACATACCTCTCTTGGCAGTTGACTAACCCTGAGCCCCTTAACTGCCTTCGTAATCAATTGACTAAACCTAACTCTATTTTAAAGCTATACCAATACACCCATTAAAAGTAACTTAACAGCAAATTAATCTTTACAATGAAGCATATAAACCTAGCAGTTAAAGGAGTAACGACATGAAATGCCCAAGAACGGCGTCTGAACTAACACCTATCAAAGTCGGCGGTATAACGGTCGAATTTTCCAAAGCCTCTGGTGGTGTCTTTTTTGACAATGATGAGCTGATGCATTTTGACGAAGAACATGAAAAGCGCGGTTCGGTGCTGGTAGAGCATTTATCTCAATTTACCCCATCTGCAATAGATTATAGCCAAAGAATTAATTGCCCGAAATGTCCCGATATCGTCATGCGCCGATATTTTTACAGTCCAAAAAATCAAGTAGAAGTGGATGAATGCCCTGGCTGTGGGGGGATGTGGTTTGACTATAATGAACTCGCAAAAATTAGGGAGCTCTTCCCTAATCAACAGGATCGAGACAAAGCTGGCAAAGATTTTGTACTTGCTATGCTAGAGACTAATATTCAGAAAAGCCATGATATGAAAATACAACAAAAAGACGCATTAGCTCAAAAATTACAACGATTATTTATGAGCGTTTTTTAAAAAATATTCGTGATATCGACGAATCTCTATAAACTTAAAAAGCGAACCATGAGGTTCGCTTTTTAATGTAAGTCAGTGACAAAATCAACTCATAATCAACAAGTTACTACAGCCGGCACTGTTAGTGACTCGCATTGATATGATATCAGTTTTATGGTTTTTCAATTAAGTCATAAGGCGTGCCAAGCGGATTGTTGTATAACGCTTTAAGCACTGCTTTAGCTCCATCCCCCCAAGCTGCGCCATGACCATAATCTTCAAAATGATCGGCAAGGCCGATCAAGTGCCCCAACTCATGATCAATAATGCTATTACTGACATTATTCAGGTTATTACACGTGCCCGATACTACGCCTAAATTGACCCACACAAAGCCTTCATTACTCAAATACCCCTCTGAGTCTATGACTTGTGATGGAATGTAGTTTGTTTTAGGTGCATAGCTCACCGAGCCTTTAGAATCACCACAGTTTTTGTAAACCACATTGGAGCCAACAGACATAATAATGCCACCTGCAACATGTGGATTCTCTTTAATCAGTTGTTTATAAGAGGTGGCAACACCATCAGCACTCAACTTATTGTCATTCGTCATATAGCTGCCGTTATATAAATCATCTCGGCTAACAGCGAATTCATCCTCTACATGAATATCGACATACAGTATTTCACGTTGAAAAATCCGCTGACCAATTGTGCTTTCAATACGTTTTGCAGAATCAATCAATCGGCTTTCCCAATCGCTGCTGTAGGAATAGGCTTTATTAATAATCAGTGGGATCAAATCTTGTTCAGGATTTGTGGCTTCATTGAAGGTTTTAAAACGCACGGTTTTATTATCTAAATCAAGCGCCTGATAGTTTTCTACCCAATCCTCATCGTACCCTACTCGGCCATCAAATGATGTCTCTGCACACACTTGCACAGCAAGGCTTCCATTGAAGCAATAGCCTAAACGAGGACTAATACTTGGCAAGTCGTAGTCCATATACGCACGACCTTCAAAGGCGGTGTTTTGATCGTATAAAGCGCCATTTGATGCGGTTAGACTTTTTTGAATGTAGTTATTATTGATATCAACATCATCACAACCCAGTAAAAACACTACTGAAGCAGCTAACATCGTCACTTTTATCTTTGTCATTATCATGTCACTCTGAAAGAAATATTTTGAGTTTATTGTTATTTCTCATCATGTTAATCAACCTGAATGACAAACAAGCTTAAAAACACCAAAAACATTCTTATTCAACAACTTAGTTACAAAAACAAAGAGAAAATATCAACATAACCATCAAATAACACCCACCAGCAAACCTTACTCAAACAATTGTATATTTGTGCAATCACTATGGTCGAACAACAAGGTTACAACTTCAAAGCACACACGAACATTACCGCAACGCGATGTAAATCATCATAAATAGTACTTTGGGAATAAGTAGTGCTTTGACGATAAAGAGTGCTTTTGTTAGTGCAAGGGAATGAACTGAGCTGAGCTGAACTGAACTGAAATCAAATGAAATGAATGCTGAAAATTAATGAAGCAATAACTTGATAAAATAACAATAAAAATGCCCATTAGTGAGTCACTAACGGGCATTAAATTCATTTCAATAAAACGCGATTTAGCATTATTAAGCAGCGTTGAGCTTATAACTTAGCAGCCAATTTACGCGCTTGATGCAGTTTCTTATAGCTTTCAATCAAGCGTAAATGAGGCTCAATGCCTTCAAGGTTGATACTGGTTTCAGTTAGGCCATAGAATCTCACTTCACCTGTTACGCTACCAACCACATTCTGCATCACTTCTTCGCCGAACATACGGGTAAAGTTATGGATAAAGTGCTCAAGTTCCAACTCTTCATCTAATTCAACTTCTAATACAGCATTAACAGCTTGATAGAATAAGCCACGCTCTACCGTGTTATCGTTAAACTGTAAGAAGTCTTCGACTAACTCAAGCGCCTCGTCATGTGCGCCTAGTGCTAGATAAATTAAGATTTTAAGCTCAATAATCGTCAACTGTCCCCAGACGGTATTTTCGTCAAATACGATACCAATCATGGTACGGATATCAGTGTAGTTATCTTGCTGGCTTTCATCTAAACGATTAACTAAATCCACTAATTCTTCATCTGATAAAGAATGCAGATTTAAAATGTCTTCACGGTAATCCAGCGCTTTATTAGTGTTATCCCAAATCAAGTCTTCCACTGGGTACACTTCTGAAAAGTCAGGTACCAACATACGACAAGCCGATGCACCTAATTGATTAAACTCAGCGGTATACACCTCTTTACCTAATGCTTCTAAGATGCCGAATAAGCCGTTGGCTTCTTCTTCCGATGTACCAGAGAAATCCCACTCACAGAACTCATAATCAGAGTTACTGCTAAAGAAGCGCCATGAAACCACGCCGGTTGAGTCAATAAAGTGCTCAACAAAGTTTTCAGGTTCACTCACTGCCATGCTGTTAAATGTCGGCTTTGGCACATCATTTAAGCCTTCAAAACTACGGCCTTGTAGCAATTCAGTTAGACTGCGCTCTAATGCCACTTCAAAGCTTGGATGTGCACCAAATGAGGCAAACACACCACCTGTTTTAGGATTCATTAAGGTCACGCACATCACTGGGAATTCACCACCAAGTGATGCGTCCTTAACAACAACGGGGAAACCTTGTTCTTCTAACCCTTTAATACCCGCAAGGATACTTGGGTACTTTTCTAATACTGACATTGGCACATCAGGAAGGACAATTTCTTGCTCAATGATTTGGCGTTTAATGGCTCTTTCAAAGATTTCAGATAAACACTGTACTTGTGCTTCTTGCAGGTTGTTGCCCGCACTCATGCCGTTACTTAAAAATAAGTTTTCAATCAAGTTTGATGGGAAATAGACCGTTTCACCATCACTTTGACGGGTGTATGGAATCGTGCAAATGCCGCGCTCAATATTGCCTGAGTTAGTGTCTATTAGATGTGAACCGTGGAGTTCATCATCTGGGTTATATATCTCAAGGGTATATTCATCGAGCATGCCACTAGGCAAAGCATCGTCTTCTTCGAGTTCAAACCACTTTTCATTGGGATAATGCACAAATTCGCTATTAGCGATCTCGTTGCCAAAAAACTGATCGTTATAAAAGAAGTTATTGTTCAAACGTTCAATGAACTCACCTAACGCTGAACATAATGCACTTTCTTTCGTCGCGCCTTTACCATTGGTAAAACACATCGGTGATGCAGCATCACGAATATGCAAAGACCACACGTTAGGGACAATGTTACGCCACGATGAAATTTCGATTTTCATTCCAAGATCAGCGAGCATACCCGTCATGTTTTTGATGGTTTCTTCAAGCGGTAAGTCTTTACCTAAAATGTAGGTAGAGTCATCACCATCTGGCTGGCCCATTAACATCGCATTGGCATCACTATCGAGGTTTTCAACCGTTTCGATTTTAAACTCAGGACCTGTCTGCACGACCTTTTTTACAGTACAACGGTCGATTGAACGCAATATGCCTGTGCGATCTTTCTCTGAAATATCATCAGGGAGCTCAACTTGGATTTGAAAGATCTGGTTATAACGATCTTCAGGATCAACAATGTTATTTTGTGATAAACGGATATTATCTGTTGGAATATCACGCGCCTTACAATAAACCTTGATGAAGTAAGCCGCACATAACGCAGATGATGCAAGGAAATAATCAAACGGACTTGGCGCAGAGCCATCCCCTTTATAGCGGATCGGTTGATCGGCCGTCACCGTAAAATCGTCAAACTTGGCTTCGAGCCTTAAGTTATCGAGAAAGTTAACTTTGATTTCCATTGAATACACCCACAACTTGCTTAGCTAATATGTTTAAATCAGCGCTAACGATCGCGCCTATCTATCGAGTGGGTGAATTATCGGTGTTTTTAGTCCATTAGTCTTGGATTAATTATAAAATAGTAGCAAATGCAGCAAACAAAACGAATTAACGTTATAAATAAACATTATGTTGCCCGTTTAAGTTTGACACTCAGCGTCGTGCCACGGCTAGCATCAGAAGAAAAACGAATATCCCCTCCCTGTGCTTTAGCAGAAAGTAACGCTGAGTAGGTGCCTATTCCTGTACCGTTTGCTTTACCTGAAGTCACATACTTATTAAAAAATGTCTGTTGAATTGATTGCGGAATTTCACCTTCATTGTGAATATTAAATTTAACCCACTGAGCGTCAGCAATTTGAGTTACCTGAATTTCGCTTCCTTCAGGTGCGGCTTCAACTGCATTTAGTAGCAAATTATGGAATAAGTTAAAGCTGATGGTTTTATCCCCAACAAACTCCAACTCAGCTGGAATATCAACAGATAATACTTGTTGATTTGTCGTTAGCTTTTTCTTTAAACCAACCATGATTTCATGCAAAAGTTGCTGCGCATTTTGTGGGCTTAGCTGAATCTTAGTAGTGTCTTTTTCAAGGTGGTGAACCAACATATTGTCATCGACCATTTTCTCGATAAATAACACACTACTTTGCAAGATTTGTACTTCTTCATCGCAGCCAACATTCTTTTGGTCAATCATCTCAGTGGCAGCGATAATGGTGGATAAAGGCCCTTTGAAATCATGATTAACAATCCTGTCTATTTCATCTTTTAAGCGAACATTTTCAATCATGGTATCAAGCTGTTGAACCATATCCTGTCGTTGCTCAACCAAGCGAATATGGGTCGCAATTCTGGCTTTGGTAATTTCTGGGGAAATCGGTTTAGTGATGTAATCGACAGCACCAAGATTTAAACCTTTTATGACATCTTTATCTTGAGATAATGCTGAGATAAATATCACCGGAATATGTTCTGTTAACGGATCGGACTTAAGTTGTTTGCACACACTTAACCCATCAATATCCGGCATCATAATATCCAGTAAAATAAGATCGGGTTTAACCTCTTTTTGACATATCTCCAGTGCTTTTGCACCTGACAAACAGGCTTTTAATTTATAGGTACTCTTCAATAATTCAGTCAGTACTGCAACATTCGTCGTATTATCATCAACAATTAGAATCGATGCCGGTGAGCGGCTCGGTGTTTTAGTATCATAACTTAATGGCTTGGTCTGAGTTTGTATTTTACGAAGTGAAGGATTAAACGCATTGGTTATCTTATTTTTAAGCGTGGTTTGATTAAAAGGCTTTATCAAGTATTCACTAACACCGAGATTGACCGCTTCTCTAACATCATCTTGATTGACATTGGCGGTGAGCATCATAAATGGCAGGGTTGAAAATGCTTGTTCGCTTTCTCTAACCGCTCTCAACAGCTCAATGCCAGTCATCTTGGGCATATTCCAATCTGAAATAATTAAATCAACCCGCTCAACTTCTAATATCTGTAATGCTTCCTTACCATGTGCAGCTTTATGTACTTTTTTAAACCCTACTGAAATAAGCATACTTCCAACAGTCTTTAACATCGCAGGAAAATCATCAACGATGAGTACCGTTTTATCAGCGTACTGATTTACAAGTTGAAATGGCTGCACAATTATATTCTCCAGCATTTTTTATTATTATAAAGGCCTAAATAAGCGAGCCCCACTGCCCATACGTTATGTAATAGTGCCCCATACGTTCTGTAATAGTGTCTATCTAAATCACATGCACTTGGTATTAATAAAGTCTCTTGCTTTTACTCTTGCGACGGCGGGTCTTATTCTTCATCTAAAAACTTTTGAGCAATATCATCAAACTCTTGTGTGATCTCCATGAAGCAGTCAACCATCAAAGGATCAAAATGAGACCCTTTGCCTTCACGAATAATACTCACGGCTTTTTCATGGCTAAATGCAGCTTTATAAACACGTTTACAAATGAGTGCATCGTATACATCAGCAATGGCCATCAGCCTTGCAGAAAGCGGAATATTTTCGCCAGCTAAACCTTCGGGATAACCTGAGCCATCCCACTTTTCATGATGATAATAGGCAATTTCTTTGGCAAAAATAAGAAAGTTATCTGCAATATCCATCGACTTTTCAGCTGCATTCAGTGCATCTCGACCGAAGGTGGTATGCTTTTTCATTATGTCGAATTCTTCATCTGTAAGCTTACCAGGCTTCAGTAAAATACTGTCTTGAATACCGACTTTACCAATATCGTGAAGTGGTGCTGACTTATACATCGCAGTGATGATTTCTGGGGTTAAGATATCCTTAAAATCTGGGGTTTTAGCCATCGCAATAGCTAAGGCTTTTACATAATGCTGTGTTCGCCTAATATGATTTCCTGTTTCAGGATCTCGAGACTCAGCTAGCGCTCCCATTGCCACCATTGCCACATCTTGAATCTCAGCAAGCTGCTTGGTTCGCTCAATCACTCGCTCTTCTAGAATTTCATTTTGACGTTCAACTAAATCACGAGATGCTTTCAATAATAAGTGGTTTTTAACCCGTTCTTTTAAAATCGCCGGGCTAATGGGCTTAGTAATATAATCCACCGCACCTAAGGCTAACCCTTTGGTTTCATCCTCTTCCTGTACTTTGGCGGTCAAAAATATAATAGGGATATCTTTGGTCTCATCTTGAGACTTAAGGTGCTGACATACTTGATAACCATCCATTTCTGGCATCATCACATCCAGTAAAATTAAGTCAGGTTTACGCTTATCAATAATCTTTAACGCAACTTTGCCGCTAAGGGCTGCTTGGATTAAGTAGTCATCTGACAATACACCTTTAACCACTTCGATATTAGTCGCAGTATCATCAATAGCCAGAATCGTCGCTTTCTTTGATTCAACCATTTTATATCCTTATTTATACTTATTCATGGGCACTAAGTCCCTTTAACTGTCACCAAAATATGTTTAAGTTGTTCTGACGCAGCATCAAAATCGTATTCGCTGAGTGTGACTAACAGCGCCTCTAATAGTCCGTTTAGTTCAGGGGTAATGGTTTGCTCAAGTAACAGTTCGACACTGTCCCCTACTGTTGAATCAAAATCGTCAATTTGCTCGGAAATCGAACCCAGTTTTACCAGCAAATCTTCATCACTGATAAAAAGCTGACTTTCGCTATGGGAGGCTGCACCTAATGAATTAATAACTTGCTCTTTAAACTGTGGCAATAAAACTTCTGCTGCATCAAAATCATATTCAGATAATGCCTCATAGAGTGCTTGCCCAAGATCTTGCTTCATCCCTTTAAGGCCATTAAGCACCTCTTCAATACTGTCCACAGCAGTGCTATCCATCATATCGATTTGCTCACTGAGCGCCTCTACTTGGGTTAAAAAAACCGCTTGGCTTGGCCAATTGTCTCCTAGTAAGGGGGAAGCTTGCTCTGCATCTTGCTGATTGGCATGTGCCATATCATGCTCAATCTGAGTCACCATTTTGTCGATTTGAGTGCTGCATTCATTAAACAGTTGAATAATGACCTCAGATTCCACACATTCACCAGCTTGTTTTTGCTCGTTCAGTGCAGCTTCTAATTTAGCGGCTAAAGGCACGACAAAATTAGCCCCAACATTACCCGCCACTCCCTTTACAGTGTGAATGGCAATAATCGCTGTGGTGATATCTTTGGCTGCAATGGCTTGTTTTACCCGCTCAATTGCATCTGATTCTGAGGCCGCCACTTTAGCGAGCATTTTTCGGTAAGCTTTTACGTTACCTGACATTCGACCAAGAGCAGTTTCAACATCAAAATCAGGCAATATTAACGCTGGAACCTTTGATTGCGCTTGCGGTTCTTCTTGTGAAGACTCATCTAAAGTGAGCCCTGTTGGCTCAATCCATTTGGCTAATGTTTGGTAAACTTGCTGAGGATTAATTGGCTTAGGTATATGATCATTCATACCTGCAGCCTCACATTTTTCTCTATCGCCGCTCATCGCATTTGCTGTCATAGCAATAATAGGTATAGATTGCATATGGGCATGTTGTCTAATGGTTCTGGTTGCCTCATAGCCATCCATCACTGGCATTTGAATGTCCATCAATATTGCAGCATATTCGTGTTCAAGCGCCATATTCACCGCGATTTCACCATTACACGCACATGACACTTTCAAGCCTGCCATATGCAACAGTTCTGTGGCGATCTCCTGATTTATGTCATTATCCTCAACCAATAATACGTGAGCACCGACGATATCTTTCGCCGCAGATACATCCATTTTATTATGATTACTGGTAGACTTTATTGCCGCAGTTTTTCCCATGACACTCAATACGGTATCCAATAATGTTGAGGCGCTTACCGGCTTAGTAATCGCACTATCAATACCAACATCACTGGCTTTTTTAAGCATTTCATCACGGTCGTATGCAGTCACAATCACAAGTTTAGGTTGTTCTGACAACATCGCATCTTCACGGATAAGTTGACACAGTTCGACCCCATCCATACTAGGCATTTTCCAATCTGCCAATATCAACTGATAGGGTTTACCTTGCTCATCTGCTATTTTGATTTTCTCAATTGCTTCAGTTCCTGATGCAGCCACATCAGGTAAAAAGCCAAGGCTTTCAGACAAGGAAAACAAAATCTCTCTCGCTGCTACGCTATCATCAACCACTAAAACAGGTAAATTCAATAAACTTTTACTTGATACTGACTGCTCAATATTAGCTTCATCAGTCGGTTCAAAGGTTGCAGTGAAGAAAAATGTACTGCCTTTTCCAGCTTCACTTTTCACCCCAATAGCGCCACCCATCATTTCAGTTAAGGTTTTACAGATAGTTAACCCCAGTCCTGTGCCGCCATACTTACGGGTTGTAGAAGCATCTGCTTGACTGAATGACTGGAATAGTCGCGACTGCTGCTCGGGTGTCATTCCAATCCCCGTGTCTTTGACAGAGAATTCAACAGTGACAACATCATCAAATTGTTCAACCAAACGAGCACTGACAATAATTTCACCTCGTTCAGTAAACTTCATAGCATTATTGGCAAGGTTTAACAGTATTTGGCCTAACCTCAATGGATCACCTTTAAGGCCAGTGGGCATATTCGGCTCAATATCGATTAATAACTCAAGGCCTTTTTGTTGGATTTTATGAGAAATCATCTGCACTAGGCTGTCAAAGCTATCGTTTAAATTAAACGGGATCACTTCAAGATCAAGTTTACCGGCCTCGATTTTTGAGAAGTCCAAAATATCATTAATGATACCTAATAGTGATTCGGCCGAATTTTGAATTTTGGCAACATAGTCTGATTGCTTGCGGGTAAGATCGGTTTGTTGAGTTAAATAACTCATACCGATAATGGCATTCATCGGTGTGCGAATTTCGTGACTCATATTCGCTAAAAAGTCACTTTTAGCTTTAGTCGCTTCATCAGCAATTTTAACCGCGTCTTCTAACTGGCGGGCATTTTCTTTCTCATCGGTTATATCAATGAAGTTACCGACTAAACCAGCAGGCTTATCATTGCTGTCCTTAAACCCTGTCACCCAATAGAGAGTGTCATGGACTTTCCCATCACCAAATGGAATGCGCATTTCTTTCTTTAACGTCGTTTGATTGCAAATGACGTCAGTATCTTCCGCTTGATATAACTTGCGATCATCTGCACTTAAATAAGTTAAATCAGCGACTTTAAGTCCTACTAGCTCTTTAGCTTTAACATTGAAGGTCTCTTCATAGGCTTTATTAAAACCTAAGAATCTCCCCTCAGCATCTTTATAAAATAATGGCAGAGGAACGGTATCAATCAATATTTGCTGTAATTTCATTTGCTCAGCAAGTGAGCTTGTTGCCTGTTCAGCTTTTTGCATCGCGTTTTTCAATGCATCTTCTGCTTCCTTACGCTCAGTGGTATCCCTCACAATACCGGTGAACATCTGCTCTTGATCAATCACCGCTTCACCAACAGCGACCTCAACCGTAATCTCTTGGCCATTTTGGCGAAGACCTGTTAGTTCAAATACTGAAGTATCACCGCTGCTCGCTTTATTCAGCAAGTAGTGGCTGTGAAATGCCGGTTGTATCAATTGGTCGATATTAGTATTAATCACTTCATCAGAGCGATAACCAAATATTGCCTCAGCGGCTGGACTAAACTCTTCAATTACACCTAATGTATTTACCACAATGATTCCGTCAGAGGCATTATCAATAATGGTGCGAGTTCGCTGCATTGAGACTTCCAACGCTTTAGTGCGATCATGGACTAACAATTCAAGTTCTTTTCTTGAACGAGTTAATGCCCTTGTCGCTCGTGTACCGACTCTTAAGGTAAACAAGGTACTACCGAGCATTAAAGCCAATGAAATAAACACCACAGACCACACGGTTCTCTTGAAGGTATTGATAAGTGCAAAAGACTCTTCAACATCAACTTCAGCCGCTAAGCCCATCGATAGCCTCTCATCCCATAGCCAACTACCAATGACTTTTACACCTCGATAATCATTATATCCATCAAGGTTCTTCCCAGATGTTTTGTTGCTAATACCTTGCGCCATTTCTGTCAATTCCCAGTCGGGATTGGGCGGAATAATGTTGTTTGCTCTAAGTAAATTAACACCAGGATTGGCAACACGAATATTAAGCGAGGCATCTTGATTTTGATCAATTAATCCAATGTCACGCAGCTGGCTTTCAAATCGCACGTTAGAGAGTAATAACCCAGCTTTATCGACAGCATAAATTTCACCACTATGACCAATAAACCCAGCAGACAAAATTGATGAGAAAACACCATTAAAGTTGATTCGCTTAGTTAAAATGGCAATAACTTGGTTATTACTATCAACGACAGGGGATGCAAAAAACATCGTCGTGGGTTTATCATCAACTTGGCTCTCAACACTTTCAGAAAAATACACATCAGATCGAATAGGTGGAATGAAGACATTTTCACCAGCAAGCACTTTATTGAGTAATTCAGGGTGATGTTGGTTAATAAGATTAATGTCGCCAATATTTGAATTACGTCGTGATGATAAATTCACCATATTGGGAGAGATGATGAAGAAACCATAAGAGCCTGGTTCGCCTTCTCTATCACTGAAAAACTGTCTAATTTCTGATTGAATCGGCGACTCTAATAACGCATCTCGATCGCGCGGGATCACCAACAACTGTTCCACCATATTGACCAGTTCTTTATTACGAGCCACTTGCTCTAAACCATCTAATTCGTAGTCAACCCAGTAAAATAACCGCTGATGGGTGGAAGTAAGCAAGGTGTGTAAATTGTACTCAACTTCGCCGCGATTTTTGTGTTCCGTATATTGAATGATAATCGCAATAAGCATTAATAAAATCAGCGCTAACATGCTTAAACCAATCAATACTGAACGCTTAAAGCTTTTAGAGCCAAATTTATTGGCTAAATCGGCATCACTCGTTTTTAAAATTTTTGAACTAACCAACATTCCTAGCACAAACAAGCCTATGACAATCAAAATACCCGTGAGCAATGAGTAAATTAATTTGGGCTCAGTGTCTGCTGTCGTCGATACATTGTTGGATAACCAATCATTTTTAGTTAACATCAAATCACGTAATTTAAGTGAATTTAAGCCTTTTTGTAGTATCGAATGTAGAATAGGATGCTGTATGTTGCTGTATAAGTGAACCGAGGTTGGTGGAAAAATATCTTCATCGATTGCCCTTATTAATGAGCTCAGTTCATCTTGCTTAAGTGAATGTTGTATCGCAATTTCTGAATCTAGCAGTGCATCGACTTCTCCAGATATGACCCGTTCAATAGAGTCTTGCATATTGGCGGTTTCGACAATGATCATTTTAGGGTAGAAGCTCTGCAACTTTCTGATTGAAGTATAACCCTTTGGTATGGCAATCTTTGCGGCGGCTAAATCGATACTATTTTTAAATCGAAGGTTATCTGCTTTTACATGAAACAGTTCCCTAACTAAAAAAAACGGCGTGGTGTAATAGCCAAACTCTTTCCGAGCTTCTTCCATATAGGCGTCAGGGATTAAGTCTATTTCTCCACGATTGAATGCTTCAATGTTGCTATTCCACTCGCCTTCAACCACTTCAAGCTGCAAACCTGTCTTATTGACAATTTTATTGACAACAGCCCCTGCGAAACCGCCTATCTTTCCATCTTCCTGCATAAAGAGCATAGGTGGCCAATCATCAATGGCTATAACCACTTTATTATCTTTGATCCATTGTTGCTCTTCAGCTGTTAAGCCGACTTTTTCAACCTGTTTAATAACAAGCTCATTCGCAGAAGAACGCAATATGATTTTATCTGCAAATTCAAACAATAATTCAAGGTAGTCTTGTTTTAGCTCGTGATAAATATCACTATTAATGATATCCATCGCTTGTTTACGATTATCGTTTTTAATCAGCGATAAGGTGCGGTTTTCAAGGATAATTAACTGTTCATTGGTTTGTTCAAGTTTCTCAATCAGTACTTTGTCATCAACATGTTGCCTAGACAATAAGGTACTAATAAGTGTTGTTAGTTTAGGCTCATATTCATGATAACGACTTAACCATTTTTCATCTCCCGAAAATGCATAGCTTAATACTGACGATGTCAAAATCTCGTCATAGTATTGTAATTCTGTAGTGAGACTTTTAATTTCGGCTTCAGATAAATGCTTGTAAGCAGTAGGAGCGGGCTCAGCCGTTGATGAAGGGAGATATAGGCATAAAAAAGCAGCCGCCAATACAATCAATAACAAACGGAATGAAGAAGTAGAAAGATTGCCTGAGGGCATAGTAATGCATCCTTACATCAAAAAATACCACACTTAAATCTACACTTAAAATTATTGGTTAACAAGACTTTAAACATGAAGCAAAATTGTTAAACTCATGATTTTGATAGCCATATACAAGTTATACAATAAACATAAAAACGCAGTGAAATGGTAGTAAAAAAACCTAATTCTTCAGAAGAATATAAATCACTGATTTGTCATTATTATGCAGTTCAAGGTCTTTAGAATTACTTCCCATTTATTGGCAACTGATAAAGAGTCTCATTGGTTTTTGCGTAACTTAATCGAGCTATTCGCTGCGTAGTATGATAGCTATCAAGCCCTGACACTGTTGTTGTATTAAGCGACTCTATATCAATATAACCATCAGTTTTCACCGCAGCATCATCCACTAACACATGGGTGACTTCTCCAATGACGAGTATCGTATTATTGATTGTTAATGGCACAATTTCTCGTACAGACAAAGAAAACTTAAGCTGACTTTGTTGAACAAATGGTGCAGCAACACCATCGATATAGGTTTCTGTCAGCCCTACTGCATCAAACTCTGAAATAGCATCATCGTACCTAGCCGAAGTTTGGTGTGCCTGCTGATAAATATCTGCCGATACGTGGTTGATGGTGTAACCACCAGTGCGTTTGATATTGGCTAAGGTATTTCGGGGGACCGCTTTATTCTCAGCGGCGCTGATGTTCGCTTTTTTGAGGGTGTTATTTTCTGGTGTGGGCTGCACAGCCGTGGGGCGAATGATCATGCCGACTAACGCAGGCGACGCGCCAATGTGAAACACCGAGCTTATCATCGCCAAATTAGTGATGCCTTGTTCGTCAATTGTTGCCACTAGATTGGCGCTTTTAAACCCTGATAAGCTATTGATAAATCTTGCTCGTTGACGAGCTGCAAAGCCATTAATATCTGCTGAACTAAAATGCTTCATTGCCATAATATGATGACGTTTCCTGTAGGTTGTAAGTAGTAGGTTGTAAAATGCATTCTGACTATGGTTAGCGCTGATTCAAAGTAAGGTTTCTCGATGCCAGTGTGCCGAGCTGAACATTAGATATTATCTAAATTGGCTAATAATCCGTGGGCATGCTTCAGTATACGATCCCTATCAGCCTCTGGTTTTTTAAGCCAATTGGCGTACACCATTCTAGTGCGAGGGTTGGCATTAAAACGGTGTTGATGCTTATCCATAAAGTGCCAGTACATCGAGTTCAGCGGGCACGCATCCTCCGTGTCAATTTGATTCACCTTGTAGTGGCAGTCTGTGCAATAGTCGCTCATTTTTTTAATATAGTTACCGCTAGCGGCATAGGCTTTTGAACCAACAATGCCACCATCAGCAAACTGGCTCATCCCTCGGGTGTTGGGCATTTCAACCCACTCAATCGCATCGATATAAATACCTAAATACCACTGGTCTACCTCATCAGGGTGAATGCCAGCAATCAGGCAAAAGTTACCCGTGACCATTAAACGCTGAATATGATGAGCATAGGCATAATCGAGGGATTGTTTAATGGCATGGTGTTGACAATTCATCTTGGTATTAGCGTCCCAAAACCAACTGGGCAAGGCTTGAGTAGCATCTAAATAGTTTAGCTGTTGATACTCGGGCATATTGGCCCAATACACGCCACGAACAAATTCACGCCAACCTAAAATTTGACGAACAAACCCTTCAATTTGAGCTATTGAAATGGCACCCTCTGCTTGGCGATAAGATGCAATCGCGGTGTCGACCACATGTTGTGGACTGAGCATTTTGCTATTAATGGCAAAGGATAGCCGAGAGTGGTATAAGCTCCATTGTCGCTGAGAAAGCAAGGTATCAAGTTGGCCAGTCATCGCATCTTGAAATTGACCAAAACGCACTAAACAAACGCGACAAAAATGCACTAATAAATCCTGTGACTCCTGACGCGTTACAGGCCAAAGCAAGGTCTGTGACATGTTACCTATGGTGTGAATGTCATGGCGCTTTAGCCGTGCAATTATTTCGCTAACATCATGACTGAAGACTAATGCTTCGGGTACATGTTCAAAGTCAGCAGGGGTTAACTTTTTCCTGTTTTCAGCATCATAATTCCATTGCCCACCTTCTGGATTGTCTCCATCCATCAGTAAATTAACCCGTTTACGCATCTTGCGATAAAAGTGCTCTAAACGGTGTTTCTTACCCGCTTTGAAGTACTCATTGAGCTCTGAATCAGACAAATAAAAGTGCTCTGTTTCATAGGCTTGAGTCGTAAAACCTGTGTTGAAATTCATATCATTCGCTAACTGCTCTCGCAAGCGATACTCATCAGGTAACTGATACTCAAACTGTGTAGCTTGGTATTGCTCAATCAGGCTATGGAGTAATTCAGGTAAATCTATAAATGACGCTGTGTCATCTAACGTTAAATAGCACACACGATGCCCAGCTTGCTGTAGTGCCTTAGCAAAGGCACCCATTGCCGCAAAAAAAGCACACACCTTTTGCCCATGATGACGGGTGTAGTTTGTTTCTTGTTTTAGCTCAGCAATAACATATAAAGTCTCTGGACAGGTCTGACGAAACCAAGAATGTGACGCATTAAGTTGATCGCCTAAAATCAGTCGTAATCGATTGGCTGTTTTCATGACGTTTCCTTTTTAACTAATGGCTTATTAGCTAGTTCAGCCTTAGTCAGTTTTGTATTCACGGGTAAGGTATTCGCTAAGCTTGCATTAACTGATCGTCTTTCACCCGCACAGCGCTTAGAGCAGTACTTCACATTTGGCCAATCTCGCTGCCATTTTTTACGCCAACTAAACGGCCGCTGACAAACCAAACAAATTTTTTCAGCAAGGGTGCTTTTTACGCCAACGGATTTTCTCATTAATCATGCCTAACATGACGCAGCAACAAACGCTGCGCTTCTTGTTTTACCTGTGGGCGGCTTCGCCATTGCCACAACAGACTTTGCGCCGCTTTATAGCTTTCAGTTAGATCAACAATTGGCTCAGGGTATTCAATACCGAGTTGCACTTGATGCATCATTTGCTCCATTGGTGACAACATCCAAGGTGAATGCACTAAAGGAGCTGGAATATCTGCCAGTTCAGGTAACCATTTTTTGACAAACTCGCCATCAGAATCTTTTTCGATACCTTGCTTTACAGGGTTATAAATCCGAATGGTATTGATGCCAGTAACCCCAGCTTGCATTTGGAATTGGCTGTAATGGATCCCTGGCTCAAAGTCTAAAAACTGCTGGGCAAGATGCTGCACACCTAAACGCCAATCAAGCTGTAAATGATGGGTCAGAAAACTCACTAACATGGCACGCATTCTAAAGTTGATATAGCCCGTGTGAATTAAACATCGCATACACGCATCCACCATAGGAATACCTGTTTTACCGGTTTTCCATGCCTCTAACTTGAGCATAGCAGCAGCCCCTTCGGCTCGTGGTAAATCAATGTAGCCACGATTGACCGGTCTAAACTCCATTGCTGATTCACTTTCAAACTTTTGGATAAAATGGCAATGCCAGTGCAACCTTGAGCTTAACGCCACCAGACTGCGCCGCCAGCCTTTGGTGTTCCAGTGTTGTAAAAGTTGCTGGTATACCTGACGCAAACTTATATTGCCCCACGCCAAATATGCCGACAGGCGTGAACAGTGAATTTGGCTTAACAGTGGGCTCGATAATGAGTACGCATAAGATTGGCCACGCCCTTCAAAAAACGACGTTAGCGTTTGCCAAGCTGATTGTTCGCCACCATATTGAAATGTGCCTATAGCGTTGGGCAGCGAGGCTGCACATCGACTCAATGAACCTTTCGCTTCATCATCAATCAGCCAATCAATTACCGATAAATCAATATTTGCTAAGGGCGCACGCATAACCTTTTGCCAGTGCTTGTCCCAATTTTGTCTATCAGATAAACCTCGTATCACTGCCCCATAGGGTGTTTCATGCCAATCAATGCCTTGAATTTCACACCATTGCCCCACCTCGATGTCACGTTCAAAGGTACTATTAAGCCCCACCTCTTGATGTGAATATAACGCCGATATACCAAATTGCTGATGTAAGTCTGTTAAGGTTTCTGTCACGTTATCAAGACTGCAACGTAATGCGCCTTGAGGGACTCGTTGCTGGATATCCTGTAAGGATTGATTGATAAACTGTAAGTGGCGAGCGGAAGTGTGTTTGTCGTTAACGACTATGGGCTCAAAACAATATAAAAGTAATACAGGCAAACCCGAATTAATTGCCTCCAATAAAGGCGCGTGATCAGACAAGCGTAGGTCTCGTTTAAGCCACACAACCGCTATAGGCATTAGCCAGCCTCCTGATGTTCTTGTGGCCAATCGGCAGCATCAAGGCTATCTAAGTTTAACGCTAGATCTTGCTGCCATTGCTCGCCCAACCAATGGCGAATAAAAACATGCTGAGGGTCGTACATGGCTGTTTGTTTTTCGATATTGAAATGGCGACCACCACGTGGATCGACTCCAACGCCAGCAATGTACTGCCAGTTTCCCCAGTTGGATGCCACATCATAATCAATCAGTTGTTGCTCAAAATAGGCAGCGCCATAGCGCCAATCAAGGCCTAATTCATTCACTAAACAACTGGCTACAATCTGTCGCCCACGGTTAGACATGTAACCCGTCGTATTAAGCTGTTTCATGCAAGCATTGACCAAAGGATAAGGAGTATTACCTAAGCACCATTTTTTAAATCGCTCAGGGAAAAAACTTGTCAGAGGCTTGACTGCCGCTTGGCCTTTAAAATGAAATAACTGCGGACCATGTTGCCAAGCAAGCCAATGAAAATACTCCCGCCAAAGCAGCTCAAAGCCTATCCAGTATGTCGACTCATTCGCGCCATGTATGCGCTCATATTGCTTTAGCTGTGACCATAACGCCCTTGCCGACACATTGCCGAAAGCGAGAAATGGACTGAATTTAGTCGAATTTTCAAAGCCATCGAGTGCATTACGAGTTTGTTTATAGTCGCTGGCGTAATGACTCGAAAAATAATGTTCAATATGCTTATTAGCCGCATTTTCACCGCCAGAAAATAGAGCGGAAGATGGCGCTTGAAACTGACTGAAGTCGGTTTCATATTGGCTGACTAAGGTGATTGGTTGTGGCGAAATACCATTGAAGGTATCGCAAGGTAACTCCACTGGTAACTTCGCCTTTTCAACTTTACGGCGAAACTGCGAGAAGCTGTTCATTGCATCAATATAAGGCGTCATTTGCTGCTGACTGAACAAACCATTATTCCACTGTGCAAGTAGAGTGACATCTGGCAGGTTTTTACCTATTTGCTGCCAAGATTGCCTTTCATCCCAGCCCACTGATTTACTGTAACCTAGCGCATTAATGCGGTTTTGTTCGGCCAACTGAGTAACCACTGCAACTGGATTACCAAAATATAACTGCAATGAGTGCCCTAATACACTGAGCTGTTGTTGAAGATCTGCCAAGGATTGCAGTAAAAAACTGAGTTTGTGTGGTCCCATTGATTGCTGCTGGTAACATCTTGGTGTAAACCATTGCTCATCAAACACATAGGCAAAAGCCAAACTTGGCGTTTGCTGGTTTGAGCGACCACCATGCTGCACTGATTGCGCGTGACGCAATAACGAATTCAGCGCCATGTTGTCGTGTAAGCGAAGGTCTTGAGTAAACACAAATAAGCAGCGATTGTCTGACAAAACACACCCTAGAGATTATTCAAACATGCTATTGATACGAAGCGCACACCAGAAAGGTTTACTAGAAAAGTGAACTGCTAAGTGAGAGGTGGGAAGATCTGTATTCATCAATAGCAAATAGACTTATACCGCTTTGCTAAAGTTTATGTCGCTCTGCTATGGTTTATAGCGCTTTGCTAAGGCTTAAGTCGCTCTACTATGGTTTATACCGCTTTGCTATGGTTTATGTCGCTCTACTATGGTTTATACCGCTTTGCTATGGTTTATGTCGCTCTGCTGAGGTTTATGCCGCTTTGCTACGGCTTTTGATTCACAGCTAAAGGAGATGTTAGGGATCGTTTGGCTGCGCTTTGGTGTGAGACTTGCGACTGGCACTTTGTTGCTGCTCAAGTTCACGTTGATGGTTTTCATGATTAACCAGTACTAGGGTTAAATACATTTTCGTCGGCAATGACAACACCATCCCAAATGCCACACACATGGCGCTGAGAATAATCCCCTTCACTCCCATCACTTCAACAGTGTGGTTAAAGTTATGTAGATAAATACCAAGTAAAATCAGACAAATGCCACAACAAATACAAGTTCTAAGTATCACTATTAACGTTGAGCTTTTTATCATGGTTCACGTCCTTGATAATAAATCTGAGCAAGTTATATCTCGAATCGAGCGTATATCGGTATTTAGGTGCTCTACATCCTTATTCTAGGTAAACATGAGACGCTTGATCTACCCATTCAAATTAAGCAACTTATCCTTAGCCTAAGTTTTTTAAACGGTAACTTATATCGTCTAGCAAAACGCTTAGTGCTAAAGTAACCAACCTATTTACCCCAAGGGTTATTTGGATCTTGTGATGGCGCTGGGCGGTTTTTATTACGAGATTTATTTTGAGCATGATTATTTTGAGCATAGTTATCTTGCGCTCTGGGTTTATCTTTTCCGTACTTGTTGGGGCGACTGTTATTACGCTTCATTTCTTCGTAATCAGCTGTGGCCTTTTCACGCATTTCTGCAATTAACTCAACAGTCAGCTCTTGCGGCTTACGTGGCACGATGCCATCAGCAAAACCACGTTCACGGGGTTTTAGCTCAAACTGGGCAGCATTACCTTTTGGCATGCTTTTAAAACGATACAGATAAAAGCTTTCAACGCGTTCTCGCGCCCATTCGGTTTTCTTTAAAAACTTAAGGCATGACTCTAAACTGGGATTATTATTGAAACACTCTAAGCGCAGGGCTGCGTATAAAATCTTCCAGTCATAAAAATCAACTAGCTCAGCGACCATTGTTTCTGATTTTAAACCATGCAGTGGATTATTTCGTTGTAGTTCAACCATAAGAGATCCCAAAAATGCCGGTGAGCGAAATATAAACCTCATAATAGCAAGCAATCGACACGCTTAGCTATCTCGCTGGGTGTTTATCCCAAAAGCTTTTACTGTTCACTACGATACTTTTTACTCTGATGGCGATAATTGGTCTTTCTTTGTTCTAATAAACTCGGTATAACGGCGCAATGAAAATCCCAAAACGAATCCAACCTCTGGTTGAAGAAGGCTTAGTCGACGACGTCCTGCGCCAATTAATGAGCGGCAAGGAAGCCAGTGTTTATGTAGTGCGCTGCGGCGATGATATTCGCTGCGCCAAAGTCTATAAAGATGTTGATAAGCGCAGCTTTAAACAAGCCGTTCAATACCAAGAGGGACGAAAAGTTCGTAATAGCCGTCGCGCCCGAGCGATGGAGAAAGGCTCTAAGTTCGGCCGAGATCAGCAAGAAGAAGCTTGGCAAAACGCCGAAGTTGATGCGCTATATAAATTAGCCGCTGCGGGTGTTCGCGTGCCTGAGCCTTATGGTTGTTTTTCTGGTGTGTTACTAATGGAGCTCGTCACTGACAGTGAGGGGGGTGTCGCCCCTCGACTTAATGATGTTGTCTTTTCAAAAGAAGATGCCATACGCGATCACGCCAGTATGATTGAATACGCTAAATTAATGTTATGTGCTGGGCTTATTCACGGAGACTTATCAGAGTTTAACGTACTGGTTGATGACAAAGGCCCGGTGATTATCGACTTGCCACAAGCGGTTGATGCCGCAGCCAACAATAATGCAGTGTGGATGTTCGCCCGTGATGTAAACAACATGACAAACTACTACAGCCAGTTTGCCCCAGAGCTTGCTAACACCCAATATGCCAAAGAAATGTGGGCACTATTTGAAGCAGGAGAACTAACGCCAGACACTGAACTTACAGGTGAATTTGCAGAAAGCGAACACATCGCTGATGTTGACTCTGTGCTTGAAGAAATCAACGCAGCACGGGAAGAAGAGCAAGAAAGATTGCAGCGCATTATTGATGCGAATGAAGATTGATGCCAATGAAGATTGTTAAGAGAAACCTGAATGCAAACCGTATCTACCAGCGAGTGAAACAACTTACTCACTCGCTTTGGCAACCATAAACTCAACGAAAGCAATCACTAAAACAATCACTAAAGCCCAAGAATACTGAACATTGGGCTTCACTATACGGTCAGCCTATTTAGCTAAGTTCCTCCCCTCCTATCAAATCAATTTGAAAATACCACCCCTGTTAATAATGTTAATTTCAGGTTAGTGATATTGCGCATTTTATTTATGATTTTTATATTAAATTTACGAACTCATTCACAATCTGAAATGGGATAACGAACTTAGATTAGCGAGCTTGGCTCTCATAAGCACTTACACAATAAATAAGTCATCTTATGAGTACTATCGAATCAATCACCTTAATGCTAGCGCTAGTCTATAGCATCAGTTTACTTTACTGGAGTAAACAAAAATGGGGCGCGGCTATTAGCGCTGTATTACTTGGCTCTGCCCTGTTAATGACTCTCCATTGGCCGTTATTTGTCGGCCTAGTCGTGGCTCTGGTTGCGGTGACAATGTTAAATAAGTTTCAACCTGCACTGGCCCAAGGCGGCGCTGCTGGCGAAAGCTCAAGAGGCAATAACAAAGCCAACCAATTACGAGAAATGATAAGGCACTTACTGGCGTTATCTATGCTGCTTGTTGGGGTACAATTTGCCATCAATTCCGCCATGCTTAAAGCAGGAGTCGAACCCATATTGGTTCGTCCAGATATTGGCGATGCCTTTTTACCGATTGCAGGCGGAATAGAACTTAAAGCCATTTTAGGGCTGGGGTTATGGGATAAAAACCACCCTTCTGCTGCCGTCATGTTAGTGGTGGTTTTACTCACAGGCTTATTATGTAAGCGCGCCTTTTGTGGCTGGGCATGCCCACTTGGATTAGCTGGCGATTACCTTTACGCCCTTAGAAAGAAGTTCATCAAACAAGAGTTTGCTCCACCAGCTTGGTTAGACTGGATATTGCGCATGCTTAAATACTTGCTAATGGCAGCGCTGATTTTATTAGTCTTCACTATGCCGCTTGCCAGTATTCCTCATTATCTTGATGGTTATTATCACAAAGTCGCGGACTTAAAGATGGCGCTGTTTTTCTTAAAACCGACTATCATAAGCCTTATCTGTTTCAGTATTATTCTTGGTATTGCCGCTTGGAAGAAACAAGGATTTTGCCGATATATTTGCCCTTATGGTGCATTTTTAGGGCTACTCAGTTTTTTAAGTCCGTTCAAAATACGCCGCACCACTGAGCAATGTTTAATTGAAGGCAAAGGGATGAAGTGCGATAAATGTACTCGCGCTTGTCCAGCTAACATTATCGTTCACACTCAAACGACAATTCGTAGCGACGAATGCCAAGCTTGCATGAAGTGCATCTCAGCTTGCCCTAAACAAGAGGCGCTGCATTTTAGCACTCGTTGGGGAACTAAAATGTCTGCCAGAGGCTTAACAATATTACTGCTGTCATTGCTATTTATGATCCCACTTTGGGCATATGTTGGTGGTTTTTGGCATAGCGAAACGCCAACAGAAATAAAAATGATGTTAATACAACATTTAGGCAGTATTGGTCATTAATAAGCTAAAAGACTACTATTATGCACCTACAAAAATGCCGCTAACGTCATTGAGGTTAGCGGCATTACTTTTACCCGTTCAGTTAAACTGTATTTGAGGCACTATGCCGCTTTACTGGCAGCTTCTGCCTGGGTTGCTAAGTATTCATCAAACGTACCGTGGAAGCTCACTAACTGCTTGTCTTTCACATCAATGATATGCGTTGCCAATGACGATACGAACTCGCGGTCATGGCTAACAAAAATCAACGTACCTTCAAATAATTTAAGGGCGTTATTTAACGCTTCAATCGCTTCCATATCCATGTGGTTGGTCGGTTCATCCATGACTAATACGTTAACGTCTTGCATCATTAACTTGCCGTATAACAAGCGATTCTTTTCACCACCTGAGCAATTACGGGCTTTCTTGTTCGCATCATCTTCAGTGAATAACAAACGCCCTAGCATGCCACGCACCATTAAATCGTTATGCTTTGGCGTTCGCCATTGCGACATCCAATCAAACAAAGACAAGTCATTATCAAAGTCTTTGCTGCTATCCTGTGGGCAGTAACCAATCGCAGCGTTTTCAGACCATTTGATGGTGCCATGGTTATTCGCTAATTCGTTGACTAAACAACGCAGTAAGGTGGTTTTACCAACACCGTTTTCGCCAATAACCGCAAGCTTTGCGCCCGCTTCTAATATTAAATCGCCACCTGCAAATAAGCTTTCACCGTCAAAGCCATGACCTAATTCTTCAAGCACTAATGCCTGACGATGCATTTTTTTACTTTCATCAAATCGCAGTGATGGCGTCATACGGCTCGATGACTTCACTTCATCTAAACTGATTTTCTCAAGTTTTTTAGCACGAGAGCTTGCTTGTTTTGCTTTCGAGGCATTGGCGCCGAAACGATTAACGAAGTCTTGCAGCTCTGCCATTTCGGCACTCTTTTTAGCATTACCTGCTAATAATTGTTCTTGAATTAACCCAGAAGCTTCAAGGAAGTATTCGTAGTTACCAGGATAAATTCGCAGCTCACCGTAATCAATATCGGCCATGTGAGTACAAACGGAGTTCAAGAAATGTCTATCATGTGAAATGATAATCATGGTGCACTTACGTTGATTAAGTTCACCTGCCAACCAAGAAATAGTATGAATATCCAAGTTGTTGGTCGGTTCATCAAGTAACAAAATATCTGGGTTTGAAAATAGCGCCTGTGCCAGTAAAACCCGCAGTTTCCAGCCCGGTGCAACTTGTTGCATTAAACCAAAATGATAATGTTCTTCAATACCTGCTTCTAATAGGATTTCACCGGCACGAGATTCTGCGCTGTAGCCATCCATTTCAGCAAATTCACTTTCAAGTTCAGCGACTTTCATGCCGTCTTCTTCACTCATTTCTGGTAACGAGTAAATACGGTCACGCTCTTGCTTCACTTCCCATAGTTTTGCATCACCCATGATCACAGTATCAACCACACTGTATTGCTCGAATGCGAACTGATCTTGGCTCAATGTACCGACTTTCAAACCGGGAGTAATCGAGACATTACCAGAACTCGGTGCTAACGCGCCGCTAAGGATTTTCATGAATGTTGATTTACCACAACCATTAGCACCAATTAGACCATAACGGTTACCGTGGCCAAATTTAGCGGAGATATTTTCAAACAATGGCTCTGCGCCAAACTGCATGGTGATGTTGTTTGTACTAATGATAGTGGTAACCCTCGGGGTAAATAGTAGAAAAAGTGAGCTTAAAAGCAGCGCGGCAGTATACAGACTCTACTGTGTATTAGATACCCGAAAGATGAGTTTAATAGAGACTTGGGGCATGGATTGCGAAAGTAGGGTAAATATTAGCGGTTACGATTAGCTATCGATCTAGTGTCCCAAAAGCCAAGTTGTAAATTGATAGACACGATCATGATAAAAAATTCCCGCCCTCATGAACGCTAACAACGCAATGGATTAATCGTTTATCTGAGCATGAATGAGATGTTTGATATTAATGTTTGATATTAATGTTTGATATTAATGTTTGATCATAAGATTTGATCATAAGATTTGATCATTTCCAAACTCACTTTTGGACAAAAGTGAGTTTCGGAAAATAGGAATTTGGCAACTAGTAAATAACTACAGATATGAAAAGCAGCTCACTTGGTGGTGATTTAGTCATGTTTGACAACTTCAATAGAGTGAGAAAGCTCTTGAGCAAAATCAGCGAATGTACGAGACTTACGACCTGTCACTTCTTCAACGGTGTTAGTAGTCAGGGCATAGTCACCTTGAGTGAACCAGGTGATCATTTCCCCTAATTTGTCCGACAACCAGTCACCTAAACCTGCCTCTTTTAATGCACCGACAAGTGCAACTTCTGGGATATCAATGTAAGTAATCTCTTTACCACTTGCAGCACTCAGTAATTTAGCGTGCTCAGATGAAGTCAGCGCTTCAGAGCCTGTAATATGGTGCGTTTTTCCTTCATGCCCACTTTCTGTTAACGCTGCAACAGCAACCGCTGCAACATCGTTGATATCTACGAGACTGAGTGCCGTGTCACCAAGTGAAGAGTAAAAACGACCCTCTGCGTTTATGCTTGGAAGGTTAGCGTAGAAGTTCTGAAAAAAAGTATTAGGCTGAATTAACGTATAATCTAAACCCGATTTTTTGATCAGGTTGTCTGTATACGCGTGCTCTCTGATCACTTCTGAAGTTGCATCTAAACTTGCTTTCAGGCCCGACTGCTTAACAATGTGTTTTACGCCAGCTTCTTTTGCAGCCTGAATGACATTTTTCACCCAAGTTGTTGCCATAGGATGAATAGGCGTTAACAAATAAATTCTTTGGATATTTTTAAACGCGGAAATCAGTGAAGAGACATCATTGAAGTTTCCAATGCGAATACGTTCTTTTTCTAAATTAAGTCTTGACGCCTCTTCATATGTTGCCGCCATAGCACTAAAGTCTGCTTGCTTTTCTTTCAATTGATTAACAATGGCTGAACCTGTATTGCCTGTTGCGCCCATAACTAAGATTGTCATTGTGAATTATCCTGTGGTTTATAACGAAATAACGAGCCCGACAGCTCGTGAACAAAACAACTATAGATTGAACCGATAAATTTTAGTACGCTGATTAATGGGCAACATAATCCCGAAAATTGGGTTAATAAATCACTCTCAATCATCGGGAGAACAGAATGAAATACAGCAGTGAGTTAGTTGCTTTTATTGAGGTGGCGCGTCTTGGCAGTTTTGCAGAAGCTGCACGTTCACTTAACCTACCTACAACAACCATCAGTCGGAAGATTCAACTACTTGAAACAGAGCTAGGTGTTCGATTATTTAATCGCACCACCAGATCGCTATCTCTTAGTGAGGTTGGCGAGCGCTTATTGCCAAGGGCAAAATTAGTGGTTGATACTGTGCGCGAATTGAAAGATGAAGCGACATTTCACAAAGCGAATCCTGTAGGCACTTTACATATTTCTGCACCTGCAACGGTGTTTTCTCTTCTTGCTCCGCTGTTTTCGGAGTTTTTAAACAAATACTCAAGTATCAAACTAGAGTTTGACTCCTCAAGTCGAACCAAAGACTTAACGGCAGAACGAGCCGATTTCGCCCTTCGCCTCGGACCACTGAATGATTCATCACTCATTGCGATCCCCATATCACTATTACACTATTCACTTGTTGCCCATAAACAGCTCGTAGAGAAACATCCTCCAATCAGTAGACCTGAAGACTTGTTAAAGTGGCCCTGCATTCTAAACCACAATGATGGTTTGATATTGCCTTGGCGCTTCATGTTTCAGGGAGAGTCTATCGATCTTAATATGGATCACAGCTTACTATCGGATGATCTTATCATATCCGTTCAAATGGCCTTGCAAGGTGCAGGAGCGGCGTATCTGCCGACTGGATTAGTTCAACAGTATATCGACGAAGGAAGACTAATAAGCTTGTGTGAGGAATGGATCCCGCGAGGTAGAGAGCTATATCTGGTATACACCGACAAACAACATTTGCCTTCAAAATCTAAGGCGTTCATCCACTTTATCAAAAATAAACGTGAAGAAATTGCAGTATTGTTGAATGGCTAATTTGTTTAACTCCAAGATGCTCATCAATAAATGGGCATCGTAAGGAGCTAAACATTTATGAGGTTATTGGTTTGCTATCTAAGAACGGAGAGAGCAACCTGCAATATTGCCCTAACATCGTCACTGGTTTCGCCCTTCATCATCTGTAATTGAGCAAAGCTGATTTGGGCATAAATATAGATAGCAGCAAATCGGCTATCCATATCAATCGTTTTGAACTCACCTTTCTCTTTTGCCGCATCAACCCACTGCTCGAACGCCATGACGACATTTTCATAGGTTTTATCAATTTGTTCGATCGTTGATTCTCCTAGACTCAAGCGCGATTCTTTCATATTCGCAAACAGGCACCCTTTGGGCATTTCAGAGGTTTCATCCTCACTCGTGCTGTGGAATGCTAGATTTTGTAGGGTGTCGTTGAATGGGGCGTCTAAACTCAAAAAACTGAGCATTGGGCCGAGTATTGTCTTGTCGTAACGCTCTAGCACAGCATGCATCAAACCATCTTCGTCACCAAACTCGCGATAAATACCAGGCTTTGATACGCCTGCCAGTTTGCACAATTCATTTATCGATACCTGATTGATACCGAGTTTCCAATAATTTTGTTGTGCGATATCTAGCACATGATCACGGTCGAACTTTTTAGGACGACCACGTGATGCTTTTTTTTCTTCATTCATATTTTAGTACCGAGTGGTATTTTATTGTTGACAGTTTAATACTTCGCAATTAAGATACCACCCAGTACTTAATTACGCAAGAAACTTCAAAGGCATCTACTATGGCAAAACAAATCGTCTTACTTACTGGTATATCGGGCTTTATTGGTCTTCACATTGCAAAACAACTTTTAGATAAGGGTTTTCACGTCCGTGGCTCTATTCGTAATTTAAAAAAAGCACAGAGCATTAAAAATACGTTAGAGAAAGCATCTGCAGATGTAAGTGAATTGTCATTCATTGAACTAGACCTTACGTCAGATAAAGGGTGGGATAACGCCGCAGAGGGGTGTGACTATGTTATGCACGTTGCTTCGCCATATGCAGCAGCTGAGCCAAAACATGAAGATGAGATGATCAAGCCTGCTGTCGATGGTTCACTTCGCGCATTACGTGCTGCGAAAAAGGCAGGCGTAAAAAGAGTGGTATTAACAAGCTCTACGATGACGATGATGGCAACAATGAAGACTGGCACAATCGGACCCAATGATTGGGCTAATACCAACTCTAGAGACATTGGCACCTACGCAAAAAGCAAAACGCTAGCAGAGCAAGCGGCATGGCAATTTATGGAAAAACAAGATTCTGCTATGGAGCTTGTGACGGTCAACCCCGGAGGTGTGTTTGGTCCTGCATTGGGTGACGATATTACTGGGCAATCAATGACAATGATTGATCAGATGCTACGTGGAAAAATTCCAATGCTCGCCAATGTGGCAATTCCAATGGTCGACGTTCGAGATGTGGCAAGCGTCCACGTACAAGCGATGACTCACGCTAAGGCTGCAGGTCAGCGCATTGTGGCTTCTCGTTCAGAGCCAATTCACCTTAAAGAGATTGCAAAAATACTCAAAGAACATGGCTACAAAGGCCCAAGCACACGCATCGCGCCAAACCTATTAATACGTTTTATGTCTCTATTTGATAGTGAAGCAAAAGGTATGGTGGGTTTACTGGATATGAATATCGGTGCCGACAACAGTAAAGCACGAGAGCTATTTGACTGGAGTCCTCGTCCATTTTCAGAAACTGTACTTGATGCTGCAAAATCGATTATAAAGATTCAGGGAAAGTCATAATCCTCATGCTGTATGGGTATTCAATAAGTCATAGCTTAGAGATAGCTATAGACCTTTCCTATACATACTGAGACGCTCAAAGTGATTATCAGCTTTGGGCGTTTCTTCTTACAAATTTGGTTACAACAAACCGAGCTTTAAAGTGTCATATGCAGAATTGGAAAAGGTTTTCCCATATCATCGAGTGGCGATCGCGAAACGACTTTAAACCCCATATGCTCGTAGAAGCCTACTGCCAGTGGGTTTTGTTCATTAACATCGACCTTGGATGCACCTAACTGCTCTAGTGCGTATTGCAGTAGCACTTTACCAACGCCTTGCCCTCTTGCCTCGTTTAAGATGAAAAGCATTTCAATCTTTGAGTCGTGGATACCCACAAAACCTTGTATTGAGCCCGTTTCATTTTTAACACATCTTAACGTGACTGCAGGAAAAGCCTGCTCAATGATAATAGGTTTAAAAAATTCAATGTCTGCTTCTGTTATGAAGTCATGCGTAGCTCGGACTGAGTTTTCCCAAACATTAAGCATTTCTGCGTAATTTTCGGGAAGCACATTTTCTACAATCATTATGGTTTCTCTATCGTTGACTGAAATTTATGTGCAGCCGCGAGAGTGTATTTTATCGACAAAATAGATAACCGTCCATGTACTATCGACTTTGCTTGTGTCGACTTTGTTTTAGCCGACTTTGTTTTAGCCGACTTTGTTTTAGCCGACTTTGTTTTAGCCGACTTTGTTTTAGCTGACTTTGTTTTAGCCGACTTTGTTTTTGTCGACTTTGTTTTTGTCGACTTTGTTTTAGCCGACTTTGTTTTAGCCGACTTTGTTTTAGCCGACTTTGTTTTAGCCGACTTTGCTTTTGTTCGGCAATAAACCAAGCATCATCGCAGGAGTGAATAGCAACGCTTTCACAGATTGAAGTAGAAACTGATTGAGGCAAAAACAGAATTAGCACAGCAAACGAAGAGCAAAGCTAAATACACCCTCACTGGAACTCTTTCGCCATCTTGTTCATTTCGTCTTGTCTATTTAGTCTTGTCTATTTCGAGTGTTGTCACTTTCGCGGTTCTATCAATAAAGAGTGAAAATCCGAAGCGACATGGCTGATACAAAAAGGGGGAAGCTGGGTCACTCTTCGACGTACACTTAACAAAAGAGGGGCGAAGCACTACGACGTTGACTTGTTCAAATGGCCAACAAGGCATAACGCGCCATCATACATTGCTAAGCCTCTTTATTACGGTGCTGCCCATGTTAATGGTTCACACTGCTGGGGTTTAACTTGTAGTGGTTTGGGTTTGCGTGGTGTAGGTTTATCAAGCTTCTTTTTAGGCGCTGATTTAGCGGTGTAAAATTGTTGTTTCCACCAAGCGATGTCTTCACACCCATGACCTGGGTTTATCGGCTTTTGCGCCTTACAGTCTGGATTATCTTTGGGGCAGTTAAGGCGAACATGCATATGTGCACTATGCCCCCACCAAGGGCGGACTTTATTAAGCCAAGCATCATCAGCTTGTGTGCGCTCATTACACAGCTGCTGTTTGATTGCACCATTAACAAATATTCGTGCAACTTGTGGATCTTGAGCTGCAACTTTTATCATCAGTTTATGTTGTGGGCTCCAAGCAGCGGTATCGATTGCGAACTCTTGGTTATCTACCACTGTCAGCGCACGCGGCGATTTAAGCTCAGCTTTACTAAGCGGCTTCTCAGTTAGTCTCAACCAGATATCAACATCTAAACCAATCTGATGACTGTTATGGCCATAATCAAACTGGCCACCACGGGGCATCGACATATCCCCCACTAGAATTTGCTCAATCCCTTCACCTTGCAATTGCACAGCATATTGCTGCACAAAGTTCACCAAATTCGGATGACCATAATATCGATCTCTTTGCGGCCTAATCAATTGAAACCCTTTGCCTGATAAGGGCAAAGCTTCTGCGCCAGATAAACAGCCATTTGCATACTCGCCAATAGCTGCAGCGGGCCCTTCAAAAGGTGTTTTAGTATGCTCCCAAGGATTAAAGCGTGCCTGAATATTTGAGCTTGCCATAAGTAGCATCAAAATAATAACAACAGAAAAATACCGCATAACGACTCTCTTTTATTTGAACATTAAGCAAGGTACTAGCAAGGCTCAAAGCTAGGTTAAACTTCAGTTTTATAAGTGTAGAGGGGAATCACAAGAAGGTGGTTATTGTTTGATAAAAATTAATAGAAGATTGCTATAGCAGACCATAGAGCAAGTCGAATTAACAATGAAAAAAGCTGTCAAAACGTTTTGCGCAGTTACCAAGTATCCGCTTCAAATCTGGCAGTTCTAGCTTGCACTTCGGTACATTGTGTTTGCTGGATAAGCTCTGCAAGCGTAATACTAGGGGTTTCGGTGATTAATCGGATCAGTTTAGCTTCTAAAGGTTCCAGTTTATCGGCATGCACAATTAACGCCGCTGATATTTTCTTACTTAGGTAGGCAAAGGATTCTTGGCTTACTGAGTTAAGTTGACTATTAAATGATTGAACCTTAATCGCCTCTCCTACTAGAGCCCAGTTTCTTGAACGGCGCACGCGCTTAAGCTCACAATGATGCTCAACAGCTATCACTTTTGCTTGATTAACACTCTCTCTGCCGATGCGATGAATAAGCGAAGGTAGTGAAATAGTGATAGGGTCTTTATGCATAGGATTTAGATTTTATTCTTAGGTGTTATTTTCAGATAAATGTCGAATTAACTTAGCAGGGGTGCCACCGTAGAGGCAATCTGCAGGCACATCTTTTGTCACCACAGAGTTTGCAGCAATCACTGAGCGAGCGCCAATGGTCACCCCTTGATTGATAATTGCATTACCACCAATCCATACATCATCTTCAACCACAATAGGCAAACAATGGGTCTGCCATTGCTGGCGCTGACGATAATCTAAATCATGGCTTGCCGAGTAAAACTGAGTATTCGGCCCCACAAGGACATTATTCCCTAGCGTGATAAAACTGCCATCAAGCATGGTGACATTAAGATTAATAAAGCTGTTATCACCTATTGAAATCGTTTTACCAAACTCACATGAAAAAGGTGAACGAATGACACTGCCTTCACCAAAGTGAGCAAATAAGCGCTTAAATAGCCCAAGACGACTTGCGTCATCAACGGTCTGATTAAGCTCTACTAACATCAAGGTTGCATCATCACGCATGGCATTTAATTCTCTATCGCCACCATTAAATGCCTGACCCGATGTCATTTTTTCAAACTCGCTCATGTTAATCCTTCGTCAGTCAATTATTTACCTTTCATCACTTTCAAAGATAATACTTGGGAATGGGTTGAGATGCTTTCAATTTGTGTGAGTTTAGCGACATGTCTAAACTTTTAAAGATAATAGAATCGTGTTTTTGAAGATAAAAAAATGCCAGTCAATTTACATCGACTGGCATTAGGCTGTAACAGTATTTGATTTGAACGGTGATAGTGGAGTGTCTATGTATTCAAATCACACTGCCTAAACTTAATTACTTAAGTTCAGCTGGCCATTCTTTCTCAACGCGTTTTTCTAGGAACAATGCTTTTGACGCTTTCATTGCTTCTAAGTCTAAACCGACAAGAGGTTGAACCTTCTCTTTAGTGTCGTATTTAGTCGCATCGTACTTGTACTCAGGCGCATACTTCTTCAATAACGCATTTGCTTCAGTTAATGCTGCATCTAGGATGGCATTAGACTTCTCAAGTAGGCGAATTGCTTCTTCAGGGTTATGAGCATGGATACCATGAGAGGCTGTTGCGCTATCCCAGAACCATTGCGCATTTCTGACTTTAATCAGTAAGCTATTCATTTCACCTGCTAGTGGTGTTTTCGCTTTTAGCGCAGCTTCATAGTTCGCTTTAGCTTCAGCAATACCTTTATTCGCTTCTAAACCTTCAACACCATTGGCAGCCCAAATAGCTTGTGCTTTGAAGTGAACTTCAGTCAAACGAGGGTCGGTACCGTCAGCTTCAAAACGTAACTTATTGATTTCAGCTTTACGCTCAGCAAAGATTTCTTTGAAGTCAGCACCATCATGACAGCCGATACAGCTTTTCGGTAATGTATCAGCTTCAAATGTCACTTTATGGTTCGAGTATTTAGCCCCTTTGTCGTTTGTTGCTTTCGGCATATGACACGTCGTACAACCAAACTCTAAATGGTTATCCATAGCGTGTTCGGTTCGATCCATCATGTTTTCATATTCTGGATGTTGCGCTTTAAGCATTGGGGCACCTGATACGGCGTTAGTCCAATCTTTAAAGCCACGGTTATCAAAGTAAGCGAGTTGCGCTTCAGCAGCAAAACCTTCATATAAACCGTCTGTACCTGTGTAACCAACAAACTGTTTGTAGTCTGTTTTCTCACCTGGCACCCAGTAATCCATTGGGTATTTCACTTTCTTTTCATCAGTACCATCGAAGTAGTACTCAACATGACACTGGGCACAAGTTTGGCTTGCTTGCATTGTTGCATCTTGCTTAGAAAACTCTTTACCAATGGATTTCATTGCACGGTCAGTATAAGGACGGCTAAGACGTAAGTCTTCTTTACCTAATTCATGACAATCCGCACAACCAATGGTGTTCGACATTTCGTGGCCCCAAGTAGACCATGCATTGTCTGAAAACTTGCCTTCACCTACTTCATCATACATGCGTGCTACATCAGGGGTTTTACATGACCAACAACTTGCAGCCATTGCTTCACCGACCATTTTTCCATCATGGCCGACCATTGGATGGCCTACACGTAAGGTTTTAATGATATCTGTTAGCGCAAAGTGATGACCACGTGCACGGTTGTAGTCTTTAGCGAAACCATACCCAGCCCAAGCACTCACGAGATTTGGATTACTGGCAAGTAAGTCATCAAGTTTGCCAGATGCTGGCGTGCTTTCTTCTGTTTCAGCCCAAGTTTTATATTGCTCTGGGAAAGTGTTTTGCCAGTTTTCACTTTTATATAAATCAACTTCGCCAGCAACACTATAGCCAGTAAATGCGGTAGTAAGCATTACTGCAACAGCTAGTTTTCTTAATTTCATCATCATTCCTCATTAGGATTATTATATTTATGCTGGCATTGTTATCCCCTACAATTACCAAACACATTTTAAATACTCTCGTTAAAGCAATTAGTGCTCTTGGAGATTTTTTAAAACTTAAAATCTAAAATATTTAAAACAATTATTATCATAATGAGCTAGGTGAAACAGGGCTTTGCTATATTAATGTGACTCCCTACAAACCAACGCTATTTACTTGTCTCAGTTCAAATTTTTACCTCTAAAAGAGATACCCCTTTAGGGGTAAAGTTTGCTGATAAATTCAAAATGGCCGTGCCTAACTTTCAACCTATTAAGGTAAAAAAACAGCAATAACGTTTAGCTGAAGCAGAAAATCAAACAAGACCAAAAATAAAAACCATCAAAAACAATAACTTAAACTAATTGAAAATAATTTAATTAAAATTCACTCGAATCTTAAATGGGTAACAGTTAGCACATTTTCACCTCACAAAAATCATTTAAATATAATCAAGATCAAGTTAAACAACCTATCTAACTTGCATTATTTTCAGAAAATAAAATTACTAGATCACTAAGCTTAATTTAACCTTAAATATAAATTAATTATCATTTCAGCTTATATTATTAACAGCAAATTTAGCAAAAAATATAATAAAAGAACCTAATTTAGTATCAGTAAAGAATAACAAAGTGACACATTCGTTAATGGTTACGCAGTATAAAGATGACCGTTATTTAATATAAAAAAAACGATATTGAGTGATACCCTAGACAATTAATATTTTCCCTAATATGCCAATGTCTTCACTATTTATTTGCTTGGCTTAAATATAATTTAAGGATAGTTAATGTTTGATGTACTGCTTTCAATTTGGCATCAAGATTTTGATGCTTTAATGGAAACTGTTTCGATATATCACTTAATGTTGATATTAGCGTTAATCTTATTTCTAGAATCAAGCTTTGTATTCTTACCCCTTCCCGGTGATGGTCTAGTGCTATTTGTTGGCGGCTTAGTCGGTTTAGGTGTTGTTGAGCTGCAATTGGCCATCGCATTACTGACCGTTGCTGCGGGTCTAGGCTCCTTTATTGCCTATATGCAAGGACGATGGCTGTCACACCACCCTATGGTCAACAAAATTGAGAAAGGACTACCAGACAATACCTTACAGCGGGCATCTGATTTACTCGAGAAGTATGGCTTCCTCGCATTGTTTTTTTCACGGTTTATACCTTTTGTGCGAGTACTCACTCCAATGCTAATGGGGATCAGAAAGCTTGGCGTTAAGCGCACTGTATTAATGAGCGTTACCAGTGCACTGATATGGACCACAACCCTGTTATTTATCGGTCAATGGGTAATGAATAACCCCCTGTTAAGTGACTATCAAGAAACCTTAAATAAAGCATTTTTAGTGGTGAGTATGAGCTTAATGCTATCAGCTACTGCAGCCATGGTGTTTCGTTTTTCAAAAAAGTCTAAAAGTCATAATCAATGATTTCTACCGATTGTCTAAAGCAAAAGTATTAGCGTAAAGCGCTTGTCATCACATATAGCACAGGGTTGTGCTAAGCTTCATTTGATATCAATAATATCAAGTCATTAGCTTGAAATAACTTGCCTAACTAGCAGCTCAGTTATGTTCAATCCAATACAGCATATTTGTTGAATCTAAGGTAAGTATCCCTTTTATGCAGGAGGCATTAAATGCAAGACTATGTGAGTCAAATCGATATTAATCAATATTTGCCCATCATCATCGATGGCGGGATCAATGTATTACTCGCTGCGCTTATACTCATCGTTGGCCTATATGTCGCTAACAAAGCAAGCGCAATTATTAATAAAATTGGTGAGAGCTACGATAAACTCGACAACACCCTATTTCGTTTTTTAGGCAGTGTCGCTAAGTATGTCATTCTTGCATTTGTGGCCATTGCCGTATTAAACCGCTTTGGGGTACAAACCGCATCCATTGTTGCTTTATTAGGTGCAGCAGGCTTAGCAGTTGGCTTAGCACTGCAAGGGACGCTGTCTAACTTAGCTGCCGGCGTTATGCTGTTATTATTCCGCCCTTATAAAGTGGGCGACTTTATTAGTGCAGCCGATCGATTCGGTAATGTTCAAGAAATTGATTTATTCACAACCATTCTTAAAACCTTCGATAATCAACATATTATTGTTCCTAACAGCCAAATTTGGGGCGCGCAAATTGTTAATCATTCCTTCCATGATATTCGTGGTGTTGATATGCATTTTGGCGTGGCTTACAAAGAGAATACCGATGAAGTCAGAAAAGTAATTGATGCAGTGCTTGCCGCTCATCCTCATGTGTTACAAGACCCAGCTCCTTTTGTTGAAGTTGAAACCCTCAATAACAGTTCAGTGGATTTTCTCGTAAGACCATTTTGTCATGGTGAACACTACTTTGACATCTTGTACTCGATCCCTGAGCAGGTTAAAAAAGCCCTCGATGAAGCGGGAATCGAAATTCCTTTCCCACACAGAAAAGTCATTATTGAGAAAGAAAAATAGTCAATTAGCAATTATCATTAACGAGCAAGCGCCTATAGCCTTGCTCGTTTTCTATTTATCATAACTTGCAATTATTACCCTTGAGCCTCAATCCTTCGCTTAAAGCACATTTCAGTCGAGTTTATCGCCGTTTTAACGTTATAATCCCTGCGCAAAAAATCGTGATAACGATTCATCCTATTATTCAAAGAAGTAGAAATAACCCCATGACGCCAGAACGTTTAGCCCGCATCAATGAAATGCTTGATAACCGCCAAGTCGACCTCACTGTGTGTCTCGATAAGGTTCATAAAACCAATAATATCGCTGCTACAGTCCGCACTGCCGATAGCGTAGGTATTCATCAAATTCATGCTGTCATGCCAGAAGATTCATTATGGGTGTCGGGTAATACATCATCAGGCAGTCACCGCTGGGTTAACACGATTAAGCATGTAACTTATCAAGAAGCGTATCAGCAGTTTAGAGCACAGGGAATGCAGGTATTAGCGACGACATTTTCAGACACTGCCGTGGATTTTCGTGAGATTGATTACACTAAACCGACGGTAATTGTACTGGGTAACGAACGAGATGGTGTTAGCCAAGAAGCAATTGACTCCGCCGATCAACATATCATTATTCCTATGGTAGGCATGGTGCAATCACTGAATGTCTCTGTTGCTGGTGCTTTGATCATGTATGAGGCGCAGCGTCAACGCCAAGAGGCTGGACTGTATAATAACAGGCAATTAGACCATGAATATTGCCAAACTAAGTTATTTGAGCAAGGCCACCCTGTTTACGCTAAAGCCTGTCGAAGAAAGAGTATTCCTTACCCAGCGATAGATGAATTAGGACAAATCAGTGCTGATGATGACTGGTGGGATCGCATGCGCGCTCCCGATCCAAATGAAGCATTGGATGAGTAAATTCTTACTCGTATTAGCTTCATCACGTTAACTCAACATCACCGCTCTGCCATATATTTGCCGGAGCGGATATTGATCAAAACCGATTTACGCCAAAGTTGAATGACCTCTTGATTACCTAAGCAAAATAACGCTATTGCGACGACCAATTTAAAAATAATTTACAAAAATAATGTACAAAAAATATAAACCAAATAAATCATATAGTTAGATTGGTTTATTGATTTTAACTCAATATCTAAACCCACTCCCCCTTTTCAAATAAAAACTGCATATCACTGAATATTAAATCACACACTTCGCAAAACAGAACAATAAACCTCATCTCAATTTGAATATTTATTCATCAAAAATTCATTTCATCGAGCACGACTCCTTTATGCAATTTCATTTACATTTATTTTACAACTGTAACAACTAAAGATACATTGATCGTCGCAGCGAGATAAAACAGCTTTTTACGCTGCAAAAATTATAATAAACAATTTTTTACTCTGAATAACATGGAAGATAGTTATGACAAAAAATAAAGCCACAACAGTGCTAGGACTGTCTGTGTTGGCACTTTCGATCTCTGCCAGCATCAACGCAGCACCTGTTTTTACACAAAATGTGAATAGTAATTCACCTCAACTCGACCAACAAAACCCACTACCAAAGCGTTATATCGTTAAATTTAAAAACGCCAATGCTGCAGCAGCTGGCTTTTCAACATCTGCATCCTCCGATGCCATAAGTGATGCCCAATACGAACCTAGAAGCAATGAAGTCTTTTCTCACTTTCGCGCCATGAACAGTGTTTCAGCGAAAGAAATGAAGCGAATTGGGCGCAGCAATAGCTATAGCGTTAAGCTCGATAGTAAAAACCTACAAGCACTGAGATATCGTGCCGATGTTGATTACGTTGAAGAAGATGTACCACGTCGATTATTAAGCGAAAGCACTCCTTGGGGTCAGACTTATGTCGGCGCGACAGCTGTCAGTGATAGCCAAGCGGGCAATCGTACAATCTGTATTATTGATTCTGGATACGACTTGGGTCATAACGACTTAAATGCCAACAATGTCACTGGCACCAATAACTCTGGCACTAACAATTGGTATGAGCCAGGAGCTGGAAATGCCCACGGTACTCACGTTGCAGGTACCATTGCAGCTATCGCTAACAATGAAGGTGTTGTTGGTGTTATGCCAAATCAAAACGCGAACATCCATGTGATTAAAGTGTTTAATGCTTCTGGTTGGGGTTACTCATCCGATCTAGTCGCAGCTGTCGATACTTGTGTGAATAACAACGCTGATGTTGTCACCATGAGTTTAGGTGGTTCAGGCTCTAGTAACACAGAGAGAAATGCGCTCGCTGCCCATGAAAATAACGGTGTGTTATTGATTGCAGCTGCAGGTAATGATGGTAATTCAACTCTGAGCTACCCAGCATCTTATGACTCTGTCATGTCAGTAGCGGCGGTCGATAGCAATAAAGACCATGCGGCATTTTCACAGTTCACTGCGCAAGTCGAAATCTCAGGTCCCGGTGAAGCAATTTTATCAACGGTGACCCGAGGCGAAGGTCGTTTAGCCGATATTACTATTAACGGTCAATCGTATTTTGATAATGGCGTTGTGCCGCATAACCGCTATGTACTTTCTGGTTCAAACCATGTCAGTACTCCTTTTATCGGCTCTGCAACGGGTGAGTTGGCAGAATGTACCGTTAACGGCAGTAGTTTTAACTGTGGCAACATGAACAATAAAATTTGTTTAGTTGAACGTATTGGCAACCAAGGGACAAGTTACCCTGATATTAACGCTGTTAAAGCTTGTGAAGCCGCAGGTGCTAGCGCGTCAATTGTCTACAGTAATACCGCCTTACCAGGACTACAAAACCCATTTTTAGTCGACAGTAATAACGAAGCCCCTATTGTGTCTGTCTCAGTCGATCGCGCTACAGGTCTGGCACTGCGAAATCAAATCGGCGCTACTGCAACTGTCAGCAATACCGATAATGAAGATTACGAGTACTACAATGGTACATCTATGGCCACACCACATGTATCAGGTGTCGCTACTTTAGTGTGGAGTCATCACCCAGAATGTAGTGCGGCCCAAGTACGTGCTGCGCTTAATGCAACAGCTGAAGACTTAGATGTTGCAGGTCGTGATAACCGAACCGGTTATGGTTTGGTTGATGCCCAAGCAGCTAAAGCTTATTTGGATGCTTCTTGTAATGGACCAACAGATCCTGGCACAGGTGTCGGTGATAATGAGCTGGTCAATGGTGTGGCTAAATCTAATTTAAGTGGCGCGACAGGTGATGAGTTATTTTACACAATTGATGTACCAGCAGGTGCTACAGACTTAAGCTTTACTATGAGCGGCGGTAGCGGTGACGCTGATTTATACGTGCAATATGGCGCAGCACCAACCACCAGCAGCTATGACTGTCGTCCTTGGAAAGGCGGAAATGCTGAATCTTGTCCTATCGCTTCAGCGCAAACGGGTACATACCATGTCATGGTGCGAGGTTATAGTGCATTTAGTGGCGTGAGCTTAGTGGCTAACTACACTGATTCGACTGGCGGTGGCAGTGGCGGCGGCGCTGCAACTTACTCAAACAATACTAGCTATAACATCCCTGATAACAGCAGTGTAGGCGCTAGTAGCACCTTATCTGCAACACGCACGGGTGACTCAGGTGAAATCACCGTCAGCGTCAATATTAGTCATACTTACATCGGTGATTTAAAAGTCGAGCTATATAGCCCTACTGGTCAAGTTGCTGTATTGCATGACAACAGTGGCGGCAGTGCCAACGACATTGTTAACACCTATATGGTTGATATGTCAGGTGTTGAGTCATCTGGAGATTGGACGCTAAAAGCGGTTGATAGTGCACGACGAGATACTGGCACAATAAACGCTTGGGAGTTAAGTTTTCAATAACTCGACCCAGTCCGTAATGGGCAAGTTATAGTGCCTATGTTGCTGTAGCACTATATCTTTCTTATGCCTGCCAGCTCCCCTCTGGCAGGCATTTTTTATCAATCACTTACAGTTAAGTTCAACCTTGCGGCCGCCTTCGACTTCTGTCACTTGATAATGCCATCCATATTGATTCACTAATTTTTCAGTTAACTCTAACCCTAATCCAAAGCCCAAATCATCCGCTTGATTTTGATCATCAGGGTCAAGGTTATAATTGGTAATCGATAAGTGATCGTTTAACTGCTCAATCACCACCTTGCCGTTAAAAGTATGCTGAAATGCGTTACGAATAAGGTTAGTAATAACGATCCGATATAAGCCTTCAGACATGGTTAATTCAGTATCGTCTGTACTCAAAGTGACTTCTACCGTTTTACTTTGTAAAAGATAATGTAACTCTGCTGTAATCGCTTCGACTAACGTGCCAACGGCCACATCACTGGTCGGTAATGACTTGCCTTCTTGACGGTTTAACCACAATAAGGTTTCAGTTAAATCAGTCATTGTTAGCCCTGCTCGCTCTATTCTATCAAGCACAGCCAGCTGTTTTTCTGCGGGCAATTGCTTCGTTATCATTTTACGTAATAGCTCAGCATTGGTACGAGAAACGGCAATAGGAGTGCGCAGCTCATGGCTTGCATAGCCTAAAAAGCGTTTTTCTCTGTCTAAGGTTTCCTGCACAGAGCTTAAACTTGACTGTACTATATCGGCTAACGTGTTTAGTTCACTGTAATGAAAATTAGGACGAGGCTGAGTTAGCTTGTCTTTATCAAGCGATTTAGCCCACTCTTTTAACTGTTCAACGGGATTGGCGACTTTGCGCAGTACTAAAAAAAGCACTAATGAAAACAACATAATCGCAATCAGTCCGACAAGTAAAATATAGATAAATTGCGGCGGTTTATTACTGCGCTTTTGTTTGTATTTCTTATCTAGCATGACAGAGGCATAACGCACTGTATCGCCAGATATTACCTTCATTGCAAACAAGGCTCTTTTGGGTTGATCGATTATCGGTAACCCATCGATTTTTTTGGTTAACTGATTAGGCTCTAGGTCATTAACATCAATGTTATCTTGGATCACTTGGGGCAATGACTCCCAACGAGTCGCGACGGTAAGTTCCCCTATCGTTAAGGGCTTGTCGCCCTCTAATGTTATTTCATTCGCTTGAGAGCGAACAAAGTTTGTCATCGCAACATCTAACCCAGAAAAAAAATAACTGACCGCAACAGCTGACATGCCGACAACGATAACAGTGCCAGTGAGTAACATGGCAAGTAAAAAGTATATTTTTATACTGGGTCTTATCTTCATGATGTGGGCACACTCTTTTCAGATTCAACTTTAAGAACAAAGCCTTGACCTGTTATCGTATGAATTAACTTATGCGCTTCTTCGCAGTTTCCATCCACCGCTTTACGTAAGTTAAACATGTGCACTTTAAGACTATTACTGTCTGGCTGCTCATCTCCCCACACACTTTGCATGAGCTTTTCTCGTGAAACGACTTTAGGACTTTCTCGTAATAAACACTCAAGTATTTTAGTCGCTGTGGGTGACAATTTAAGCGGCTGCTGTTTTCGTGTAGCCGTTTTACTGTGCAGATCTAATGCTAAATCCGCTACCATAAGTTTCCTTACCTCGCCGCTGCGTCTGCGTGATAGCACTTGCGATCGTACAATTAACTCTTCCATCGCAAAGGGTTTAATGAGGTAATCATCTGCCCCTTTTGAAAAGCCAACTAACTTATCATCTAAGGTATCTCGGGCGGTAAGCATTAGCACTGGTACATCAATGCCTTGAGCGCGTATACGTTCACACACTTCAAGACCATTCATTTTCGGCAGGTTTAAATCCAACACCACAACATCGTATTGATTGGTTTCAATTAAATTAACGCCGACAGCGCCATTGGCTGCGTGATCGCACTGAATATCTTCCAGTTCAAGGTAATCAATAATCGCTGTTGCTAGGTCAATATCATCTTCAACCAGAAGTAACTGCAAATGATCAGACATTGTTTTCCCTCTTAGATTCCATATCAGTGCGAGGCTTTATCACTCGCGAATAATTGTGTATTCAATAGCCGTTACGCTGCACATAACGAGCATCATTCACTGAGCAATAAGATCACATACTCAGTCTAACTGAATCGAACGATGCGTTACTATCATTGCGTTTGCAAAGTGTTAGCTGAGCCAAACAAACGTTGCTTTAACCTTTTAATGCCGCTTTCAGTATCGGCTTGAATCATCAGCAACGACGGTGTTAATACTAAGGTTATCACTGTAGCAAATAGGATACCGTAACCTAATGCCGCTGCAGCAGGAATTAAGAACTGCGCTTGCATTGAGGTTTCACTTAATAGCGGAGCAAGACCTGCAAATGTGGTAATTGAGGTCAGTAACACAGCACGTAAACGTCCTGTACAAGCTTGCTCAATAGCATCGCCAATCGGCATCGACTTCTCACGTACTAACTCATTAAAACGCGATACCAGTAGTAGACTGTCATTCACCACCACGCCACTTAACGCCAAAATACCATTTAGCGATAAGATACTGATAGTTAAATCATTCCACCAGTGCCCCAAAATCGCCCCCACAATACCAAATGGAATCGCTATCATAATGATCATTGGCTGCACGTACGATTTAAGCGGTATCGCCAACAGCGCAAAAATTAATATTAGCGCCAATACAAAGGTCGCTTGCATTGAGTCGGTGGACTCTTTTTGCTGCTCTGCTTCACCTGTAAAGTCAATTTTTACCGTGGGGTAGTCAGCATTTAATTGTGGCACCATGCTTTGCTGCAATTGCGTGACCAACTCATTAGACGCAATCACTTCTTTATCAACTACTGCGGTAATGTATACCGCGCGCTGGTTATCAATACGGGTGATTTCTGACTGCTGATAATCAGAGTAAACGTTGGCGACCGAAATTAACGGCACAACAGTACCATCAGCGGTTCTGACATTGGCCGTCGTGACATCAGCAAACGTCTGACGGTTTTCCTCAGGGTAACGAACTCGCACTTTCACTTCATCTTTACCACGTTGAAAACGCTGGACAATATCACCACCAAACGCTTGCAATACTTGCTTGGCTAAGTCAGCGGTATCCATCCCTAAAGCGCGCCCTTGAGGTGTTAACTCAAAACGGTACTGCGGCTCACCTAAATCAAGGTTATCATCGATGCCACTCACGCCATCTATGGTTTGCAGTTTTTGCTTAAGTTTATTGGCCGCTTCAGTTAATAAGCCATCATCATTGGCTTTAAGCTCAACTTTAAAGTTATCGACCATTTCCTGCATCGACAATACTTTAAGCTTACTTACCCCTTCCATTTGCACTGACATATCTGACCATGCATTGGCAAAATCACGCGCGGTATAAGCGGCATCACTGTCTAATTCGATGATTACCGAACCTGACTTATCGGCGCTAGCGGTAACCTGAATGCTGCTAATATCAGAGTGTGAATCAGCACCAAAATCACTTGAAAACTCCGTCTCGCCTGCGGCTAAACGCAAGGTTTTATCAAGCTCAATGGCATTGGCTTCCAGTGTCATCAAATTGGTTTGAGTTTGGCCGTAGCTGCTGTCGTTAACCATGCGTATTTCAGCTCGCACTGTATCGCCTGCAATTTCAGGGAAAAAGGCCACGCGAACGCCACCGGTAAATGGCATACCAATCACTAACAAAAACAGTGCGATAAATACCATCACCACCGCATAACGCAACTTAAGGGCTTGGCTAATGACCTTTTTATAAACATGGTTGTTAAACCAATCTAGGCTATTATCAGCGCCTTGTTGAATCGTATTCCAAAACGTTTTTTTATCACTGCGCTGTGTATTCATATGCGCTAAATGGGCAGGCAAAATCAATTTAGATTCCACCAAAGACAGCAATAAACAGATGGTCACAATCGTGCCAAACTGTGCGTAAATTTCCCCTAGCTTACCTTCAATTGCGGCTATCGACATAAAGGCCACAACCGTTGTGAGTACCCCAAAAATCGTCGGTGCGGCAACTTTATGGGTACCGATAATAGTGCTTCGGATTGAGTCGCCTTGTTGCTTACGTGTGGTATAGATACTTTCACCAATCACTACCGCATCATCAACCACGATCCCAAGGGCCATGATAAAACCAAAGGTGGTCATTTCATTTAAGGTAAACCCAGCAAAGGTGTCCGTCATAAAAAATAACGTGCCGCTGAAGACAAACGGTAAGCTGGCTGCCACCCAAAATGCGACACGGATATTTAAGAATAACGCCAAAATGATAAAGACTAATGCAATACCACTTAATGCATTTTTCGCTAACAGCGATAGTCGTTCAGTGATCAGATCACTCTTGTCATACCAACTTTCAATCTCAACATTTTCAGGTAATAGGTTGCTGCTACGCCATGTTTCGATAACCTGTTTTGCTTGTGCAACGATATCAACCACATCACTGTATTCATCCATGACGACCTGAATACCCATCGCGTTTTGTTGGTTATAACGAGATAAACTGAATGTATCTTCTTCAAACGTATCGGTAACCACGGCAATGTCAGACAGTAGAATATGACTGCCATCGGCATAGGTTAATACTGAGATATTTTTAAAGTCTTCAACTTCATAAGCTTGCTCAGACACTTTTAGGCGCACGGTTTTATCGGCATTACGTAAACTAGTCACGATACTGCTTGATGACTCAGCATTAATAGCATTAGAGACATCGGTCAAAGTCAGGCCATATGCCTGTAGTTTGACCTCATTCACCTCAACTGAAATCATTGGATCAAGTTTGGCGCTAATCGATAAGTCACGAATAGCACTTTGACTTAACAAATCTGATTTAAGCTGCTCTGCTAAATCTTGTAGGGTTTTGCGGTCAGCATCACCGTATAGTTGCACCCATATGGCATGCTCTTGACGACGGGCTTTATCAATAACCGGATTGTCAGCATCGGTTGGTAAGTTATTGATCGCATCAACTTTGGTTTTAACGTCAGTTAGTAACGTATCTAGGTCATAGTTAGTTTCTTTTTCGATTGAAACATTACTGCCTGATGCATTAGAAGTTGAAGTAATACGCTTAACACCCGAAACGGTTTCAAGCGCTTCTTCAATCTTCATTGCGATACTTTCTTCAGCACGAATAGGGTCACCACTGTCGTAACTGACCGATACTGTTACTAAATCTGGTTCAAGGCTTGGAAAAGCTTCTTTGCGAATATCATTGAATGAAAACAGGCCGACAATGATCACGCCCATCATTAATAAGTTTGCCGCGACTGAGTTTTGAGCGAACCAAGAAATAATGCCTGATGGCAATGGCGCTTTGTCATTTACATGCTGACTCATTATAGCTCCTCAGTTGTTGGTACAACTTTCATACCCGCTTTAAAGTTGCTTAGTGGACGCTTAACCACTTGGGCTAATTCAGCCTCTTCTGTTGGGGTGACATAGATTTTATTCTGGCGCTCGAACAAGGTATGTGCTGTTGATTTTTGCAATAACCCTTGGGCATCAACCGTCCAAATTTCTCCTTGCTGTGAACGAGCTGATGAAGGCAGTTCCCATAGATAATCTAGTGTCATCCCTTCAATGGTCGCTTCAACAAAGGTGCCAGGATAAAGCGGCGCACCTTGCTCAAGTGGTTTCTCGACCACTAACACTAATGAACGTTGACGTGTGTCCTTGGCAACATATTGATGAGTACGTTCAACATAGGCAGACCACTGTTGCCCTTGTGTGGTGTCGCTGCCTGTTGCTTTTATTGTTGCATGCCATTGCTGCGCACTATCAGTATTAGCAGTGGCAGCATTAGTGCCATTACCCGCATTCATTACAGCTTGCGGTAAGTTAGCCCATTGCTTTTCGGATAACGGGATCTCAACCTCTATGCGGTCAACGCTATACAAGATTGCGACTTCACCACCGACATTAATAAAGCTGCCTAATTGCACATTACGGCTGACAATCACCCCATCAAACGGGGCTTTTATTTCTGTATAGTGAAGATCACGCTCAGCTTTTTCTAACGATTTTTGCGCATTCTCTAACGCAGCTTCAGCGCTGGCCAGTTGCGGCTCTCTAAGCACTAACGGTGAACTAGGTTCTCCACTTAACCCTGAGCGTTGCCACTCACTTCTTGCCTGTTCGCCTTCACGTTGCTCTTCTAGAAGTGCAAGTCTTGCTGTTGCGACATCGGCTTTAGCTTGTGACACAGCTTGCTGAAAGCTGGTGTCATCTAATCTTGCTAACAGTTCGCCTTTTTTGACAACTCGACCAGACTCAAAGCTGTCAGCTAACCACGTAATTCGACCACTGATTTCACTGGTATAGGTCAGCTCAAAGCGTGGTTTGGTTTCGCCATATCCGGTGACTTGCGCCTGATAAGACTCCACAGCCGTCAGCTGTACCGCCACTTGCGATAACAAGGCGGTATTTGACGATGAAGCAGGTTTACCTTCAGGGCGCTCAGGTTGGTGCGCTTGAGTCGATGCTGCTGGTCCCTTCCCTTTCTCACCAGGTCCCGGTCCCATTTGACTGCCGTTATAAGCCGCGACGACAAATATTGAACCAGCAGCAGCTAAAGTGATCGCAATCGTTAAGGCATTCTTTTTTAATTTACGGGTAATGATTTGCTTCATGCTGATACTCCTAAACCTAGCGCTAGACCTAATTCAATTCGGTTTAATAATCTTTGATAAGTGGTGTTAGTTAATTGCGCTTCGATATCGAATGCCTGTTGCTGAACAGTCAATAAATCCAATATGTCGACTAAACCTTGGCGATACTTCTGCTGGTAACTGACGATGCTGCGCTGTGCACTTAAAAACGCATCGTCAAGATGGCTTTGCTGCAAGGTTAAAGCGCTTTCTTGGCCAATCGTATTCTCAACTTCGTTAACCGCAGTCAACAGGGTTTCTTGATAAGCCCAAAAGCTTTGCTCTGTCGTCAGTTGCGCTATTTCAGCTTGTGATTTAAGTTCACCACCTTGAAATAACGGTGCCGACATTTGTCCTAACACACTCCAAAGTGGGTTAGTCAGTAATGCTTCACTTGGGGTTTGAGCAATATCAGTTAAACTTGCCGACAAGCTAAATGAAGGCAACATTGCTTTATAAGCTGCGTCAGTGCGCAAGGCTTCAGCTTCAATATTAAAGAAGGCTTGCTGTAAATCGGGGCGGCCTGCCATATTTTGCACAGGCACAGCATCTAGCGGGTTAATGACATGGGGAAACTCACTGACAACATCAAGCGCTGGCATCTCACTTTCTGGCTGCCACTGACCAGTGAGTAACATCAAGCTTCGCTTGCTTTGGGTGACATTCTCTTGGTATTGAACCACTGTAGCGCGAGTTGAAGCTGTACTCGTTTTAGCATTATCCAACTCTTCTAATGAGCCTAGGCCAGCTTGGTAACGTTCAAGCACTAAGGTTTCATTTTGCGCAAGGATGACTAAACGGCGCTGTTCAATATCTAATAATTGTTGGTTAACACTGATCTCAAGCCAACCTCGCATGATATTAGCTGCAAGCAGATTTTTAGCCGCATCTAAACTGGCTTGAGTCGCAGCAATATCTTTTGTGGCTGCTGCAGAGCTATCAGCCAACTTTTGCCAGATATCCAATTCCCAACTGACGGTGACATCAGCGCTATAAGATTCATCGCTGTCTTCGGCGTTTTGGGCATCAAATCCAGCACTCACGCTTGGCAAGCGACTAGCAGAGGTCACCCCTTGTTGTGCATAAGCAATCTTAAGGGCAATGATGCTTTGCTGTAAGCTTGGACTATGGTTTAACGCCGCTTCAAGGTAGGTATTCAATGCGGGTACACAGACTAAATCAGTCAATAACACATTGGCGTTAGTTGTATGTTGCACACCCGCATGACTCCCCGTACTTTCATTGACTGTTTTAATCAACTTTTCAATAGTTTGAGTACGATTGTCTGATGCTTGAGTCGCAAAGTTTGCACTGTCATTGGCAGCACAGCCGACGAGGCTTGTTAACACGATTGCAATGATGGAATGTCGAAACGTCATTGATGCTCTCCCACTAATATTGGGATAAGCATAATGAAGTGTGGGTTAAGGCAGGGTTAACGTCGTTAAGTTCTAAGTAACACACGACAAGGATTGAATAATGACTTCAAACTATTTAGGATCTTGCTATCAACATTCATTTAAGAAGTAACTCATGACCACCGAGCTTTATTTTATCTACGACTCACACTGCCCTTGGAGCTATGCTACCACTCCGATAGTGAATGCCTTACAAGATGCCTACCCAAAAATGAAGGTACACCTGCTGCACACAGCACATTACATGGGCAAAGACAGTGCAGGCGAAGAGCAAATGGAAGCGGCAGCCAGAGCCAGTGGCCTTAAATTTGGTCGTGAGCACATTCGTTATGTGAATAGTCCCAAAAACTCTGTCAAAACAGCAAACTTAATGGGCTGGCTGCAAAGCAAACAAGCCGACAAGCAATTACCTGTACTTAATGCATTGCAAAGAGCCCATTTTATTGAAGGTAATCCACTGGATACCAAACATGATTTTATGGACATTGTCGCCGAATATAAGCTGTCTCCATCAAACAAAATATTTAGAGATGAGCTAAGTGTCGATGCTGAATGTGTACTTGAAGCGATTGCAGAAATTCAGCAGATGTTAGGCACAGCAAACTTTCCTGCGTTAGTGATGACAGTTGGTGACAACGCGATTTTCATAGACCACTCAAAATACATCAGCACGCCACTTGCCGTTGTTGATGCCGTTAAAAAAGAAATTGCAGCTTTTAAATAACGCCAATATCAATTAAAAAAACACGGTTTATACCGTGTTTTTTTATGCCAATAACACCGGCTTTCTGCACAGGTTTACACAGCCTTAGGCAATTGATTTAGCCAATAATCAATTACCGCTGGCTGGTTCTGTTAGAATGTCGCCCATAATAATATCAAAACGCAGTAGATTGGATTTCATGAAAGAATTTATCATCATTGGCGCTGGCCAATCTGGGCTATCTATGGCTTACAATTTAAGCCAACAAAATAAAGATTATCTGATTCTCGATGCTAATGATTGTATTGGTGCCCCTTGGTTAAAACGTTGGGATTCGTTAACCCTGTTTACCCCCACTGAATATAACCATTTGCCCGGCATGAAATTCCCCTTCCCTAAGGGCTATTACCCCAATAAATATGAAGTCGCTGACTACTTGAAAAGCTATGTAGAACACTACAATATCCCTATCGAGTTTAATCAAAAAATCACTGCCGTCACTAAAGTAAATGGGATTTTTGAAATCACCAGTGCCACAACAAAATATAAAGCCAAACAAGTGATTATTGCCACGGGGCCTTTTCACACGCCCTATACGCCACCATGCCATGTCGATATCGCTGAAGGGGTAACTCAACTGCATAGCGAGAATTATAAAAATCCTTCACAGCTTCAAGACGGTGATTGCTTAGTTGTTGGTGCGGGTGATTCTGGTGTGCAAATTTTATCGGAAATTGCAGATACCGGCCGAACGGCATATTTTTCAGGTACCGATCAAATTAAGGCAATACCGCAAACTTTTTTGGGTAAAACCTTATGGTGGTGGTTTACTAAAATCGGATTTTTATCGGTTAATCGCTACAGTAAAATTGGCCAATGGTTAAGTAAAGGGGTTCAGCCCGTTATTGGTACAGATGTTAAGTCACTACTCGCTAAAGATAATGTCATCCACATGGGGCGAACCTTATCAGCAGAAAAAGAGACAATAACGTTTCAAAAAGGCAGCATCAGCACGATTAAAAACATTATCTGGGCTACGGGTTTTAAACCTAATTTCTTTTGGATTGATGGTATCTCATTTGATGAAATGAATTACCCCAGTAATTATCGCGGCGTCAGCAATGATGTTGAGGGCTTATATTTCATCGGCCTACCTTGGCTTTACACCCGAGGTTCAGCTACGCTTGGCGGTGTATACAAGGATGCCGATTACCTAATGAAATACATTTCTAACAACAAGGTTGCGGCGTAAATCACCTTGGCTGCTGACTTTCCCATAAATAAAGCGAAATAAGATAGTCCTTATTTCGCTTTATTATTGAACCTCTATGATGGCTTATCAGCAATAAGCGCTTTATTTGAATTGACTCAACTGACTTAACTTGAGCTCTATTTAACTCGGTCTCTAGTTAACTTGGGAGCGACTAACTGAAAAGCCAAATCGTTTAGCTAAGGCTTTGCACTTGTGAAGCCAACAGCCAAATCGCTAGCGCGAAAAATATTAACCCCATAAACTTGTTTTGGTAAGTGCGGAACTTTTCATTTTTAAGTAATGGCTTACCTAAGCTGCCAACGAGTGCCACCAGCAGTAAGTTGAACAACAGCCCCATCACATTAAGCAATAATCCCAGTGCTAGCATTTGTTCGCCAGAGCTGGCTGTAAGCTGAGTAGACACAAACTGAGGTAAAAAAAGCACAAAGAAGATCAGCGCTTTTGGATTAAGTAGGTTACTAAAAACTGCGCGGCGATAAAGTAACTTGGCTAAGTTATTTTGCTGCTCAATTTCAGGTGCATCCGCTGCACTGCTGCGCATGCAGTCCCACCCCATCTTTAATAAGTAAGCGCCGCCCAGAACTCTTAATACTTCTAACGCTATTGGGTTCATCGCCACTAATGCTGATACACCCATTGCCGCAAGTAAGGTTAAAATTAACCCTGAAGTCGCATTACCAAAGCTTGCATATACGCCAACTTTTCGGCCATAACTCAGACTTGAACTGGCAATCAGCAGCATGTCAGGCCCAGGGATCAACAATAAAGCGACCACAGTGGTTAAATAAACAGGGAGTAAAGCCAAGTCGATCATGATGAATTAGATAAGTGATTAAACAAGGCGCGGATTTTACAGCTATCCAACATGAATAAAAGTCATGTTGTTTTTAAATGTGAGCTATGGTCGGCAAAGTTTGTTTACGCCAGCTACATGATCATTACTAAGTGACACTCAACTCTCGTTACCGCCTCCAGAACAACATCTGTAGGCAGGGGGAACTTATCGCTTCACTCAACATAGACACACCCTAGTAAACCAAAAAAGGCTTAGTGATTATCACTAAGCCTTTTTTAAGCAAGTTATACCAAGGTGTTTAACGGTAGAACGCTTCCACAGTACCTTTAACAGTCATAAGTAAAGGTTGGCCACGACGGTCTAATGCTTTACCAGCTGGAACTTTAACCCAACCTTCGCTGATACAGTATTCTTCAACATCAAAACGTTCTTTGCCATTAACCTTAATGCCAATATCAAATTGAAAAATCGCCTCAACATGATGTGGGCTGCGTGGATTAACAGATAAGCGATCAGGTAAAGCGGGTTGTGAAGTTGTATCGTTCATGGTCATGCTCTGTAGTAATAAGATCTAGTGCTATTGTAGGCAATACCAACTCTTTGCTCAATGAATATATCTTTTGGTGTGTCCCAATTTGCGGTTAATAAGACATTAACAACGCCATATTCAAGTCTCATCCTGCTATTCGACAACACAATTATTGCCAAGCCGGCGTTTACAGGTAAGTAATGACTAACCCACTAGGGAGTCGCAACGACAGTGCTTATTGTTGGCTAATTGACTAAGCGGCAACCACAGACGGTATTACTTGGCTGAAACAAGACTACAGCAAAGTCTTTGGCATCATCTTGTTCAAGAACTTGTAAGCTCAGATTATGCATACCGTCTCGGCTTAAATTTAAGTTACTGACGTAGGAAAGATAACGATAATGCTCTGGCGGTTGCTGATCTTCAGCCAGTGGGCTTTCTTGCTTAGTATTCACCGAAATATCATAAATCCGATTTTGATTATCAATATGATTTACTTGGCCTTGCATAGAGACAGTGCCCGCAGTGGTGCCATCGATATTAAAATAGCGATAATGCACTTGTACTTGGCCATCTTTTGATAATAAATCCACCAAAAGATAATGATTGCTGTCTTGTGTTTCATTATTGCGATTGTATAACTCAGAACTGCAACTCAACATAAAACTTGGGCTAGTTGTATTCAATTGATACCCGCCAGCGATCCCCGTTGTGAAGAGTAATATTGCCACCAAGCCTAATAACCAACGCCATGAAAAACTCATTGGTGTTCCTCCTGTTCTTGAAGCCAAGCCATGAATCGGTAAACGTCAGTCATGGCAATTACGTTAATCACAAATCTCAACCCCTTTTAACCATTGTTGGCTGACAAACTTTTTGGGTTGTCTCAGGTCGCTTATTTTGAGGTTACGAATAACAGATTGACCAATAAGCTCACCACGTAACGTAATATTAAGTACTTGCTCATCGTGTGACAGTGACAAATAAACACTTTGCAATGAAGACTGCTTACACTCAGCTAAGCTTTGCTCTAATTGGGTGCCCTGCTCTTTTAGTAAGGCATTATTTGTTTTCGATGATGAGTACAAAATCACATCAACAGTTTTGCCTGAGGCCAATGTCACCGTAGATTCACTAAACGGCTGCGCTGGCGATGTCGCTGTTTCCGAAAACTGTCCCCATAATATGATCGTTGTCATTATGGAGACGATGACAAAGATGCCAATGCATGTCGCCAAGATGATCACATTAGAGGGTAAGCGCTGAGATTGATGTTTGCGACTTCGGTGAGGTTTTAATAGATACCCTTGTCCTTTGACTGTTTCTATTAGCGTTTCATACTGCGGGCCTAAAAAAGCTCTAAGCGTGAAAATCGCATGAGTGACTGACGCATCGCTTAATGGTGGCGCTTGTTCGTCCCCTTTTTTCAGCAAAGGTTTAGCCACAACTTGCCCTTGATAATCAATCAATAAGCTCAACACTTGTCGTTCAGCTCGAGGAAGATGCCACACATCTCCTGTCTGTTGGTTAGTTAGCTCACCCTTAGCTTTATTAAACCGGCAATGCCCTAAATGCATTCATCTTTTCCCAACCACACTTCTATAAATACAGTGTAAAAAGAAAGTATAAATTTTTCTGTGATCCTGATTAATTTAGTGGCCTTTTTATAACAAGCTAAAGGGCTTTTATTTACCTTTGCACAACAAAGTGAGAGGCAAGTCACTTAAATTCATAATGTAAATAAAACCAATTAATCGTTAATAGTGCCGTTAATCTTGATTAATCTCATTAATAGCGTGACCCCCCTCACAAAAAGTAGCACGTTGCCTCAAAAAATCATCAGTGAGTAACGGAGTTAACGCTCCCAAAAGCCGTTTTTCTTACCTCCACATTAATTGGCTAATCATCACAAAATTTATCTGCACATTGCTTACATTAACTCTATCGAGCAACGCCTACCAAGATGATAAAAGCCAGTAAGGCACTGACTCGAAGAGATGAACAATTAACAACAAAACAAGCATGACAAGCTTGAACTTAATCAATAAGAAAACAGCAAATAGGGTGATTATTATGAGCATAACTAGACGTCAAGCCTTAACCCAAATTATTGGAATCAGTAGTGTCGCAGCAGGTGCTACTTTAGTGGGTACTTCAGCATTTGCTGCCACTGATGCCGATGGAAATTTCCGTTTAGAACTCGGTGATAAATTAAAGTATGTACCATTAGATGCGATGGCCACAGCTAAACTCGCCTACGAAACAGGTGGGGGCTGTATGCATCAAGTTTTTCACGCCATTATTACTAAACTTGCAGAGTCATCAAGTGCAGATGCGGCTAACTTTGCCTCAATCCCAACAGCATTAGCTGGTTACGGCTGGGCAGGTATTGTTGGTCAAGGCACCATTTGCGGCAACTTAAATGCCGCAGGGATGCTGATTAATATCCTTGATGATATTAACGATCAAAATTCAGCGGTCATCAGCGCATCATTTAGATATTACGAAAGAGAAGATCTTCCACTTTCTTCTGATGAGTTTGTTGCTGGTATTGGATCAACTGCGGAAAAAAGCCTGTTAGTCGGCCTTACTTCTATCGCCAACAGTCCATTATGTCACTCATCAATCAGTAACTGGTCAGCAATCAATGGCGGCAAACCTTTTGTTGAAAAAGGCGAACGTTGTAAACGTCTATCAGCGAGCATGGCCTACTACATCGTCGATTTGCTCAATCGTGCATACGCTGGAGAAGATATTGGCGTATTACCAGAGTCTATGGCATCAGAAGCAACAGCAAGTTGTCAATCTTGCCACGGCACAAGTGACACTATGGGCTCAGCTGCGAGTGTTAAAGGCGATTTAGAGTGTGAAACTTGTCATACCGGACATTTCAATTAAGGAGCCCATTATGAAACGCAAACTTTTGAGCGCCTTATTAACGAGCTCACTGTTACTCATAGGTTGTAGTGATGATGACAATACAACGGAACCTGTCGATCCGCCGGTAGTTGAACCACCGGTAACTGATCCTGTTGATCCCCCCGTCAGTGAATCTGTAGCCATTGATGAAGCAGAAGCGGTAACGTTAACATTAGAAACATTCGACACCGACTCTGGCACACTCACTTTTACTTTGACAAATGATGAAGACAAAGCAATAACCGATGCCTCTAGTTATCAGATTATGTATTTTGGTTATCCTATTTCTGGGTCTAATAACGCTAAAGCATGGAAGCGTTGGCATGTGAGTCAAAGTTATAGCTGTGATACGAGTACTGAAGATGCATGTAATGGGGTATTAACCGAAACAGATATTGCTGGGCAATATACCTTTAATGCCACTGACTTAGACCTTGATAGTAAAGCTGCTGCAGGCGCTGTCGAGCAATATAAAGTGGCCATTTTGATTCATGGGGCTAAGGCGAGTAATGAGTTCGAGCTAATTACAGCCGAAGAATAATCGTCGCCCAGCCTGATACCGATCCCCATACAAAGGCATTAGGCATTTATAGCCGTAGCGTGTTGCTACGGCTTTTTTTGTGACGATTTTTGCGATGAATTCGTCGATAAGAGTGATCAAGGTAACAAATTGAATCGATGTTTATACCTTCACTGTCACTGTGTTTGTAACTGTGAATTGGGTCAGATTCCACGTAAAAAAATGGTGATAAGCTCCGAACATCTTTTTTTATGGAATTGATATGCATACCCTTTTACGTCATCCGTTGATATACCTTGTTACTTTACTGACGCTCTTCAGTCAGCTGGTATTTGCTAATCCAACAGCAATGACACCTAAGGGCAATACTCCATCAACTCAAATATCAATTTCAACTTCAGTAATAACGTCTAGCCATCATCAAGAGGCAAGCGACACATCATGCCAAGCTTGTTCAAACTGTCAGCATGAACATGAAAAAAACCAACAAACAGTTAGTTGCCAAAGCAATAATACTTGTCAATTCAATTGTGAAAACTGCTTATATATCAGCCTAGCAGATACCTTATCCATTCAAACGCCTTGGCATTTCAATCAAAATCTGGGGCATGTCATTGCCACCACCCCGCCTTACTTTCAATCAATCGATGCGTCGCAAGCATTTAAGCCGCCTATCAGTTAACGCTATATAACCGTTTTAGTAACAACGACTAATAACACTTTTATATCTACACAAACGACAATTTACGGACGAAATGACGCAGGTTATCGTCCGACTATTTCATGGAATTAAGCAATGAAAAACATTATCTATATCGTACTGAGCCTCTTTTTAATTAGCTCTACTGTGCAAGTCGCCACAGCCGCACATCACGTTAGCGAGCAGCATCAATCACATGTTTGCCCTATGCATCCCGAAGTCACAGGTAACGCTGGAGATACTTGCCCTAAATGCGGAATGAACTTAGAACAAGCCCATAAAACTGACGGTGATCACTGCCCTAATAAAGGCCACTGCAAAGGTTGTGATGGCAAAGCCAAATGCGAAAACTGTAAAAAGTGTGAAAACTGCAAAGGTTGTGACGGTAAAACCAAATGCGAAAACTGTAAAAAGTGTGAAAACTGCAAAGGTTGTGATGGCAAAGCCAAATGCAAAAACTGTAAAAAGTGTGAAAACTGCAAAGGTTGTGATGGCAAAGCCAAATGTGAAAACTGTAAAAAGTGCGAAAACTGCAAAGGCTATGACAGTAAAACCAAATGCGAAAACTGTAAAAAGTGCGAAAACTGCAAAGGCTGTGACGGTAAAGCTAAATGCGAAAACTGTAAAAAGTGTGAAAACTGCAAAGGCTGTGACGGTAAAGCTAAATGCGAAAACTGTAAAAAGTGCGAAAACTGCAAAGGCTGTAACGGTAAAACCAACTGTGATAACTGTAAAAAGTGTGCTGATAAAGCTAACTGCAAATGCTGTTCAGCAAAACATGCACACAAAGATCATAAGACCAAGCAACATACTCATGCTTGCCCAATGAATGCCAGTATTACAGGTGTTGAAGGTGATAGCTGCCCTAAATGCGGCATGAAACTGATGCCAATGAGCGCCGAAAAAACTGAACACGCTCACCATTAGGCATATCTGATACCGCTAATTAACGATTAATTAGCGGTTTACATTTTGACTATAGATACTTTTTAAAAGCCTTACATATACATCTGACTATCGTAAGGCTTTGATGACTTTCTTCGCCCAACGCCTTCTGCTTTATTCTGTTCAACGGACTCTGTTCAACTAACTCTGTTCAACGGACTATGTACAACTGACTCTGTTCAACTGACTCTTTCAACTGACTCTGCTCAACGGGCTTTGTTTAAATCATCTTACACTTATTCAAATTATTATTTTTGCCAATAAAATGATTGTCACGAAACGTACAAAACGGCTTTTTATTCAACAAAAAGTAACCGTTAAAAAATCGTATCACGGCCACCAACTGAACAAAGTCTAACCAATCAGCGCGAAAAAACACCGCACGTTGTTAGATTATTATATTTAATTGTGAAACTTCCTCATGTTTTTAGTATAAATGCCGTTATAGTCAGCACCCTTGATTAGGTTAGCCAAAGGCAGCCTAGATGTATCAACACACCCAGTTAATCGGTGTGTAGGAGTTATGTTAATGAGCTTTTTATCTACATTATCCATTCGGAATAAGTTAATAACTGCAATGTTATTTGCTGTCATTGTATCCACCAGCGTCGTTGCTTATGTAGGCCAAAATAGCGCTAAATCCTTATTATCAGAGCGATTAGAACAGTCGGATATGCCTAACCTAGTCCAGCGTATTCGTAATGCTATCGATGGCGAAATTAATCAGATGAAAGTCGTCACTCGAGCTATCGCAAATAACAGCATGATCCAACTTTGGATAGACCAAGGTGAAAGTGTTGAAGGTGAGCAGTACTTAATCGATTACTTAGCGAAAACAGCCAGTGATAACGGCTTTAGTAATGCCTCATTTGTCGATAAAAACAGTCACAAATATTGGAATCAAAATGGCTTTTTACGCGTACTGGATCCCGGCCATGATAAGTGGTTTTTTCGCTTCACTGAAAGCGGCAAAAACGAGTCGACGAGTATTTACCATGACAGTGTTGGCCAAACTGATATTTTCATCAATTATCAGCAAGAAAATGGCCAAGGCCTAAGCGGTGTGTCTAAATCTTTTGATGAAATGGTTGATTACCTCAACAGTTTTCAAATCGAACAAACGGGTTTTGTTTACCTCGTTGATGGTGACGGTGTCATTAAAGTTCACCGCAGTATCGATTATAAATCGGGTAAAACATTAGCTGATATATATCCGAGCATTAACAGTCGTCAATTGTTAAACCAAAACAACTATGCTTTTGCAATGGCTGATGAGCAACTCATTGCTTCAAGTTATATCTCAAGTTTAGGCTGGTATGTCATCGCTGAAGTCCCTCAAGAGGAGCTATACGCTGGCTTAGATACTTCACGTAATAATATCTTAATTACGTTCTTTATCATTGCCGTCCTCTTTATTGCGATCAGTATTTACCTTGGCAACAGCTTAGTGCGTCCATTAAATCAATTAGCTGATACCTTTAAAGAGCTCGGCGAGGGTGAAGGTGATTTAACTCAGCGTATTAACGAAAATGGCAATGAAGAAATGCGCCGTTTAGCTCAAGGGTTTAATGCCTTTATTAGTAAATTGCACTCTGTAGTTCAAGAGCTAGCTGCAACCTCAAACAAGGTGAATGACGCTTCTCAACATGTCTATAGCGATGCACAACATTCTAAAAAATCTGCGGATATCCAAAGTGATGGAGCGCATCAAGTTTCTGTAGCCATTAACGAAATGGGCAGCACAATTGCAGAAATAGCAAACAGTGCCTCCATTGCAGCTCAAGCCACTAATGATGCGACCATAAAAGCGCAACGGGCGCAAACTGTGGTTGAAGAGTCAAACACGACCATCACAGATATGGCGTCTAATATGGAAAACGTCTCAGAAAATATTGTCAAGTTAGCAGAAAAAAGTGACTCAATATCGAGCGTGTTAGATGTGATTCGTGGGATTTCAGAACAAACGAACTTACTAGCATTAAACGCCGCTATTGAAGCTGCTCGCGCTGGTGAACAAGGCCGTGGTTTTGCCGTTGTTGCAGATGAAGTGAGGAACTTAGCCCAGCGCACCAGTGAATCAACTGATGAAATTCACGCTATGATTTCTGAGCTACAAAACGGCGCCAAAGCTGCCGTAGCATCAGTCCACGAAGGACGTGAGCATGCAAAACTAGGCGTTAAAGCGTCAATGCGAACGCATCAGGCACTGGAAGAGATTGCAGGTAATGTTCAGCATATCTCAGATCTCAATACCCAAATAGCCACTGCGACTGAAGAGCAATCTGTGGTGATTAACGAAATTAATCAGCATGTGGTCAACATTGGTGACAGCAGCCAAAGCAGCGCCCAAGCTTCAGCCAGCATTGAAAGCTCAAGCAATGAGCTAAAATCAATGGCAAATGATTTAGACGGACTTGTGGGACGATTTAAATTAACCTAACTTCGCCACCATTTAACAGTAAGCAAAATAAAAAAGCCAAACACATTGTTTGGCTTTTTTGTTGCACAACGCTTGATTTATCTACCTATCAATTGCTTATTATGCTGAGCATCACTCACCACACAAAAAGGGTTCAGATTAACCTAACGAGTGCTATCAAACCTGTTTATGTACAAGGCCTAGTTATTTGACCAAGCATTTAAATTGACAGAACCTCCGCCACCAATCAGCTCAATCGCAAAAATTTGATAACCCCAATTACCAATATACGGATATTTTTCATGCTTATATTCATGCGGGTTTATCCACATTTGAAAATGCTGACCGACATTAATCTCACCGTTGTCACGCTGATTGTAATAGTCACGAATTGCCCAGTATTGTTTAAATGTTGTTAGCCCAGGCCCATAGGCATGGGGCTTATCGGTGCGTGTTGAAACATAGTAGTCGTACTTAGCACCATCTACATTTTTAGTTCCTAACCAACGTGCACCATTGTCTTTGCCATCATCATTTTGATGCTCGGGATACCAACCATTGTGCTTATCAATAATGTAGTATTCGGCCATACCATCGTAATTGGTGTTATTGCTTTTAGTCCAACCATACAATGCAAAAACTGACTTTTGGCTGCTGTTATCAGGATAGTAATTTTCAATACTAAAGTTGACTTTGCGCCATTGATGCCCAGTTTGCCAACCTCGACCTGACACCACGTTTTGCGAGTTTCCAGACATTTTTATATAACTTGCGGTATAGCTAGTGGTGTAAAGATAAGTATTTGGATCGTTGTTCAATTCATAGTGGCTGGTGAAGTACCCTTGCTCAGTATTTGGAAATCTGGCTTCGGAAGTTTGAAACGTTTCAGCGGCCTGTATATTCCCAGAGGTGACACAAAAGGCTGCGGCAACCAACAATGCCCTTATATATGTATTTCTATTTGTATGTGAGTTCATAGTTTCCCCATTTATATATCTAAATATATTAAAAGGTGGTGTTATCTCAAGTACCGCATGAGGTTATTTATCCTCATAAATCAATGCTTAATAACGACACCGTGTTCTACAAACAGAAAACAGGGTTTACCTATGACGCCAACCTAGATTGTAATAATCTCGTCTGTTAAAAAGCAAAATTACATTACCTTGCCCACCTAAAAATTGATGATTATCGCCAATGAATTTATTTACTTAATTAAGACAACAAAATAGACCTGCTTCATTACTCGACGACCTATTAGTACATATGACTATAAGCCGTGTCAACATAAGCAATGGCGAATATACATCAAAAGTATGAATACAACTGGCTAGGTGTAGGCGGCTAAAGCTGTGTTAATAACGAGGCGACAAACACTCGTCAAAATTAACTTAAGAAGTTGAAATAAATAACGTTATAGAGGGTAAACAAAGCAATATAGGAAGGGAGATGACCAGCCAAAATAAAGCGCTTAGAAATCAACAAAAAATGATGCTAAACATGGCGAGTCAATAAGCAAGTAAAGTTGGCGAATATAAATAGGCTTTATACTCACCATGATTAATCTGTCATCGGCTATTTACTGCTTTGCTGCTTAAAGTAATCCCAAGCGTTAACAATACGGCCATCAGCGAACTTACATTCGCTAGTGTTGATATCGTATTCTCCTTGGGATGATATGCAATAGGCCGCAGCAGGATTTTCTAGCCCTACAGATTGATCTGCATGATATTTTCTATAAAACTCCCAAGCATCCACTTGGGTATTGTCTTCAAGCATACATTGCCCAGAAGAAATATCATATTTACCCCGCTCAGCACAAAATACAGCGGCAGGATTGGCAAGTTTTTGCTGGCTTGATTCAACCTGACTTTGTTTATTGTCACTGCAAGCAGACATCATACAGAACAAGCCAACCAGCCCTATGATTTGATAACGTTTCATTGTTGTTCCATCCTTGAAAATTAATGTGTTCACATAAGTTGATTAAGCAGCGTTTAGCAAAGGTTTTCAACGCTCATGATAACTGCTGAGTGACTAATAAGCGCTGACAGAGTTTAATAAAATCAGATGATGTAACAATCCCTAACACTCTGTTGTCTCTGTCTAAAACAGGCAAACAACCTAGTTTATTGTCGATAAAATATTGCACGACAACAGGAAGTGGCTCATCTAATCCTAATTTATCGACTTGGGTATCCATAATATCGGCGATAGGGGTATAGCGCTCTTTTCTATCTAACGCTCCTTGACCGTATTTATTGAGCACACTTAGCACAGTTGCAATCATTTTTTTATGGGTCAACATGCCGACAAATTTGCCATCGGATTCAGAAATAACAGGAAGATGACGCACATTACGGCTTTGCATTAATTGGTGAGCGTCTTTCAGGCTGGCCTCATTACTAATACAAATAGGATTAGGGGTCATGATATCGCTTACTTTCATCGTATTATTCCTTATACAGATTATGTATAAATTCTAATCAAACCCGTCATGAATAGCGAGTAATTAACAAGCAAATCAGCCAAATAACAATGATGACTATAGCTGCTTTTTCGCTATTTCACCTTCTACCAACAAATATGCTCGCCAGTAGTTAAATACACCACCCAATAAGAATAACAAGCTGCCAATCATGTACTGCCAAGCAAGAAAGTTAAGAATAAGTAAGTGATCATTTGATGACTCAAAAGCCCATAAATATGGCACGGAAGCCAAGCCATAAAGAACTGAACCAACGATGAAGCAAATCGAAGTAAGGTTCATCAACTGAAGTAACTGCACTGAGTCTGCTTTGACGATCAAAAATACGTTAGCCGCTGCGCCAACAACAAATAACGTGCTACCAATAATAAACAACCAGGTGCTGATTAACGGCCAATCCACTTGAGGAAAACTCGCTAACCGACCAAATACAAAACATAAGGTGCCAAACAGGTATGTCGCCCCTGCAAAATACTCAACAACCTCGTCTACTTGATGGGATGTATGACTTTTCCAATAACGCCGGATCTCTGCCATATCGTGAATATTAACCACTAAGTAAGTTAACGATGCAGCTAGAAAAATCCACCCACCAATATAAGCGTATTCAGCTCGGCTAGGAAAAAAGAAGAAACTGCCAATAACAAATAAAATGCCACCTAATTTATAGGCAATAGCATTGATCGTTTCCCAGCGAAACTGAGATCTTAAGGCTTTTTTATCCGCGGTTAAATTTAAGATACGGCGACGATTTGAAAAAGCATGTGGCATAGGTTTGATATCTCGATAGGTTTTGTCTTTGCTCAATTCAGCACTAACGCCAGTGATTAATGCTATCGTCATCGATAATAAGGATTAGTGCGAATCTTATATGAAGGAGCGAACCCTACAAATAACCGTATTTGATTAGCACTCAACCAAGACAACGTTGACTTAATCACAAACACAGATGTAGTTAGAAAAGAAATAGAAAAACCAGAATGGGGTGAAATACACCCCACTGATGACGAATGACTGTTCTGGTTGATGGCAAATCTTATCAATGACAGCTCTTGTAAATAATAGGCCTTGTCAATGACAGTTCGTGCAAATGACGGCCCTTATAGATGGCAGCTCTTGTTAATGACAGCTCTTGTCAATGACAGCTCTTGTCAATGACAGCTCTTGTCAATGACAGCTCTTGCCAATGACAGCTCTTGTCAATGACAGCTCTTGTCAATGACAGCTCTTGTCAATGACAGCTCTTGCCAATGACAGCTCTTGTCAATGACAGCTCTTGCCAATGACAGCTCTTGTCAATAACGGCTCTTGTTAATGGCAGCTCTTGTCAATGACAGCTCTTGTCAATGACAGCTCTTGTCAATGGCAGCTCTTGTCAATGACAGCTCTTGTTAATTACGGCTCTTGTTAATAACAGCTCTTGTAAATAACGGCCCTTATAGATGGCAGCTCTTGTTAATGACAGCTCTTGTCAATAACGGCTCTTGTTAATGGCAGCTCTTGTCAATGACAGCTCTTGTCAATGACAGCTCTTGTTAATGACAGCTCTTGTCAATGACAGCTCTTGTCAATGGCAGCTCTTGTAAATAACGGCTCTTGTCAATAACGGCTCTTGTTAATGAAGGCTATCTGAAGGAGTCTGGTAATCAAACTTGGGCATTGACCACTGATATCGAATCGCCAGCATTCTGAAACTAAAGCCAAATATCACAGCAATTGATAAGCTTATCCATTCAACAACACCGCTGAATTTCATCACCACATACAAGGCAGCAGTTGCGAGAGCGACAAGTGCATAGAGCTCTTTTTTAAAGATAAGCGGCACCTGATTACATAAAATATCTCGAATGACGCCACCAAAAACACCCGTAACAACTCCCATAACGATCGCAATTTCAGGACCATAACCAAGCATCAAGGTTTTTTGTGCACCCACAATAGAAAATACCGCTAACCCGACTGCATCAATTGCCAAGAATAGGCGCGAAAGGTAACGCATTAACGGTGCTATCATCACCGTCAGTAAAGATGCGGTAGCGATGGCTAACAAGTAGTGCACGTTTTCAATCCATATAATGGGATAATTTCCCAGTAACATGTCTCGTAATGTGCCACCACCAATGGCAGTAACACAGCCAATGATAACGACACCAAACAAATCCATTTGTTTTTTACCTGCGGCCAACGCGCCTGTCATCGCTTCAGCTAGGATACCAACTAGCCATAAGGCACTGATCACTTTAACTTCTAACATAACACGCACTAACAAATAAAAAAGGAAGCAAATATTGCGCTCATCCCCGCTAAAAATACAGATATGATTTCTAATTTTACCATTACATTTTCTAATGCTTTTACAGTAAAAAATTATGCAGGTATCTATATATATGAGGTAGGCAGACTTAAAAACAAAATTTAGTAATAAATAAAATAGCTAACATAGTATTTATGCAACCAAAATAAATAAGGACACTAGATACACCAAAAGTTACATTAACCTTATCCTATTCGCTATTATTATGTTGTTGTGTATTCCAACTGCCGCCATTCAACACACTGAATTACTATTAGAGTCGACAGTAATTTCAGTCAGGGTTTGGCAACACAAAACGATTAGGCTTTTATCATTTAGCCGCTGAATGACGATGACCTTAGTTATATCTAAAAATTATCTTATTGAGCCTTAACAACCGCCCTGATTTAAGACACAATGTAGATAACATCCATCTAGACGGCTAAACATGAGAAAATCATTAAAACAGCGATCGTCCGATCATCACCGTGGAATATACTTTATTGGTACTACCCCACCGAAAATCGATACTGATTTTGAGTCGGTCAGCATTATTGCCGATAAGTTACTCGCTCGCCTTGATGAGATAAGTTTTGACGGTTTGATCATTTATGACATTCAAGATGAAACCAGTCGTACTGACACCCCTAGACCTTTTCCATTCAAAGCCACCCATGACTCTGGCACCTATGCACAATTAATCAACCAAAAGTCAGGTAAGCCTGTTATAGCCTATAAGAGTGTTGCAGGGCTGGATGAGCAAGGGTTTAATGAATGGTTATCTCGCGCTTGGTATCAAAACAATGTCAGAGATCTCGTCTTGGTGGGCTCCCCCTCTACTCAGGTAAAAAGTTCATTACCACTTAATGATGCTTATAAGGTCTTAGCTTCGCACTCTCAGGACTTCTATCTTGGTGGTGTTGCCATTGCAGAGCGCCACTTAAGCAAAAAGAATGAGCACATTCGTTTATTAGGTAAGTCGACTCAAGGCTGCGAGTACTACATTACTCAAGCGGTATATAACGCCCAAGCGACAATTGATATGCTAACCAGCTATGCTCAAGAATGTGAGTTAAACAACATTAAACCCAATCGAGTTATCTTAACTTTCTCACCTTGTGGCAGCGCCAAAACCCTAGAATTTATCAACTGGTTAGGGGTCTCAGTACCAGAAGAAACCAGTGAGCGTATTCTATCTGCAGCCGATCCTTTATATGAGTCGATTAAAATAAACCACAGTAATCTACTGCAAATTTTAGATGCGGTGATTCAGCTAAATATCCCGTTAGGGTTAAACATTGAAAGTTTAACTAATCGCAAGACTGAAATTGATGCATCTATTTTGATGTATAAATTACTGAAAGGCACCATGGATCAAGCCTTAGCACAAAATCAAATTGATCAATTTGTGCAGAATAAGTGATCACACAAAAAATATCATTCTCTATGGTGCTGATGCGCCATAGAGACTCCTTTAAGTTTCATCTAGCTAACACCTTTATTAACAGGCTTCTTGCTAACAAAGCATCAAACTCCCCTATATATCGCTTTTTTACCTCACAACGCTAGCGACACTGACTTCACCCAAACCTATTTTACTAATGTAAACAAATATTTACCTACGACTAATGTCTGAGGTTAAAACGCCGATTATTACTCGCTATGGCTATAGGGTTCAGATAAGGTGCTTCTAATTTAAAGCAGTAGCACTTTTAGTGAGTGAGCAATAGGAATGATATGAGCAGTAATTCAAAATCCATACATGAACAGAAAAGTGAATCTCCCCCCAGTCAATCGCAAATGAATCCATCCAACAAACAATATCAACAGCAACATAAACCCAGTTCAGCCTTTAACTCTCGAGATGAGTATTTAGAGCATGAATTAACGATTATGGATCCAAAGCGCTGGCGCCCTAATCTACCAGGCAAAGACTATCGCTTTGAACTGGAAGACACCATTCCAGCAATGGCTGCAACCATAGGTAAAGTGGTCATGGTCGGTGCCATTGCCACCACATTTGCAACCTCACTTGGCCTTGAAGAAAGCTTTATTCTGGAAAATGTTCGTTACGAACTCATTATTGCCGCTTTCTTCATTGTCATTTTTTCAGGATTTTTATTGCCAACAGCAAACTTAGCTGGCACCCACGGACCGCTTATTCCCATTATTCCAATTGTGGTTGCAGCAGGCGGCCACCCAATGGCATTTGGACTACTCATTGGCGCCTTAGGCTTAATTCTTGCCATCAGTAAAGGCGGGAGTATGCTCGCCAACCTCACCAGTAAAGGGGTTTGTGGCGGACTCTTGCTGTATCTGGGGTTTGTTGGTACTGCATCACAAGTAAAAAAACTGTATGCATGGGCCAACAGTATCGGCATGGAACACATCGCATTTATCGTGATTTTCTGCACCATTATTTTATATGCCTTACTAGAGCACTGGCGAAAACGTTGGCTAGCCGTGCCATTAAGTTGCTTACTCGGTGGAACGTTAGCCTTTGCCCTCGGCGCGCCATTTGAGTTTCAAACTGCGCCAGGTCTACCGAACATGAGCCCAATGTACTGGTGGGGAGAAAGCTCAGGTTGGATGCTTGGCTTACCGACTCTTGAAAGCTTTATCGTGGTTTTGCCCTTCGCTGTGCTCGCTGTCGCGATGTGGTCGCCAGACTTTTTAGGGCATCAAGTATTTCAAAAGATTAACTACCCGTTGCGCACTGAAAAAGTGCATATGAATATAGATGACACGATGACCAGCGCTTCAATTCGTCAAACCTTTGGTTCAATGCTTGGGGGGGCCAACTTCACTTCATCTTGGGGCACATACATAGTCCCTGCGGCAATTGCTAAACGCCCCATTCCTGCAGGTGCGCTACTGACAGCCTTGTTCTGTGTTATTGCCGCACTTTGGGGTTATCCAATGGATTTAGCCATTTGGGAACCCGTATTGTGTGTCGCCTTAGTCGTTGGGGTATTTATCCCTCTTCTTGAGGCTGGTATGGAAATGACTCGAGAAGGAAAAACCACTCAATCAGCTGCGATTGTGGTGTTTTCGTCAGTATTAGTTAACCCTGCTTTTGGTTGGTCACTGACAATGCTATTGGATAATTTAGGTTTAATAGGCTGTAAAGATCGCAGTGCTAAACTCACCAAAATGAACCGCTGGATAGCCCCTAGCGTTATGTTTATCATTCTTACAGGGGTGATGGCATTAGTTGGCTTACTACCAGGTATTCCAGCCATCATTTCAGGATTAAACTAACGGTTCATTCGCCAAAAATTTAAGCTAGCTGAGCGCTAATGACATAACTGAGCAATAAATAGACAGAGGCTTGAACCTACAAGCCTCTGTGAATAAAGCCGCCAAACTGCTTTTGTAGATCCAAATATTAACAATAACCGCCAATCCCCCAGCTTATCGAGCTTACTCACCAACTTGAAAAATATTCGACATTATAAAAAAACAGTCTATTTACACTTACTTAGTATTTAAATTAAAACAAACTGTGTTATAAACGAATAACAGGGTTAAATAAAAAACAATTCGATGTTAATTTAAAAAATCTTTGTGTTAAATCAATGTTAATCACAAACTTTTATGGTTTGCTTGAATAGTGTCGGCATATATCGCCTTAAAACGAGCAAAGAATAACCATATAAAGTAAACCAAAGGTACCTAAAGCGTATTGCGCTGATACCGTTCAATTTATGAATGTGCAATCAATAGAATTATAAAAAAGGGGTTCATATGAGGATCATCCAACTCTTAGCGCTATTAACGTTCACACTCACTTTTTCACTATCAGCAGTTTCGAGTAACGCTAAAAATGAAGAGCAGCTCGTTCTTTCATCTTGTTTATCAGTTAATAAAACCGCATCTGAGATGTCGACTCAAGCATGTTCCTACTATATTCAAGGCTTTCTTGCTGGCTCATTCAACACCAGTCAACAGTATGAACTAAAGAACACATCGGGCGGATTCACCGATAGAGCCTATCGCACCCGAGTCGGTAAACAGACATCAAAAATACTTCCAACTGAGGTGTGCATACCTGCAAATGAAACCAAAGAGCAGTTAGTTGGGCGTATCGTCGATAGAACAATTGAGCAATTGTCACCGACTACAGATTCATTGCAAGGGCTACACAGTCAGATTTATCAAGCAATCGCCAACGAATCATCGTGCGAGCAGCAAGATTAACGGCAACAGAAATTAAAAAATAACTTTTACCGGCAGGCTAAGTTTTAGCTAGCAATAACTCACACTAAGTATTGATTAATATGACACAAGAAATTAAACGCAGCGTTGTGCCAAGCCATAGGCTTAGCTTGATATTAACACTGGCGCTATTTTGGTGGATTAACTCCAATTACAGCAACCCTTTATTATTATCTTTAGGGGCTGGTTCAATCATGCTGGTGCTCTATATTGCGCAAAAAATGGATGTAATCGATCAAGAAACTCATCCTATTCGCCTTAATGCCCACATGCCCAGTTACGCTCTATGGCTAGTTAAACAGGTCATTTTGTCGAATATCAGTGTGGTTAAACATATTTGGATGGGTAATAAAAGTATTACCCCCGTCCTGACCACCATAGACACGCAACAATGCTCAGATATTAATAAAGTGATCTACGCTAACTCCATCACCTTAACCCCAGGAACCGTAGCGATAGACTTAATTGATGACCAACTCACCGTTCATGCTTTAGATAATGCTGATATCGACACACTTAAAACCGGAGAGATGGATCGCCGGGTAAGGGAGCTTGAAAACTAATGTTAGCCGCTGCCACAATCGCCATTCTAGTTGTTATGTTACTTGCGATCATTCGCTGCATCGTCGGCCCCACCCTTTACGATCGGATATTAGCGTTCAACTTTTTTGGCACTAAAGCCATTTTGTTGATTTCCGTTTTAGGGTTTTTAATGGGTCGCCCAGAGTTTCTCGACATCGCCCTCGTCTACGCCCTCATTAACTTTATCAGTGTTATCGGCGTATTACGTTACTCAGATTCTACCGAATTTAAAGTCGCTCCTTATAAATCTCATCCAACCAAGGAGACTAAAGAATGAGCTTGTTACTCGAAATCTGCAGCGGTATATGCCTGCTAATAGGGAGTTTTTTATGCTTTTCGGGTGGGATAGGCATTATACGTTTCCCAGACTTTTACACCCGCATGCATGCTGCAAGTGTTACCGACACATTAGGCGCAGGCTTAATTCTCATTGGCCTTATGCTGCAAAGCCCCAATGGTATGGTCTTAATTAAACTGATATTGATTTTAATTTGTACGCTGTTCATTAACCCATCTGCCAGTCATGCATTAGCAAAAGCGGCACTACATAATGGCTTAATACCAAAAGAAGCTAAGCGTGCAAATCTGGGAGGGAACAAGTCATCGAAGCTTTAGTTGATATCATACTATTAGTATTTTTAGTGGTGATTGCCATTGCAATCGTGCGCATGACTGACCTATTAGCTGTTGTCATGTTAAGCGGTATTTATGGCTTATTATCTGCCTGTTTCTTTGTTGTACTCGATGCAGTAGATGTGGCCTTTACCGAAGCATCTGTTGGTGCGGGAATATCGGGTTTACTCATGTTAGCGGCCATTACAATGACAGGCCGAAAAGAAGCGCCAAGGCGTCATAAGCCTCTTTTATCATTATTTGTCGTACTGGTTACAGGTAGCATGTTGATATATGGCACAATGGATATGCCTTACTTTGGCGCCGTTGATGCTCCAGTTCACCAGCATGTGGCCCCTCGCTATATCCATGACTCTATGGAAGAAGTCGGCGTTCCTAATATTGTGACCTCAGTGTTAGGCAGTTACCGTGCCTTTGATACGTTAGGCGAAGTTGCGGTTATTTTTACTGCTGGTATTGGTGTGCTGTCATTACTCAGATTACCACGTCGTCGTAAAAATCCTCAATCAGATGAAGCGACTGAAGAGCAAATGCACGAACGTCATATGGTCGTGCGTATTGTCAGTAAAGCCCTCATTCCTTTCATCTTATTGTTTGCCCTTTATGTGCAGTTCCATGGTGATTTCGGCCCTGGTGGTGGTTTCCAAGCAGGGGTAATTTTTGCTGCTGCGATTATTCTATACACCATGTTATTTGGCTTAGAAACCGCTCAAAAGGTATTTAATCCAGCCCTCATTCAACTTCTTGCCGCTGTTGGACTATTGCTTTACGCCTCCGTTGGAGTTGTTTCAATGATTAATGGCGCAAACTTCTTAGATTATAACGTGTTAGCCGAAAATCCACTCGATGGTCAACATATCGGGATCCTATTGATTGAACTAGGAGTCGGTATCACGGTTGCATCGGTCATGCTGAGTATCTTTTTTAATTTTGATGCCCGCAGACAAGCCCAGCAAAACAATAACAAGCAAAAAGGGGAGCAAGATGTTTCTCGGACTCTATAACTACTGGATTGTAGTCCTGTTGATGATGATTGGTTTTTATATCGTCATCGCCCACGGTAACTTAGTGAAGAAGTTAGTCGGACTCACTATTTTCCAAACCTCGGTGTTTATCTTTTATATCAGTGTCGGCGTTGTCGAACGAGGCAGTGCCCCCATCCTAGCTGAAGGGATCAGTGATTACTCTAATCCTTTGCCCCATGTTCTGATCCTAACCGCGATTGTGGTTGGTATTGCTACCACAGCACTTGGGCTTGCGCTGGTCATCAGAATCAAAGAGTCGTATGGCTGTATTGAAGAAGATGAGATCCAAAAACAAGATCAGCTAAACGAGGAAAAATCATAGTGCTAGCTCACCTGCCTATTTTACAAGTCGTGCTGCCGCTAATGGCGGCCCCACTATGTTGGTTTTTAAACCGTTCAAAACTGGTGTGGATATTTGCCTTATTGGTCTGTGCTGCAACTTGTGTCAACAGCATACTATTGCTGATAGAAGTAATGAAATCAGGGACCATCATCTATGAACTCGGCGGTTGGGAAGCCCCTTGGGGGATTGAATACCGCATAGATAAGCTGAATGCCTTATTGTTGCTCATTATCTCAACCATTGGCACTGTCGTCCTGTTTGCCGCTAATACCAGCATACAAAAAGAATTGAGCGAAGATCGCCACACCCTGTTTTATAGCCTCTACCTATTATCACTAACAGGTATGTTCGGGATTGTTGCGACCGGCGATGCTTTTAATGTCTTTGTCTTTTTAGAAATTTCTTCACTCTCTGCCTATGCGTTAATTGCTTTAGGTAAAGACAGACGCGCACTGTGGGCTGCATTTCAATACCTGATTATGGGGACGATTGGTGCCACGTTTATCTTGATTGGCATTGGTATGTTGTACCAAATGACTGGCACATTAAACATGAGTGACCTTGCAGTTCGCTTAGTTGATGTTGGCCATACCCGTACTGTGTTTGCGGCCTTTGCCTTCTTGATTGTTGGCATCTGCTTAAAACTGGCGCTTTTTCCGCTTCATCTTTGGTTACCAAACGCATATGCCTATGCACCTTCAATTGTAACCGCCTTTTTAGCGGCAACCTCAACCAAAGTAGCAGTGTATTTATTAATTAGGTTTACCTTTACCGTATTTGGCATCAGCTTCTCATTTACCAGTTTGCCTTTACAAGACATTCTAATGGTACTTGGACTCGTAGGTGTTTTTGTTGCTTCTATCACTGCGATTTATCAGCAAAATGTCAAACACATCTTAGCTTACTCAAGTGTTGCTCAAGTCGGTTATATGATTATCGGTTACTCCATCAACACCAGCACGGGTGTCATGGCAAGCTTACTGCACCTGTTTAACCATGCGTTGATGAAAAGTGCATTATTTTTAGCATTAGGCGCCGTCATGTACCGCATTGGTAGTGTTCAACTAAGCCAATTCCAGGGGCTAGGCCGACAAATGCCATTAACCATGTCTGCAATTGTCATCGGTGGATTAAGCCTTATTGGTGTGCCATTGACGGTCGGTTTTGTCAGTAAGTGGTATTTGCTCATCGCCAGTGTTGAAGCAGGTATGTGGCCAGTTGCCGCACTGATCCTCTTAGGTTCGTTATTGGCCATTGTGTATATCTGGCGCATTGTAGAAATGGCCTACTTTAAGCCGCCATTACCTGGACGTGAAACGGTTAAAGAAGCTCCTTGGACTTTCCTTGGTCCTATTTGGGCTCTTGTCATCGCTAATATCTATTTCGGTATCGATACTCGCCTGAGTGTGCAAGTTGCACAGGCGGCTTCTCAAAGCTTGTTTGGAATAAACCCATGAATCCATCTTTGGCGCTGATGTTACAGCTAACTATATTATTGCCTCTGCTGGCAACACTTGCTATTGCAGCAACAGGTAGTAAACCTAATCTTCGAGAGGCTGTTACCATCAGTATCAGCCTTGTGGTGCTTTACTGCGTTGTTAACCTCTATCAAGCACTTAAAGCTGGTGCGAACATTGAGGTATCATGGTGGGAGCTCATGCCTGGCTTAGAAGTCAGCTTTGTGATTGAGCCGCTTGGCATGCTATTCGCTCTGATTGCCAGCTTCCTTTGGTTAATTACCACCATTTATGCCATTGGTTATATGCGTGGTCATAATGAAGATAACCAAACCCGCTTTTATATCTGCTTTGCTTTGGCGATTAGTGCTGTAATGGGGCTCGCTTTTTCTGCGAACTTATTTACTCTATTTATCTTCTACGAAGTGTTAACCCTATCAACTTATCCGTTAGTGACCCATGCTGGCACAGATAAGGCTAAACAAGGTGGTCGTGTTTATTTAGGGATCTTACTCAGTACCTCTATCGCCTTCTTTTTGCTCGCCATTGTATTAACTTGGTTAATCAGCGGCACACTTGAATTTACCGCTGGCGGCGTATTTGATGCCAATGTTGATACCACAATTGCTGGCGCTATCTTAGTGTTGTTTATTTTCGGCATTGGTAAGGCTGCAATGATGCCGTTTCATCGCTGGTTACCAGCAGCGATGGTTGCTCCGACCCCGGTCAGTGCACTACTCCATGCGGTTGCTGTGGTAAAAGCTGGGGTATTTACAGTACTTAAGGTTTGTATCTTTATTTTTGGTCTCGACCTACTACCGACATTGCCAACCACTGAATTTTTACTTTATCTAGCGGCTATTTCAGTATTGTTAGCCTCAATCGTAGCAATGAGGCAGGACAACTTAAAAGCCAGACTAGCCTACTCTACTGTGAGCCAACTCGGTTATATCACCATAGGAGCACTCCTTGCCACACAGTCAGGAGTTATCGGCAGCTCAATGCATATTGCCTCTCACGCTTTTGGCAAAATCACCTTGTTCTTCTGTGCTGGCGCCATTTTGGTGGCCAGCCATAAATCTAAAGTCAGTGAAATGCGTGGGCTAGGTTTTACCATGCCTGTCACTATGGCCGCTTTTTTCATTGCTAGCTTGAGTATTATTGGCGTGCCACCAGCTGGAGGGACCTGGAGTAAATGGTTCTTGCTAATGGGCACCATCGAAACAGGTTACTGGTTCGTGATGGTAACCTTAATGCTCAGTTCTCTACTCAATATCGCGTATTTACTGCCTATCCCTTATCACGCATTTTTCCCTGGTAAAGGTGAGGCACCTGAACATCGCGGCATAAAAGAAGCGCCTTTACCTTCTTTGATCGCATTAACTATTACTACGTTAGGCTGCTTGATTATGTTTATCCATCCTCAGCCCTTTTATGAATTGGCGAAAGCTATCTTGACTGTATCTGGAGTTAGCCATGGACAATGAGAAGCAGTATTTTTTCGATAAGCCCAAAAACATTCAGCTTATTTTATATCTGCTATACGCATGCTGCGGTGTGCTTGTGGTGCTTGATTTTGTGATCCATCGCCACGTTTATCATAGTTGGGAAAACCTCCCCATTTTCTATCCTATTTATGGCTTTGTCGGCTGTGTCATTTTGGTATTAATTGCCAGCTGGATGCGTACCTTTTTGATGCGACCTGAAGACTATTATGGCCCCGTTGAAGCGCCTGATAACAGCAAGATAGAAATTATCGACGTCAGTGATAGCCATGCCAAAGAAGCTAACAATAACAATGAAGGTGATCGCAATGTGGATGCTTGAGTTACCGCCGTTTGTACTCTTTTTGATTGGCGGATTAATCGCTGCAACGACGCGAGGAAAGCTTCGTGGCGCATTGATGATTGCGATTCCAATCATCAGTGGGTTGCATTTATGGACAGTGCCAGAAGGCATCCACCTGCAATTAACGTTTTTAGACTATGAACTCATCCCCTATCGAGCTGATAAATTAAGCCTGATGTTTGGCTATATTTTCCATATCGCCGCATTTATTGGCATCGTCTACTCATTGCACGTTAAAGACACTGTGCAGCAAGTTGCTGCAATGCTTTATGCGGGTAGCGCCATTGGCGCGGTGTTCGCCGGCGACTTGCTAACCCTATTTGTGTTTTGGGAGTTATTAGCCTTTACTTCAGTCTTTTTGATTTGGGCTCGTAGAACCCCTGCTGCTTATAGCGCTGGGATGCGTTACCTCATTATGCAAGTTCTCTCGGGCGTCATTTTACTGGCTGGCGCACTGTTTTATATCAGTGAGACTGGCAGTATCGCCTTTGACTTTATCGGCTTAGACAGCATAGCGGGCTGGCTTATCTTTATCGCTTTTGGCATCAAGTGTGCTTTTCCTTTTGCTCATACTTGGCTTACCGATGCTTATCCAGAAGCGACACCAACAGGCACTGTACTGCTTAGTGCGTTTACCACTAAGGTAGCCGTTTATGCACTGGCTCGAGCCTATCCTGGCACTGAGCTACTCGTATATATTGGCGCTGCGATGACCTGCTTCCCAATTTTCTTTGCCGTCATTGAAAACGACCTACGTCGCGTACTGGCTTATAGCTTGATTAACCAAGTGGGCTTTATGGTGGTCGGTATTGGTATCGGCACCTCGCTTGCACTAAATGGCGCGGTATCACATGCCTTTAATGATGTGATATTTAAAGGCTTACTGTTTATGAGCATGGGCGCAGTGCTGCATATGACAGGGCGAATAAACGGCTCTGATCTTGGTGGTCTTTATAAAACCATGCCTAAGACCACCATACTGTGTATTGTGGGTGCGGCCTCTATTTCAGCATTCCCTCTGTTTAGCGGATTTGTCAGTAAATCGATGGTGATGACGGCTGCAATGGAAACGGGCCATGATTGGGTTTGGTTAATGCTATTGTTCGCCTCTGCAGGTGTGTTCCATCATGCTGGTATTAAAATTCCTTACTTTGCCTTCTTCGCCCATGATTCAGGCATTAGAGCAAACGATCCGCCAAACAACATGCTATTGGCAATGTTCATTGCTGCCTGCCTGTGTATTGGGATTGGTATTTACCCAGCGGCGCTTTACTCATTATTGCCATATGATACGGGTTATAACCCTTATGATGCGACCCACGTACTCGCACAAACACAGCTGTTATTGTTCTCGGCGCTGGCCTTTGTGTGGTTAAATCTTAAAGGTAAATATCCGCCAGAATTGCGCTCAACTCACCTTGATGTCGATTGGGTATATAGACGTTTAGTCCCTAATATATTGCAACGTATGTTTGCGGTTATTTGGAAAGTCGATGCTGATGTACGTCAGTCAATTCGTGGTAAACTAAGTCAATGTCAGGCATTTTTAGCCCGCCAATACAAAGAAGGTGGTAGCTTTATCTCAAGCGACTATCCGTCTGGCAACATGGTGCTTTGGGTTGCTGTTATTCTTGCAACCTATCTGTTTATTGGCTTTGTAAATTAACCTAACTGGTAGAGTTGATTTAAATAAAGAGCACGCTAGCCTGTTTTGCTAACAAGGGTTACATACAGGCTAGCGCACTTGTCATTTTTCATTTGCCATTTTTCACTTAGCATATCCTTAAGCCTTTCGTATTTTTAGCCTCTATTTTTGAACATTGATCTCACGCCAATTAAGTCGATATCAGTTAATCTGCTCACACAATTTCGATTCTACTTGTGCTTTAGAAGCAATGTTTCACTCTTTATCATTTACAATGTCATCACGACAATAAATAATAACGCCCATTATGATTTCTTTTGAGCTGAACTATGTCTACTACTAATAACGCTGAAATTTTTGCTAAGGCAGAACAAATATGTCACAACAAAGGCGTTAAACTTACAGCGAAAAGAAAAAATGTATTAGGTGTGTTACTTGATTCTAGTAAGCCTTTATCTGCTTATGAAATTGTCGATATATATCGCACGACTCATAATGAATCATTAGCGCCAATGTCTGTTTACCGAATGCTGGATATATTGAGTGAATTGGCACTGGTTCATAAACTATCATCAGAAAACAAATACCTTGCTTGCTCACACATCACTTGTACTCATGAGCATCAAGTCCCGCAGTTTTTAATCTGTAAAAGCTGTGGCAAAGTTGCAGAAAAAGGCATTCAAACTAGTGTAATCGAAGCATTAAAAGAAAGTATTAACCAAGCCGACTTTCAGCTTCTAAACTCTCAAATAGAATTACAGTGCCTCTGTAATGACTGCGCTAATCCAAGCGAGAAAGGCTAATTCTTCACAAGGCAGCATTCTGCCAGAGATACTAAAAAAACAGTGATGGCCTCGTTAGATTGATAATAACTGTATAAGGGTTAACGAGGCTATTTCCTAGTGAGCCCAACGCTTGCTTAACGCTTATGTCAGCGTCCAAATTAAACAAACAACTAAGCTAATCAAGCCTTAAGCTGGCAATTTCTAAACAAAAAAGTGACTAGTGCTTACCCAAGCCTAGCTGAATCCCCCCTTCTTTCGTTGACTTAATTGCCCCTCTATTTAACTGACTTTGCCCTTTAACATCGTTCATATTTTCCTGTTTATCGACTCCTGTCACAATTGCTCTTCCCTATAAAAACGCGCTTGCTCCCAACGACAACACAGATTCATGTGGTGTTAAAAAGTTAAAATACAACCAACTTGCATATTTGTTCCTTATTTCTTCCTTATTTGTTAAATACAATCAAAATAACCCAACATTTTTTCAAAATAATTATAACCTTGGTGTCTAATATGCAGTTCAAATTATCCCTTCTGTTAACCACTTTCTTTGGTGTTATTAGTTTAACTTCACCAGTAAAAGCCAGTGGAATCGACTCTGACGATGATGGTGTAGCCGACGCAGTTGATGTGGACATTGATGGCAATGGGTTAATCGAAATCAATAGCCTGGAGCAATTCAACAATATCCGTAATAACTTAGCGGGCACAGCTTATGACAACGGTATTAGTGAGAACACAACAGGTTGTGGTAATAACGACGACATTATTGCTTGTTTTGGTTATGAGTTAACCACTAACTTAGATTTTGATGAAAATGATGATGGTGTTAAAAACGACACCTACAATACGGGTGAAGGTTGGACACCTATTGGCACCCTCGCTGCACCTTTTACAGGTACGTTTGACGGAAATCATTTCACGATTGCAAACCTATACATCAACAATACGTCTTTAACAGGCGATGACGACAGTCTTGGTTTATTCGGTCATGCTGAAAATACCACTATCGAAAACCTTCATGTTAATGGTCAGGTAACAGCTAGCGGTTATTACGTTGCCGGCCTAGTTGGTTACATCTATGGTAGTACCCCGAGTGTCATGACCAACATCTCATTTACCGGAACAGTAGAAAGCAATCAAGCTGGGGCTTATGCCGGCGGTATTGCTGCTCGTTCTAGCCAAGCAACGGTTAAGCAATGTTTAGCCACTGTTGATGTAACAGGCCAAGGTGATGCCGGTGCATTTGCAGGAGAGTTAGTAAATGGTAGCGTTGAAAACTGTCTAGTCAATGGCTCTGTCATTACCTCTGGCACAGTCGGCGGCGGTTTTATTGGTAACCTTTCAAGTGCAGACGTCACTAATGTCGCCTCTCATGCTAAAGCCGAGGCGAATAATGCTGTGGGCGGCTTAATTGGCAGCGTTGCTTCTTCATCGTCAACCATTACAAATAGCTTCTCAACAGGCTCTGCTAAGCAGGCATTTAATAAAGGCGGACTAACAGGCTCTGCACTTGGGACTGTGACAGATTCATACTGGGATACCCAAGCCAGTGGCAACGCGACAAGTGGCTCAGGTACTGGCTATACCACAACTGAGTTACAAGCGCCGGTTACTAACGCTGGTATCTATGCCAATTGGGATGAAGCCTATTGGGATTTTGGTACATCTAGTCAGTACCCTTCACCTATTATCAACGGTGTTGCTTTTCACGATAGAGATAATGATGGCGTTCCAGATTCATTAGACGCTTTCCCTGATGACGCCGCAGAATGGGCAGATACTGATAACGATAATGTCGGTGACAATGCTGATGCTTTTCCTAATGATCCAACAGAATGGTTAGATACTGACGGCGATTTAATTGGTGATAATTCAGATCCTGATATTGATGGTGACAATGTTGCCAATGAATCAGATCTATACCCATTTGATGCGACAGGATCAACTGCTGCACAAGATGTTGACATCGATGACGATGGCTTAATTGAAATCTCAACGTTGGCTCAGTTACACGCGATACGTGATGACTTAGCAGGTAATAGCTTAAGCGGTGTTACCGCAGGTTGTGCCGGTTTAACTGACGGTACAGGTTGCATTGGTTACGAATTAACCACAGATTTAGACTTCGATACTGATTCTGACGGTGATCTGTCAGATGAAACCTACTACAACGCAGGTGAAGGTTGGCAGCCTATTGGTACTTCCGATGACCGCTTTGCTGCCAACTTTAACGGTAATGGCTTCACCATTCATAACCTATTTATCAATCGCCCAGATGAAGACTATCAAGCACTATTGGGTTATGTAGCCACGGTGAGTGTCACGAATATTAATATCGACGGTGATTTAACTAGCGTCACAGGCTTGAATAACTCAGCATTCTTAATTGCCCGAAACAGCAGCGCTGATTCAGCGGTGCTGAGCAATATTAACGTGCAAGGTACCATCCTTGGTAATGATGACAGCGGTTTAGTTGCAGGTCGACTTTATAACTTAGATGCGGATCAAGTTCATGCACAAGGTAATATCACGTCGATTTCTATTACTGATGACGCAGGTTCTGATACCGGTGGTTTGTTTGGTCAATTATCAGGGACCAACACCTTAGATAACGTGAGTTTTGAAGGCGATATCCAAGCCGTAACGTCTGCAGGCGGCTTAATTGGTGATGCTGAAAGTGTCACGATTAACGATAGTTACGCGATTGTAGATATTACCCTGATTGATGAAGCTGGCATTGAGACAGATATTGAAGTCGCAGGCGGTCTTATCGGTAAAGTTGAAGGCACAAGCGTGTTAACCCGAGTGTTTGCCCAAGGCAGCATTACTGCCCCCAAGATTCTAGGTGGTTTAATTGGTGATATTGATGGTGCGACAGAGGTGGTTGACTCATACGCTGATGTTTCACTGTTAGGTGACTCGATTATTGGTGGTATCGCAGGTGACCTAAATGCAGATTCAACATTTGAGCGTGTCTTGGCATATGGTGCTATTAACACCAATGATGATCAAAATACCGATACAGGTGGCCTTTTAGGTTACAGCACATCAAATACATTATCTGTTGTGTATGCCCTTTGGGATACCGAAGCAACTGGCATATCGAGCACATTCAACAATTCAGGCGCGGGTTATACATCTGAAGAACTGCAATGCCCTACAACACCTGTTGATATTAATTGTAACAGTACAGCTTATACAAATGACTGGTCTTCAGCCAACTGGGATTTTGGCACGTCCGAACAATATCCAGCATTATTATTAAGTGGCAATTTATACCGCGATGCTGATGCTGACGGTTACTGGGCGTTTGAAGATGCATTTGATAACGATGCGACTGAATACCTAGATTCTGATAACGATGGCGTGGGTGATAACGCAGACGCCTTCCCGAATGATCGTAATGAACAATACGATACCGATGCTGATGGTGTTGGTAACAATGCAGATAACGATGATGCCGGTGACTTAGTCACTGCTTATGGCTTAAACGGTATTGCTTCAGCTTATGTGCATAACGGCGATAGAGAAATTTATATTACTGACGCCATTGCTCACGATAATGGTCTGTACCTTATCGGTAGTGCATATTACGACGCCCATACTGATGATAGTGGTGTGATCATTGATATGGATAATTCAGGTGCCATTAACACAGATTTTGCTGAAAGCGGTATTCTTTATGCAATAAACCAAGATCTAGCGACTCACTTTAAACTAGCACTAACAAATGAAAGCGGCATTAAAGTCGCAGGTGATAAAGACAATCAAGTATTTATCGCTCAGTATGATGCAACTGGTGCTTTAGATACTAGCTTCAATGAAACGGGTATTTACGATAATGAAGATGGTTTCATTACCCGTGGTGTTGATGTTGCTTCAACATTATCTGATGGCAGCACGGTAATTTACGGTAAGTACACCTATCAAAACTTCGCACATAAGCTCAGCAGTGACGGCACTTTTGATACCAATTTTGGTGATGCTGGTAGCTTGGCAATTGGTGAGCCAGAATTAGGTAGCTACATTTATGTGCTAGATACCATCATGCTTGATGATGATAGCCAAGTGTTAGCAATGCAGAAACAAGATCGCACTTTCTATCTGACCAAAATTGACGTTGATGGCAACATTGATACTAGCTTTGGTACGGATGGCGAGCTCGCACTTGATAGCGATATGTTTACCCGTTCTATTAAATTAGCTAAAGACGCAGAAGGCAATGTTTACGCTGCGGGTACAACATCAAACGTTGCTAAACGACTCAGTGTACTGAAAATTGTTGATGGCCAACTTGACAGCACATTTGCAGACAATGGTTATTCGGCCAACGATTTTGACGAAGATGTTAGCGTCTGGAATGTTCAAGATATTCAGATTCAACGTGACGGCCGTATACTGGTATTAAGCGGTTTAACAGCTGATTACGCCCATGTTGTTCGCTTTACTGAAAATGGTGAATTAGATAGTCAATTCAATACCGTAGGCTATGTTCGCTTAGATGTACAAGATTACGACCCAATCAAATTAATCCTTCAAGACGATGGTAACTTGTTAATCGCCGGTTCTGACTGGAATGGTTTTGGCATTCACCTAGTCAATATGCTTAATGACTACGACCTAGACGGCGATGGCTTAACTAACTCGAATGATCGAGATGATGATGCGGATGGCGTTGAAGACATCAGCGATGCCTTCCCTCTTGACCCAACTGAAACGTTAGATTCAGATAACGATGGTATCGGTGACAATACTGACGCATTCCCATTTGATGCTAATGAAACAGTTGATTCCGACAACGATGGCTATGGCGATCAATCAGATGCCTTCCCATACGACAGCAGTGAATGGTTAGATTCTGATAATGATGGTGTCGGTGATAATGCAGATGCCTTCCCTAACGACGCATCTGAAACATTAGATACTGATAACGACGGCGTGGGTGATAACGCGGATGCATTCCCGAATGACGCATCTGAATCGTTAGATTCAGATAACGACGGCGTTGGTGATAATGCAGATGCTTTCCCGAATGACGCATCTGAAACATTAGATACTGATAACGACGGTGTCGGTGATAATGCAGATGCCTTCCCTAACGACGCATCTGAAACCTTAGATACTGATAACGACGGTGTCGGTGATAACGCGGATGCCTTCCCAACGGATCCAACTGAAACGTTAGATACGGATAACGACGGTATTGGTAACAATGCTGATAATGACGATGATGGTGATGGTGTTATCGATGCAAATGACCCTAACCCGCTCGATCCTAATGACTCAGACACACAAGCACCTGTGATCAGTCATGTTGAAAGTATGACATTTGAAGCAACAGGTGAGTTAACTCAAGTGCAAGTACCTCAGCCATCAGTGATGGATGATAACGATGCTTCACCTGAACTAACTGTGGATACGGATAACTTCACCTTTAGCTTAGGTGAGCATGTCATCACTTGGACAGCGACTGATATGTCGGGCAACCATTCTAGTGCTGAACAAGTTATCACCATTGTCGATACTACAGCGCCAAGCTTTGACGATTTAATCGATATGTCAATTAATGCCCAGGGGCGTTTAACCAATATTGCTAACTTAGTGTCGCTATCTGCGACTGACTTGGTCGACGGTGACATCACTGTAAATATGATGGGTGACACTTTACTGACTTCAGGAAGTCATATTGTTGAAGTAAAAGCAACTGATGCCCTTGGTAATATTGCAGTATCGTCATTTAATCTCGACATTGTGCCAATGCTAACCTTGCCTTCTCAGCGCCCTGTTGAAGCTGGCGGCGAATACACTATTAATGCTTACTTAAATGGTGAAGCGGCACATTACCCAGTGCAGATTTCATATAGCTTACTCGTTAATGGGTTTGTTAATAATCAACTGGTTGCAGATATTGAAGCAGGTCAAATTGGGCAGCTCGACATAGCGATTCCTGAAAGCGTGACTAACGAAGATCAATTGCAGCTTCAGTTAGATTATGGTGTAAATGCATTTATTGGTGATGCCAACATAACTGAATTCACCCTGATAGAACGAAATGTTGCGCCTAGAATGAACCTCACAATGCGCCAAAATGGCCGAGTAATTAGTGTTATCGATGCCAATAATGGCATGGTTACCATCACTGCTAATGTGCGTGATATTAACCAAAACGATACTCACAACCTCACCTGGTCAAGTATTGATGGATTCGTTGATGCAGCCATTGACGAAAACCCAATGACATTCGAAATAGACCCAAGTTTATTGCAGTCTGGTGTTTATCAAGTTAATGCTATTGCTACTGAAACCAATACTTCTGATGTCTTCTCTGTCTCTCGCACGGCGCAATTGGTGATTGCCGACTTGCCAGCGTTAGGCAGTGATGTTGACTCAGATAATGATGGTATCCCAGATAGCGATGAAGGATATGCTGATAGTGATGGTGACGGTATTGCTGATTATTTAGATAATGATGCTAACGACACCCGCTTACCGACGCAGAACGATGCAGAGCCAGCTCACACCGAAGACGGCTTATCAATGACGCTTGGATTGTTTGTTTCTCGACTCGGTATTACCGCAGATTCAGCAAGTTTTTCAATTGAAGACTTAATCGCGTTATTACAAGCTGGCGATGCCGAACCTCAAGATGCGTATTTTGAGACTATCACGCCTGTTTATAACTTCATCGTTAATGGATTAAGTGAGCAAGGTGAATCTGTTGCAGTGGTAATTCCATTAGCAGAAGGTCAAACATTACCAGCTGATGCTATATACCGTAAGTACAACCCAGCACTAGGCTGGTATAGCTTTGTTGTTGATGCCAATAACAGCATCAGCTCTGCATTGGCGGATGAAAACGGTAACTGCCCACTTGTTAATGATGCAACTTATGCTCAGGCCTCGGCGCAAGGATTAGTTGAAGGTAACAACTGTATTCGATTACTCATTGAAGACGGTGGTCCTAACGATATCGACGGTCTCGCGAATGGCTCAATTGAAGATCCCGGAGTGGTTGCCGTGCAAACAGGCACACCTCCTGTGAATACTGCGCCATCGCTAGTGCTTGAGAGCCACAACAATGAAGTTGAAGAAAACAGCAGTATTACCCTGATAGCTGTCGGTAGTGATGCAGAGAATAACTCACTGAGTTATCAATGGCAGCAGTTATCAGGCCCAGCTGTATTACTTGAAAATCAAACAACCAATCAACTGACTCTGACAACACCAGAAGTCAGCACTGATGAAGTGATTGAGGTTCAAGTCACGGTATCTGATGGCGAACTCAGTTATTCAGTAACGACCAGTTTAACCGTTACCAATAAAACTGAGGTAGAAACTGAAGAACCTACGCAGCCTGAACCTGAGCCAGAGTCAAAGTCGAGCAGTGGTGGTGCTTTGGGTATTTGGTTCATGTTATTGATGCTAATCAGCTTCAGTCGCAGAAGGTACAAATAAGAAAGTACAAATAAGCTTAGACAAGCCGACAGTACTGCATAAAACATAGCGGATCGCCTTAACAACGTCGCCATCTTCTTTATTACCGCAAAAGAAGATGATGACACAATAAATCAACAAGATGGCAATAAGTTATTTACTGTGGGAGAATAAAATCCAAACTTGTAATAGCCATGGACGTTTTGCAATACTTAGCTGTTTTGTAATAACTAAAGGGGTAATGCTGGAACAAGGAACGACCAGCTGCGGTATACCACATGAACGAAACACAAGAAAAACAAAAAATTTTAATTGTTGAAGATGATCTTGATATTGCCGAAAGCTTGGCATTATTTTATCACCACCATAACTTAGAAACGCTTCATATTGATGATGGTGCTAATGTGATTCAAGCGGTTTCAACATACCAACCTGACCTTATCGTCTTAGATATCATGCTACCCAATAAAACGGGGATAGCATGCTGCGAAGAAATAAGGCAATTTAGCAATGTGCCCATCATCATGCTCACCGCCAAGGTCAATCAAACTGATAAAAATATTGGCCTTAGTACGGGTGCTGATGACTATCTGTGCAAACCTTTTGACACGATGGAGCTTATCCTCCGCTCGAAGTCACTTTTAGCCCGCAGTCAGGGAACGGTTAGCTTTTCAAAGCTCACCGTCGACCCAGAAAAAGGTAAAGTGGTTTATCAAGACAAGAAGGTCGAGCTATCTACTCTTGAGGCAAGCTTATTTTCACTGCTGTATAACAAACCTGACAGGATATATTCACGAGATGAAATATTGGATCTGGCCTACCCTCAATATCGTCATATCACAGATAGAACGATCGACAGTCACGTAAAAAAAATTCGCAATAAGTTTAAAGAGGCTGGCATTACTGAAAACCCTATTGAGTCGGTCTATGGAGCAGGCTATCGCTTCTGTCTTCGCTAAAACAAGCACTATCCAACTCATCAGCAGCACTTTAGGTTTATTCATTAAAGTGCTTCTGGTTGTTGGCTGTATTCACAGTATCAGTATTGTGCAAGCACAAGGTCAGCCTATCTCCAGCTCTGATATCGAAGCTCAACTAAATGACATTACGTCATCATCTAAAAAGGCAGAGTGGCAAGTTAAAGAAATCATCAAAACCGCGGCGGGCGATGATCTTGTGCGCGCTCAATTAAAATTGGTCTCCATTTATCGTAAAAGCGGCCAACAAGCCAAATCAGAACAGTTACTAAATGAGTTAGTTACAGCGCTTCCCACTTATCACGATGAACTTAAAATCAAAGTACTGATCAGCGCCGCTTTTGTTGAAAGACGTAAAAACAACTATGCCAAAGCCACTGATATCATCGTCAATCAGGCCTTGCCTATCGCGTTACCTGAGGCCATCGAACTAGGGCGTTTATATCAACTCGCTGGCGTATTTCTTCTCTTACAAATGAAGCTTAAAGAAGCGAAAGAATACTACTTAATTGCACTAGAGATTTTTCAGCAAAACGAAGACTACAACAGTGAAGCACAGATATTCAGCCAACTAGGCGTGCTTTACGAATCAGAAGGAAATTTAGCGTTAGCCGCAGAGTATCAAATCAAAGCCATGCGCTACTTTGAAAGCACCAGCGATATTGAAGAGCTTGCAAGCAACTACTTTAATCTTGGGGAGCTGTATTACAGCGCTCAAGACTATAGTAAGTCACTGCGCTTTTATCTTAAGGCACTCGATTACGATAAGCAGCTAAACAGCATTCAAGATATGGGCTTTGATTACCATCGACTCGGCAGTATCTACCTTAAAACCCAAGACTATGAAAAATCCATCGATTACACTAATAAAGCCATTGCTATATTTAAGCGCGAGTCGGCTAATCAGCTGTTGTCTCGCTCTCACCTACAGATGGCCATGATCTACAACGGCCTAAACGATAATACCCAGCGTTTTAAGCAGCTATCTTTAGCGGACGACACAGCAAAACTGGCACCAACTGATCATCAGTCTCGCCAAGTTTGGCATGACTTAGGCGAATACTATATAGATACCTTAGATTACCCCAGTGCTAAGCACTATCTTGAAAAATCACTTATCATCTCAAACAAACTGGGCCTGCTAGAACACCAACTGAGTGACAACGAACTGCTGAGTAAAGCCCATCATCAATTAGGCGAATACGATGATGCCCACCAGCATTTAGAAGCCGCTTTTAATATCAAACTACAACTTTATTCAGAACAAAGAATAAGAGAAATAGAAAAGCATAAGCGTGATATTGATTTACTAGAAGAACAAATCAAGGTAGCAAAATTACAGGAAGAAAATAAAGCGGTTGAAGCAGAAGCTGAGGTCCATAAAACTATCTCTCAAGGCGTGATATTTATCGCCTTAGTGTTGCTTTTTTTGTTTACGGTTCTGATTTACTTTTTCTATCAACGTCGTAAATTGGCAATATTAAAAGCCAATCTTTACCAAGATGCCTTAAATCAAAAAAATCAGATTCTAGCAGATGTTTCTCACGAGCTGCGTACCCCATTAACCGCACTCAAATTACAGGTAGATGCGCTTAAATATCAACTGGTTGATGATGTTGACTTAAGTTATCAAAAACTCGGTACTAAAATCGATGATTTAAACCACCTGATCAGCGATATATACGAGCTCGCCTTGTCTGATGTGAATGGTTTATCGTTTGAAGCAAGCCAAGTCGACTTTGTCCCTATCTTAATGAACTGGGGCGAAGAATTTGAACACTATGCTAGCGCCAAAGGATTTGAGTGGCATCTGGCTATTAACGCCAATACAGCGCTGGTGAATATCGACACAGACCGCATCAAACAAGTGCTATCTAACTTGCTCACTAATAGCATTAAATACACGGATGCACCCGGTCAAATTTCATTGAGTTTAGCGGTTAATTCAAACAGTTTAATACTGGTATTAAAAGACAGCTCCCCCGGCGTACCAGATGAAGAACTCGAAAAGATATTTGAACGACTCTACCGAGTGGAGAAGTCTCGCAATAGACGCACAGGCGGCTCAGGCCTTGGCTTGTCTATCAGCCAAAACATCATCGAAGCTCACGAAGGCACTATCTTCGCCTCCAAAAGTGATTTAGGCGGCCTCGCCGTCACTATTCGCATTCCACTTTGTCAGTAATAATTTTACTCAGATTATCACTGAATAAACCCACTTAAGCTTTATAAAATTCCAGCCAAGAAAAAAGCGACTCGACAGTCGCTTATTAATAACTTTACATTGATTATGTCGCAGGCAAGCCCAACCCTAAACAGCGTTAATGGCGAAAGTCACTGTTAACACAAGCATAAAAGCCGCAGCGTTACGAAACGGAGTTGACTACTGTCAAACTCCTTATTTCAAACCATGCAAAAGTAGCGACTGGTACAGCCTTAGTGAAGTTGGAAGGTAGAAGGTGGAAGTTGCAGTTAAATTATAATTGCACCAGAGGTGCCTACCCAATTAACCCGAGTAGCGTTACTGCCGAAAGTAAGACAAAAAAGCCGCTGCTTTTGGCCACGGAGTTGACTGGTGTCAAACTCCTTATTTCGAGCTATGCAAAAAGTAGCGGCTGATGCAGTCTTACTAGCTATACACCTGAAATTGCGTCGCTGGCGATGTTAGTACAAGGCGAACTGATGGCTCTAGCCCGGAGTTGACTGGTGTCAATGAGGACTAGAGTCGAGGTTCAACGATGTAATAACAAGCCTAAGCAGCAATTAATACAATAAGTTAGAACTGGTATTTGACACTCGCCGTAAAGTTAATCGGCTCACCCGGCATAGTCCACAACTTATGATACGAGCTTTCAAAATACTGCTCATTAAATAAGTTGTTCACATCGATCATTAGACTAAATCGGCTAGTTAGATCGACTGCTGCTGACAAGTTCACTAATGTGTATGCTGGCAAAATGTAGTCTGGATCAGTGGTCTCACCCAAACGATCGCCAACATAGTTTACCGTCGCACCAAAGTAAGCTTCTTTACCCATGATGTCTGTGTAATGTCTTAATGCAACGTGACCGACATGCTCTGCAACATTAATTAAGCGAGAACCTTTAGGAATAGGCACGCCCCAATCGTTATCAATTAAGTCTTTAGCAGTTCTGGCATCCGTATAAGCATAGGCGAGTTCAATGCTGGTATCGGCGGTGAGTGCTGTGGTTAATTGAAACTCAACACCCTGACTTTCTACTTCACCTAGTGTTGCTGATAACCCAGTGTCTGGCTCTGCGGTTAGCATGTTGGTTTTACTCGCATCATACAGCGCTAAGCTACCTGAAAACCTGTCCGCCACATCTTGCCACTTAAGGCCCACTTCAAACGATTTGGTTTGCTCTGGCTCGAATGGGTTTCTGTCTGAATCTAAACCTGGATTGGGTCTGAAACCTTCTGCATAGCTTGTATATAGGTTGATATTGTTATCTAACTCATAGACAAAGCCAAAACGAGAAGACACTTCCGTTTGATCTTGTTCTTGGAATTCGTTATCCAGTTTATTCAAGATTTGCTGGTTAAATTGATCAACTCGAAAACCCACTAACAACTTGGCTCTGTCAGTTAACTCAATCAAATCTTGTGCATAAAAGCCCAAGCCTTTTTGCTCTTCAGAGGTCAATGTAGTTGGTGAGGTTTCAGGTTGATCCATTGTGTAATCAGGATTATTCGGATCGATGGCATAAGTCGTATCACCCGATCCCCAAGCCGTTCTCCACACTCGGTAATCAGTATCAAGTTGGAAGTTATAGTAATCTAACCCGATTAATAGATTATTCTTAACGCCGCCTAACGTAACGTCGCCGCTAACTTCAAAGCGAGCTGAAAAATCCTGCGCTTGATAATCTCGCTCTCGTCGCTGTCTTGATAACAGGTCTGGATTGGTATAAATCAGCTGTCGACCGTCAGATAGCTCAGTATCAGACGATTGGCCTTTAAAAGATGAATCTCTGTACGCTAAACCCGTTAATAAATGCCACTGGTTATTGAATTGATGGTTTAACAATAACTGATGACCTAATGCTTTCACTTCATGAGCGCCGTCACGCGTGTCGCCATAAAAAGCCGATGTATCAACAGAATCAAAGTCGTTATCTAGCACATACACGCCGCGATCTAATGGTTTGCTTTGATCTAAGATTTCCATTTCGTAGCTTAGGCTTGTCGCATCAGAAATATTCCACAATAAAGATGGGCTTAAATTTAAGCTTTCAACATCAACATGGTCACGGAATGTCTCTGAATCTTCATAGAAACCATTAATACGGTAAGCAACATCATCGCTTATCCCTTTCGTATGGTCGAACTCGACTTGCTTGGTATTGTAATTACCTAAAGTACCTTGAATATAACCCTGCTCAACAAACTGAGGCTTTTTGGTAATAATATTGACAGTACCACCTGGCTCTCCTTGACCATATAACGCTGACCCAGGCCCTTTCATCACTTCAATGGTTTCGATGTTAGCCGTGTTTCGATTACCGTTGTAGCCACGTGAATTAAAGCCATTCACTAAATAACCCGTTGGGTTATTCTCGTCACCAGAGAAACCACGGATAGCAAAACTATCAAACATACCGCCAGAATTGTTTTGTCTTACCACACTAGGGGAGTAATCTAAGGCATCCATAAAACGAGTAATGCCCTCGTTTTGTAAGGTTTCTGCATTAATTCTATCTACGGCTTGCGGCGTTTCAATCAATGGCACATTACCTCGGTAAGGCTGCCATAATCTGTTCACCTCAATACGCTCAATGTCATCTTGGTTTTCTGACGTTGGGGTTATATTATCTTGTGCAATTGCACCATTAGAAATGATAAGTATTGAGTATAGAAAATGCTTTTTCACGTGCTTTTCTCGATGAGGGCTGATTAAAAAAACGCAATGTTACAACATATCATTACCTTCGTCAAAGCCAAGTCTCACAACAAATCGTCAAAACAAGAGCAACCGCAATATTGGGCATTAAACCTTTTAAAAAGGCTTGAAGTTTTTTATGTTCAAAAAGAATGCATAACGATAAAAGTAGCGGTTCAATAGATAATAATTGAAAAGTGCGGACGATAGTGAGCAATAAGTCGTCTTGGATTTAGCGGTTTAACCCATAAAAGTTGAATAGAATCAATACAAAAACTAAGCACTAAGTACCTAAGTACAAAGCCTCAAAAATTCTTTATAAATATGAGTATCTTTTAATTCCCAAGAAAGTTCCTCATCACCAATAACTATCTGTTTAGAAAGATAATAACTATCATGACTCTTTTTTATTCCTACAATAAAGATAACATCTGAACCAGTCATGGCTGCTTTTGAAAAAATGAGCGCACCTTGCCAATTTTCAAAGTCAAAATTTTCAATTTTTTCCGTAGTATAAAATAACTCTTCTTCTAGCATAAAAACAAAATTATTAACGACAAGATCACGTGTCATCATATGATTATTCTGACCTTTGTTAACTAACAAAGGATCTTCATCATTAAGTGGAGACAAAGAAAAATTCCATGAAAACTTGCTGCTTTCAGCCGAAACTTTTACTTTGGTTCCATCAATGTTTTTAGATACCTCAAAGTGATGAAAGACGTCCTTAAAGTTATCTTTAGAGCATATTTCATCATTTGCAGCTGAAAGTGAAATTGAAAACAGCAAACTAAAAAAATAAAAAAGTACAAGTATGTACTTAGTCTTTTTCCAGCTTCGAAATTTTGTAACCAAGGTAAACCCCTTGAACATTGGCAAAAAACAAAACTACATAAAAGAATATTTCTCTATTAGATTCATTCGCAGAATAATAAACCCACGCACATCCAGCGAAATTAATTATATATATGATTGAAGCTATAAAAATATTCATAACTAATAATGTGCCGAATCTAAAAGTCGACTTCTGTTGGATATTTCCTTATTGGCCTTACTTAATTCACTAGCATTAAAATAGACAGACCCCCATATAACTAAACTAACCCACCCGCCTTTAGATACCTTACGCGTCTTCCACAATGTAACAGCAAAATCTTTGCTACTGAGCGCTGAAGCAGATACCCCTAAAGTGCTTGCATATGTATTGATGGTGTCATGAAACTTTTGATCTTGTAATAGTTCGGTATTTGATAGTGACCAAACTCCCCATTGTGGGTTCACAGTTACATCTGTGATTTTCTCAATGAGTCTCCCTTTTAAAGGGCGGTTCTGTAGACGATGAATCACTAACATAGATTGATACTTTTCTTCTTTTGTTAGGTGACGGTATAAAATTACACCCGCCATCGCCTCTGACTCTTCTTCATATTTACCGCTTAAAAGATGCTGAGGAATAGTTAAAACTTTAGATAGGTAATGACTTTTACCTTTTGGTGTCTTAGGGAGATCGTAAGGTAGCTCATGAATATTCATTAATAATTCCATTTATTTAGTTTATTTAAAATCCATTTATATGTTTTTATTGTATACCAGCTGATAATTATCAACTACATCACTATTAACTATATATGATGAAAAAGTGAGAAAAACTATAAAGTAATAATAAACTTAAGCGAGCAAGAGTTAAACAACACAAATTAAAAGTTAATTGACCCCGTAGTTATATGGGAAGCTAATGAAATACGGTATCAGAATGGTTCGCATACTCTTGTTGCCAAAAGTGAGGAATTCGAAGCTCGTAAAAATTAAAAACCATGAAGCTTTTTTGATAGAAATGACTCTGCTCATTACTACGTGACTGCTCTGTAATGCTCATTGCTAAAGTCGCTAAATTCCAAGCATAGGCTTCCGCCCATAATCGTGGCTGAGATTGATAGCCAGACTCACTTATCGCAAGCATTTTTTTACACAGCGGCTCTAAATCAAATTCCCTACTATTGAGTTCATGCACGCTTGAGAAACACTGTAATAATGTGAAGTACAGATGCGCAAAGCAATCTGGCAATGTTATTTGATTCGAAGAATGATTTAAGAAATTGACTTTATCTGAAGTATCGATCAGTAAGGAATGAGTCAAGGTTAATGAACGTTCAGCAAGCGCAACCACATTATGTGGGCGATAGAATTGGCGATACAAGCAAGCAAGCTGGCTGATGTTTTGTACGTACAACTCAATAATCTCTAATCGCTCAGATTGCCCTGCTGCCGCATTAGCTAACCCTGTGTCAGTATTAGCTGTACTGGAATATAAAGACTCAACTTGTATTAGCAACGCTTCATAAGGAGCAATCAACTCTCTTGAAGGGTACGCAATATCATAGGTTCTATCTAAATCTTCTAAAACGTTTTTCAGCTCAGTTATTCGGCTCGATACTGACATTGAAAACTTTCCTCGCCCGAGATATACGGCTCAATAAAAACGGTAAAAGTAAACTTATATAACTTGGTAAGCCATTGCAATAAATAGAAAAAAAAAGCCTAATATCGAAGGCAACTCATTTTCCAATTTAAGGATGAATCATGGATATCACCAACCTTGTTTTAGTTTTCGTTTTGGTTTTAGTGTTGATATTTATCGTGTTTATCAAGCTGTTCACCGCCCTTATTAACCGACCTCAGCAGTTAAGCTATCGCCAAAAAAGTAAATTATTCTCCCCTGCCGAACGCTCATTTTTAGGCGTACTTGATACCGCCTGTGCAGCTCAATATCGTGTATTTGCCAAAGTACGTGTTGCCGATGTGCTTACCCCTGAAAAAGGGTTAAACCGTATCAATTGGCAAACAGCATTCAATCGAATTTCAGCCAAGCACTTCGACTATATATTGTGTAAACCCGACACCATGGAATTTGTTGCAGCTATAGAGCTAGACGACAAAAGCCACAACAGCAAACGCGCTCAGAAACGTGATGCACTCATTAACGATGCTTGTGAAAGCGCCCAACTGCCACTCATACGATTTCCAGCTAAAGCGAGATATTCAGTGCAAGAAGTAAAGCAGCTCCTCGCACATTACCAATACAGCCTTTAACGCCTGAAATCAAAGCTAATCTTTAGCAAGCGATACCACCGCAATACAAACTAACGATACAATCTGTAACAGACTACTTTTTAATGATTTTATTTCAATATTTAGGACAAAACAGTGCGCTAAAGCATTGCAATAAATAGACCCAATAGCGTAATGTATAACCAATAAAAAACAAACGCAGGCCAAGCTCTTAATCCAATAAGAGAACGCCTTTCAGGGAAGAAGAAGCCAATCATTAGCTTGTAGATTACAGTTCATTTGAACCATACAAGCACAAAGTGAAAAATTTACTCTGCTCCTGACGGATCCCCACTTATTTGCGTACTTTTTTGTATAAATAGTTGGTAAATACCTATGATTAGTTATTTTAAGAGATTAATTGTTCTTGGTGGACTTTTCAGTTGTTCACTACAAGCTCTCGTGTTCGACCACAACCACAAATATATTTCTGTAGATATCCTTCCTTTATGTACAGATAATGGCCAAATTATACTCGAATATACAAATACGTCAGATCAGGATTTACTTGTTGACCCTAGATTTTTGGATAGTGAGCTATTTGATGCTCATAATGCGGGTATATCCATTGGCTACTATGATGGAGAGTCAATAAGAACAAAACGCTTAAAACCAGAACATTATTATGGTTCTAATTGGTTCCCACTTTCAGTTGGACAATCAGTTAGACATGAAATTGATTTAAGGGATTATGCCGAAGATTCTATTGATTATGGACAGCTTGTTTATCCTGTTTATAGTGGTGCCAACATCAAAATAATTACAGTTGATGAAGGTCAAGAAGTTTACCTAACTGTAAACACTTATGACGATTATGAAAATGATGCTATAGAGCCAGAGTGCTTTTTAGTCAAATGATGCAATCTTTATATAGGGTAATATCTAAGGCACTGTAACTACTAAGCACTAATACCTCAGATTAGGATTGAGAGAATTAAGTGAGTGTGATTATGATTAAGTGGGATTAGAGTATCTCCCCACTTACTGCAAAACGAAAACAGCGTAGCCATTACAAGATAAGTCGTATGATCAATTTATCCCTGCATCAATACAAGGCAACAGCGAAGACATACAGAAACAAAAAGAAGCCGCATGTGCGAGTGTAAATTAGTAAAACCGCAACTAACATATTATTTTTAAATACTTTTTATGCCAGTTATATGCACTAAAGCATTGCACTTAACAAAACAAATAGCGTAATGTATCACCAATAAAAACAAACGCAGGCCAAGCTCTTAATCCAATAAGAGAACGCCTTTCAGGGAAGAAGAAGCCAATCATTCGCTTGTAAATCACATGTCATTTGAACCACACAAGCACAAAGTGAAAAGTTTACTATGCCCTTCATAATTGCAGGAGAAGTTTCTCCGCATACCTAACAAGATGTAACACCAATAATTACTTTAATCACTAAAGAATGAAGGTAAGCAATGTCATCGAATCAAAATAATTATCACCTTAAATTTAGTACACTAATAATTGTTTTTTTAATTGCGACACTCACCCTGTCACTTTTTTTCTTATATGATTCAGGACAACAACATAGTGTTGTAAAAAATATTTTAGGTTTAGATAATAAAGCTGACATATCTGCCTTACTAGTAAGTTACATTCAATTTATATTTGCTACAGCAGTTGGGTTAGCTGGTGCATACGTAGCTATAACAATTGCAAAGAATACTGAATATTTACAATTTATTAGTAATGCTCTTCAAACAACGTCAAATAAGCTTCAAGAACAAGGAAATCTAAATGAAAATCCAGACTATTTAGAAGCTAGACATTCAATTCGGATTCTTAATCAAATTAGTGCAGTCACCAGCCTCTATTCAAACATGACATTCACTAACACTGAGAGAAATGATGCTTTGACATTAAGTCGAAATTATCTTCTTACAACTTTACATGAAAATATACTTGATGCCAGAATGCAAGCAATGGTTAGAGCAGCTTTTGAAGAAAAAGATAAGCAACTTCTAGATGCTTGTAACTTGATGGTTCTAGAAAATATATTTAAATCAAGTATCGCTTTAAAAAATAGCGCCCCCGAAAAAATAGATGCATTAAATGAAGTAGATAATAATCTGAACACCTCTCTAATTAATGTTGCAGGCACGGTATTTCAATTTTTAACTGTAATTGAAATACTATCAAATAAGTCACCTTCAACTAACAAAGACCCTATGGTTCAATATTTTATTGAAGAATTAACAAAGAACGAAATCAACCCTGTCGAACTTAAGCCACACTTCGAAGCAATGATTAATAATATTGATGGTGGCACGGGCCTATTAATGCCTTCATATGAATTTTTCCAACAAAATTTTGTAGGTAATTTTCGTTTTGTCGAATTATCTGAATTCCCTGGAGATTTCACCTTTCCTTATTTGGCGCAAAAGTTTTTTAATAAGAAATATAAAAATTATAAAATATCTTCAGTATCAAGTAGAAGTCAGCTTAATAGCTTTCTAGATAGAACATATAATGCAGCTGACGAACCAGAAGCATATTTTTTTGATTTTATAGTGAACGAAAACGCTTATTTTATTGAAGGAAGTACTACATCATCATCTATATCACTTTTAACTGATCATGCTGAAAAAATTAAATCTAAGGACATATTCATATTTGTTCGAAACTATACTGAGCTTTCAGAAGCAGGAGTCGAATGGCTCTGGATATTAAGTGACGATATGGGATTAAATTCACCTGAAGAATTTATTAAGTTTAAAGACCAAAACTTAATAAATTCAAATATAACAATAATACTCCAAAGCGCAAATATGAATCAAAATAGGTGGAAGCATAAAGATGCAGAGCTTAAATTTGCTGAGAAAATTGCACCCAAGCTAAGCTATGGAATAATGCATTACCCAATCTACTGTACTTAGCTGTAACCTACTGTAATTAGTTAGACTAAGCGGGATCGAAGTCTGCCCCCGCTTATTGCAAATCGAAAACAGCGCAGCAGTTACAAGATAAGTTGTGTAATCAACTCATGCTCAAATCGATGCAAGACAACAGCGAAGACGCTTACCTATAAAAATCAAAACAAAAAGAAGCCGCATGTGCGAGAATAAATCAACAACACCGTAACTAACACGCTATTTTTAAATGATTTAATTTTAAATTTCGGGCGAAACAGTGCGCTAACCCATTGCAATAAACAGAAAAACTGGCGTATTGTAGAACCAACAAAAAAACAAACGCAGGCCAAGCTCTTAATCCAATAAGAGAACGCCTTTCAGGGAAGAAGAAGCAATCATTCGTTTGTAAAAGCCAGTTAATTTGTACCACACAAGCACAAAGTGAAACGTTTATTCTGCCCCTACTTATTCACTATTAAATTCGTGGGGTTCCGTCAGACTCTGACCCCACTTATTTACAGCTACCGTTAACAGACTTAAAAACACTTAATAGTGATCCGCTCCTCCACCTAGATCTGTTAGTACAGTCATAAACTCATGGTTGTTTTTTAGGTAGTCAGCCGATGGGTAATCCATAAACTGCATACAGATCATTACAAGTCTCAGTTGAGAGAACTCGGTAAAGCTAATAAGTGTTTGAAACTGATTCGTCCTTATACTCTCATCAAACTGATTTGTATCACTGAGCCTTTCGGTAATCATTTTCACGATGTTATAGAAAACTCGAATCGTGTTATAGATGTGCTCGTCTTGATCAAGCTTCTCTAGCATCTCTTCTATTTCAGTATCTTGTGCATTGCGTTCACGAAAAGCTTCAATCCGATCTTCAAGCGCTCGTATAGCGCATACTCCTCCCAGAGATTTAACGCCTTCCTCTTCCTTGAACTCCAATTTAAAATTTGCAAATGAAGCCCTCTGCGCTTCTATTAGCCCAAAGAAGTAGGTCTCAAATGATCTCAGCTGCTCATTTTTATGGTTCAGCTGCACCTCAATCCTAAGCTCTGTATTAGCTTGGTTCTGAAGATTTAGGGACTGAATCAACAATACCAAGGAGACAAAGCTAAGCAGTGGGCTAACAAGCCCATTAAAGAAACCACCAAAATCAACCCAATCAGAGGGCTGTTCTGAGATCTCATACCCCAGATTGAAATAAAACTGGAAGACATAAGAAGCAACGACTACAACCATCAAACCGATAGCTGCAATTGAATACCTATTAAGCATCGATAATACCTTCAACAATATATTTGATTACTCGGCCTGTGCTTGTAGTTTCCGTATGAACACGAAGATGTAGAGTTTCCCATTCTTCTCTTGGCTTACTGTTATTAGTATGCAAGTTTTTAGAAAAAGGCGCTTTAGATGCGACTTTAAGCTCTAGATACCTCTTCGTTGCAGGGAATCCAAATGCAACAGTTTCATCTGCACCTTGTATTTGAAGCCTACCATTGCCAGTATTGATATTAAGACGAGTTATACTTGCAGCAATGTCTCGTTTAGTTCTATCTGTTCGTGGTTTTAAAGTAGCATGTGTTGCACGGTCAACTTTAGCTAAGATAGTTTGTTTTTCTCTACTTTGTCTATACCTAAGCTTTACACCTTGATTAAAGTTATTAGATACAGTGTGCAAGTGATCAAGAGAGCTTGTTTGCAGTTGCTTAATTAACTTCTCTTCAAGTTCGACCCCAAGACCTTTCAGAACATTTTTAGCCTTTAGGGAAAGTTCAAGACTTTCTTGATAAAGAGCTTCATTTATAAAATAAGATATCAGTTCCGCAAATGCCTTCTTACCAATCTTATTGAATCGCTTCTGCACATCCGCATCATAGATATCAATAGAGAATTGCTGACCAAAAGAGCCTCTAAAACTCTTTTTTAAGTTTGTTCGAACTTTGCTTTCACTCGATAGCCTCTCTGGCACTCGTTCTTCAAGAATTGTAGTTGCGATCTGTCTAGTGGCCTCAGACGCCCCTTTAAGTGTATCGAGTCCCGAATTCATATCTACAGAGTAGTCATCACTCGCCATCACAACATCAAAGTTGACGCTCATATACATTCCTAATGCGGTTAAATTGGTATGCATTCAGTATATACATGACAGCATTAATTAATAGTCATGAAAGCATTAATTAATAGTTATGACAGCAACTTACCGGTTTTTAGAATTGTTTTTTTTTGGCAGAGGTAATTTACAAAACGGATTGCTTTACAATTATACGCTCGGGTTATTTATAGATTGTTAGAGCACCTACGTCTGACGTAAAAAGGATTCATTTTAAATGCGTTCTGGAGCACTTTCGAATTAGCCCTCCAAAGAGTTAAGCTAACGAACGTCAGACTAACTCGGCGCCCCCTAGCTGCCGAAAAAAGTAAAACAGAGCTAAAAAAAGCGAACCATTTCTGGTTAGCTTTTTAATGTCGTTATGAGCATTTCGCTATCTAGCCAGTCACAATCTTAATTACGGTCACAAACTTAATTAACACTCATCAATTACTGATATTAAGTAGCCAATAAAAAAGCGAACCAATCGGTTCGCTTTTTTATTGGGGAAATAACTAAACTTCAAACAAAGTCAGCTACCACCATAATTGCGTCGCTGGCGAAGCTAGTACAAGGCGAACCGAAGGCTCTAGCGCGGAGTTGACTGGTGTCAATGAGCACTGGAGCCGAGGTTCAACACCGTAATAGCGAGCCCAAGCAGCAATTATTCGTAGTCAGATAAAGGTACGCAACTACACATTAAATTGCGATCCCCATAAACATCATCAATACGATTCACCGTTGGCCAGAACTTATTCGCTTTAACCGCTGCACTTGGGAACACGGCTTCTTCACGGCTGTATGGGCGTGAGTCAAACTCGCTATCCATAATATCAGCTAGGGTATGCGGTGCATTGTGCAGTGGGTTGTTATCACTTGGCCACTCGCCTGCTTCAACTTTAGCGATTTCGCCGCGAATTGAGATCATCGCTTCGACGAAACGGTCTAGCTCAACTTTTGACTCTGATTCTGTTGGCTCAATCATTAAGGTGCCCGCTACTGGGAAGCTCATGGTTGGCGCATGGAAGCCATAGTCGTTTAGACGCTTAGCGATGTCCATTTCGGTCACACCAGATGTTTCTTTCAGTGGGCGCAGGTCGATAATACATTCGTGAGCAACACGGTCGTTACGGCCAGTAAATAGCACTGGGTAATGGCCTGATAGCTTCTTCATCACGTAGTTAGCGTTTAACAGTGCCATTTGCGTAGACTGTTTCACCCCTTTAGTGCCAAGTAGCTTAATGTACATCCAGCTGATTGGGAGGATGCTAGCACTGCCGTATGGCGCTGCAGAGACTGCGCCGTTGTTGTCGCTTTCACGGCCTGGTTTCACAACTTGGTGACCTGCAACAAATGGCGCTAAATGCTTTTTGATACCGATTGGGCCCATACCTGGTCCGCCGCCGCCATGTGGAATAGCGAAGGTTTTGTGTAGGTTAAGGTGCGATACGTCTGCGCCGATAAAGCCTGGTGACGTTAAGCCAACCTGTGCGTTCATGTTGGCACCATCAAGGTACACTTGACCGCCATGTTGATGGACGATTTCACAGATCTCGCTAATTGATTCTTCATACACACCGTGAGTCGATGGGTAAGTGATCATGATGCACGATAAGCTGTCAGCAAGCTCAGCCGCTTTTGCACGTAAGTCTTCTAAATCAACGTTGCCGTCTTTATCACACGCTGTCACAACCACTTTCATGCCTGCAAGCTGGGCAGACGCTGGGTTGGTACCGTGAGCAGATTGTGGGATTAAACAGATGTCTCTGTGCCCATCACCACGTGACTCGTGGTATTTCTTAATCGCAAGCAGACCGGCGTATTCGCCTTGTGCGCCTGAGTTAGGCTGGATACAAACGGCATCGTAACCTGTGATGTTGACTAAGAAGTCAGATAATTCGTTGATAAGCTGAGTGTAACCTTCAGCTTGGTCAAGTGGGCAGAATGGGTGCATGTTAGCAAATTCTGGCCAGCTTACCGGTAGCATTTCAACAGCCGCGTTCAGCTTCATTGTACATGAGCCTAACGAAATCATTGAATGGTTAAGGGCTAAATCTTTGTTCTCAAGACGCTTGATGTAGCGCATCATTTCAGTTTCGCTTTGGTAGCTGCTGAATGTTGGGTGAGACAAGATTTTGTCGTGACGGATAAGCTCAGCAGGGATTGAACCTTTGCCTTCGCCAAATGCAGTGCCATTAATGATATCGTTATCAATAGCGGTGACGTCAAGGCTATGCCCTTCACCTAAAATAACATCAAATAATTGCGCAATATCGTCACGAGTCGTGGTTTCATCTAAGCTAACACCTAAAATGCCGTCAGCATCAATACGCAGGTTCATTTGAGCAGCTAACGCACGGGCATTAACGGCATCAACATCTAGCCCTTTTAAAGAAATCGTATCAAACCAAGTATTGTTAACCAGCTCAACACCTTTGGCTTTAAGACCTACGGCTAAAATGTCAGTTAAACGGTTAATGCGGCTGGCGATATTTTTAAGGCCAACTGCGCCATGGAATACGGCGTAAAACGATGCCATATTCGCTAATAAGATTTGTGCGGTACAAATGTTTGAGTTGGCTTTTTCACGACGAATGTGCTGCTCACGCGTTTGCATTGCCATACGCAATGCTTTGTTACCACGGGTGTCTTTAGACACACCAATAATACGACCAGGCATTGAACGTTTGTGCGCATCACGTGCAACGAAAAATGCAGCGTGCGGTCCGCCATAGCCCATTGGTACGCCAAAGCGCTGTGCACTACCAAATACAATGTCTGCGCCCATTGAGCCTGGTGACTTAAGTAGTACTAGTGACATAATGTCGGCAGCAACGGTGACAATGGCTTTCTTTTCAGCAAGCTTGGCAAACAGTTCTGTGTTGTCGGTGATTTCACCGTAGCGGTTAGTGTATTGGAATAACGCGCCAAATAGCTCGTAGTTAGCGGCTTCTTCAGCTGGCCCTACTATCACTTCAAAACCAAAACATTCTGCGCGAGTTTGCACAACATCTAATGTTTGTGGGAACACATCATCTGCCACAAAGAAGATATTCGCTTTTTTGGCTTTAGACACACGCTTGGCCATGGCCATCGCTTCTGCTGCTGCGGTCGCTTCATCAAGCAGTGATGCTGATGCAAGGTCAAGACCGGTTAAGTCCATCGACACTTGTTGGAAATTTAAAATGGCTTCTAAACGACCTTGAGCGATTTCTGGCTGGTAAGGGGTGTACGCTGTGTACCAACCCGGATTTTCAAACACGTTACGTAAAATGACGTTTGGTACTTCAGTACCGTAGTAGCCCATGCCGATGTAGCTTTTAAATACTTTGTTTTTATCAGCAATGGTGCGGATGTAGGCAGTGCCTTCCGCTTCGCCACATGAATCACCAATGGTTAACTCTTGCGGTAAACGAATTGACCCAGGCACAGTTTGTGCGGTTAAGTCTTCAAGCGACTCAGCGCCAACGTAGTTCAACATTTCTTGTTGTTGAGTTTCGTTAGGGCCAATGTGTCGGCTTAAAAATAATTCGTGTTGCTCTAATTGAGTTAGGGTTTGCTTTGTCATGAGAAGTCGTGTTCCAAATCTGCCAGAATCAAGCTGTAGGGCATTAAACTGGTCTAGGGAAAAATGTTGTTGTGCAATACTTTAAAGGTGAGCGGAAGGATCGCTAAAACCTTTAAAAAAAGTTAAAAGGCAAAACAAAAAGAAGCTCCCAAGGGAGCTTCTCGTTAGCGTCGACGATTATTCTTCGTCGATCACTTCTTGGTAACCGTCAGCGTCTAACAAGTTAGCCACTTCAGCTTCGTCAGATGGCTTAACGCGGAAGAACCAACCTTCGCCAAACGCTTCACTGTTTACTAATTCTGGTGAATCTTCTAATGCTTCGTTTACGGCAACAACGTCACCAGAAATAGGCGCGTAAATGTCTGATGCTGCTTTAACTGACTCAGCTACAGCGCAATCTTCACCTGCTGTTACTGTGTCGCCAACTTCTGGTAATTCTACGAATACCATGTCACCTAATAGCTCTTGTGCATGCTCAGTGATACCCACTGTGTAGGTGCCGTCTTCTTCTTTACGGATCCACTCATGAGATGAAGCATATTTAAGTTCAGCTGGAATGTTGCTCATTGTCGTTGTTCCTTTAGTTCATGTTCTGCATATTGTTCAAATACGGTTATCTACTGTTATAGATAATATTTTAAGTTTTTAATCCTCAAAGGATTAATTCTTAATTATTTGATCTGAACGATATTAAAATGCTTGTTTACCGTTACGTACAAAACTTGGTGCGATAACTTTAACCGCTACGCGTTTTTTGCGCATTTCAACTTCTGCGGTGTCGCTAATACCCTTAGGTACGCGTGCCATGGCAATAGAATAGCCTAAAGTTGGCGAGAAAGTCCCGCTGGTGATCGAACCTTCATGTTCAACACCGTCTGCGTCAGTGAAAAACACTGGCATGCCGTGACGAAGGACACCTTTTTGTTCCATCATTAGGCCGACTAATTTGTCTGGGCCCGCAGCTTTAATCGCAGTTAATGCTTCACGACCGATAAAGTCACGGTCTTCTGGCTCCCACGCAATAGTCCAGCCCATGTTGGCGGCTAATGGGTTAATGGTTTCATCCATATCTAAACCGTAAAGGTTCATGCCTGCTTCTAAACGTAGGGTGTCACGTGCGCCTAGTCCACATGGCTTAACGCCAGCGTCTAATAGTGCTTGCCATAAAGCTTCAGCTTCAGCTTCAGGTACAATAATTTCGTAACCTGCTTCACCGGTGTAACCAGTAGTCGCAATGAATAATGACTCAGACTGGACACCAAAGAACATTTTCATGCCTTCAACAGCAGCGTTTTGCTCAGCACTAAATACTTCAGCGGCTTTGGCTTTAGCATTTGGGCCTTGAACGGCAATCATCGCCAGCTCTGGACGCTCGGTAATCGTTACATCAAAGCTAGCTGATTGCTTGTCCATCCACGCTAAGTCTTTAACACGCGTCGCTGAGTTAACCACCACGCGGTAATGAGTATCGTTAAGGTAATAAGTAATAAGGTCGTCGATAACACCTGCGTTGTCATCAAGCATGCCACTGTATAGGGCTTTGCCAGGCACTTTAAGCTTAGCAATATCATTTGCTAATAATTTACGTAGGAATGCACAAGCCTCAGTACCTGTCACATCGACAACCGTCATGTGTGATACATCGAACATACCTGCGTCTTGGCGCACAGCGTTATGTTCTTCAATTTGAGAACCATAGTTAAGTGGCATATCCCAACCGTGGAAATCGACCATCTTGCCATTTGATTCTAAGTGCTTGTTAAAGAGTACAGTTTTATTAGCCATTATTATCTCTTTTTTATGAGCCTTCTGGAGGTGAAACGAATGAAGGCATTTTATAAATGCGCCAAAATTATACCCATAGGGTTAATTTTGTATAGTAGGAAATTTTCTAATCCGAGGGAATTAACATTAGTTTAACTAATGCGAAGGGTGTAGTTTTTTTACAAGTATTTCATCCACTTCGGCCGATCCCCTGATATATAACAAGTTTTAGGCCGAAGGGAAGGTGATATTTTAGTCACGACATAACTTAGGAAGTTTGAGTTTATTGCCTATAGCCTGTTTGATGAACACTGTTTTTAGTCCAGCGGCATTATCAATTAGGTTTAAGCCCAGATCACGAAAGGCTTTTTTGAATGGATTACTGCCGGCAAAGAGTCGTTTAAAGCCTTCCATCGCGGTTATCATTTCAATGGCTTCGGCTTTACGGTATCGCTCCAGTGCTCGTAAATTGGCGTAGTCACCAATATCTTTACCTGCTTCATGCAAATCACTGACTGTTTCTACAATACTGGCTGCATCTAAAAAGCCTAGGTTCACCCCTTGTCCAGCTAATGGATGAATGGTGTGCGCCGCATCGCCTGCTAGCACCAAACGATGGCGGGCAAAGTGACGAGCATAGCGCATACGTAATGGATGTGATTGACGCTCGCTAACCAGTTCACAAATGCCTAAACGACCATCAGACGCGGCAGTTAATGCTTTTGAAAACTCTGCAGGCGTTAAAGCAAGGAGCCTTTCAGCCTCTTGCGGTGATACTGACCAGACAATTGAGCACAAGTTATCTTCATACAGCGGCAGTAGTGCTAACGGGCCGTCGGCCAGAAAGACCTGACGAGCGGTATCTTCGTGGGGCTGTGCGGTGCGAATAGTTGCCACAATGGCATGATGACCATAATCCCAAAATGTCAGTGGAATTTGGCATTGACTGCGCACCCAAGAGTTTGCTCCATCTGCTGCAACCACCAAGGCTGCACTTAAATTATCGCCATTATCTAGCGTCAGCCAAGATTCACGTTCACCAAAAGCCACACGTTCTAATCGCTGGCCTTCAAGGTGGGTGATATTGGCAAGCTCCGCGGTGCGCTTAGCTAAGGCGTAACTAATAGCCTGATTTTCGATAATAGCGCCAAGAGAAGGCTCACTAATACTCGCTGCATCAAAAGCAATTTTGCCTAAACCGTCTTTGTCCCAAACGGCCATTTTTTGATAAGGGGCTGTGCGGGCTGAGTCAATGTATTGCCAAGCACCTAAGTTAGTAAGTAATCGCTCACTGGCTTTATTAATCGCGCTTACTCGAAGGCGTGGCTCACCTGTTACGGCCTGTGTTTGGCCAGCATCTATCACCACGACGTTTAAGTCGGCCTCAGCTAAACCAATGGCAGTGGCTAAACCAACCATACCGCCACCAACAATGGCCACATCATAGGTCTGAGTTTGAAACATGTTAGTCCTTCATTTGATTCAGCGAGTGTAAACCCAATATACGTTAACTGGCTTATGCCGTTTTATAGCCCATGGCTTTATGGGCAATTGGCGTTTTCAACGGTGGGCACCATGATAATAATCTTAACCCTAAACTGCGCCCTGCCACTAATGGCCAATACTGATTTGAGAAGCCACGCACTAAAAATTCAACATTGTTAATGGTATTACGGCGATCTTCTTCACGCAGATTCAAATAATGATGGATTAGCGAGTGTTGACCAAGATCCAACGCTTGTTTAGCTGTGATGCTGTCACAAATAACCGTTTCGATGGCATCAATTAACCCAACCACATCACGTAAACCTAAGTTAAAACCTTGACCTGCTATTGGGTGCAGTGTTTGCGCAGCGTTACCAATAAATACACTGCGATGGTAAATCGGCCTTGGCATATACGATAGGGTTAACGGGTAGCTTACCCGCTCTCCTACATCGGTAAAACGCCCTGCTCGATTGCCAAAGGCCTGTTGTAGTTTGGCTAAAAACTCAGCTTTAGAAGCGGTTTTCATTGCTTGCGCTTGTTCACTATCAAGCGCCCATACTAAAGAAAGCCTTGGCTGTTGTGCATTTGACTCAAGCGATACGGACGACATTGGCAGTAAGGCTAATGGGCCAGTGCCTGTGAAGCGCTCGTACGCCCAGCCATCATGTGGCTTATCAGTTTGCACATTGGCAACCAATGCAACTTGCTCAAAATCCACTTTCTCGATGTCTTGCTTTAATGCTTGGCGCACTTTTGATTGTGCACCATCAGCAGCCACCAGCAAGGCGGTACGAATTTTCTGACCGTTATTTAATGTTAGGGTATGGCCACTGGTATCTGTGTCTAATTGCTCAAGCCTTGCAGGGCAATACAGTTGAATATCCTGCTGCTTTAACTCATCAAACAGCACTTTGCCGACTTTAGCCAGTTCCACCACTTGTCCCATTGAGGGGAGTGAAAACTGTGCAGCATTCAGTTCGGTCATACCAAAATGACCACGGTCAGAGATATGAATGTTTTCGATACTTGTGCCAAGACTGGCAAGCTTTGGCCAAATACCTAACCGCATTAACTCAAACACGGAGCCATGCGCTATTGCAATTGAGCGAGCATCAAAACCTGGGTGCTGTGAGTCTGGTTGCTGGGCTTCAATGATGGCGATAGATAACGGACGCCCTAATTGCTGTTGGTATTTAGCCGATAGCTGCGCAAGTCCTAAAGCTAAACTGGCACCTGCCATTGCGCCGCCAACAATGGTGATATCAACGTGCGTTACTGCGGGTGCTGAATTAGCGCGACGCTCGGTACTAGAACAAGAATGGGATAGCTCAGTAGCGTCGTTGTCAGCTTGGTTTATTGACTGGATCATAACACGAATTCTTTTTATTATTAGGGCGTACTTTTAGCAATAAAAGGCATAGGTTATCCATGCCTTACTCGCACCATTAATGTAATGGTGAGGTCGCGTCTGTTTCATCAAGTGGTATTTCTGGACCAAATTCTGAGTAACATAATACCGCGGCCATTCTGACAAATTCATGAAGCTCGATGAAAGCGGCTTCTGATTCATCATCATCACTGACATCAAATTCAACTTGGGCAATTGCACCTAAGTCCTGAATGATTTCACGTACATCAGATGATGCGCCATTGAGCTTTGGCTGAATAAGTGCAATGGCAGTTAAATAACTTTGAACCCATAAAGCTAAACATTCTAAACGTTGGCTTAATGGCTCTTCTTCTTCAGGTAGTAATGGCGAGAAACCAAATTCAGCATCACTTAAACGGGTTGCAGTATCTTTAAATAACTCGCCAATTAATTGCTGCAACTCTGTGGTTAAAGGTTGGCCGTCATTCATCAGTTCAAGTAACGGTGATAACCAAGCCGTATTCGCTTGCTCTACCCCACCACAAATTAATCCGACTAATGCGCCATGCACCTCAACTGGGTGCTGACCTATTTCTGCAGAATCTAGGGCTTTTTTTAGTTTTTCGATACATAAAGAAGGAGGGGTTGCCATGGTATTTTTCCAATAAATAAACAATCTGCTGCAATGCTAGCAGAGTTAATAACTGCCACCAAATGCTACAGCGAAAGTCGTTAAAATAATTCGTCAATCTGTTAAGTATAAAGCACCTTAAGCCAATTAGCGTAATTCAGGCTCGTTTTACAATGCCGCCAAGAATCAGCATATGGCTAAAAGGGATTTAATAAATCAAAAGCTAATATTAACCGTCTCAAATATAACTCGATGAACTAAACGATTTTCAATAAACAACGTATCCTTAATAGTGTCTAAAACAAAAGCGCTTGACGGCTAAACGAGAGTGAACAAACAGTAAATGCTCATTCATCAAGCAAATAGCGCTAAAGCGGGCAAGTTACCTTGCACTTTTAATATGGGCGCTATATAGTCCGCAAACAGGCTAGTTCCTCTATTAGTGATGCAAAACAACGGTTGGATCACACCGATAATCGCTTTCATGCTAAAGCGTTACAGTCAGAGGGAAGAGTAAACTGCTACAATTTTTATTTTAGACAAATAAGGATCTTCAGCGACTTATGAGTAACAGTGCTATTGATATTTCCCTATTAGGGCGCACCTACTCTATCGCTTGCCCGAAAGGACAAGAGGAAGCGTTGCGCTCGATTGCCAAAGGCGTTGAGCAACAGCTAACTAACTTGAAGGCACGTACCAATAATTTAAGCCGTGAAGAATTAGCCATTATGGCCGCGCTGAATATTGGTTACGAGTTACATGAAGAGCAGCAAAAAAATAAACAATATATGGCGCAAATGGACGAGCGTATTTCTTTACTTCAGTCAACGTTAGAAAACTCGTTACTGGAACGTACCAAGGAAGATTAAATAAATTTTGACTTGTGTTGCTAGTATGATGACTAACAACATGATTCGCACTGGTTTTGCTCCCTGGGGTATGCGCTTGTAGGTTATGTCCCTGTGCCGATATTTACAAACCCAGGGTGAATGTTTTCATTGACATTGTGTATGCTCGGCTTGTACCGAGAAACCTTAGGAGATGAACATTTTCCCGCCTTGAACCTACGGTTCAAGGGCTACACCGACGGTCGGTATTCTGGGGAGCATCCTAATAAAACAAGCCACCTAACTAGGTGGCTTTTTTATATCTGTGGTTAGCCAAGCTAATCCATGTTTGCCCTAACGAGGTACGATAGTTCGCTTCATCTGCCCTAATCTGTCATCTATAAGGCCAATCATAAAACACCGATTAACATCGCTTATTAAAACACCTAGCTTGATAATAAAATGTATCAAAAGATAACGTCTATGTGAGACAAAGTAAGCAACTTGGAATGCACTTTCAAATACACTTGTTAAAGTTAAGGTTAATATTGTTTTACATAAAACAATGCGGTATAAAGTTTTCAAAATTAATAACTTGCACTTAGGGATTATGACAAGTCGCCTCTTAAATTCTGCCGTTCTCTATTCACTTTTAGCTTCAACGTTGTTTTTAACCGCATGTAAGTCAACGCCAGAACCTCAACAACCCGCTTATGTTATTCCTGCTGCAATCTCGCATTTACCCCTTGATGCTGCAAATCAAGGCTTAGACATTGTCGATATACAATTAACCCTTGGCGATCGCAACTTGTACCTTGCCGCAAACGGTAACATCAAAATGATATCGACGGCGCAATGCCCGCTCGATATTTCAGCCCATCGCGGTGACTTTCGTCAACCAGAAAGTAGCTACAATGCGATAGCAGCGGCGCTGAATGACAACTTTAACAGTGTCGAAATTGACGTCATGCTGCTTAAGGATGGTACTTGGGTCAATCATCACGATAGCCAAACTGGGCGTGCAACAGTGCATTATACAGGTGAGCGATACAAGATTGAGCGCATGAACCGCAAGGAGTTCGGCCAATTAAAATTGCGTGATAAAAACACTAACGCGCTTTTAAATGAACGCCCGATCACCGCTGCTGAATCATTTAAGGTTTTTGCGGCATACCGTGCCCCATCACAAAAGCTAAATGTGGAAATAAAATCCGACGCTAACGGCCAAGCGTTAGTTGACCTTGATAACATGTTGCGTAAGTACATTGGCTTGAGTGGCTTTTACTACTCCGCAGCAGATAAAGATACCTTATATAAACTACGAGGTATTAACCCATATGTTTACCTTGGCTTTGTCCAAGGCGGTCACCCAACTAGCGTAGAAAAGCTTCGCAGCGATTTACGCAAAGGGGTCAAAAACGATGCTTACTACTTAGATAATCAGGACGATCTTGAATTAGCGGGTCGATATGGCACGAAGCGCTATCGCTCTCGTTATCAAGACTATACAAGCACAAGTGCGCTTAAAAAGCTGCAAAGTAAGTTAGGGACTAACTCAGGCTTACACCTTGATATTCGTAGTTATATGCAAAACCAAGGGGTAAAAAGTCGTGCTAAGGGTTTAGGTATGAAGGTGTATACCTACTCGATTAATGGCACCGATTATCATCAACAACAGCTTTTAACACTTAGCCGTAACACTTTGCCTGACGGCGTCATTGTTGATGCTACGCCATACAAAATTTGTCAGCGACTGTTTACCGCTTCTGTCCCCGCTAAACGCTACCAACCATTAAGTAATATCGGCCGATATATTGCGTCGTTGCCTCAAGATGCTGATTTTGATCGCTTTGAAGAAATGTTGGGCTACCAACAAGAAGGGTATTATTTATCACTCAATTCTGGGCTTAAATCCATTGTTAAGGCCAAGAAAGTGACCACTAAAAACACCACACCAACACCGCTATTAGAGCATGGTTTTCCAACCATTACAGATGAAAAGCTGGAACACAAAACGGGTGAAACCATTATTTTAACCTTGCCAGAAAATGGCACTCAATAGCCGTTTAGCTGTTAGATAAACAACCAATAAAAACAACAAACAATAATAAAACTAAAAAATGACTGACAATAAAAAAAGCCCATTTGCGACGAGTTTACTCGACCAAACACCAACACAGCAAAAAATGCAGGCTGCTGAAAAACAATTAAAAAAAGTACAAAAGAAACAGCATTCTCAGGCAACAAAAGCGGCAATCCATAAAGAGCGTGAAGCGCAAATCACCAAATTAGGTAAGCCCTTTTGGTGGATGCTTTTCATGTTTATTTGCTCAATCCTGTATCTGTTTCCAGAAGCCGTGTTCAATGCGGCTTTAACCGAAGTCGCAGGCGGTAAAAACTCGTCAGAAGAAGACTTACGCGCAGTGGAGCTATTTGGTCGTACTATCAGTGGTATTGGTGTCACATTATTACTCGCCGATATGCTGCTCAAGGGTAAGCGTGTCGCTCGAGTCGGTAGAGCCTTGGGCCACTTTGCATTGATTGCGATTTTGGTATGGCCGACAGTATTTTTTGGACAAAAGTGGTTGGTTGATCATTTTATCATTGATGCCTCAACCCCTGCTGAACGCCAGCAAGCTTATTTGTCGCAAATACTGCGTAGCGCACTCATTGAAAAGTCGATTCAATTTGAAGGGATTAATTACGACCCCGATTCAGAACATAACGCGACTGAAAAAACCTTCTTATCGGTTTTTGGTGGCCTTGTTTATGCTGACGATAAGTTAGTTGATGATATCAAAGAAAAGAAACGGATGATCATGGAGAAATTTGTCCGTGATCGTGCCCTGTCTCGATTTGATGAACACTACGCAAACTACGATGATTTTCGTCAAACCCTACGTAGCCACTATAAAGAATATGCTCAAGGTTCAAACGATTATAACCAAGCTCTAAGTACCGCTCCAAGCCGCTCTGATGAATATTGGTTAGATACCCAAAACCAAGTTAAACAAGGTTGGGAAAAATATCAAAAAGGCGTCAGTGCTTACGAAGGAAGAGTCGAGTCGAGAGCGCAAAAAATTGCCCCTAAAATGTATGACTTTTTTGAGCGACGCAATAAATGCGGAGATATGAAAAAAGGCAGTCGTAAAGACAATTGTTATGAACGTCTACAAAACGGTTATGACAAGGAAATCGCCAAATACAGCATTCCTTATATTCCACCTGATGATTGGTTAATCCGAGAAGAAATATCAACTTCTGAAAACGTGGGTAATTCTATTATTACTGGCGTAATGACCTTTGGTTTATTCACTGCATTGCAAGCAGTAGACGCTGCTACTGGTGGTGACGCTGGCTTTAAAGATCATCGCATGGTGTATACCAATGATGTTAACCATTATAAAAATGTCTTGATGGTCAAAATGGAGCCTGATTTTGTTAAAGAATCTGGCGGCTACCCGCTAGGTATCAGCACTATTCATGAATTTAGACATCATCAACTGACTAGCACTAAGGTCAATAACACCCTTAAACAAAAAGGGCTGACATTACCTTCAACTTGGGTAATGGCAGACCGAACAAGCTTTGATAATGCCGTAGCAAACAAAGTCCGCCAAGAGGCGGATAATCGTTGGCGCTCGACTATGAAAAACAAAGGCTTGGATATGCCACCTAATTTAAGTTGGCAGCAGTTCCAAAAGCAAGGAGATATTCAAAAACGTATTGAGCGCCAAATGAAAGAGCTGTATATCAGCCCAACGCTTGCTGACTGGAATAACCGAGAATTTAAACAGCGCATTATTGAGCCCAATATTCAGCGTAAAACCACTGAATATCTCAATGTACTTGAAGCCCAACAAGCCGAATTTGCTGATGGCGGCGCCTTTGAGTCCACTGCTAAGTCGGCATTACGTGCGACCATAGTGCCGCCGATATCGATGTCGATTAGTTTAGCCTTGGTGTTGTTAACCGTGTTAAAGCTGCCAATGAAAGCGGTTGAGTTAGTACAAGCCAGAAGAAAAACCAAGGATGATGGTGAGTCGCAAGAAGGCCAAAACAAAGCCAAAGCTGGCTATATCAAAGCGGGGATTTCTGCTGCGCTATTGTTATCGATTTTTGTGGTGCCAGTTACCCTAAGTAGCAATCAATACACAGTTAAAGACTCTGCTATGCATTACTTTTTTGAGCAAATGGAAAACAATGATTCAGCCGGTATTTCTTTTGCGCTTAAATGGTTACTGGTCACTCAACCGATAGTGCAACCTATTGGTGCCAGCATTGATGAATACCTGTTTATCACCAAAGGTTTTGATGCAATTAGCGAACCTATTAATCGATTCGATTTAGCCATATTACCTGAGCATGACACGAGTGCTCAGTCTAGCCCTGCTTCAGCAGCAAAAGCCTTATTACCATTAACCATTAATACCAATGTGGCTAATGCCAGCATCGCGGTAATGAATATTAAACCCAAATATCAAACAGGCATGATGCTGCCACCAGGAGGCTATGACATTAAAGTCTCTGCCAGTGGTCATCAAGCTATTCGAACCTGGGTTTATTTAAAACCCGAAGAAACCGAATTCACGATTAATTTATAACGTATTTAACTGAGTTAAATCACCATTCACGCATTGATTGATAGGAAGTATTACGTGAGTAAACTAACGCAATTCCAGGACTTTATACGAAGTAATGGTAAAGACTTAACTGGTGTTGATGTACCAGTTGTATTGAGTAATGAAGAAGCTAAGTTACCAGAGCTTAACTTTACCTTTGGCTGGACCATTGAGATTGGTGTAAGCGAACATGAACATGGCGGGCATTGTCCATCAGGCATCAAGTGTGGCAGCGCCTCGAACGCTTACGACGATGCTAACAATAAAGCAAAAGAGTATGTCAGCGGTCAACATTCATTATTTAACGATCGTTTCATCAAAATACTTGGCCCTGACGTTGCTGAAAACTTTTTAATCAAAGATCGTGGCTTAAAGTCGGCGCCAGAAACCTATGTCGGTAGCAAGGTTTGTTATAACTGTAGTGGCTCTGGTAAACAAAACTGCGGCAGTTGTCATGGCAACGGTAGCACTTCCTGTAGCGGTTGTAGTGGCAGTGGCCGAAATCATGTGACTCGCTACGAGAATAACCGCACGGTTCATACCACTGAGACATGTTCATCATGCTGGGGCAGTGGTAGTAAAACCTGCTATAACTGCAGTGGTTCAGGCAAGGTGACCTGTCGTACCTGTGATGGTGGTGGTTACCTCTATTTCAGTTACACCATTGATGGTGAAGCTAAACGGAGTACAAAGTGGGAATATAACACCAGTGATTACCATGAGTGGACGTCTGATTACGTCAAAAAGACGGGACTTAAAATCGTTCACCACTTAGATGATATCACCGAAGTCGATGTTAAAGGCGCTTTGGACGGTTGCACCTTTATTTATGCTTTTAAGGCCAAATTACCGACTTTACAATTTACTGCCAACATCGATAACGTCGACACGACGTTGTGTTTTGGTGGTAACAAAAACAGCACTCATGATGCAGGTGGGGTATACGATCCTGCGGTATGGAGCGTGGCACAAAAACTCGCTGGCGGCAGTAAATCTAATGATAAAGCTGCCCTTTCAACACCCGCGGTTAAAAACATTATTGAAGCCAATGAAACTAACACCTCGATTGCATTATTAGAGGAGAACTGGGTTTCAAGTGATATTAAAGATGCGGTTGTTTCTAATTATCAAACCTTAGTGACTCAGCTTAAAAAGCAAAGTGTGAAAGGCATTGCGCCTAAAATGATTGGCAGTATGTTTAAATTCGCCTTTCTATTCCTAACAGTAGGAATATTGTTTGCTGTCATGTACCCAACGTTTGCCCAAGAAACGGCTTATCGTATGAGTGTGACTCAAATCCCTGAATGGATGCTGGCATTAGTCACCATGAAGTTTGGCTTATTTGGCTTACCTGCATGGTGTAACTATCTGTTCATCATTGGTTTATTCTGGTTAAGCTATAAAGGTATTCAAAAGTGGTATTGGAAGAACATTGGCCAAGGCAAAATATGGCTTTTGGCGCTCAGTTTAACCTTATTGGTACCTCATATTGGATTCACCTTGTATTACAACGGTATTGAAGTGATTCAACATACCCTTGAAATCACCAATGCATTGATGGCAGCATCGTTATTAGTCGGCCTATATGTTGTCGTCATTGGCACAAAATTGCCGAATAAGTGGTACACAAAAGTAGCTGGATTTATCGCTGGTATTGGCGTGTATTGCGGCTTGCACTATGGCCTATTTATTCTCAATTCACGTATTGGTTTTATCGAAAACCATGACAGATACCCGTTCGAGATGTTGCAGTCCTTACGCCCTGGCACCCTGTTTATGGCTGAAAACCTGATTGAATGGGCAATGTTGACTGTCATTTTTGCCTACTTCTTAACTCGTCGTCAGTTCTGGTTAAAAGCAAAAACTGAAGTCGCTGATTACGACAGCCCTGTATTGTTAAAATCAATGAACATGGAAAAGTAGCGAGAAACACGGTTTGAGTGGAGAGCTAACTTACCGCTTTCATTACAAACCTGAGTTACAGCATGCGATATAAGACAACGCCGATGATGGTTATCATCGGCGTTTTTTTATCATACCAGCGGCTGATTTTTCCCCATTTACACTCAAGCTGGTCAATCCATTGATTATCTTCTTTGATATTTTCACATATCAGGATAATCTGCACCTTGTAACATCATTTGTTCATATCGCTATTTTATCTTTCATTTGTATGTGATGGAGAACTTCTCACCGATGAGCATGACGCGCTTTATGACTGGTTCGAGCCAGTATCAGTCAGCTACAACAGCGAAACAACCTTCAATAACGTATTTTTCATCAGCTAGCCCAGCATCAGCAGAACCATCAGCATCTGCCGAGGTCATTTATCCGCATTCTTTTAATAGCCCAAGGGATGCTGAACCGTTATTCGACAGTCGAAATATGAGCCGAGATAGTATTCGTCGCCATATTCGTCAAGAACGAAATAGCATGGATCAAGCAGAGCAAAATCAGTTAGCGTTAATTGCCAGTCGCCATTTATTGTCGGAAATACAGCAAATTTCAGCCAAAAGAGTGGCCATTTATTTGGGATTTGATGGCGAGCTTGCCACCAATAAATTAATTGAAGCATTGTGGAAACTAGATGTAGAGGTGTATTTACCTCGTATACATCCTTTTGCTAAAGGGCATTTATTATTTATCCGCTACAGCCCTGATACCGTAATGGTGAATAACCGCTTTGATATTGCCGAACCTAAACTGGATATTCGCCATATTATTACGGTAGATAAACTCGATATGATCGTCACGCCATTAGTCGCGTTTGATGATAAAGGCAATCGAATGGGAATGGGCGGCGGCTTTTACGATCGCACATTAGCGCAGGTAAAAGACAATAAACCATTAGCAGTGGGCTATGCCCATGATTGCCAACAGGTGAGTTATTTACCCGTGGAGTATTGGGATATTCCATTACCAATCATCATTACCCCAACCAAACGTATCGCTAACGACTGACCAATGGCTGCAGTTCACATAAAAAACCGTTATTTTCATAACGGTTTTTTATTTCAGCTAATCGCCAACTCAGCGAATATTGATGATTAACGGCCTATTACGTTGCTGCCGCTAATGCTTGAGATACGTCAGCAATAATATCGTCAATGTGCTCAATACCGACAGAGATACGCACTAAGTCTTCAGATACTCCAGCTTTAGCCAACTCGTCTGAGTCTAACTGTCGATGTGTCGTCGTAGCAGGATGGCATGCCAATGACTTAGCATCACCAATATTGACCAAACGCAAAATCATTTGCAGTGCATCAATGAATTTTCCACCAGCAATTTTACCCGCTTGTGCATCACTGGCCTTAATACCAAAACTAATGATACCCGAGGCTTTACCTTGAGTAATTTTTTGACAGCGCTCGTGTTGGGGACTGTCGGGTAAGGCGGCGTAATTCACCCAACTAACCGATGGATGATCCGCTAGATACTCAGCAAGTGCCAATGCATTTTCACAATGGCGCTCCATTCGTAAGCTGAGTGTTTCTAGCCCTTGAAGTAATAAAAATGCACTTTGCGGTGATAAGGCTGCGCCAGTATTGCGTAAGGGAACAACACGGCATCGACCGATAAAAGCTGCAGGCCCAAAAGCGTCGGTATATACCACACCATGATAGGAAGGATCTGGCTCATTCAGTAAAGCAAACCGCGCTTTATTCGCTACCCAATCAAACTTGCCCGAATCAATAATCACCCCACCAATGGTGGTGCCATGACCACCAATGTATTTGGTTAATGAGTGAATAACGATATCAGCGCCGTGATCAATAGCACGACACAATACCGGGGTTGCAACGGTATTATCAACGACTAACGGTACACCGTGCTTATGCGCAATTTCTGCTAATCGCTGCAGGTCAACAACGTTACCGGCAGGGTTACCAATAGATTCACAAAAAAGTGCTTTGGTATTGTCATCAATTAATGCTTCAAGCCCTGCATAATCATCGTAAGCAGCCATCCGCACGTCAATGCCTTGGCGAGGTAACGTATGGGCAAATAAATTGTAGGTGCCGCCATAAAGCTGGCTTGTACTAACGATGTTATCACCCACTTGTGTCAGCGCCTGAATCGCATAGGTAATAGCTGCCATACCTGATGCTACAGCGAGGGCTGCTATGCCGCCTTCGATTGCTGCAAGCCGCTGTTCTAGCACATCTGTAGTGGGGTTCATAATACGAGTATAAATGTTACCAGGCACTTTTAAATCAAATAAATCAGCACCATGCTGGGTATCATCAAAGGTATAAGAAGTGGTTTGGTAAATGGGCACTGCGGCGGCTTTGGTGGTGGCTTCTGATTGATAGCCGTGGTGTAAAGCCAGTGACTCCAGTTTCATCCCTTGAGCATTATTGTCTGCTGCCATGATAGACCCCTTCTAATCGTTCATCGTTGATAACGGAAAATTGATTGAACATTGCTGATTGTTGATCGCAGTGCTCAATCAAATCTGTATCCACATTAGCAATTAGCCATCTAGAAGTCTAAAACTTTTTTTTAATTAGTGCTAACAGTGACGCAATCCATTATTTTAATTGTCTGCCACCATCAACCGCATAGCTACGGCCTGTCACATAATGACTGGAAGTTAAATAATCCACCAGCGATATCATTTCATGATTACCGGCCTCGACTGGCAAAATCGCTTTTGCTAAAGCTTTCACTTTATAGTCGTCATCATCACCTTCGTTAAATAAAATCATCGCAGGGGCAATAGAGTTCACTTTAACTTCAGGTGCAAGTTTTGCCGCAAAAGATAGCGTCAAATTATGCAATCCCGCCTTACTGGCCGCATAAGCAATATGCTTTTTACTGCCCTTTTCGGCGACATAATCGGTGATATGAATAATATTACTGGCACCAACTTGTTGCTTAGCACTGGCTGTTAATAATGGCGCTAAAGCAAGGTTGATTTGATAAGGTGCGCTCACATGAATATTCATCATTCTTGTCATAATATCCGCAGAGCTCACCTCATTTGAGGTTTTATCATTATGCCAATCAGATGCATTATGGATGATGCAATTTAGCTGGCTATATTGCGCAACAATGCGCTGTAACATATCGTTTATTTCTTCAGGGAGAGTTAAGTCACACTGATATAAATCGGCCCCAAGTTCAGCCAACTCATCAATACTTGGGTAATGAGTTCTAAAGGTGCCAATCACTTGATGGCCTTGGGCAATAAAATGCTTTGCTAACGCATAGCCGATACGTTTACCAACCCCTGTAATCAATATGGTGTGTTTCATTTGAGTTCTCTTATTCTTTTATTGAGCCAGTCGTTAAACTCACATAATAAAGGTCATTAGCAGCGACTAATGACCTCGTGTCTGTTATCCATCATTCATGAGTTAGCTGAGTGAATCAAGCCTTTGAGTAAAACTCAGCTCGGGTCGCAGGGTTACTTTTGAAGCAGCCACCTAATGCTGATGTGGTGGTGTGCGACTGGGTGTCCATGATGCCACGAGATTTCACACAATAATGAGTGGCATTCATACTAACTGCGACATCTTCAGTTTCTAAAAGCGTTTGCAGTGCGACTAAAATTTGTTGCGTTAAACGCTCTTGCACTTGGGGACGCTGGGCAAAGAAGCGCACAATCCGATTGATTTTAGACAGACCAATGATCTTTGATTTAGGCATATAAGCCACATTGGCAACGCCATCTATGGTGATAAAGTGATGCTCGCAGGTACTCACAACACTGACATCGCTGACTTTAACCATTTCTTCAACGCCCATTTTATTATCGATTTGGGTTACTTTAGGGAAATGCTGATAGTCGAGCCCCGAAAAAATTTCATTCACGTACATTTTGGCAATTCGATGTGGTGTTTCACATAAACTGTCATCGGTTAAATCCAGACCTAATGTTGAAACAACTTCAGTCATCAATCCTTGAATGCGTTCTATTTTTTGGTCATTGGTCATCTGATTTTCGACCAATGGCGTTTCAAGACCTCGCTCAATAAGAACTTGCTGCACCTTGCGTGCTTCATCTGAAATCATGTGTTTTCCTTATGGCAACCCGTGCCAAATAAAACCACACTATTACGTGATAGCCAGCGGCTACCGATTATTTGCGTTGCTCTAAAGACAGCGAAACAGAGTCGGCAAAACGTAAAGCATGAGGTTTATCAATTGTCACCCGTGACATCGTGATTGATGGGTGCTCACTACAAATAGCCAACACATCTGCCACCAACTTTTCGAGCAGTAAAAAACGCCCTTCTTCAACATGTTGGATAACTTTTTTAGTAATGACTTTATAGTTAAGTGCATCTGCAACATCGTCAGTTTCAAATGACTTGTCGGCGGGATATTGGATTTCGATATTAATCACAACATCTTGCTGCTTTTCACGTTCGTCAGGATTAAAACCAATAAACGTTCGTAAACGAAGATTGGTCACTTTAATGATTGCTTGGCTAATGGACATAGTGAGCCTCTTATAAATTCACTGGGTAGTACGTGACAATGAGCAAGTTAGATCACATAAAAAAGAGTCAACCGTTAATGGCTGACTCTTATAGTTATAGCGATAAAACGCCAATTTTGCTAACTAAAACTCTTTATAGTTTCGGTACTTAACTTTGAAGAAGATGATATAAAACACTGGAACAATGATCAGAGTCAGCATGGTTGCTACCCCTAAACCGAACATGACTACCGCAGCAAGCGACTCAAAGAAAGCGTCGGTTAACAGCGGCAACACACCTAAAATCGTGGTTATGGCGGCCATACAAACAGGTCGCACACGACTCACCGTTGAGTTAAACACGGCTTCAAAGGTTTCTATTCCTTCGTTGATGTCAGTGTTAATTTGATCCAATAAAACAATCCCGTTTTTCAGTAGCATGCCCGATAAGCTGAGCATGCCTAACAACGCCATAAAGCTAAATGGTTTCTCAAGGATTAATAATCCAGATGTAATACCAATAATAGCTAATGGTACACAAGCCCAGATAACCAGGGGTTTTCTTACCGAATTAAACAAGAACACGGTAATCAAAAACATGAATAAAAAGCCTAATGGCAAGGTCGCAAATAATGACTCTTGTGCATCTGTCGATGATTCATATTCCCCTCCCCATTGCAGCTCATACCCTACTGGTAACTCGAGAGCCTCTACTTTAGGTTTGATTTTGGCAAACAGTTCAGCTGGGAGAATGCCGTATTCAAAATCGGTATCGGCAAATACAGTTAAGGTACGTTTTCGATCCCGACGTTGAATTATAGGATCTTCAAACTTCACCTCAAAACCATCAACCACTTGTTGCAGAGGTACAAAGGCACTTAGCGCTGGGCTCCAAATACGAATACTCTCTAACGATTCGATATCAATGCGCTCATCTTCAGGTAAGCGACCGATAATCGGCAGCAAGGTGGTGCCTTCACGGTAAACCCCGATTTGTAAGCCTGTAAACGAAAATTTTAATGCCTCATCGACTTCACTTTTTACAATACCTAGACGACGAGCTTGGGTTTCATTAAACCGTGGGGCAATGTATTTCACCCGCTCACGCCAGTCGTGACGTACATTGACTGTGGCTGGTGTAGCATTAAATACCTCCATCACTTGCGCTGCAATACTACGCAATACATCAGGATCGGCGCCGCTGATCCTCGCTTCGATTTTGGCATCCGTTGATGGACCAATTTCTAAGCGCTTAAATTTAAGCTGCGCTTGCGGATAACTGCGCTCTACGTCCCTGCGAAAGGTCACCATCACATCAGATAAGGTTTCAAAATCTGATGTTCTTAATGCAATTTGCGCATAGGATGCGTAGTTTTTCTCAGGCGAATAAGTCAATAAGAAACGAGGAAAACCTTTACCTATGGTAGATGCCACGTACTCGACATTATCAAGGTTAAACGCGATGGCTTCCATCCCTTCAACGACGGTTTGAGTTTCACGAATATCGGTCCCTTCTGGCATCCACACATCGACTAAAAATATAGGTGTGGTAGACGGTGGGAAAAACGATTGCTTAACGTAAGCAAAGCCATAAATAGAGGCGCAAAACGCAATAACAACGGCAACCACACTGACCCAACGAAAGCGCATACACACGTCAAGTAGTGCCTTGTAATACATGAAGAAGGCACCGCCATACGGATCTTTTGGTTCACCTTCCACTTTTTCAGCTTCCGAGCCAAAAAATAATTGCGCGAAAAATGGCGTAATCGTGATCGCAGTAATCCAAGATAAAAACAGCGAAAACAGTAATACCCAAAATAACGACCCTGCAAATTCACCCGTCGAATCTGGCGAGAGCCCAATGGGTGCAAAAGCTGTAATCGCAATGACAGTTGCGCCAAGTAATGGCCACATTGTTTGTTTAACGATGCCTTGAGCTGCCTCTAGGGTTGTTTGTCCACGTTGCCGACCGATGAGTATGCCTTCAACAATCACAATGGCATTATCCACCAGCATCCCTAAGGCAATAATTAATGCCCCGAGGGAGATACGTTGCAGTTCAATCTCTGCCTGCAACATCAGCATAAAGGTGCCCAAACAGGTTAAAAATAGGATTAATCCAATTAATATCCCTGATTTAAAGCCCATAAATACCAGCAATACCCCTACAACAATCACCACTGCTGCAATGAGGTTCCACACAAAGCTGCCGACGGAGGCATCAACTTCATTAGGCTGGTTGTACATGGTTTCAATCACCATACCTGCAGGGCGCACGCTTTCAATGCTGGCAAGTTTTGCGTCAATGGCTTTACCCACCTCAACAACATTGACCCCAGTCGAAAACGATATACCTATGTTGATGGCGTCATGCTGATTAAACTTGAGTAAATTGGTCGGGATATTTTGAAAACCACGAGAAACAGTAGCGACATCTTTTAAATAAATTAACTTGTCACCTTGGGTACCGGGAATGATTAACTCTTCAAGCTCACTGACAGACTTAAAGCCGCCACTGGTACGAATTTTTAAATTATCGGCAGATACCCGAATATTACCCGCATCTGACACCATGTTTTGCGAGTTAAGTAGATTTTGAATCAATGAGGGGTCGATGTTAGAACTCGCCGCTTTGTTAAGCGACATTTCAACAAACACCTGCTCTTGCTGGTTCCCTGCCAATGACACTTTACCGACACCTGGTACCAATTCGAGCTCACGTTTTACATAGTCGACGTAATCGAGAATATCTCGATAGCTGTAGTCCGTGCCGCTCACCATCAACATGATGCCGTACACATCGCCAAAATCATCATTGACGATAGGCGCTTGTACTCCTGGCGGTAAACTTGATGACATGTCGTTGACTTTACGGCGCAGTTCATCCCATATTTGTGGCAATTCTTCAGGGCCATAGATGTTCTTCATGGTTACCGTAATTTGCGACATACCCGAGGTACTGAGTGAGCGAATATAGTCGACATAGGGCAATGCTTGAATTGCCTTTTCAATTGGGTAGGTGACTTCTTCTTCCACCTCTGTGGACGTTGCACCAGGATATAAGGTGACAACCACAGCATCTTTAATGGTAAAAGGCGGATCTTCCAATTGGCCTAGTCCAGTAAATGCCATCAAACCACCAATAAGCAGTATTAAGGTAAACATCCAACTGATCACAGTATTTTTAACAAAGTAGCCTGCTATATTCATTACACACTTTCCCTTGTATCAGTTGAGTGATTGGCGTTATTAAGGAGTACTTTTGGATACCGAGTCATCATGCTCCCTCCTCTAATAACTGTACTTGCTGGCCTTTAACTAAACGGGCTGCGCCTGTTGTGATAATGGTTTGGCCATCATCAAGGCCACTGATAACTTCAATTTCATCACCGACAATAACCCCCAGTGTTACTGGTTGATACTGAATCGAATTATCGGCAGCGTTGTAAAGCCAAACACCACTATTTTGTGCATCAATATCACTACCATCTTGCATAACAACCGCTTCGATTGGCACTAAATATTCTCGATGATAGGTGTAAGTCATGTCGCTCAAGTTAACTTGTACTTTTGCAGGCATGCCTTCTAACACTTTATATTTGGGGTCTAAGTCCACTGCAATGGTGGCAATATAAGTTGATGTGGTGGGATCTTTTTCGGTGTTGACCTCTAATAAACGGCCGCTAAATTGAGTATTAGGAAAAGCCTCAAAGCTGACATTCAACTTGGCTTGATTCTCTCTGTCTTCTTGCTTTTTTGAAACAGCAATCAGCATATCTGGAATTTGCACATCCACTTCAATACGCTCAACTTTTTGAATACTGAGTACAGATACACCCGGCTGCACATTTTCAAAAGACTCTAAAAATACATCACTGACAATCCCTGAAAATGGCGCGCGCAATTCTGTGTATTGCAAGTTTAACTCAGCTTGGCGCTCTTCTGCTTTGGCCACTAAATATTGGGCATTCATTTCATCGTAGTCAGATTGTGCCATTAACTTGCTTTCAACTAACTGCTTGCCTCGTTGGGCCTGTTTATAACTGACTTCTAAACGTGCTTGACGATCGCTTAGGGCAATGGTGTAGTCACGTTTTTCAAGTACGGCGAGTAACTCACCTTTTTCAACCGACTTGCCTTTTGTTGCTGGTATACGCTCTATTCTTCCCTCAACTCTAAAAGACAGGTTCGTTAAATCTTGCGCTCTAGCCACACCATTAAATTCACGCATCACTTCATTATTAGCATGAGGCAAGGTATAAGTTTTCACTAAGGTTTTTGTTGGCTCAATGTCTACAGTGCGCTCACAGGCGGATAAGCCCAATAGGCCTAAGGCAACGACCCCTAGACGATTAATGATGGAACTCATTCTAGAATGTTGAATCCGTTGCATATTATAAGCCTCGCTCTTTAATCCACTTTACCGCTGCTTGGCCATCTTTAAGCTCAGCGGCTCCTGCGACGACAAGCCAATCACCATCATTTAGCCCTGACATCATTCGAGTTCCCTGTAAGGTAACAGGTACCTTTTTGACTCGTTGCTGAGTCGGTGACCAAGTAAATACATAGGCTTGTTGGTTTTCTTTGACCACTGCGCCTTTAGGGATTTTCGGATGGGCATCGGCCGTTCTTGCGGGCAACTTAACTTTAACTCGTGCTGACATGCCAGGTAGAACATTCAGTTCATCTGGCATTGGTAAAGTTAATATAATGGTGTAACTACTGGTTGTAGGGTCGGCAACGGTATTAAGCTCTTTTAAGCGAGCGACATACCATTGATCGCGGCTATCAAACTTAACTTCTATGTTGTCTATATCTTCTAAGCCTTTATCAGATTTTTGTAAAAAACCTATAAATTGCTCTGGCAATTGGAAACTAATATCTGCAGATGCATCAGTTCGAATCCCCATGACTTCTTCTTGTGCTTGGACAAACTCAAACTCACGCTTACTGCGTTTAGAAATCACCCCTTGATAGGGGGCACGCAACTTAGTGTAGGTCACATCGGTTTTGGCTTTATCCAGTGCTGCTTGAGCTACGGTGAAATCACTTTTAGCTTGGTCATAATCGTTACGTGATACCACCCCTTGCTCAACCAAAGACTCATTGCGCTCAAACAACACTTTAGCTAACTCGAATTGTGCTTGCGCCATGGCTAAGTGTTGCTGATAAATATCACTATCGAGTGTGGCTAATATATCTCCTGGTTCAACGGCATCTCCAGGTCTAACAAAAATTTCAGCAATTTCACCTGAGACTCGAAATGACAATGCCGCTTTTTCTGAGGCTTTAACTTCGCCAGGTAAAAAGCGCTCACGGTATTCAGAGCCCACATCAACTTGCAGCACTTTGACTGGACGAGGGATATCACGACTGGTGGCTTCACTGCCTTCTTCTGCGTAGGCAACACTGAGTAAAACACTGGAAATTATCGAGGGGAATATAACTAAAAAAGAACTAAACTGGCTGAGTTTCTTCATGTTTTGTTCCGTCAAAAGTGAGCAATTAGTACGATACTAACATTCAATGACACCCCATAATAGGTGCACTAGAGCACAAAAAAGATCTAACTTGTGACAATCGACGTATTGATTTTTAACCCAAACAGGCAGAGGTGCACTATGGAGTTACGAATTTTTTACGATAGCGCTTGTCCATTATGTTCTAACGAAATGGCGCAACTAAAGAAGCACGATCGATTACACAAAATTGAATTGGCTGATTTAAACCAAGACAATTTCGAAGAAAAATACCCCCATATTGATTTATCTGTGGCCAATAACATCCTGCATGCAGAAACAAATGACGGCACAATTCTAACGGGGTTAGATGTGACAGCTAAAGCTTGGGCATTAACAGGTAAGCATAAGTGGATTCAATTATTACGCTTACCTTGTGTTAAACCTTTTGCTGATATCGCTTATCGTGGATTTGCGAAAAATCGCTACCAAATTTCTTATCTACTCACCGGACAGCAACGTTGTGAAGACGGTAGCTGTAAGTTGAAGTAGCCTATGGATATCTGTCGTGTTCAAGCCGTTAACACTGCCATTGTTATTGGCGCATCTTCAGGTATTGCAAAAGCGATTGTCACCGAGCTCGCAGATAATGCTGAGATTGAGCAAATCATTACCATCAGTCAAAAAGAATTGGTTTTTAATGTTAGCAATAACATTCATCACCACATCTGCTGCGATTACACCATGAATGGCTTTGGTAATAACGCCAGTAATGACGCTAACGAAAACATAGCAAGGGTGTGCCTTGCTCTATCATCAATTAAAGGGCATATCAGCAAGGTGTTTATTTGTAATGGCAGATTGCATTCATTAAACAATCAAATGTCAGTCCATACACATAATCCACAGGCCTCAAAGAGTCCAGAAAATCAACAAATTGAGCCATCAACTGTTTTATCGCCAGAAAAGCGCCTTGAAGATATTACCCCAGCTTCTATGCTGTCAGTCTTTCAATCCAACACATTAGTGCCAATGATGTGGCTTCAACATCTCGTTAAACTCGTAAACGGCAAGCAAGCATGCATCATCAGTGTGTTGAGTGCCAGAGTTGGCAGTATCAGTGAAAATCAGTTAGGAGGCTGGTATAGCTACAGAGCATCAAAAGCGGCATTGAATATGTTAATAAAAACCAGTGCGATTGAATATGCACGCCGAGCTAAAAATACAAAATTGATCGCGTTTCACCCCGGTACAACCGATACCGAGTTATCTAAACCTTTTCAGGCCAACGTTCCCGAAGGGAAATTGTTCACCGCAGGCTTCGCCGCCCAGCAATTACTCACGATTCACCAAGGTATTGAATTTAACAACCAAGCAGAGTTTCTTGATTGGCAAGGTCAAACAGTGCAATGGTAACTGCAGATTACAGACACAAAAAAGCGAAGCCTAGGCTTCGCTTTTTGTCGTAAACGATGAGCTTACTTAACGAATTCAACACCTAGGTCGATATCGCCTTTTAACGTATCAAGCATTGCATCACGTGCGTTTGCTTCAAATGCGCTTACTTCACCGTATGGAAGTACTTTTTCTACGCCGTTTTTACATAATACAACAGGTTGTGCGAAGAATTCAGCGTGCTCGCTGCCGCCATCTACGTATGCACATTCAACCACGTTTGCTTCACCTTGTAGGCCGCGAACTAATGATAGACCGAAACGACATGCCGCTTGACCCATTGAAAGTGTCGCACTACCGCCACCGGCTTTAGCTTCAACAACTTCTGTACCCGCATTTTGGATGCGAGTTGTTAGTGAAGCAACTTCTTCATCAGTAAAGCTTACGCCTTCAACTTGTGAAAGAAGTGGAAGAATAGTCACACCACTGTGGCCGCCGATAACGTTAATGTTAACATCAGCAACGTTTAGACCTTTAAGCTCAGCGATGAAAGTTTCAGAACGAATAACATCAAGTGTCGTCACACCGAATAAACGATTCTTATCGTAAACACCCGCTTTTTTAAGTACTTCAGCTGCAATAGCAACTGTTGTATTTACTGGGTTAGTGATCACACCAATTAATGCTTTAGGGCAAGTCGCAGCGACTTTTTCAATAAGGTTACGTACGATACCCGCATTGATGTTAAACAGATCTGAACGATCCATTCCAGGCTTACGTGCAACACCAGCAGAAATAAGAACAACATCAGCGTCAACTAGCGCAGGCGTTGGATCTTCACCAGCAAAACCAGCCACTTCAACATCTGTTGGGATGTGGCTTAAATCGACAGCAACACCAGGTGTTACAGGAGCAATGTCATACAGAGACAACTTTGAGCCTGCAGGAAGTTGAGTTTTTAATAGTAAAGCTAGGGCCTGGCCGATACCGCCAGCAGCACCAAGTACAGCTACTTTCATAATTATCTCCAATAACGTTCTTATGTTTGACTTCTAAGTTTATGATTCTCAGTCTGTGACATAGATCATATTTCTCGTGGCGTCACATTACTGCATCAGCGAGACAATTTCAATTATCCCTTAGTGGAGTAAAGCAATTAACTTATTCTATGATATATATATCAATAATCCCTGATTTAGCACTTACACTGTAAAGTGAATTTTTATTCACCGATTTAGCTTATTTCTTGACTTGTGACGTTTATATATTCAAAATGAACCCGTTTTGTGAATATATTGTATTCAATTTAAAAATTACTATAAGACGAAAAAAAATATGCCAGCGACCAAAAATCAGGATGAACTCGTTAAAACGTTTAAGTCGATATTAAAGGAAGAACGCTTTGGTAGCCAAAGTGAGATCGTCAACGCACTACAAGCAGAAGGTTTTGGCAACATAAACCAATCTAAAGTATCGCGCATGCTCAGTAAGTTTGGCGCGGTGCGAACTCGAAATGCTAAGCAAGAAATGGTGTACTGTTTGCCCGCTGAATTAGGTGTACCGACAGCAGGTAGCCCAGTTAAAAACTTAGTATTAGATGTTGATCATAACCAAGCTATGATTGTAGTGCGTACCAGTCCAGGTGCAGCACAACTCATCGCGCGATTACTTGATTCAATAGGTAAGCCTGAAGGCATTTTAGGTACCATTGCTGGTGACGACACGATCTTCATTTGTCCATCAAGCATTAAAACCATCGATGATACGTTAGAAACAGTTAAATCACTGTTTAACTACAGCGAGTAAAACAAGCGTCATGTTGAGTCTGTAGTACGGACGAAAACCCAATAAAAAAGCAATGCCTTGGCATTGCTTTTTTTGGTTTTAATCTACCCAAGCTTACAAGAACGCGTATTTTGCAAAATTAGTCATTAGCAAACTGCGCTAAAAAATCTAATGATGGCGCAAAAAATGATGACCCTGTCAGCGCTTTAGTAAACTGCATGAGGTGGTCGTGATTACCATGACCGTCACCATAAATCATGCTGCGTAGCATTTCTTCAAAATGAGTTGGATTATGGCAGGTCGAGATAAACATCAACCCTTGCTCTCTTAACGAGCCAAAAGGCATGCTCTGACGTAAAATCTCCATCGACTTACCATCTGCATCTTTTAAATTAACTCGCTTGATATGGCTGGTTAATGGCTTATCTTCAGAAGCGTATTCAATATCATCTTGCTTAGTACGGCCAATGATATCTTCTTGTTTCTTCTGCGGTAGGCGATTCCATTTACTCAAGTTATGGGCATATTTTTGCACATGAACATAACTACCGCCTTTAAATGAGATATCCTCATCAGCCACTAAAGCAACTTCTTGACGGCTACGCCCTTTCGGGTTTTCTGTGCCATCGACAAAGCCAGTTAAGTCACGGCTGTCCATAAATCTAAAGCCACGTTCTTCTTCAATTAACTCAACCAAACCTTCAAACATTTGGCTAATTTCATTGGCAACTAAATGCAAAATGTCATAACGATCGCAGCGGATATGCATGAATAAGTCGTATTCGATTGCTGGTGCATCTCGATTACCTTCATTCATCGCAGGAAAAGGGCGTAATTGAGCAGGTCTTTGTCCGTCAAAAATGGTATCCCAATAATTCGCACCAATAGCAACAAAGCCATTAAATGCACTATCTGCATATTGATCAGATAATTCATAAATATATTGGGCTACATTGGCTAAACATGGACGAAGCTGATCTTCGACACCATCATTTGCATTAAACATCAAATAGACGCTATGCAGATTTCCTTCAGCACAAATCCCTAACTGTTCGCGAGGCATATTCTGTGTTTCCATGTTGGAATCAATCACCTTTAACAATAATAAGATATAAAGAGTTTAAGGCAATTGAGCAATTTATTCCTTACTGCTCTATGCAATATTTAATCAATTTAGACTTAGGTCACTAAAAAATCACTAGCGGATGCGCTGATATGGACAAATTAACTTTCTGGCCTAATGTCAGTTCGGTTAACTGACTTCTCACTTCGAGCGTCTGTTGACCTACTTTAACCCAATAATGACAAATTGTACCCAGAAAACGTCGCTCGACAATTTCACCTTGCCCCTGTGCTGCAGGTTGAATCTCGATTTGCTGCGGCCTGAGAAGTAATTGCCCCTGAGTATTAACCACGTTTTTTATCAGGCTAGTGCTTTCTATTAAGCCTAATATGGAGGCGACTTGCGTGGCGCTTTTAATGGTGACAGTAATGTAGTTACCTTCACCAAGAAACTCTGCAACGTAACGATCGTTTGGCTCACCGTACAAGTCTTCTGCAATACCATGCTGAACAATTCCGCCTTCTTTAAACAAAGCCAGTTTATCTGCAAATACAAACGCTTCATCTTTACTGTGGGTTACAAAAACTGCACTGACATTACGCTGCTTTAAGATCTGTCTGATTTCCAGCATCATCTCACTACGCACTTGAGAATCGATATTAGAAAAAGGCTCATCGAGAAGTAAAATCTCGGGTTGATACGCTAAGGCTCTGGCAATCGAAACACGTTGTTGCTGGCCACCTGATAACTCATGAGGATAACGTTTCCCTAAGCCTTCAAGCTTAACTAAAGCGAGCATATCCTCAAGGCGGTCTTGGCGATCTTTTTCAGATAACCCCTTAACGCCAAACAAAATATTATCACTGACGGTTAAATGGGGAAACAATGCATAATCTTGAAAAATCATCCCAATACCACGCTTTTCGCTGGGAACAAATACGCCATCAGCACTTAGCGATTGACCATTTATGATAATTTCACCTTCACTGATCGCTTGAAGACCAGCAATAGCACGTAATAACGTGGTTTTACCGCAGCCACTAGGCCCTAACAGCGCAACGATTTCTCCCTGCTCTAAGGTTAGGTTGAGTCCATTAAGTATGACCTGCCCTTGGTAGTCACTTTTAACATTTTTAATGGTCAGTGTGGACATATTAGCTCTCTTGCTCCAGCGAACGATTAAGGTAAATCAATGGGATAAGTCCAACGATTACGATGACAATTGCAGCCAAAGCACCATGCTCTAGTTGCTCATCAGAAACAAACTGAAAAACATGAGTCGCAAGGTTTTCAAAACCGATAGGACGCAATAGTAACGCTGCTGGCAGCTCTTTCATGCTTTCAATAAATACTAACAGTGCTCCTGCAAATATGCCTTTACGTAACAAAGGTAAATGCACACGCCATAGCAGCTGTCTTGGGGTTTGCCCCATAGTAATACTTGCCATATCTAACGAAGGAGACATTCGCTTATAGCTATTTTCGATACTGCCAATTGAAATCGCCACAAAGCGAACGCAAAAAGCAAAGATTAGCGCAATGACACTGCCCGTAAATAATAAGCCAGGTCCTCTGCTATCAAAGTAGGCATAAACATCATTAATGGCAAAATCGAGATAAGTCAGTGGAACCAAAACGCCAATTGCCAGTACCGTGCCAGGTATTGCATAACCCGTGCTGCTTAATCGTGAAGGTAGCAAATCACTTTTACGTGGGCTAACACGGCGAACAAACATCATAATTAATGCCAGTACAACGCAGATAAAGCTCACTACGGCTGCGATATATAAACTATTAAAACTGTATTGCCAAAAGCGGCTATTCCAGCTTTCATCAAAATAGTCGATTGCATAGCCTGCAAGCACCATAAAAGGTAATAAAAATGCCAATACAATCAATAAAGCGCAGTAAGCAAATGAGCTCCAAGCTTTAAAGCCTGTTAAATAATAACGGTCTGACTCTGTCAGTTTTGATTGCTTTTGAAATAACTCTTGTTTACGGCGAGCAAAGCGCTCTACCCCTACCATGGCAAAAATCACCAACAACATGATTGCCGAAAGTTTTGCTGCGGCAGATAAGCTGCCATAGCCAAGCCAAGTATCATAAACCGCAGTCGTTAACGTCGGCACAGCAAAGTAACTTACCGTGGCAAAATCAGCAGCGGTTTCCATTGCCACTAACGCCATTCCCACCGCTAAGGCTGGCCTTGCCATGGGTAAACCTAAGCGCCAAAAGCTTTGCCAAGGATTGCAGCCCATAATGCGAGAGGCATGTAATAAGCTAGACGATTGCTCCATAAAGGCTGTGCGGGCTAACAGGTAAATATATGGAAATAACACTAAAGACAGCATGATAGCTGCGCCTGTTAGCGTACGAATATCGGGGAAGTAATAATCTTGTGGGGATGACCAACCAAAGACTTGCCTTAACATACGTTGCACAGGTCCAGCATAATCAAGCATGTCGGTATAAACATACGCGACGATATAGGCAGGCATTGCTAAAGGTAGTAGTAGTGCCCATTGGAAATAGCGCCGTCCAGGAAAATCACAACGTGCTACGAGCCAAGCCGCAGGCACAGCGATGACCAAAGAGCCGATGCAAACCTGTAGCATGAGTAACAAGCTATTGCTGATATAGGTTGGTAAAACAGTATCAAATAAATGACTAAATACTGCTTCGTCAGGAATTGTTGCTTGTACTATAAGTGCAAAAAGCGGCAATATTAATATTGCCGCAATCGCATAACCAGTGAGCGACCAGCTTCTGGTTAAGCCTAAAATCATAAATACATTCCAGTTAGCACCGCATAATGACTATGCGGTGAAATGCTGCATTCTTATAGGTCAAATTTAACTTCATCAAGTAGTTTAACAGCTGCTTGATGATTTTCTGCTAGCTTGTAAATCGGAAGGTCATCAGCTTTAAAACTTCCCCAAGATGCAACCATTTCAGAAGGTGCAACATCCGCTTTTACTGGATATTCCATATTCACTTCTGCATAAGATTTTTGCGCAACATCAGATGATAAAAATTCCATTAATTTTATAGCATTATCTTTGTTCGGTGCAAACTTAGCGAGAGCCATACCTGAAACATTGATGTGTGAACCGCGATTCTTTTGATTCGGGAAGTTAATGTAAACCGCATCAGCCCAGCTCTTTTGCTTAGGATCTGTCAACATTTTACCAAAGTAATAGCTGTTACCAATGGCCACATCACATAAGCCTTCTTTAACCGCTTTCACTTGCGCGCGGTCATTTCCTTGAGGTTTACGTGCTAGATTAGCTTTTACGCCTTCAAGCCAAGTCTTAGTTTCAGCTTCACCATGGTGAGCAATCATTGAAGCGACTAGCGCAATATTATAAGGATGCTTGAAACTACGAGTACAAATCTTACCTTTGTACTGTTCTGATGCTAAATCTTCATAGTTTAGATCGAGCTTACCCACACGATCTTTTGAAGAGTAAACATTACGAACACGCATGGTTAACGCATACCAGTCATTGTCTGGAGAACGATATTGCTCAGGGATATTGCTGCTTAACGTATCGCTTTTAACGTCAACAACTAAATCTTTTTCAACCAATTCCATTAAACGTGAAAAATCTGATGTAAGCACAACATCAGCAGGAGAAAGACGACCTTCACGGGCAATACGCTCAGCAATGCCATCTTTAGCAAATACGACGTTGACCTTAATGCCAGTGTCTTTAGTAAATTGTTCTAAAATCGGCTCAACAAGAAACGCTTGTCGATAAGAATATACAGTAAGATCATCTGCTGCTTGTGCTGCGATAGAACCCATTGAAGATACAGCTGCAAGACCTAACAGCGCAAAACTCTTTAACGATTTCATTCCAATTTCTCCTTGCCCTTACGGCGCTTTTTATTATTGCAAAAACCTGATTTAAGCACTTTTCTTAACCAATAATTAAAATGTTACTTATATTGCATTAGGTTATCACCCATGGAAATGATAATAATTATCAATTGCGGAAAGGATAATAGATCGGCGCTTTTTGAGCAAGTATTCTTTAAAGATTACTGACTGTATTATTTGGAATAAGTAAGTTAATTAGTGAGTAAAACAAGGGTTTTTGAAGGCTGTATTAAGGATAAATACAGCCTCTAATAGTGAACGAAAAATAACCGTTATCAACGCAGGCTACCACTGCGTCTTACCAGTATTTCTCTACCGTAATTTGCCCAGGAGCTCGGCGTAAGTTCTTAACTAATCCTTTTTCAGTTAACGTTGATTGCGCATCCCCAATCATTTCAGGATTACCACAAATTAACACTTGAGAGTTATCGGCACTAAGCGCGATGCCTGCTGTTTGTTCAATTAACCCACTTTGAAGGCCATCGGGAATTCGACAAGACAACCCCTCGGGATAATGCTCTCGTGTCACTGACGGTATAAAAATAAATTGCTGCGGGTACTTTTGTTGTAACGCCTTAATTTGCGGTAAATAAGCTAAATCTTCGATTAACCGAACGCCATAAACCAGCACCACTTTTTCAAAACGTTGCCATGGCTCATCAGTTTCCATCATTGAAATGAAAGGCCCTACTGCAGTACCTGTTGCCAAAAACCAAAGATGCGGTCCTTGTATTGCCCCTGTGGGAATTTCTTCAAGCGTCATAAAGCCTGCCGCTTTGGTGCTGACTTCGATTTGCTCTCCTACTTTTAATGCTTGTAAATCTGGCGATAACTGACCATCTTCAACTGCGACGGCAAGCACTTCGATATAAGGTTTTCCTGGCGGATTGACCAGTGAATAAGCTCTTGCGATACGTTTTTCATCCCGAATTTGGCTGAGCTTGATAAATTGCCCAGCTATAAATGGCTCAACATCGGCTTCGATGCGTAACGAAAACAATTTATCGTTCCATTCAATACGTTCAATAACAGTACCTGTTGTCCACATAAGCTGTTCCTTAGAAAATCAGTTCTCTATGTCAATTCGCTAACTTTATGCGCTAATTCTCTGTTAGTTGCTCGCTTTCTACGTCCGCTTGTTTTGCCGTCTCTTGCTTGAAGGTTTCAAGCCCAGCTTGTATCAAGCTATAGGTTTTATCCACGCCAGCTTCAATGTCACCTTCAAATACATTCAGACCAGTTAAAATCTCAGTGGCCTCACTAAAACCTTGATCAATTGCACCAGAAATAATGTCCATAAAGCTATCTAATTGCTCATTAAACGCCATGCCACTGTTTTGCTGCTGGTGCACCGAAAAAAAGTTAGTCGCAAAACTGACTATACGCTCTGCAGTGGCTTCTGGCGAATAATCCACTTCATTTTCAGCATTTTTTTGAATGACATTTTCGCCTAAGGTTGGAGCCAATTCACTGTTAATTGAATCAATAGCTGCTCGATAAAGAAGTGCCATGGATTTATCGCCAGATTGAATACTCACTTGTTCTTGCGCAGCCAAAACACTGCTATTTTTTAAATCCCTACTTATCTCGCTGATTGATGCTTTACTCCCAGAGACATCGTTGTTGCTGGGAATATCTTTAGCACCATCACTAGGCTGTTGATTTTTAGCAGCCTGAGCATTTAGCTGCGTTGGGTTATAAATTTCCATCAGTGTATCCTCATAATCACTTTTACAATGGGTATCAACCTTTGGTATGCCGATGTCAAAAATGATGTGATAAAACCAAAAACGCTTGCGAGTTTATCGACCAAAAAACCTGCAGCTTTATGGTGGCGAGTTATTATTTCCATTTGTCGCTATCGGTACCTTTAAATTACCTAGAACAAAAACCGACCTTCATTCATAATGATGATAGTCAAAAAATAAACAATTTAGCGAATATCAATCACTAATAACTGTTATCTACTCAATATCAATCGATCATTTTTAAGGAACAAAAATGCAGCCACATTGGTTTATCGTCGGATTAGAGATATTTACAGGGTTATTTCTCGCCTGTATTGCCATTTTATTTATCTCAGTGATTTATATGTACATCGCAGATAAATTACAGACTAAACAAGCTATTCGTCACAATTACCCCGTAATAGGTCGATTTAGATATTTGTTTGAGAAACAAGGTGAGTTTTTCAGGCAATACTTTTTTGCTCAAGATAGAGAAGAGTTGCCTTTCAATCGTGCTGAGCGTAGCTGGGTATATCGCGCCGCAAAAGATGTCGATCGCACCATCTCATTTGGCTCAACCCAAGTGCACGACAAAACTGGCACGGTAATGTTTCTTAATGCCGCATTTCCTAAATATGATTCAGATGAACATCAAGACAGCATTATTACTGTAGGTGAGCACTGTAAAACCCCGTATAGGACAGCAACAGTTTGCCACATTTCTGCGATGAGCTTTGGTGCATTATCTCGCCCTGCCGTTACGGCATTATCCCATGGTGCAGCACAAGCTGGTTGCTGGCTTAATACTGGCGAAGGAGGCTTAAGCGAGCATCACCTTAAAGGCAACTGTGATTTAGTATTTCAAATCGGTACTGCTAAATATGGCGTACGTGATGAGCAAGGAAAACTTGATGATGACAAGCTCCGTAACATTGCAGCCCATGACAACGTCAAAATGTTTGAGATTAAACTAAGCCAAGGTGCAAAACCTGGTAAAGGCGGCATTTTACCTGGCGTTAAAGTCACTGAAGAAATTGCCACTATCAGAGGGATCCCGGTAGGGCAAGATTCCATTAGTCCTAATGGCCATGCTGAGTTTAATAGCGTCGTGGATATTATTGACATGATTTGCCATGTTCGTGACATCACAGGAAAGCCCACAGGCATAAAAGCTGTGCTTGGTGATGAACAGTGGTTAATAGACTTATGTGAAGAAATAAAACACCGAGGGATTGAGAGTGCACCAGACTTTTTTACCCTTGATAGCGCTGAAGGCGGAACAGGCGCCGCACCTCAAGCATTAATGGATCATGTCGGCTTACCGATTAAAGAAAGCTTACCTATAGTCATCAATCTATTTAAACAAAAAGGATTGAAGCAACGAATCAAAGTGATTGCTAGCGGCAAAATGATATTGCCCTCTCAGGTTGCGTGGGCCTTGGCGACAGGTGCCGATTTTATTGCCTCTGCACGGGGAAATATGTTCGCACTAGGCTGCATACAAGCTTTACAGTGTAATAAAGATACTTGTCCAACCGGCATCACTACCCATAATAAGCATCTTCAACAAGGGTTAGATCCCCATAACAAATCTGCAAGGGTGGCGAATTATAATCGTTCTTTGAATCATGACTTGAAAATTATTGCCCATTCATGTGGAGTAAGTGAAGCAAGACAGTTAACACGGCACCACGCCAGAATTGTCACAGAGAGCGGTATATCGGTGTCATTGGACAAATTTTATCAACAGTATTGAGTACATTGATCGCAAACTAAGTCGTAACCTAATAGATAATCACTGTAGAATGATAAACTTAAGCAATACTGCAGCTCATTAGAAAAAACTATTAGACCAATTGCTAATATATTGACAAGGTAATACTTTGAACTATCTTTAGATTAAGTATAAAATTGTGACGTAAACCACACTTTTAATCACGTTAAGCATATTGGCGAAGGGATATAGATTTGAAAGAGACAAATTCAATCATGGCACATAATGATACCCATAAAGCAATGTCATTAACTTGTACCAATTGTGAGCGCCTTTCAGAAATCGAAGGTGAAAAAGTCTGCTTCGATCATGGCAAGATTACTCGTCTAACGGAATTAAATACTAGCGATGCAATAATAAAAATGGTGTGTAACAGTTGGTCTAAAAACAGCTAACCGACTCAATTTATCCAATAAAAAAGCAATCATTATGATTGCTTTTTTATTGGATAAATACCATTCACTTTGCCTTTCATTAAGGCATAAAGTGCCATTACACTAAGATATCGGCTGCGCTATCATCCGCTTTTAATAAACTGTCTTCGCTTTCATTGTCATTAATTTTAGCTAATGTCAGTCCACGGGTTGTCACAATTAATCCTGCACATAGTTCATCATAAACAGCCTGCAGTTCATCTTGGTTCATTTCTCGCTTTTCAAGCGTAGCCATAATCGCAAACCAATCGGTGGTCACTTTATGTTGTGTCCCCTCTAGGGCTGCTATTAAAGAAATGTTTTGCACTAACGACCTCCATACTTAGGCTTAATTACCCGATAATTCCCTATTTACCTAAACGATCTCAATCCTTTCCAGGCAATTAAAGTTAATTATACACAAAAACTGCACTTTCAAAGAGAGAAAACACACACAAGCATGCGATCAATGTGTGATAGTTTGCTCATTTTGGATTCGCCATAACTTTGCATACACGCCATTTTGCGATAATAACGCTTTATGCGTCCCCTGTTCTGCAATTCGGCCTTCACTTAACACCACGATTTTATCAGCATCAACAATCGTAGATAACCTATGAGCGACCACCAAACTGGTGTGTCCTTTTGCCGCCATTTTTAGGGCAGATAAAATGGCTTGCTCAGATTGGCTATCTAGTGATGACGTTGCTTCATCAAACACTAAAATGGGGGCTGCTTTTAGAATAGCTCGGGCAATGGAGACTCTTTGTTTCTCACCGCCTGATAACTTCAAGCCTCGCTCCCCAACTTTAGTTTGCCATTTTTGGGGTAATGACTCGATGAAATCAGTCAGGTTAGCCAAGTGTACCGCCTCTTTGAGCGCTTCATCAGTTGCTGTTGGCTGGCCGTAAAGAATATTGTTATAGATGGTGTCATTAAACAGCACAGTATCTTGTGGCACGATGGCGATTGATTGACGCAGCGCCTGCTGAGTTAACTGTCTAATATCTTGCCCATCAATGGTTATTAAGCCACTATCAACGTCATAAAACCGAAATAGCAGCTTTATCAGGGTAGATTTACCCGCGCCACTTTCTCCTACAACAGCCACTTTTTGACCTGCTGGAATGCTAAAACTGACATCTTTTAGGATCGGCCGCTCATCATAGTTAAAGCAAATATGATTAAACGCTAGTTCACCTTGAGTTGGCGTCACATTAGACGCTGACGGAATATCTTGGATGGCTGGTACTTTATCTAACAAAGAAAACATTCGCTCAATATTAGCTAGTGCACCTCGAATCTCTCGATAAACAAAACCTAAAAAATTAAGTGGGATAAACAGCTGCATCATAAATGCGTTAATTAATACGAAATCACCTAATGTCATATTGCCTTCAGTCACTTCATAGGCAGCAAGCCCCATCATAGCTGTCATCGCGACCGCAATTATCAGTGCTTGGCCAGCGTTTAAAGCAAATAGCGATAACCTGTTTTTACGTTTGGCGACTTCCCATTGATCCAATGCTTCATCGTAACGTTGTGATTCATAGCGCTCATTATTGAAATACTTAACCGTTTCATAGTTAAGTAAACTATCAACTGCCCGTGTATTGGATAATGAATCTGCATTGGCAGCATCACGAACAAAACCGGTACGCCACTCAGTCGCCACTATTGAATAGCCAATATACGCAACGACCGCAATCAAAGTGATTAACGCAAAACCGATTCCATAGTTAATAAAAAAGATAATGATGACCAGACTGATTTCTAGCAAGGTCGGAACAATATTGAACACCATAAAGCGCATCAAAAAGCTAACACCACTGGTGCCACGCTCTATGTCCCGAGACAATCCACCTGTCCGCCTATCTAAATGGAAATCCAAGTCAAGACGATGCAGATGCTCAAATACCGCTAAACCTAGGCGCCGAATTGCACGTTCAGTGACTCGGCCAAATAACGTATCTCGAATTTCACCAATGATGACATTGAGAAACCTAACCGAGCCATAAGCCAACACCAAAGCAATAGGCACGGCCACGATTGTTGCCGTTTTTTGAGCATCTAAGCTATCAACCAAATCTTTTAAAATAAACGGTAGGCCCACACTGGCAAGTTTGGCAACAACAAGACATAACATTGCCAGAAAAATACGCCCTTTGAACTCGAATAAGTAAGGCCACAATAGCCCCACAACTTTCCAGTTAAGTTTGCCAACAGGGCCATCAAAATATAAAGAGGGTCTCATTAAATTTCACCATAGGGAGGGAATACAAGCACAATGCAACAATTTCAGTTAAGCAAGACATTAAGTTCTACATAACGTTAACACTATAACGGCTTTACATAGCTTATTTAAAATCAAAAAAGCACGATAAAAATTGCATGATTTTACGGCATTATATCGGTAAGATATTCGATAAATAATACTTTAGAATTACTTTTTCTTTTTCTGACTAGTCTAAAAGACTATTTTTTTAGAAAAAAACGCAGATTTAGCTAATTTTGGCTTGTTTCTAGTTCTGAAACGAAAAAGAATTTGGTACTCTTTATTTGATTCTTTTTGGCATTTATTACCAGCCATTAACATTTTTCCCAGCTCAAAGGAAGTAACATGTTAGACGCAACAAAAGTTCAGCACCCACCATTACAACTAATACAAACTTGGGTATGGATGATGATCGAATCAGGTAACCCTGAGCTACAAGACAAAGGAAGAAACAACCTCATCTCGGCATTTGGAAGCCTAGCTAAAGCAAACGAATATTTAGCAAATACCAATAAATAAGGCGCCTCTCAGCGCCTTTTTTATCAAATGAGTGCACCTAATTAGCTGCGACGTTTTTGTACGCTTTGGCTAAGTGTCTCTAATAAGCTCTCGGTATCGGCCCACCCAATACAAGCATCAGTAATACTTTGACCGTAACAAAGCGCTTTACCAACAACTAAATCTTGGCGACCTTCTTCAATATTACTTTCAACCATCACACCAAAAATATTCTGATTGCCCGCACTAATCTGATTAGCCACATCCTCTGCCACTAACATCTGCTTTTTAAAATCCTTACTGCTATTAGCGTGACTAAAATCAATCATAATATTAGCTGCAAGCTTGGCTTTCTCTAGTTGGCTTTCAATCGCTGCTACATGAGTTTGACTGAAGTTTGGCTCTTTACCGCCACGAAGAATGATATGACAGTCAGGATTACCTTTTGTCGATACAATGGCTGAGTGACCAAACTTGGTCACTGATAAAAAGTGATGAGGTGCACTTGCTGCACCAATAGCATCGATAGCGACTTTAATTGTGCCGTCAGTACCATTTTTAAACCCGACAGGGCTTGATAAACCCGATGCTAACTCACGGTGAACTTGAGACTCAGTAGTACGAGCACCAATTGCGCCCCAACACATCATATCCGCCACATATTGTGGTGTAATCATATCGAGGAACTCACCCGCGGTAGGAATACCTGCTTCGTTTAAATCAACGAGAAGTTTACGTGCAGTACGTAAGCCATCATTTAATTTAAAGCTATTGTCCATATAAGGATCATTAATTAAACCTTTCCAACCAACAGTTGTACGTGGCTTTTCAAAATACACTCGCATGACGATTTCAAGCTGATCTTTATATTTTTCACGTAATGCTAATAAACGCTTACCATAATCCAACGCGGCAACAGGGTCGTGGATAGAACAAGGGCCTATAACGACAAGTAGACGATCATCTTGTCTGTTTAAAATACGGTGAATGCCATCACGTGCGTTAAAGACTGTTGCTGATGCAGTTTCTGATGCTGGAAATCGCTCTAAAATGGCAATTGGAGGCAATAGTTCTTTTATTTCATCAATTCTAACGTCATCATTTTGGTAATACATAGTTTATACAACTCCAGCAAACAGTTTATTTATGCCAACGTTTAACATTGGCAGTAAAGCATAGCGATCAGCTCTATAATTCAAACAGTACCACACAATAATTCGTTCAATCTATGGTTTTATCAGTTTTATGTATTTAAATGACTGTTAATCAATAAGTTTAGATAAACAAAAATAAAATATATAATAAATTCATTAAGTTCGGTTTAGTTAAATAAATATGAAATTTTTATTATCTGCGTTTATTTGACTAGATTGAGTTAATATCGCACAGCGTGCTCAAAGTCATAAACGAAAAAACCATGAGCAACATACGTTGAGCATGGTTTTATAATGGGCCATCGATGAGGCCTTTGTTTTTCACGCTTCTTTGCATAGCTAATGGCGCATCATAGCTTGCAACTTGCCTTTGTAGCGATGTTGGTTTACTTCATCAATACTCAAATCCAGCGCTTTTTTCATATTCTTTTTCGCACGTCTCTCATCACCTGTCGCCCAGTAAGCACGGGACAGGCCAAAATAAAACTCATGTCGATAGTCGGCTCTTTCAACCGCACGCTTATACCAGACTAGCGCCTCTTGATACTGCTTTTCAAAATAAGCTTGTTGCGCCATATCAAAGTAGTAGAAAGGGTTTTTAATCCGTGCAAGCTCCAATACTTTATGTACTTGTTGCCATTCATCTAATCTGTTTTGTTCACCTAATATCAAGGCTAAGTTATATAAAGTCGTAATGTTCTCAGGCTCAAGCTGTAATACATGCCGATACGCTTGCTCTGCGAGTTTGTTTAAACCTTTATGGCGATAAATCACAGCTAACGTATTAATGCTATTTACATAATATGGATCTAATTCTATCGCTCTTTTAGATAGTGCATAAGCTAAGTCATACTCGTTTTTAACTAATGCTTCTGCTGCAACGTTATTGAAGTACATACTCGATAAAGTCTGCTTGTTTATCTGCTTTATTCTATAGGCTCTAATTGAACGCTCTGGTAAAAAGTCGACTAAAATTTCAGACCCTCTAAAGCTGTATGAGTTGATGTCGTCTCGATGAAGCAGCTTCATATTCACATGACCATTAACAAGATAAAAACCGCCACGTCTATCCCAAATAGGCTCGACATCTATGTCTTGATACTTAACAGGGACATTTAATGCCTCAGCTATTGCAGTAGACAGCACAACTAAAGACATGCAATTGCCTGCTCGTTCTTGTGCGGTAACGCTGGCCATTCGCGTATAATGATCACGATATTCAAATCCACCATTTTCTGCATCAATGTACTCAGCAAGCCAAACATTAACCGGCTTTTTATTTCCAACAACTCCACCTGAGCGGGCATAGGCTTTTTTAATCTCATTAACCATGCCTTCAGGTAACTCATAGATTGTTTCAGTTGCTGGTATTGCCGTTGGCGTGAAATAGCTGTCATTAAACAACTCTGTGGCATTGGCTGAACTTTGATGGGGTTGAGTGCTAGAGCAGCCAAAAAGAAAGAGAGGTAATAGCAATGCCAAACAAAGGCTTAGCTGTATATTATTGCGAGGTAAAATTGCATTATTATTTTTTTTGTTATTTTCATATTTTTGAAACATATTTATGCCCCGTACAAAACACCTTTATTAAGCATAGATGCATGTACGAAAATTGAGATATATAAATGTGACAAAAAATATTTTCAATAAGGTTAAGGCTGTTCAGCAACAATCAACTGAAACAGAATAAACTGGGCAATGTATATCGCTAAGAACATAGCGAAGCACATCACCAAGAAGATAGTAATTACTTTACTTGTGGTATTTTAGGCGGGTCAATTTGAATAAATAACTCTTGATTTTGATGCATGTAAGGTCGGTACATACTGCCTGCACAATTATAATAATGGTATGGGACAGCGACTGCGAGGCACCCTAAAGGCAACGCTTGAAGGATTTGAATTTGTTGTTGCATACGTAGCATTTCTTGCCACTGATGATCCTGCTGAACCGCATCTCTAACGGCAAAGGCATCAAAGGGGTCAGATGATTTACGAACCACAACTTTACCCGCATGGCTTAGCGTAGTCATCGTTATTCCCGCAAGTGCTATAACACTAATAAGAAGCGTTAACCTAAGTGACTTAGCCATAGTGAGACCTATTCAAATAAGAGCATTGGTATTTCATCAGTATAACAAAAAAGCAGAGCTAAATAGCTCTGCTTTTATACACGATTTTTCAGTTATTAACCCGCTGATTTAATCGATACAAACTCTGGGTATGCATCAACACCACAGTCTGATGCATCCATACCGTTATACTCTTCTTCTTCAGTAACACGAATACCAACAGTTGCTTTAAGGACAAACCAAACAGCAAATGAAGCGGCAAATACCCAAGTGAAGATTGCTGCAGCACCAAATAACTGCGAGCCAAAGCTTGCGTCAGCATTTGATAATGGCACTAGCATTAAGCCTAGGAAACCACATACACCATGCACCGAAATTGCACCTACTGGGTCATCGATTTTAATGCGGTCAAAACCAACGATTGAGAAAATAACCACACCACCAGCAACGACACCGATAACTGCAGACATCAATAATGAAGGCGATAATGGGTCAGCGGTAATAGCTACTAAACCAGCTAATGCACCATTTAAAATCATGGTTAAATCAGCTTTACCCCAAACAATTTTACAAACAATGAGTGCTGATACTGCACCAAATGCGGCTGCAGAGTTTGTGTTAACAAAGATTTTTGCTACTGCTGATGCATTTTCAGCATCTGATACTAATAACTGAGAACCACCGTTAAAACCAAACCAACCCATCCATAGGATAAACATACCTAATGTCGCCATTGGTAAGTTTGAACCAGGAATTGGGTTTACTGCGCCATTCGCGCCGTATTTCCCTTTACGAGCTCCAAGTAACAGTACGCCAGCAATCGCTGCTGCTGCACCAGCCATGTGCACGATACCACTACCTGCAAAATCAACAAAACCAGCAGCAGAAATGAAACCACCACCCCATGTCCAGTATCCTTCAATTGGGTAAATAACACCTGTTAATACCACTGAGAAAAGTAAAAATGACCATAGCTTCATACGTTCAGCAACAGCACCAGACACAATCGACATTGCAGTAGCGACAAACACAACTTGGAAGAAGAAATCTGACTCAAGTGCGTGATCCGCATCGGCTGATTGTGACCCTATTAATGAACCAAATGAAGGTAACCAACCCGCTTCAACATTATCAACATACATAATGTTGTAACCGACAAGTAGGTACATGACACAGGCAATTGAATATAAACAAACGTTTTTAGTTAAAATTTCTGTGGTGTTCTTTGAACGAACTAAACCCGCTTCAAGCATGGCAAAACCTGCTGCCATCCACATCACTAACGCACCTGAAATCAAAAAGTAGAATGTATCTAGTGCAAATCGTAATTCTGTTACTGTTGTTCCTAACGCTGCTAACTCTTCCATTTCAGCCCCCTTATAATGCTTCGTTATCAAGCTCACCCGTACGAATACGGATTGCTTGTTCAAGATCAGTTACGAAAATTTTGCCGTCACCAATCTTGCCGGTGTGAGCTGCTGTTGTGATAGCTTCAATTAGCATGTCTAAATTTTCAGATTTTGTCGCAATTTCTAATTTTACTTTAGGAAGAAAATCAACTTGATATTCTGCGCCACGATAAAGTTCTGTGTGACCTTTTTGACGTCCAAAGCCTTTAACTTCAGTAACAGTCATTCCCTCAATGCCCATTCCTGCAATTGCTTCTCGGACATCATCCAATTTAAACGGCTTGATGATAGCGCTGACGAGTTTCATCTCGACCTCCAAAAGTGTGATTGTTATAAATTTGTTTGCAATAACAATTCAATCATTAGGCCAAACTTGTAAGATAATGTTTTTGTTGAAATATTTAATTTATTGCAGTCAATAACCTCAAACTTTCGCACCATATAAGTGCAGCGCTATTTCGGTGCGCACAAGATTAGCGCATCCTTCTCGTCTCCAAAATTGACTCAAAAGAGCTATTAATTCATTCGTGTTCTAATAGAAATAAGCACTCAATAACAATTGAAACTCCAAGAAGAAAAGTAAACTTACGGATAAAAATCAAAACAACGATAGATTAAAGGATGGGCTAAAGAAGTTGGTATGTTGTCAAAATCTGAGGAAAAAAAGCGTTGCGCCGAGTGGTATCACACTGGGTTTCAGGCATAAAAAAGACCCTCAAATGAGGGCCTTTAAACATGTAAAATTAAGCTTTAAGGCTTATAAATTGCCCGCTGTTGTCGTTGCTTCTTCAGTCGCTTCAGCCGCTTCTGTAGAGTCAGCTCGCTCTTCTGCTAATAAATCAGCAAGTAGGCTATCAACTTTTGTTTTGTCATCTTCAACTGACGCTGCAGCACTTTCGACAATATCATCAGCTTCTGTATTGATGTCGGCAGTCAATTCACTGTCAACGCCTTCTAGTTCTGCTAATAAATCAGCTTGTTCATCAGCCAAAGTCTCATTGATAGACTCATCAACACTGTCAGAAGACGTTTCGCTAACATCTGCAACAAGCTCTGTCGCCGCTTCAGCTTCAACGGCTTTAGCTGCTGCAGCTTGATCTAGCTCAGCGAGGGCTGTTTCAGCATCAATAACTTCAACTGCTGCAGTAGTTTCAACGTTGGCAATACTTGCATCTTCTACTGCTGGTTCAGATTTTGCTGATTGCGTGTTCGTCGTTGAATTAATTTTCGCCATCAAGGCTTCGCCTAATTCAGGCTTTATAACTACTGCACCAGCTGCCGCTGCAGCTAATACCACACCGGCAACAACAAATTTAGTCGCACCTGATTTCTTTTGTTGCGCTTTTTCTGCTGCTGCTTTTGCCGCTAACTGAGCTTGAGGATTTGGTTGTGGCTTAATCTCAAGTTTTGACATCGGCTTAGGCGCTGGCATTGGTTCGCTTTCTGGCACGCTATTTAATGGTGCAGGAGTACGAATCTCTTGTGCTTGAGCCGGTTTTTCTGACTTGACATCAGTCTTAACTGTCATTTCATCAGCGACAAACTCTGGCTTAATCTCAGGCGTTACATCAGGCTTTATTTCAGTTTTTACTTTAGGAGTGTCAACAGCAACGTTAGTAATAGGCTCGGCCATTACGTTAACATTACTCACTTTTGCAGCCTGAGCTATCGGCGCCTCTGCAATAGGCGCTTCAGGCTTTGGGGATGCGTAAGCCGGCTCATCATTAAAAGGTTGAGAATAAGGAGCAACAGGCTGTTCATCAGCTGCTAGCTCAGGTAATACACCTTGCTCAGGGCCTTTAGTTCTTGCACCTAAGAATTGACCACCATCATAAATTTCCATTTTATGACTCGAAACATCACCTTCAACCACACCAGAGCTTACGATAACGAGACTGTTACAGTGTAATTTTCCTTTGAAAACACCACAAACACGTAACTCTTGACAGTAAAGTTCACCGTCAATTTCGCCACCTACTTCAATTTTAACTTGGTCTGTTGAACGAATAACACCTTTGACTTGACCAGCGATCAAAGCAGGTCCTTTTACCGTCATTTCTCCATCCAATGAAGTCTCGGGACCGATAAAAGTCACCCCATTTCCTTTGTTATTCATACCCAGCAGTATCCTTTTATTATAAATTTTCGACTTATAGTAAACTAACTAATTAAAAACAACAAATAACATTGCATTTACATAAAATTCACCTTGTAAACATTTCGGATCAATTAAATTGCTAACTCATCACTTATTGCTGGACACTGTGATTAAGAATAATTATTATTCACGAACCTATTGTTAAGGATCTTCAATAGTCGAGTTTTATAAACAAGGATGTGACATGATTGTATCGGATATTTTTTTAGGTGAAATACCTGAAAGTTTGACCCAACAGCTTTGCCAGATTACTGAACTTTTAAAGTGTAATACCATTAGCCACGACCCGCTTAACCTCCAGTGGCAACAAGCAGAGCACCACAAAAAAATTCTACTGCACTATGTCAGTGATCCCAAATTACACATCCCTAACTTATCGGCAGAATTACTTGCAGACGGCAAACATTTGGCTTTTTGCCCTCAATTGACCTCTGACACTGAAAGTTTGCTCATCGCAAATGGGTTTCATGGTGGACTGTCTTTTGATGCATCGATTATTGAGATCATCGAAGCCTTTAAGAATCTGGACAACAATAAATTGTATTTCAGTCATGATGCGATGTCTCATTATATTCAATCAAGAAACCGCCAACCTATTACACAACGTCAAACTGAGCTACTGTCATTAACCACCAAAAAAGAACAGCAAGTGCTGTCTTTGGTTTGCCAAGGCTTATCTAATGAGCAAATTGCAGCAAACTTAAGTATTTCGATTAATACAGTCAAAATGCACATTCAAAACATTTTCAAGAAAACAAATGTTTCAAGCCGTGGACAGCTTTCTTACGTCTTTACACAAGTGTGATTTAGGTTAGTCGCTTATATAGATGTCTGACGTACTAACGGAGTTTACGAAGTTGATCGCGTTATAGCTGCCGATTGGTTTTAGCACTTTCTTATTCTCGTCTTATGTCGCTCGATATAGACAAGATAGTAATGAAGCCTGAACCATGGGTATGCCTATAAGGGTAGCAAACGACTTCAAGTTGTTTTTCAACTCGACGGCTCACACATAGCGCAAGTTATATTTCCCTTAAATACTTGAGCTTGTTTTTAATTGATATATTGTGACTCATAAACCAATCAATATGGTCTTGGCGTGACAACAACGTTATTAGAACTCTATCAAAGTAAAATAGCACAATCTCAATCATCTCAATCATCTCAATTGCGATTACACGATGATGCTGAACAGCGTACAGCGCTACTTGCCCTCAACGAGCTATTTATTCAACTCCAACATAATGTGAATGTTAATGAAGAAGTAGCAGAACTCGGTGATACCAGTCTTCAGCAGCAAGCTGCCAAAGGTGTTTACCTTTGGGGAGATGTTGGTCGTGGTAAAACATTTTTGATGGATTTATTTTTTAATCATCTTAAACAGCAAAATAAGCTTAGATTACATTTTCATCGCTTTATGGCTATGGTGCATCAAGAACTCAATCTCACAAAAGGGATTGCCGATCCTTTAGTGCATATTGCTCGTCATTATGCAGCTCAATATCAAGTCATTTGTTTTGATGAGTTTTCTGTCAATGATATTGCAGATGCAATTATTCTTGCTAGGTTGTTCGAACACCTTTTTGCTCATGGAGTCATCTTAGTCGCTACCTCCAATATTGAAATTAGCCGTTTATATGAAGGTGGATTGCAGCGTGAGCGATTTTTACCTTTTATTGATATTTTACAAACTAATGTAGACCAAATTAACTTAACTGGCGCCACTGACCATCGAATAGCTGCGCAATCTGACCGTTCGCTTGAACAACAAATACAGTTAACAAAGCACATGAGTCACCAAGATTTTGTCACTATTGCAGGACTGCATTATCCCCATCAAGCCGCTGTGTGTGAAACACATAGCTATATCGAAATATGTCATCGTACAATTGCTTTTCAAGCTAAAGTGAATCAAGTGATTTGGTTTAAATTCGACCAACTGTGTGACGGGCCTCGATCTGCTTTAGACTATATCGAGCTCGCAGGCTTATTTAAGCATGTGATTATTGATGAAGTGCCCCAACTAGGAGGTGAAATTAGAACTTGGATAAAAGCACGTGGTACGGAAGATGGGGCTGAAAGTAATAAAACTAGCGAGCGTCAATTAGAATATGCAACCAGTGACGATCCTGCTAAACGGTTTATTAGTTTAGTCGATGAACTCTACGATCAACGCGTATCGTTAACGGTCTGCTCAGAATGGACCATTACAGAATTGTATTCAGGCGGCGCCTTATCATTTGAGTTTCGTAGAACGGTGAGTCGCTTAGTTGAAATGCAGCGCTGGCTCAAACCAGCAACCAAATAAGCTTTATCAGTAACTTATGATTTAACTGATAAAACATAACAACTCTAGCTAAGGTGTTTCATGCTGTCGATTATTGCACAGTGTGTTTTATCACATCACCGAAGCGACGCATGAAGTTTTCAAACGCTTCGTTATCAGGGTAATCAAATTGATATTTATTATGGAAGTAGATATTAAGCGAAGTTCTGCCATCACTCAGCGTTATTGTGTAACCATCAAAGCCTGTTTCAGCTTGCAGTCCACATAAATGATAGCGAGAGTTGTAGCCATTTTCAGCTTTATGCTTTTCACCACATTCAACGATTTTATTAAAGACCTTTAACGCTTGATAAATATCGATTGCATTTCGCATGCTACATCTCCTGATTGATATCTCTATGATGCTTTCTATAAACAGACTCGACGATTGCACCAATGAGGTGAATACGAGACGAGCTCATAGTTAGATCAGTCTAGAATAATCGCAATTCAGAACAGTGATAGAGAGCAAGAAAACATCAATGATATGGGATTAAGGTGTAACAAATTGAATCAACGTTGTTGATGATGCTTGGATTTCACTTGATACATTTCTCGATCTGCAATTTCTAAATACTCGGCTATATCAAGTTTTTGATTAGCATGTCGAGTCGCAACTCCCACACTGTACGCCAGCTCAAATACGTCTTCACTCTGAGTGTTATGGGCATTCAATGCTGTTTGAAAACGAGCAAGTGCGACGTCAACCTGGCCCTTACTGCACTCACTAAACAATACTAAAAATTCATCACCACCAAAACGAGCGATCACATCAGAATCGCGAAATTCTGAGGTAAGCAGCTGAGCAAACTGGTTTAAGGCTCGATCGCCCGCCTCATGACCATGATTATCATTAATTTCTTTGAAATAATCTAAATCGAAAAACACTAAGCAACTATCAATATGATTGCGATCCCATGTCGATAATGCTTGCTTTGCTAGCACTTCAAATCCACGACGGTTGGAAATACCTGTCAGCTGATCTAGGGTTGTTTGCTGGATGGAAATCAGCTCAGATACGACCATCTCTGCAAGGTCTTGTAGCGCTAGCATCTCGTCTTTATCTAGCTCTTTGGGTTTATCATCAATAATGCATAAGGTCCCGACTCTCATCCCATTTGGCATTGTCAGTGGGTGACCTGCATAAAAACGAATATGAGGCGCTTGAGTAACCAGAGGATTATCGCTGAAGCGCGCATCTTTTGAGGCATCGGTAATGACGAATGCTTCAGAGTATTGAATGGCATGACCGCAAAATGAAATATCTCGAGGAGTTTCATTTGCGACTAACCCTTGGCAGGATTTAAACCATTGTCGATTTTCATCAATTAAACTGACTAGACAGATAGAAACTGAAAATAACCGTTTTGCTAGGCGGGTAATGCGGTCAAACCGTTCTTCAGCGGCAGTATCAAGCACATTTAAATTTCGCAGTGTCGCTAGACGCGCAGCTTCATTTTCTGGTATTGGTGCGGTAAGCATAATCCCTGCCAATCAATATTAAACACAATATACTAACGTTAATATCAAATAGCAGATATGGCAATAAATCAATAGGTTAAATTTACTAGTTAGGGTGAACGAATTGACTAACTAACAAGTATGTAGCTAGCAATATCAACGTTAAAGCCACTAGAATATGCGAATTCGATTATTGCCTTTCGGGTTTCAATATTCGTATTAAGCGTATTATTAATCCGCCTCTCCCAAGATATGCTGATAAATATCAATCACCTGAGCGACGTGTTTTTCTGCCTCTGAAACATCAATTTGTCCTTTTTGCTGTTGCAATGTCAGTCGATGATTTTCATCTCTTAGCCAGCAGTAGGTCTGCGTTAAGTGCTGCGCAGTCATAAATGGAATCATTTCTAGTTCAGCTAACATTTGAAATATACGCACGTTATCAGACCAAATAGCCAACTCTTTATGGCTGCTAGCATGGGCTAGCACCAAATACTGCGCCATAAATTCAATATCAGCGATGCCGCCAGGACTCTGTTTTAAATCGAATTTATCAGGACTTACCTTTAATAGATGATCGCGCATTTTAATTCGCATATCCCGAACCAGCTTAGCTAACTCAGGTAAATCACGTGGTTTAGATAAAATCTCAGTTCTAATCTCACTAAAACGGGCGGCCAACGCATTATCACCATAAACAAAACGGGAGCGAACTAATGCTTGATGCTCCCAGTTCCACGCCTCAGCTTGTTGGTACTCTTTAAATTGCTCAACTTCAGTAATTAATAAACCAGATGCACCAGAAGGTCGAAGACGCATATCCACTTCATATAATTCACCCGATGTCGTACGTGTTGCAAACAAATGCACAATTCGTTGAGCAAGCTTCAAATAAAAATGGCCAATACCTATGGGTCTTTTGCCATCAGTTTCACCAGTATTGACGCTATTTCGCAGAAACACTAAATCCAGATCGGATCCGTACCCTAGCTCTATTCCACCGAGTTTTCCGTAACCAATTACCGCAAAGCCCATTTTGTCTGGGCTGGTACCAGCAGGAACACCATGTCGACTCGCCACTTGGTGCCATGCTTGCAATACGACTTGTTCAATGATTGCTTCCGCTAAAAAAGTCAGGTGATCGCTGACTTCCATTACCGGTAATACACCTGTGACATCCGCAGCTGCAATTTTTAATTGTTGAGATAACTTAAACTGGCGCAACGCTTCCATTTGCTGCTCCATATCTTCTTCAGGCACCCGCAGTAAATATTGTCTTAGCTCACTAGGGTAATCATCAACAGAAGTGGTGTCGTATAATTGCGCAGGATCAATCAACTCATCCAATAACATTGGGAAGTTGGCAAGTTCTTGGGCAATCCATGGGCTAGCACAACATAAACTAATTAATTGCTGTCGAGCACCAGGGTTTTCGCACAATAACTCAAGGTAGGTAGTGCGGGTTAAAATCTGTTCTAAAACCCCTGATACGGCAGTTAATGCCGCGCTAGGTGAAGCATGCTCTAATAGCTCGGACAATAATCTTGGCATCAGCTTTTCGAGGGTCTCTCTTCCTCTTGGGCCAATTGAACGTTTAACCGTTATAGATCGCCACTCAGTTAATGTCGGCCAAAAATTAGCATCGTCCACTAAATGTTCTTCTAAAAGCGCTGCGGCGTTGTCTGGATCTTCAATGACCCATAATTGACTAGTCCAATGTTCCGTTTGTTCATGTGCATCATCGCCACCAACAGTATCGTTGAAGTGTCTATGAATTTGTTGCATTGCTCTATCAATGTCAGCACGCAGCACCGTTTCATTTTCGCAGTTCATCGCAAAACATAAACGCTGCCAGTCGACATCATTATCTGGCAATGTCTGAGTTTGCTTATCATCAATAGCTTGCAGTAAGTTTTCTACTCGGCGAAGTAAGATATAGCTCTTTTTGAGTTCATCAACGGCAAGATACTCGAGTTGACCTAAGTTATATAACGTATCAATAGCACCAAAAAGGCTTTGCTGACGCAGTGCTGGCTCCCTTCCACCTCGAATAAGCTGGAAGCTTTGCACCACGAACTCCACTTCTCGAATCCCGCCCGCCCCCAATTTTATATTATTGGTAAGCTGACGACGGCGCACTTCTTGCGCAATTAATTGCTTCATTTTACGTAATGAATCGATTGCTGAAAAATCGATGTAGCGTCGATAAATAAAGGGTCTTAATAAGTCATGTAAGTCATCGCTAAATTGAGTCCACGGGCCTAATACTCTGGCTTTGACCATGGCATATCTTTCCCAATCTCGCCCTTGTTCTTGGTAATAATCTTCAAGACCGCTAAAACTCACCACTAATGGGCCACTCTCACCATATGGGCGCAGACGCATATCAACCCGAAAAACAAAGCCATCAACGGTCACTTGATCAAGTAGGTTAACTAATCGCTGACCCATACGTATGAAAAACTGCTGATTAGCTTGGGCACGACGGCCTCCGACAGTCTCGCCATGCTCAGGAAAAGTAAAAATTAAATCAATATCAGATGAAAAGTTAAGCTCGCGCCCACCAAGTTTACCCATACCGAGAATTAATAATGGCTGAGGATTACCTTGTTCATCTGACGGTGTACCAAGCTGCTGACACATATCTTGATATAGCCAATCTCTCGCGGCAATAACGAGGGCTTCAGCTAACGCAGACAAATCCAGTAATGACTCTTCTAATGCTGAATAATTGCCAAAGTCGCGCCAAGCTAATCTCACCATCTGGAAGTTACGATATTGACGCAGGATTGATTTAACTTCATCTTCAGACTTTATCGAAGCAAGTTTATTTGCTAATTCAATCGCAAAGCTTTGCCTATCGACTTCTGTTAATAAGCCATCAAGTAACAAGCTTATCCATTCAGGGTGGCGACACAATTGTTCTGCAATGTAGTCACTCAAACCAAAGACTGACTTTAATGCCTTTTGCTCGTCGATTGATAACGTATCAATGACTTCCGGGGAAGAATTACCTAACCTCAACCAGTAACGTTCTGCAATTTCTGATAATTCGGCAGATAAAATAGAGTTACTTTCGATTAGCATTATTATTCGATCCCTTCGGCAATTTACACATGATATGGCAGGTTTAATTCGACATAATATGTCGAATTATGCTATACCATTCATAATAAAAGTTTAATGTAAGTCTTAATTGTATATAGCATTAAGATTACTATAACCTGTATAGCAGTTATACCTAACCGTATAAATATTTGGTCGAATATGAATACATATTTATTCGGTTTGTTAATTATTTTAATTTGATTTTTATAGCATTGGAGAAAACATGGCTGGTTTGTTACCCCGTGTCCTCACAGTATTTTCCGGGTTGATATTATGCATCTCACTTTCAGGTTGCGGCGATGACCGTCCTGAAAAAATTGCGCAATATCAGCAATTGTCTCAACAACGAATAACTCAGCTTGGCGCCATGCTAGATGCTGGTGAATTGCGTAATGCCACTTTATTAAAGCAATACACGCAATTATTAAAAAGCAGCAAACCCGATCTGGTGCCGCTTTTAGATGAGTTAGCAAAAGATGCTGGCACCACAGGGCCAATGTTTCAATCGCTAAAACGACGCACAAGCGAGCTTTCTGATTCAGCCAACTTTATCGATTTAGATCAACAGCTCGAAGAAGCGCAGAACATTTATCAAGCTGCAGACTCAAGTCTCTATAATGACATGTTGTCTGATCCTGTTAACGTTGTAGCAGACTTATCTGGCGGGCAATTAGCACGGGTGAACTCAATAAGTCGTGAAGCCGCTGCACTGGCTAATGGCAGTGAAGATTTTGGTGCAGGTAGTCAACTCGTCGGTAACCCTTCATATGGTAGCTGGCAAACGAATTCAAGTGGCATGTCTTTTTGGGCGTGGTACGGCATGTACTCGATGTTTTCAAATATCATGAACCCAGTGCGTTATGATCGTTGGTCAAACAATCGTGGTTACAGCTATTACAATGACGTTGGTCGTTATCGCTACACGTCTCCAAAACAAGCAAGTGCTCAAAATCGCACTTATGAAAACACCAAGAAAACCTTTAACTCTCAGGGTAAACAATTTAATAGCCCGTACGCTAAATCCCGTACTGGCTCAACGAGCTTATCACGTCAAAGTACTTCTGCTCCCAAAGCAAGTACCACAGGCACTAGAAGTGCTAACTCAAGTAAATTCCGTTCGACCTATTCAAAAGACAGCAGTTTTCGTAATTCATCTAGCCGCACAACTCGCGGTGTACGCCGAGGCAAATAAGGAACAATCATGACATTTTTAAGTGACTTCGGACTTACCCTAGACTTAGCGATTATTTTAGCTATCGACATTACCATTGCTGTAATTTTGTTAGCATTAATGCGCTACTTACAAGGTTGGAGTGTGCGTGTTAACAGCCGTGCAGAATTAGCAGACCGTGATAATTTTGCCTTTGGTGTTAGCACCGCTGGTGCAGTATTAGCCTTAGGCATTGTGTTAACTGGCGCCATTACAGGTGAAGCAGCAAACTCATACGCAATGGAAGCAATCGGCATGACCTGCTACGGCGTATTTGGTTTAGTGCTAATTAAATTTGGCCGTTTTTTACATGACAAAGTGGCACTCAATGAATTTGATAAAAACAGCCAAATTGTTAATGGCAATATGTCTGTTGCTATCGTAGATGCAGCAGCTGCAATAGCAACGGCTATCATTATTCGCTCAGTATTAATGTGGGCTGAAGATATTACGGTTGACACCTTTATCGCAATTTTCACTGCATTCTTGATTTCTCAATTAATGCTAGTGCTGCTAACTCGATTCCGTGAACACCAGTACGCTAAGCGTAATCAGGGTGACTCAATGCAAAAGGCGTTAGAGCAAGGTCAAGTTGCTATTGCTGTTCGTCACAGTGGTTACATGATTGCAATGGCATTTACTTTTAATGCTGCAAGTCACTTTATCATTTATGATCCGACTGCTTATTTAATGAATATTGTTGGCTGGCTGACATTCTCAGTGATCATGCTTATCGCACTGTCAGTGTTATTAGCCATCGTCAAAAAGTTAGTGTTAGCGCAAATTAACCTCACAGATGAAGTTGAAAAGCAGCATAACGTTGGCGTAGCAGCTGTAGAGCTTGCTATCAGTATTGGTATCGCACTTATTCTTGCGGCATTAATGGCTTAATTCGATGAATAATACTTTGCTTGAACATGGCCAGGAGGGCTGCAACAAGCAAAGCAGTCCTTCTAAACGCAGCTTAGCATGGTTCGATGATGCCCTTTTACTGGGCATCATGGCGCTACTTGCAGGCTGCGGTCTTATCTACGAATACCTATTATCTCACTATGCCGGCCGCATTCTTGGCGCACTAGAAGCTGCGATTTATACCATGATTGGCATTATGATCGTATCTATGGGTATTGGCGCTTTTGCCGCCCGTAAAATTCGCTGTGCGTTTACCGGTTTCGCCTTGCTTGAACTCACCGTCGCTTTTTGCGGTTCGCTCGCCATTTTAATCACAGCGGCCGTTATTGGTTTTGGCCAGCAATTACCCTTGATAATCGCCAACACATTAGGCCTGCCACCCGATCATATTCCTGATGGAGGTTTTATCGGGACACTACAAAATCTCAGTGAGTATTTACCTTATATTTGGGGCGTCATTTTAGGCTTGATGATTGGTATGGAGATTCCACTCATTGCTCGAGTTCGCCAATCCCTATCTGAAGAACACCTTCTCCATAATGCTGGTACCATTTATGGTGCTGACTACATCGGCGCTGGTGCAGGCGCTGCAATATGGGTAATGTTTATGCTCTCGCTAGATATTCAGTTAGCAGCAGCATTAACTGCCAGTGTTAACTTATTGGCAGGGTTTGTTTTTATATGGCGTTTTTGGCAACAAATTCGCTGGGCTAAATTGATTCTTATTGGTCACTTTGTTGCCAGTGGTGTACTGGTGCTATTGGCGATGCACGGCCCAAGTTGGGAACAAAACTTCAATAATTTATTGTACAAAGACAAGGTTGTTTATGCCGAAGCGACCCGTTTTCAGCAATTAACCTTTACTGAACGCTTACGTGGTAATGGCCAAGAACCTGTCTACTCTCTTTATATTAATGGCCGTTTGCAGTTCTCCAGCATTGATGAGCATATTTATCACAGTTTTTTAGTGCACCCAACGATGGCAGCCAGTGCTAGACAAGACAAGGTACTCATCATTGGTGGTGGAGATGGGTTAGGCCTTAAGCAAGTGTTCAAATGGCAACCTAAGTCGGTCACCTTAATGGACTTAGACGAGAAATTAGTCGAGTTATTTGCAGCCCCTGATGAAAAAATGCCAGCCCATGTCAGCCAAGCTATGCTGTCACTTAATGGCAATGCGTTAAATGACCCTAGAGTCAACTTGGTGTTCGATGACGCATTTAATGGCGTAGATAACCTGATTAAAGGGAATCAGAAGTTTGATGTCATCATCGTGGATCTTCCAGATCCAAGTCATCCCGATCTCAACAAACTATACTCTGATTTATTTTACCGAAAGCTCGCTGAATTATTGAGTGCCGATGGTGCTATGACAGTACAGTCTACCTCGCCATACCATGCGCAGCAGGCATTCATTTCTGTCGGAAAAACCATAGAATCGGCTGGTTTTACCGTACAGCAATATCATCATAATGTGCCAAGTTTTGGAGAATGGGGCTGGAGTATCGCAACTCGCGCAGGAAAAGATGCCAAGTCTCGTTTAGCCCATAATCAGCCACTGCCAATAGAAGAAGACTGGTTAACACCGGGCTTAATTCATGGTGCTTTTGAGTTTCCTGGCAACTTTTATGACGATAAAGATAAGATTAAGACCAACAAAATTGGCTCATTACAGCTTTACCATTATCACTTAGCGTCTTGGTCTGATAACCAAGGGATGAATCTTTTTTAATCTAATAAAGAATAGCCTTGACATAATATGTCTAAGTGCTATCTTTGAAACCTAAGACATAATATGTCAATAAGGACAAATATGAATATCCATAAGATTGCTAACCACTTAACTGAACTAGGCGATGAGAGCCACACAGGGTTGAAGTTTGATTGTTTCCCAATTGATGGTGATGTTGAGGTGTTACAAGTCAACGTTGCTGGTCGCGAAGAGTTACCAGTATTTGTATCAGTAACTGACAACCAAGTTTTGTGTATCAGTTACTTATGGGATGAGAGCGAAGTGAAAGAAGAAACTCGCACTCAAATGTTTGAAACCATGTTGGAATTAAACATTCCAATGCCACTATCATCGTTTGCAAAAATTGACGATAAATATGTGGTTTACGGTGCACTTTCAGTCACCTCAAGCATGGAAGAGATTGAACAAGAATTATCAGTATTGTCTGATAACTGTTTAGAAGTCATCGACGAACTCGTCGAATTTTTGAAGTAAGGAGCCACACATGGGCATTTTAAATAAAATTTTAACGGCGTTTCGCGGCGGTGCTAATGAAGTCGGCCAAAACATTGTCGATGCAAATTCTACCCGTATTTTTGAACAAGAAATCCGTGATGCAGAAAAGCATTTAACCAAAGCTAAGCGTGAATTAACTGACGTAATGGCGAAAGAGATGCAAGCTAGCCGTGAAGTTGACCGCTTAAAGCGCAGCATCACTGAGCACGAAGGTTACGCTACACAAGCGCTTGAAAAAGACAACGAAGCTTTGGCTATCGAAGTTGCTGAAAAGATTGCTCAACTGGATCAAGAACTCGCTGACCAAGAAGCCGCTAACGCAAGCTTTTCTGCTCATGCCGTTCGCCTTAAAGATTTAGTTAAGAAAACTGAACGTCAGTTAACGGATTACCAGCGTCAGCTAAGCATGGTGAAAACCACTGAAAGTGTTCAAAAAGCCACTGCCACGATTACTGACTCATTTGCGTCAAGTAACTCGAAGCTAATGAATGCGAAAGATTCTTTAGAGCGCATCAAAGCACGTCAGCAATCATTCGATGATCGCTTACAAGCCTCTGAAGCATTAGCTGAAGAAAACAGCGATAAGTCATTACATGCCAAGCTAGCTGAAGCAGGCATTGGTGAGCAAAAGTCTAGTGCTAATGCAGTTCTTGATCGCCTTAAAGCGAAAAAAGGTTAATTAAGCTATGGGATTTCTAAGTGGCCTTTTCGGCAAGAAAGAAGCCCCAAAACGTCAGCTTGACCATGTGAACAAGCTACTCAAGGGAGATATGATCTCCCTTGATGATAGCTTTGCTTTACCTGAGCAACTACGTGGGCAGCAGCTTAAAGTTGAAGAAGTCCATACTTATGAGTATGAACGCTCTCAGCAATGTGAGTGGTTACTTAGAGGCCACAGCGGTACTGCAATTTATCTCTCGTATCATCAAGAAGATGAGGCTTACTTGAGTTTTTCAATCAAAGTAAACCGAGCGGTGGTAGAGCAGCTGTTTGACTTGGAGCAGTTTAGCCAAATATTTGAAGAACCGGGCAATGCAGAGCTCACGACACTTTCATTGTCGAATGAGTTAGATAGCGAATACGGACGTTGGCTTGCTAGCGCATACCATCAAGTAGAGTTTGGTTGTTTTGGATACTTCCACCGTGAAGATTATCGTGGCCAAAAACCACCTCAAGATGATAGCAGCCAACACCGCGGAAATGCCTTTGAAAGCTATTCTTTAGTCAATAATGAAGATTCTCAGGCTGTCGATATTGAGGTCTACGAAGGTGGCGATACCGATGTCATGTTAACACTGTACCGCCCAGTAACTGACATTCGTGAGTTTTGGCCAGCGAGTTAACACTGGCAGTATAAAGGAGTAACACCTGACATGAGTAAAGGTAAATCATTACCAGATACATGGATTAAAAATCAGCAAGCAGCAAAAGCGACACAAGTGGCTTTTGACCTCGATGAAAAGTTTCAATACTTAATTCGTAAAGCAGCGCTAGATGCAGGTGTTAGCCCTTCAGATCAAATTCGCTCAATCCTAGGCTTGGAAGTGACTAAACGCCCTAAGCGTCCAAGGTTAACAGTGTCATTAAGCCAAGATGACTATGCAATTTTGGCACACAGATATGGTTTAGAAGCTGATGCTCAGCTAGAAATCAAAAAACGTGTGCTAGATGATTTAGTTCAATTTGTTGATGAATAAGCACTACAACCAAGCTAAATGCAAAACACGCCCTTTGGCGTGTTTTTTTATACCTTTAGATTGTCTCTAAAAGGTTACATTGTTAGCATCACCACAACGCAATATTCTCAAAACGGATTTTACTATGATCGAAAAAAAACGTTGGTCACTAAAAGCATTAAATGGCCCGAGCCCTTTTGACTTAGCTATGATGATCCTGTCGCTGTTCTCTGTCATCGTGGTGCTAATCCTGACATTTGGAAACGTTGACGCAGAAACACGCAGGCTATTACTGTTTATCGATCTCAGTATTTGTATGATTTTTATGTCGCGTTTTTTTTACGGTCTCATAAAAGCCAACAACAAAAAATTCTATCTTCAACATCATTGGATTGACTTCGTTGCCAGTATTCCCGCCATTGAAGCACTGCGTATTGCGCGTGTATTCCAAATTCTTCGGGTTATACGCTTAATACGTGTTAGTCGCACCTTAATTATTCCACTGATTAGACAACGTAAACAAACCACTTTAGCAAGCTTGTTGTTAGCAATGGTCTTCATTTTAACTACTGCCTCTATTGTCATCTTATTAGTTGAAGCAGGTACAGAAGGCGCCAATATAGAAACCGCTGAACAAGCCATTTGGTGGACCTTGGTTACCATTTCAACCGTGGGATATGGAGATTACTACCCTGTAAGCACTGTGGGACATGTCGTTGGCGCCCTTGTTATTATGAGCGGCGTAAGTTTTTTTGGTGTGATATCGGGCTACATGGCCTCAGTCTTTGTCGCACCAGATGACCATGAACGAAGCGAGAATAATAAGAAAGAAATTAAATTTGAACTTGAAAAAGCCTTATTGAGAATGGAAGAAAATCAGCAGCAAATGGAGCAAAACCAGCAAGTCATGTTAGCTGAAATCACTCGATTACGGGAAGAACTTAATCAACAAAACAAGACTCGTGAATAGCGCAAGTGACATAAAAAAACCTATCGTAATGATAGGTTTTTTTGGGGGCGCTAATCCAATGCTTACCAATAAGGCTGATTATTAAGCGCGCTTTTACGTGAGTGCTCCATTGCAAAGAGTAAACTGGCTTCTTTGTCTTGAAGCCAATCGCTAATATCCACTTCACTTTGCTCAGTTAATTTAGCTAAAAGCTGATAGCAACCTAACGTTTGAATACCTAATGCCAGATCTTGCCATGGCGCTCTAAATGCTTCTCGATCATCAGATTGGTACAGCTCGCCATAAGCAAAACCGACCAAAATACTTTCATCTAACCCTTGTGCGACTTGTTGATAATCTAAACTGTCCATTGCCGCAGATATTGGCATTAAATCAACAATTTTTTGCCAAGAGTCCTGCTGAAGATGATTAGCAAATAAACCTAATTCGGGATAATCAACTAATTGGTGGCTCCCATTCGCGGTTTTTAGTAACAACTCAACCAGTGCCAATTGTAATTGACCGTATTCTGGCAGTTGCCATAAACAGCTTAATCGTTGGTTTAAAACCAATTCATTGACGCTTTGCTGCGCGAGTGGAATGATTTGAGTTTTATCGATGCGTTTGCCCAGCAACTTTTGTGGCTCATCGAGTAATAAGCTCAAACTCTGCAGTGGCTCGATAAATTGTAATTTTTGTTCAATCACATCAAAGTGGGTTAATACATCGCTATTAAGTAAGCCAAATTGCATCAAGGTTAATCTTAATAACCTGACACATGCTCTGAGCTGACTCCATAATTTTGCTTGTTGAACAATATCATTAGTATCAATAAGTAAGGCTTCTATAACCTGCCAGCGCTCAATACCAGTTTCAAGTAACACCTCTAATGTTTTAGATAAGCTTTTATCAGTAGGCAAACAAATATAATCAATCTGTTCTAGTGCTATGGCAGGTAAGTGTCCTGCTAAATGATAGCCGCGTTGCGCTTTACTCGCCTTACCTAAACGGACAGGTATATGCTTAGCAACTTCAATTGCAAGGTGCAGTAACGCCGATGTCTCTCCAGCCAGTAATTCAAACTCAATCTCGCAAATCGGATCAACCTCACCATTTGCGATCACTTTTCCAACATCAAACGCCACTTCAACTAAACTGCCTTCAATGTATATGTGCCATGCCTGACGGGTAAAGTTCGTTTCAAATACGCAGGTTAACTCAGTTTGTAGCGCATCAATATCCGCTTCTTGAGGCCATACTTCTTTCGGAAAAAGCGCCAACTCGGGTGTATCTTGGGAAATCGGCACATTATATTCAGGTCGAGAGTGAATCCCCCCCGAAACTGTTCCAGCTGTTTTAATGGTTTGCTCGGTGAAATTTTCACCCTTTCTGATACGCAAGCCCATTTTCCAGCTGCGAAGTTGTAACTTGGCTGTATCAAAATATTTATTTGTTAAACTTGTGATATTTTGTGGTGTTGAATCACTCATTCCGTTAAGTAATTTAACAAGCAAATCATTGTGTTGCGACTGCATAAACAGCTTAAGTTCAATCTCTGCGTCCATTGACTTTCTACTCATCTTGTCATTAAATCTTCATCAATGCGTCATAATAAATTCACAATGTCACATTTCTGTCATAAAAATCCCTTAGGATTGCGCAACTCAGTTCTATATACTGAGCCGTATTAACTGTAGATTAAATTAAAAACACAGTTTCATTATGCGGACGCTTGAGGTAACATGCGCCCGTTTTTCCAACATTGGAATCATTAAATAGGTTAACCGCAATGCCAGTAAACTCTATTTTAGGTGTGTTTGCAAAATCACCCCTTAAACCATTAGAACAGCATATAGATAAAGTGCATGAATGTGCATCTTTACTCGTACCATTCTTTGAAGCAACCACTGCTGGAGATTGGGATAAAGCTGTAAGTGTTCGTAAGCAAATTAGCTTATTAGAAAATGACGCTGACGCGCTAAAGCGTGAAATCCGTCTCACCCTTCCTAGTGGGTTGTTTATGCCAGTTGAGCGTACTGACTTGCTTGAGTTGTTAACTCAGCAAGACAAAATTGCCAACAAAGCTAAAGACATCTCAGGCCGTATTATCGGTCGCCAATTAGTGTTCCCTCAACCAGTTCAAGCACCGTTTAATGCTTACCTCAAACGTTGTTTAGATGCTGTCTCTCTTGCTAAGCAAGCAATTAACGAACTCGATGACCTTCTTGAAACAGGTTTCCGTGGTCGTGAAGTCGAATTAGTAGCCAAGATGATCAATGAATTAGATCTAATTGAAGCTGATTCTGATGATTTGCAGATCCAAGTACGTCGTTTACTACTAAGCTTGGAAGCAGATTTGAATCCTGTCGATGTCATGTTTATGTACAAGATCATTGAATGGGTTGGAGGCTTAGCTGATCTAGCTGAGCGTGTAGGCTCTCGCCTAGAGCTAATGTTAGCTCGCAGTTCATAACTAAAAAAGTTATCAAGGAAACAACATGGTTGATGTATTAGTCACCAATGGCCCAATGCTAATTGGTATTGCGGCTGTATTTGGATTTTTGATGGCATGGGGTATTGGCGCGAATGACGTTGCTAATGCTATGGGTACCTCAGTAGGTTCCAACGCCATCACAATCAAACAAGCAATTATTATTGCAATGATCTTCGAGTTCGCTGGGGCTTACTTAGCCGGTGGCGAAGTTACCAGTACTATCCGTAAAGGGATTATTGACGCTAGCTTCTTTGTCGATTCACCAGAACTTCTGGTTTACGGCATGATCGGCGCACTACTCGCTGCGGGTCTATGGTTAGTTGCGGCATCAGCATTAGGCTGGCCAGTATCAACAACTCACTCAATTGTTGGTGCGATTGTTGGTTTCGCTGCAGTAGGTGTAGGTACTGAAGCGGTTGAATGGGGTAAAGTTGTTGGCATTATCGGTTCATGGGTGGTCACACCTGCGATTTCCGGCTTTATTGCTTTCATGATTTTCCAAAGTGTTCAAAAGTTAATTTTTAATACTGACGACCCTTTAGCTAATGCAAGACGTTACGTTCCTTTCTATATGGCACTTGCTGGCTTCGTTATGTCACTTGTTACCATTACTAAAGGTCTAAAACATGTTGGTCTACACTTCTCAACCGTTGAAGCGTACGGCTTAGCAATTGCTGTTGCTATTGGTGTTGGTATTTTCGGTAAAGTCGCTATTGCTCGCTTAAACATGAGCACTGATATTAATCGTCAAACTGAATATGCAAACGTTGAAAAAGTCTTCGCAATCTTAATGGTTGTTACAGCATGTTGTATGGCGTTTGCTCATGGTTCAAATGACGTTGCTAACGCAATTGGCCCATTAGCTGCAGTTGTATCTGTTGTTAACAGTGGCGGTGCAATTGAATCGAAAGCAGCACTTGCATGGTGGATTCTTCCTCTAGGTGCTATCGGTATCGTAATGGGTCTAGCTATCTTTGGTAAGCGTGTCATGCAGACCATTGGTAAAAACATTACTCATCTGACTCCAAGCCGTGGTTTTGCCGCTGAATTAGCTGCTGCATCAACCGTGGTAATTGCTTCTGGTACTGGTTTACCCATTTCAACAACTCAAACATTAGTTGGTGCGGTATTAGGTGTGGGTATGGCACGTGGTATTGCTGCAATTAATATCGGTGTAGTTCGTAACATCGTTATTTCTTGGGTAGTAACGTTACCAGCCGGCGCTGCATTATCTATCTTGTTCTTCTTCACCATCAAAGGTGTATTCAGCTAAGATTGCTGAGATAGATAGCCAAAATAAAGCCAGTCCTTGTGACTGGCTTTTTTATTGCCTAAAACAAACCGAACAGATTATGGAGCATAAAAAAATCCACCCAGTTATTAATTGATGACACTTTTGCAGCAATTTTCACGTAAAAGTCGTCAAAAAATCAGTAATCCCGCTTATTTAAATAAGACTTTGCGGTTCTTCCTTGCAATCAAGACAGTAAATAAATAGCATGACGGATAGTTCTAATGGTATGGAAAAATAACGTGTTCAGAATGCTTACAATAGTAGCTTTGCTACTGCTCTCAAAAGGTTTAATGGCTCAGACGCATTACATTACTGACGATGTGTTTATTTACATCCACGGTGGTCCAGGTACCCAATATCGTATTTTAGGCAGCATTGAGGCTGGTCAAACGATTACCTTATTAAATGAAACTCAAAATGAATACAGTAAAATTCGTGATCATAAAAATCGTGAAGGCTGGGTAAAGTCTGATTTAATTGAAACAGGAACGAGTTTACGAAATCGCTTACCGCTACTAGAAGCTGAGTTAGCAAAAACTAAAACCACCTTATCTCAACTTGATCAAAGTTCAGAGTCTGTTGCTCAGGAGCTGACATCAGCTAACAATCAGATTGCTTCTTTACAGTCTGAATTATCAAGAGTGACAAATGAGCGTGATAGCAGTAATCAACAACTGCAATCAATCAAAGATAACGCCCAGTCAAAGATGTGGCAGCAAGGTGCAATGATTGCCGGTTTAGGCGCCTTGATTGGTATTATCTTGGTTTACTTGCCAAGACCACAACGCAAACAAAAAAGCCGCTGGATGTAAGTTTTAACGGCTAAATGAAATCTATTGCTCCAGGCTTGTATTACGACAAGATGCCCAACTAGATTCAATCAACGATTAAACCAGTGCTTGCACTGGTTTTTTTATTTGTAGACAGCATGAGACTTTTGTATTGCTTATTGTCTCCAGCTTGCCTCTGACAAATTTCTATTAAAAAATAGTTATCTTGAAACTTTCCACCTTACATTTCACTACCATTGATCCTGTTCAGCGGGTTGTACGACCAAAGTCCCCTGTACCAAAACATGCTATCGGGTGATAGTAACTAACACGCTAAAAAGCCGTAAAGAAACGAGCTTTGATATTTTGCAGCGCAAAGTAATTGATTGTCTTTTAAGGTGTTTTAGCAGGCCTCAATGAACTCAACTCTGATGCATTTACCTAAAAATGTTGATGGGATCTTAGCCATTATCATCCGAATTATTGAGCATAAAACAGTCGACACTTTTATTTACAATCACATTTCTTTGCAAACATTGCTCAATGTCACATTTTAATATTATAATCGCCTCGATTTTCGTACATTGTATACAAAATAAAAAATATCATAATAAAACAACTTGTTTACATCAGGTAGTAAACAGCTAAAGACGGAATGAAAATTATGTTTAAAGCTAGTGAAGTACTAAACGGCCATTACGACAATGCCAGCCTAGATGAGCTATTCTCAGCCATAACAAATAATTACATCGTTGATGAAGAGCAATATCTTACTGAACTCTTGAAGTTAGTACCGTCATCTGACACCGATATTAAACAAGTGACGAATCGAGCCCATGAATTAGTCACTAAAGTTCGTCAGTACGAAAAGAAAGGCTTAATGGTAGGCATTGATGCCTTTTTGCAGCAATACAGTTTAGAAACACAAGAAGGCATTATTTTAATGTGTCTTGCTGAAGCACTGTTACGTATTCCTGATGCGGCGACTGCCGATGCGTTAATTGAAGATAAGCTTTCTGGTGCTAAGTGGGATTTACACCTTAAGAAAAGCGATTCATTGTTAGTCAATGCATCCACCTGGGGATTAATGCTTACAGGTAAAATCGTTAAGCTCGATAAGAATATTGATGGTAAGCCAAGCAGTTTATTAAATCGACTCATCAATCGCGCAGGTGAACCTGTTATTCGTCAAGCCATGAATGCCGCAATGAAAATCATGGGTAAGCAATTTGTTTTAGGGCAAACCGTTCAAGAGGGCCTTAAAAACAGCACAGCTAAACGTCAACAAGGCTATACCCACAGCTACGACATGTTAGGTGAAGCCGCATTCACAGCTAAAGATGCACAAAAATATTATCTCGACTACAGCAATGCCATTCGTCAATTAGGCGCTCAGTCATATGAAGAATCAAATACACCTTTACCGACTATTTCGATCAAGCTTTCAGCTCTTCATCCGCGATATGAAGTCGCCAACGAGGATAGAGTATTAAGCGAGCTTTATGACACTGTGATTAAACTTTGTGTTCAAGCGCGTGAGCTAAATATCGGTATTTCTATCGATGCAGAAGAAATGGATCGCTTAGAGTTATCGTTAAAGCTATTTAAAAAGCTGTATAACGCTGAAGAAATTAAAGGATGGGGATTATTAGGTATTGTCGTCCAAGCTTACTCTAAGCGTGCTCTGCCCGTTCTATGTTGGTTGACGAAGCTTTCTCGTGAGCAAGGAGATGAAATCCCATTACGTCTAGTAAAAGGCGCTTACTGGGATAGTGAATTAAAATGGGCTCAACAAGCAGGCGATGGCGGTTACCCACTATTCACCCGTAAAGCAGGTACTGATGTGTCATACCTTGCCTGTGCAAGATACTTATTGTCAGAAGCCACTCGTGGGGCTATTTACCCACAGTTTGCCACTCATAATGCACAAACTGTTGCCAGTATCAGTGCGATGGCCGGTGATAGAAACTATGAATATCAGCGTTTACATGGCATGGGCGAAGAGCTTTATGACACCATGCTTGCTGAAGCTGGCGCTAAAGCTGTCAGAATTTATGCACCGATCGGTGCGCATAAAGATCTCTTACCATACTTAGTCAGAAGACTACTTGAAAATGGTGCCAACACTTCTTTTGTGCATAAATTAGTTGACCCTAAAACCCCTATTGACAGCTTAGTGGTTCACCCTGTTATCACACTCAAATCCTATAAAACTTTAGCCAATAATAAAATCGTCTTGCCGGAAGATATCTTCGGCGAAGAACGTAAAAACTCTAAAGGACTCAACATGAATATCATCTCCGAATCCGAGCCATTTTTCGCAGGAATTGAAAAATTTAGCCAAACTCAATGGCAAGCTGGCCCATTAGTTAATGGCGAGACGCTAACGGGTGAAACGATTAATGTTGTCAGTCCTTTTGATACTAACCAAGCTGTTGGTAAAGTGGCCTTTGCAAATAACCAAGCCGTTGAATTAGCACTAAGCTCTGCTCAAGCATCGTTCCACAGCTGGAGCCACACTCCAGTTGAAGAACGTGCCAACGCTCTTCAAAAACTGGCGGATTTGCTCGAAGAAAATCGAGAAGAGTTAATCGCACTTTGTACCCGCGAAGCGGGAAAAAGTATTCAAGACGGGATTGATGAAGTCCGTGAAGCCGTCGATTTTTGTCGCTACTACGCCATTCAAGCTAAAAAAATGATGGCAAAACCAGAACTACTCCCAGGCCCAACGGGTGAGCTAAATGAGTTATTCATTCAAGGACGTGGGATTTTTGTTTGTATTAGCCCATGGAACTTCCCTTTAGCGATTTTCTTAGGCCAAGTAACAGCAGCACTTGCTGTAGGTAACACTGTAGTTGCAAAACCAGCTGAACAAACATCAATTGTCGGCTATCGCGCAGTTCAACTGGCTCACGAAGCGGGTATTCCAACTGATGTTTTACAATTCTTACCGGGTACAGGTGCAACGGTAGGCGCAGCAATTACCTCTGATGAACGTATTGGTGGTGTGTGTTTTACAGGGTCAACAGGCACTGCAAAATTAATTAATCGTACTTTAGCAAATCGTGAAGGCGCAATTATTCCATTAATTGCTGAAACTGGTGGCCAAAATGCCATGATTGTCGATTCTACTTCACAGGCTGAGCAAGTGGTTGCTGATGTTGTTGCTTCATCATTTACGAGTGCTGGACAACGATGCTCAGCGTTACGAGTGCTGTTCTTACAAGAAGATATTGCCGACCGTGTGCTTGATGTCATGCAAGGGGCAATGGAAGAGCTCAGTATTGGTAACCCTAGTTCAGTTAAAACCGATGTAGGGCCTGTGATTGATGCAACAGCTCAAGCTAACCTCAATGCGCATATTGATCATATCAGCCAAGTGGGCAAATTGATTAAGAAAAATCAACTTCCTGAAGGCACAGAAAATGGTTACTTTGTTGCACCAACAGCGGTTGAAATTGATTCAATCAAAGTGCTTGATAAAGAGCATTTTGGACCAATACTGCACGTTATACGTTACAAGGCTGCCAACCTTGCAGAGGTAATTAATGAAATTAATAGCACGGGGTTTGGGTTAACCTTAGGGATCCACAGCCGTAACGAAAGCCATGCACTTAATTTAGCGGATAAAGTTGATGTGGGTAATGTGTATATCAACCGTAACCAGATTGGCGCTGTCGTCGGCGTACAACCTTTTGGTGGCCAAGGTTTATCTGGTACTGGCCCTAAAGCAGGCGGACCGCATTACCTTACTCGCTTTATCACTGAGAAAACACGTACTAATAACATTACTGCCATTGGCGGTAATGCGACATTATTGTCTTTAGGCGATGCGGATTAACCTTATCCAAAGATAAGGTTGACTATCTAAGCCTTCATTTAAAGCTCGCCACAGTGCGAGCTTTTTTTTGCCTACGAATTTATGTTCAAAATAGCATCGCCACGCTGAGTTTTTGCACTCAATTGTTAACCCAATTAAACAAAACATAATTAACAATGTAAAAGTCACCAGAGAAGCAAAGAAGTCTAGACGTCTAGATTGACACTAATTTATAGATCTCCTATGCTTGCCAGAACTTAAGAAGTCATCATAATACTGATTATTAATACAGAGCTTGCTAAAGTAGCTTTGAACTTCGAAAGACTAGAACACTGCACTTTTGACACTAAATAAACAATAAGAGAGACAACCTTGACGACACAACAAACAACAACGAGCCCAGCCTCCTTTATTGCTTTATTGCCTCTATTTGCTTTTCTTGCATTATTTATTGGCGCGGGCGTTTACTTTCAAAGCCAAGGTGTAGACTTTGCGTTTTATCAACTACCAAGTGTAATCGCCATTTTACCAGCGATTATTCTGGCGCTTCTGCTTTCTAAGCAGAAACTAAACCAATCTATTGATACCTTTATTGCGGGTATCGGCCATAGCAATATCATTGCAATGTGTCTTATTTATTTGCTTGCTGGCGCATTCGCCTCTGTTGCAAAAGCAACGGGCGGCGTTGATGCAACTGTTGCTTTGGGGCTGTCAATGATCCCATCTAGCATGTTGCTACCAGGCTTTTTTGTTATCGCCGCCTTTATTGCAACTGCAATGGGTACATCAATGGGCACCATTGCCGCCGTTGCACCTATTGCTTTAGGCGTTGCCGACCAAGCCCAAATTGATTATGCCTTAATGGCGGGTGCTGTTATGTCTGGCGCATTATTTGGTGATAACTTATCGATTATTTCGGACACTACCATTGCTGCAACTCGCACTCAGGGTTGTGAGATGAAAGATAAGTTCCGTGAAAACTTAATCTTTGCCTTGCCTGCATCGATAATTACATTGGTTTTATTTGCTTTTGCAGGCCAAGGACAAGCAGAAGTTGCGCCACAAGAAATCGACTTAATCAATGTCATTCCTTACTTAACTATCTTATTTTTAGCTGTCGCAGGCGTAAACGTCTTCGTCGTGCTAACTGTCGGTATATTGCTTGCTGGTGCAACTGGACTGTTTATCGCCGATTACAGCGTTATCCAGTTCGGTCAAGATATCTATGCTGGTTTTACTAACATGCAAGAAATCTTCATTCTTTCAATGTTAGTTGGTGGTTTAGCTGCGTTAATGCAACAACAAGGTGGCTTGAAGTTTGTTAGCGAGAAAATCGAAGCACTGATTAAACGTTTCTCAAAGGCGAAAGGTGGCACTTCAACCCGCGCGGCAGAATTAGGGATGGCAAGTATTGTTGCAGCAACCAACACCTGTGTTGCTAACAATACCGTATCAATTGTTGTCGCCAGTGATATTGCTAAAGAGCTTGCTCAAAAGCATGGTGTTGCGCCTAAACGTGCAGCAAGTGTACTGGATATCTTTGCTTGTATTATTCAAGGCTTAATTCCACATGGCGCTCAAGCACTACTAATAGCATCGACGTTTGCCATTAGTCCACTTGCTGCAATTTCAAATGCTTGGTACTGCATGATCTTAGCCGTTGTTGCTATCACTATTGTAATTCTGCGTAAGCGAGCTTAATCAAAACTATCTAATACACGTCAACAATACATCTTTAAAGCCTGATATCGCTGCCGCAACGCTGGAGCAATATCAGGCTTTTTTCGTTATTTTTGCTGATTAAAACACGTAAACAGTGATATTCTGAGTTAAACATTTAGTTAACAATGGCCCCATGTCTAGTTCAATCGAATCAAATAAACATTACGACCTTCATTTAATGATTATTTTCATGTCGTTAGCGACGGCTGTGATCAGTGGACTAGGAATTGGAACCGCATTAATCGCTGAAGTGGCACGATTGGGCGTCAGTCCGTTAAGTATACGTGCAGACACCTTGGGCGATTATATGACCTCTCCTTTAGCAATCGTTTATAATATGGGCTTGGTTATTGGTGGCGCTTGCTTAATGCTATCTATGTTAGCTCGCTATTATGTTTTTGAGGACTTTTATAGCCGCACAATCACCGTAACCGGGGCGACATTAGGCGTGCTCATTGTGTTAATTGGTATCTTTCCGATCAACTTTTTAGAACAACATCGGTTCTTTTCTACCGGATATTTGATTTGCACCTTTGTGCTACACAGCTTTTGTTTTATTGATTATTTCCGCAAGAGTAGCTCTCTTTCCGCATCCTTATTCGCTTTCAATATCATCGGCCTGATTTTTTCAGTCGCACTGATGTATTTACTGAATTGGTCTACATTGGATTTTGACCCATGTTCTCATAAGGCTCACGAAATTTGTTGGGTCTCACTGGTTATGTGGGTGCTCACTCAAGCCAATATTTTATGGTGTGTACTGCTTGGATTAACTATGAGAAAAATGATAAAAACTCAGCAACGCCAGCTCTCTACACTGACCTTTGCGAGTAACTAGCCTTGCCAGTAAACATGCGTTTAGAACAATATCTAGCTCATTGCGGCGTCAGTTCACGTCGTCAGGCCCAGCGCCTCATTGCGGCAGGAAGAGTGACATTTAATGGTCAATTAGCTAGCCCTCTTGATAGGGTCAATGCCAACGCTATCAATCCGAATATTTTATTAGACGGCGCCCCTATCGCTCCCATCGAAACCAAGCAATATTGGTTGTACCATAAACCGGTTGGTATTGATTGCCGTTTATTACCCGATTTACCTTCCAGCCTAATTCATATTCTACCAGCAGCCCCTAGACTGTATCCTGCAGGACGATTGGATAAGGATTCCCGTGGTTTGTTATTGCTGACTAATGATGGTGAGCTGACCCATAAATTAATGCACCCAGACTACGGGCATCAAAAAGTGTATTTGGTTACTGTAGATCGAGACTTTTCAGCTGAATTTATTGAAAAAATGGCAAATGGGGTGAGCTACAAAGACGTCACCACTAAACCATGCGATGTAGAAGCAGTTTCGAGCAACCAATTTAAAATCACACTGACTCAAGGGCTGAATCGTCAGATCCGAAGAATGGCTAAGGCCTTAGGTTATACTGTCATTGATTTGATCAGATTAAGCATGATGAATTGTGAATTATTAGACTTGCCAGAAAAACAAATGCGGCCATTAGAGGCCGCAGAAATTAGCTTATTAAGGCATCAACTTAAGCTGTAGATGCCTGTTAAATAAGACTTGCTTAATGAACGATTTCCATCTCTTCCAATAAGTTTTCAGCATTATCTAAGTACTTCATCACCCATAGCATGTAGCGGCTATCAACTTGAATTGAGCGATTAGTTTGTGGGTCGTAGCCCCAGTCGCCAATAATTGATTCATACACACCATCAAATAACAGACCGACTAATTCAGCACGGCCATTTAGTGTTGGAGAGCCAGAGTTACCACCTGTGGTGTCAAGCGTCGATAAGAAGTTAACCGGAACAGAATCTAACGATTTAACGTAGTAATCGCCATATTGTTTGTTTTTGATTAGCTCAAGCTGTTTAGCTGGCGCATCAAACGGATCTGCACCAGTGTCTTTAGCAAGGATACCTTCTAAGCGAGTAAATGGCACTGCAACTAGTCCATCTTGTGGGCTGTAACCTTTCACATTACCTACAGTCACACGTAAACTTGAGTTAGCATCAGCATATACTGGCTTACCTAACTCTTTATTGTACGCGATGATTGCATCCATATATTGAGGGCGCACCTTCATTAAATCACCAGCAAGTTGTTTACGTGCCTTTTCTTGCTTCATTCTTTCATCATAAGTGCTAACAGCATATTGAATAAACGGATCTTTTGACTTTTTAAACTCAGCAACAGACTTATCCATCCACGCCAATCGAACCGCTTTATCTGAAAGTTCAGTTTTGGCATACATCTTATCAAGGGTCTTGCTCAATTTAGCGTTATCGGCACTTTTACCAATAGCGAATGCTTTATCAAATGCAGGTAAGCGATCAGCTTGAGGTAATGCTGCGTAACGGCTCATTAAGTCTAATAACATCGCTTTATCAACACTGGCAGCATATCGACGCTCAATACGCTCCATACCAGAAGTAAAGCGAGTCATATCTCGCTCTTGATACCCAGGTTCACGATCCATATCAGCCAGCGTTTTCTCGTTCGCTAAGCGATATAAACGTTCAGCTGTCGACATCATTGAACTGTAACCCATATAGCTCATGATTAAATCGCGCTCTTGCTGTTGCTGGCTTTGCTTAATTAGCTTATCCAGTTGTGCTAAGACTTCGCCATATTGTGATTTACGCTTACTGTCAGCTTTTATCCACTGCGACAGTTTTAGCTCTAGCGCTTTACGATCATCAAGCATGGTCGACTTGCCATAAAACTCAATCATTGAGGTAAAGTTTTTCGCATAGTTAGCTAACCCAGCGATAGCACTCTCATACTTAATTCGTTCATCACTGCCTTCTGGCGCGGTCTCTTTGATGATTTCAATTAGGCGTTCACGAAGAACTTTCCCTTCTGGGTAAGCCCATTCAAATTGGTTCTCAACTTCATTAGCTGTGCGGTAACGATTAGTGCGACCTGGATAACCAGCAACCATTACAAAATCACCGTCACTAACCCCTTTAGCAGAGACTTTTAAAAAGCTTTTAGGCTCGTATGGAACGTTATCCTTACTAAAGTCAGCAGGCTTACCGTCTTTACCTACGTATGCACGATAAAAAGAGTAATCTCCCGTGTGGCGAGGCCACATCCAATTATCGATATCACCACCATATTTACCAACACTACCCGCTGGATTATAGGTTAAACGAACGTCACGAATTTCCATTTGTTTCACAAGGTAATACTCTAGACCACCATGGAAACTATAAACTTTACAACGATATCCATCTTCAGCTTCACATTCAGCAACTAATGCTTTTTCTTGTTGCTCGATACCTTTATAGAACTCATTACCGACTTTATTCATTTGACCTGATTTCACTCTATCAGTCACATCAGTTACCGCCTCGGTAACATAAATTCGTGAACCAGGGGTTGCTGGCAATTCCTCTGCGTAAGTTTTCGCTAAGAAGCCTTCTTTTAGCAGGTTTTTTTCAGGGGTAGAGTTGTATTGAATTGAGCCATACGCACAATGGTGATTGGTTACAACCAAGCCTTTAGGAGACACAAATGATGCTGTACAACCACCAAGGCTTATCACAGCATTCATTGGAAATTCCGTTAACTTAGAGATCGATTTGGCATCAATTTCTAACCCTTTTGCTTTAAGTTCATCAGCCATTGCTGGTAATTGATAAGGTTGCCACATCCCCTCATCAGCTTGTGCAGAAAAAGATGCCAAGATTGCGGCACTTAATAACCATTTTTTCATGTTGTTAATTCCATTTGATTCACAATAGTGAGTGTGTTGTTTGTTATACCTATTTAATAGCAAAAAGATGAACAAAAGCAGACCACTAAACTTACTTTTAGGCCAATAAAAAAGTCAGGCATATAGCCTGACTTTATCATATTGAAACAAAGGAATAATAGCCTTAGACAAACTCAGTTACATTCCTTTCTAAAAAACGTTAACTGACGTTTACATTTTAGCCCAGTGCGACCATTAATTGCGCTAGCACAATCATCACACCTAAGAGCCCTGTTACGCCCAGCGCAAGATTTCCACCAGCGACTTCATAGCCACCCATTTGCGCTTTACGTTGCTTCAATGCCATTGCAATTGGCAAGAATATGATCATGACAACTAGCGGTATAGCCGCAAAACCCAACACTTGGAAGAACCCATCAGGATAGTAAAGCGCACATAACAAAGGTGGAACAAACGTGATTAACCATGTTTTAGCTCGGCCCGCTTTATCATCTCTTGCACGAGTTAATTCAGCCACATAATCAAACAAACTCATGGTCACACCCAAAAATGATGTAATCAACGCAAGGTTAGCAAATAAGTCGATAAACTGACTTACGATAGCTGACTGAGCAACACCTTGAAGCGCATTAACGAGATCAGGTAAAGAACCAGCAAAACCATGAACGGTTTCCCCACCTAAAGTACCCAGCGTCACAAGTAGCCACAATATGTAGCAAAACAGCGGTATTGTAGAACCAATCAGCAATATTTTACGTAACGATACCGCATCGCCATCTAGGTATCTGACGATCGTTGCAATACACACATGGAAACCAAATGAGGTAAATACCACAGGTATGGCAGCTAACCACAGTTGATCCAATTTATCGCCTTCTGCGACATTGGCAGAGAAGTTAGTCAATGAAGCAACAATATTCACTTCTGGCAATAAAAAGGCAACCACAAGTACAAGCAACACCACCATAGCGGTGAATAAGACTCTTGAAACCTTATCAATCCAAGTCACGCCGATAGCAATAAAACCACCGAAGATTAAAGTAAATAGCAATACCGAGACTTGGTTATTTAAATCCACACCTAATAACGGCTCTAAACGGGTTTCAAGTAATGAAGAACCGCCCATTAGATACACCATTGTCAAAGCAAATAGCAGGCTTAAAAATGAAGCACCTTGAATTAACTGACCCACTTTGCCTAAGGTTTTACCCGTTATGCCGTGAACATTATCACCCACACCAGCGCGTAAATTAATCTCAAGCATGAGTAAAGAGGTATAAGCCGATAATCCCCAAATGACAACCAGTAACATAATCGCAGGCATAATCCCTAATGCTGCAGTCGCTAGCGGCAACGCTAGCATTCCTCCCCCAATTGCAGTACCTGCAACAATGGCTATTGAGCCAAGCATTTTTAAGTTCAAAACATGAGTCCCGTTTAATTTTTATTTATTGGTCGTTATTTGGCTAGATTGAAAGTGTGTATAACATTTCATCGAGCTGTTTTGACAGTATCAGATGCTTCTTGTAACAAGCAAGACACTTAGTTATATAAAGGCTTACAAGCCTGTTAATAAACAATTACGCAACATTAATTTAAAAACTTAAATGCAATAATATTGCAATGGCGTAGCATTACGCCGCTACAATCAATATTTACACTAAATCGGCATAAGAAGATAAGTGAAGCAACTAAGAGGAATGACGTTAAGGAATAGAACAATTAGGCTAACAGCTTAGAAATGAAAAATAAACGCAAAAAAGGGAAGGCATCTGCCTTCCCTTATATTTTGAACATAACACTCTGTTTAATACTATTTAAGCATTAACAAGATTAAAGAGCATGATTACGCTTCTAACAATGCTTTAATGCGTTGTCCGTAGTCAGCATCAGCTTTAGTGAAATGTGCCAACATTTTTTGCTGAACATCTTGAGTCACTTGACCGAGTGTACCTGCAATCGTTTCCGCAAGGCGTTGTTTTTCTTCCTCACTGAAGATGCGATATAGATTACCAGCTTGAGTATAATCATCTTGGTCATAACGGCTGTATCTATCAGCTTCCCCATCAAGTCTTAGCGGTGGCTCAGCAAATTGGCTCGCATCTTGTAAACCCGTGTCAACTGAATTTGGACCATAGTTAAGTGTTGCATCGCCGCCTGTTTGGTTACCGTTATAAGGGCATTGCGTTCCTGCCATCGCGCCGCCACGTTGATGGTGGTTAGCCTTCGCTGCATGCGGACAGTTAACTGGAAGTTGATTATAGTTGGCACCAATTCGATAACGCTGTGCATCTGCATAAGCGAATAAACGGGCTTGCAGCATCTTATCTGGAGACGCGCCCACACCTGGTACAAGATTACTTGGTGCTAAAGCCACTTGCTCAACTTCTGCAAAGTAGTTTTCAGGTAAGCGATTAAGCTCAAGTTCACCAATTTCAATCAAAGGATAATCAGCATGTGGCCATACTTTTGTTAGATCAAATGGATTGATCGCATAAGTATTCGCTTCAGCTTCCGGCATAATTTGGACATTTACAGTCCATTTAGGGAAGTTTTTATCGTTAATTGCGGCAACCATATCACGCTGCGACGAATCAGGGTCAATCCCTTTTAATTTATCCGCTTGCTCGCCAGTTAAATTAACTACACCTTGTTGCGATTTAAAGTGGAATTTCACCCAGAAACGCTCACCTTTGGCATTCCAAAAAGAAAACGTATGCGAACCATAGCCGTGCATTTGGCGATAATTAGCCGGGATCCCACGGTCTGACATTAAGATTGTCACTTGATGCATTGCTTCTGGGTTTAATGACCAGAAATCCCACATGGCTTGTGGATCTTTTAGGTTTGTATGTGGGTTACGCTTTTGTGTATGAATAAAATCAGGGAATTTAATACCATCTCTTAAAAAAAAAGTTGGCGTATTGTTACCCACAATATCGTGATTACCTTGCTTGGTATAAAAACGTAAACCAAAGCCACGAGGATCGCGCTCTGCATCAGCAGATCCCATCTCACCGCCCACTGTTGAAAATCGAACAAATGTTTCAGTTTCTTTTCCAACGCCATTGAAGTGCTCAGCAATGGTGTAGTCACTTAAATCTTTGGTTAAGGTAAATTTACCGTAAACACCCGTTCCCTTGGCATGAACAATACGCTCTGGAATTCTTTCACGATTGAAATGAGCTAGTTTCTCAATTAAATGCCAGTCTTGGAGTAAAACGGGGCCTCGTTCTCCAGCTGTTAATGCATTTTGATCGTCAGCTATTGGTGCGCCACTTTGGCTAGTTAAATAATGTGAAGTAGTCATTCTCTATTTATTCCTTTTAGTTATCTTGTAGCCACATTTCAATTAAATCGTGGACGGTTGCCATGATGCTCTCTCCTGGCTCAGTATTTATTGCGATAAATCAATAATAGTGACAAAAGACAATTAACCAAAACGATTAAATACGATAATAACAATAGGAAATAACGATTCAGGATTAATATCTGATTTATATAGTAAAAGTGTGTAAATTAGTTTGTAATTGAGTTTCATTCACATTAAAAAGGAAAGTTTTGATAAAAATTGCTGCGTTTTTCCTTCAATAGGCGCCTCTGAGCCGACAAAGAAAAAACTTAAAATGTGCTAAGAAAATTGCCGAAAATGATTCAGAAAAAATGCGATAGCTTGACTTAATTATCGCACTCAAATACAACGCAGTTTTCTGTTGTAATTTGACTGTAGAGTAATCTTTTGTGGTTTGAACTGTGGTTGGAACTATGGTTTGAACTAGCCAAGACGCTGGCTTAATAAATAAAGCCTTTCCAGGTTCTGAAAAGGCTTAAGCTTGTTTCAAATCAAAGGCACAACACAACAACCAGTGCCAAAAGAACGCTAGTTGATTCATCCTGTCTTATCAGGCCTTGTCATTTGAAGCAGGTTCGGGCTCTCGATACAGTTTCACTAAGTAATAAATATCAATCAATACAATAAAAAAGTTCACTAATGCCACAGGTATAGCACTAATTGCGAGTCCGTAAGCGACAAACAAAGCTGCACCAATTAAATTCCACCAGCGAAGCTTTTTAATATTCGACATCATGAGTGAAATAGCCACCACTACAGATGCTAAATAACCCACCCACTCCCATATTGTTGCAGATTCCATTCATTAATCCTTAATTGTCTTTATTACTTCAGTGTAGCTAATCTTCATAAGTTATGCTGCTAGCCTAGCCAGCCTTTCTCGCTACAACAGCAGCTGTCATTCGAGAAATACAGCACAACTCGCCTGCACTATTGGTTATAAGAACCTCCCAGACTGAGCTACGCTTGCCAATATGAACAGGTTTGGTTGTAGCAATCAGCTCACCTTTACGCGATGCTTTTAAATGATTGGCATTTATTTCTTGGCCCACACAATAAAAGTTCTCAAAATCGACAACAAAATTAGCAGCATAACTTGCAACAGTTTCCGCCAATGCGACATTAGCTCCGCCATGAACAATACCTAAGGGATTGTGAACTGCAGGGTCTGCAGGCATCGTTGCAACCATATAATCATCACCAATTTCGGTAATTTTAATGCCTAACGTTTTCATTAAGGTGCCTTTACCATGGAGCCCACTGTCCATTTTGGCGCAATTCTCTAAGGTAACTTCTCTAAACCAAATACTCATCTTGTCATCCATATCAAAAAACTGTCTTCAGTCTACTGGCTCGCTTTTTAATATCAACGCTTTTAAAGATAAAGTTTTTAACAACAAAAAGGGATGGCAAGCCATCCCTTTTTCTACAGTAAGATTACTGTTTAGTGTTGATTAAAATGCTGCAACAATTGGATCAGAACATAAGCTCGTTTCTGTTTCACAGATTTTATATGTCACTTCAGCTGGAGCATTAGTAAAGCGATCGCGATAACGGCCATCATTCGCTGTTGTCGCTACCATGACATCATCACGATAAATCGCCACATTGTCACCAACAGCACCACTCCAAGTTAGATCAACTAAAGCACTACCTCGACGAGACTTCATTGTACGAGTCACCGCTGCATCAATTGAATAATCAAATACTTCTACATCCATAGATACAGTGTCAGATTGGTTTTCACTATCAGTTACAACCAACGAGACATTATAGATACCACCAGCAGCATACATGTATGCTGGAGATTCATCTGATGACATGCTGCCATCACCGAAGTCCCACTCATAACTAACGATATCATCGTTGATATCTGAACTTGTGTTAGTAAAGCTAACCATTAGCCCATCAACATCATATTCAAAACCGGCAACAGGTGCAGCTGGAGCCGCTTCACCTAATGCTGAAATATCTAATCCCCAGCTATTAAGTGTACCCGTATCGCCAGTGGCATTATCTGATACAGATAGTGTCCATGTACCAGCTGCTATATCACCGTTAAAGTCTGATAGACTCCAAGTTTTAACAAGATCATCAGCACTACCACCTTCACGATCATGTAATACCACAACAGTCCCATCAGGCGATGTTAAGCTAACAATTAAATCGCCAATCCATGTGTGGCTGATATCAACGCTAACAGCTAAATCAAAGATTTGAACAGGATCTACAATTTCAATCGTGCTAGTAATTAGACTGTTATCGCTAATATCAACAGGTGAATCATTACCATAGCTGTAATCATTCAATCCAGCAGGGTAAATAGTAAGCGCAACCGCTTTATCTTTAACAGTTACGCCATCATCAGCAGAAACAGTTAATACATAGTCTCCCCAAGCAGCGTCATCAAGGGTAGCAACATCCAATGTAAAGTCATCACCAGCCATCGCTGTGTCTGTTGATAAGCTCACACCATCAAGCGCTGGTGAAGACGATACCGTTAGGCTTACTTGATCATTCCAGCCTGCAATACTGCCTACAGAGAAGTCGTAACTTACTGCACTTCCTGCTTCAACAGATTGTGAAGCTGGCGTCACTGATAACTTAAATGATGGGTCTGGATCCGCTGCCGCTAACGCATCAGCCACATTCAATCTTGTACCCGCAACCGTGATACCAGTTAAATCACCATTAACTTCACCCGAATCCATTAGCAACTGTTTCATTTCAGTCGGGGTAATATCTGGTTCAACCGACCATACTAAAGCAGCTGCACCCGTAACGTGAGGGGTCGCCATTGAAGTACCTGATATAGTGCCGTACGAATCATTAGGGAAAGTAGATAAAATCGCAGAACCTGGCGCGCCCATATCTACACTGGTCAAACCCCATTGTGAGAAGCTAGAAATGGCATCATTTCTGTCAGTACTCGCAATAGACATGACAACATCAGAGTCATAGCTTGATGGGTAGTGCGGGTTAACGTCATTATCAATCGCGTCATTACCCGCTGCAGCAACAAATAAAATGCCTTGATCACCAGCTGAATCAATAGAATCTTTTAATGCTTGGCTGAAACCACCGCCACCCCAAGAGTTATTGGTCGCTTTAACATCAACGCCATGGTTGACCTTGAGATTTGTGAAATAATCAATACAAGCAATTGCATCTTCGGTTGTTCCTGTACCACCGTCCGATAGGAACTTACAACCGATCATCGTTACATCCCAGTTAACCCCCACGACACCGACGCCGTTATTACCTGTTGCACCAATGGTACCCGCAACGTGTGTACCATGACCGTTGCCGTCCATTGGATCACCAGATCCAGTTATCGGATTATAACCATGTACATCATCGATGACCCCATTACCATCATCATCTATGCCGTTACCTGCAATTTCACCAGGGTTAACCCACATATTACTGACAAGATCTGGGTGATTATAATCAACACCAGTATCAATGACGCCAATGACAACACTGTCGCTACCCGTAGTAATATCCCAAGCAGCAACGGCATCAATATCAGCCCCTGCAGTGCCTGAAGATTGACCAGTATTATGCAGGCCCCATAGGTCTACAAAGCTAGGATCATCCGGCATGCCTAAGGCTCTGTATGTGTAGTTTGGCTCTGCATATTTTACCGCTGGATGCTTGCTGATCATTTTGATTGCAGCATCTAAATCACTACCGCTTTTTAGTTGCAGTTTTGCAAGGCGTCCTGATAATAAATGCTGAAATTTATCATCAACACCATCTAAATTTTTATCGGTTAACGTACCGCTAACTAAGCGTTGAGCAGATAACTTTTCAAATTTAGTCACGTTGTCTTTATAAACAACGAGCAATTGATCCTTTTTATATTCAACGGTATTTTTTGCCATTGCAGGGGCGGCATTTAACGCCATAACTGAAGTAATTGCGATTGCAATTGGTGACATTTTCTTGATCATTTTCTGGCTTCCTATCTTCCATTATTAATTCCAGAACCGGTACCTCAACACTGGTAGCTTATCCATTAGCCTTATAAGCGAGTTGACATTCCACTAAGTGAAACCCGGAATTGTTGTTGCATTGTGATTGTTGTCATAGCAAAAGGAGTTTTAAAAGTGGCGAATCGTGAAATAGTAATAAACTACTAACCCTATTAGTCTAGATAAAATATCAACCAGCCAAAGTCCACAAATTAAATCTCTTATAAACATCAACTTAAACGAAAATAGCACTAAAGTATTGTTGTTAACAGGGCAAATAAAAGTAGCCATTCTTCCGATTGAGCTATCAAGTATCTGTCCGTAAGTTAATCCATGTAGCTTGTCTCAGTTCATATAAAGGAAGTCATCAAGGTTCACGAGAGTGCCAAAGATTTGCAAAGAAAGACGGAAGATTTCAATGCGGACTTTTCGACATTTTCTCAAACAGACTTTTTGAAATGTACGGGTACCAAGTTCACTTCATGCTCGCAGTCAGGACTCATTCTGCAGCGGTTAATTCTGTATGCATTATCTGTGCTAGGAAGCGAATTTTACTATTGAGAAGGTAGTTACCAGCACTATCACTTGAATCAATATTCAAACAGGGAGCGTCTAATGAAGTCGCAAACAAAATTATCGTTAATTTCTCTCGCTATTACAGCAAGTCTTGCTTTACCGGTCAGCGCTACTGGCCTATCTCTGCCTGGTGTCACTGCTGTAGAAAAATCAGCAGAAGTCGCTGCAGCAGTTAACAGTCAATCGACTGTTGTTCAAACTGGATTAGGGCAAGATGCTTTAGTTAGTCAATCTGGTACTCGTCATGTTGCAGAGGTCACTCAAGTTGGTGATGACCAAATTGCTGAAGTGATACAGACAGGTGATTGGCAGGAGTCATACATTACTTCTGAAGGTAATGGTAATATTGTGTTAACCAATCAGGTTGATGACTGGCATATTTCAAACGTAAGTGTGAATGGTAATGACAACCAAGTTACTGTTGACCAATCAGGGTTTTGGAATACAAGTGAAACCACTTCTGTAGGCGCATCTAATATCGCTGATACAGTTCAAGATGGGTTTCGAAACAACAGCATTATCCAGCAAGTGGGTGATAGCAACTTAACTCAAACCACACAAGTTGGTGAAACTAACTTGGCAATTTTTCGTGTAGAAGGTAATGACAATGACGGCATTATCTCTCAGCAAGGTAACAATAACCAAGCTGGCTTAGTATCTGCTGCAGGTGGTACAAACGTTGGTAATAACAACGATTTATTTGTCGACCAATCAGGTGATGAAAACTTTGGCGCTGTATTAGGTGTCACAGGTAATGATAACAGTTTTGAAATCGTCCAATCTGGCTTTGCTAACACAGGGGTTGTTGCAAGTTTAACGGGCTCAGATAACGATATTGTTATCGATCAAAGCGGTGACTTGAACAGCGCCGTTATTGAGTTTGCTACTGGCAATGGTAATGAAGTATTCATCTATCAAGATGGTACAGGCAACCAAGTTGGTGATAGCAACATTGCTGTAATTTCTGGTAATGACAACATGATTGATATTGATCAGTCAGGTACTGCCAACCTAACCGAGTTCGAAACAATCGGCGATTTAAACGTGATTAGTGTCGTTCAAGATGGCGAAGATAACTACGTTGCTTCAGGTACATATGGTGCTGATAACATGGTAGAAATTAGCTCAACAGGTAACAGTAATGAAGTTGCTGTGTTTGTTGAACTTGATCAAAATACAGTTTCAGTTAGCCAAGAAGGCGACACTAACTTTGCTTATTCAGATACCTTTGGTTTTGAAAACAGCACGACACTTGAACAAGTCGGCTCTGACAACGAAGCCACTGTGAGCGTCGTTGGGATTGGCCAAAGTGTTGATATCGTACAAGAAGGCGAATTTAACTTAGCTGATGTTGTGTCTCTTGGTGAAGATCATATCATCGATATTGCACAAGAAGGCGCTGGTAACTGGGTTGGTGGCGATGACGGCTATTTCCTTGTCGATGGTACTAACAACAGCTTAACTATTTCTCAAGTAGGCAATGATAACTTAGTAACGGGTATGCAAGTAGGCAGTAACGATATGATCAATGTATCGCAGTCTGGCGACTTTAATACAGCAACTATTTACCAAAACTAATTATTGCTTTTTACAAATAATTTGTAGATATAGAGATAAAAAGGGAGCCATTTGGCTCCCTTTTTATGCAAACTTGTTGTTGACTGCAATTTTAATGGAAAATCAGTAACTATAACTTCTACCAGTATACAGATTTAAGCGAACTCAAAGTGAGCTTGATAAGTTTGCGCCCAACGCAATAACTCAACCCGATTGCGTGATTGCGTTTTACGGAAAATAGATGAAATGTGGGCTTTGACTGTATGCTCACTAATACACAACCTGTGGGCAATTTCTTTATTGCGAGCACCGCTAGAAACAAGTTGAATAATCGTTCTTTCTCGGCTTGTTAGCATTTGTAGCATAGCAACCGTATCAGGCGGAATATCAATATTTGCATCCAGTTTCTGAACCAGTCTGCGGAAAATCTTACTAATTAGCGGTCTATCATACCAAAGCTCATCTGCGACCATTTTTCTCAGCCCTGTTAACATCAGATCCATACGCTGATCGGCATAAAGTAAGCCTCTTACTCCTAACAATAGCGCAGACTCTTGATCAAGCGAGCCACGCTCAACTTGATATAAAGCAACAGGGACATGATTGACGAGCCGAGAAACCAGTAAAGGGATACCTTTACTGTCTAAAGCCGCTCCTTTTTGAGCGATTAGATAAAAACTATTGGTATTTTTCTCAACCTCTAGTTCACTAGCATGTTTAACTATGCGAGTTTTGAGACCAATAGACTCAGCTAAAATGGCCAAATGACATGGCGCTGCGACTTGGTGCAAAAAAACTAATTCATCAATATTTGAATTCATCACTTTTCTCCCTGAAAAGTATCCATCACATCTCGCGTCAGCGAGTTTCTTCCTGAAATGCTGAAAACATGTAACAACAATGTTCAATGATAGTATATTTTAACTAGTCCATAAGGTATTTTTGCAATACTAATGTATGAATTAATCATCTAAGTCCTTATAAAGTCCTCTATTAATAGCATAAAAAAACTTTCCGCACTGCCTAATTTAGTTTATTTACCTAAAAATTAGTGACGATTAAGTGATGCTAACTGCTTATTATGTAGTCCAGTAAGCAACACTAATGCACTAATTCCTCCTACTAATGCCATAAACATGTCAGATTGGGTATCCCAAACGTAACCTTGAGTGCCTAAAAAGGCTTCTGCATCTTCTCCCGTTAATAGAGCAACCCACCATTCTATGAGTTCGTAGAAAGCTGAAAACGCTAACACAAAACACACAGATAAAAACTGGCACCAATAGCCTGGTTGTAACACATGATTTCTCAACATCACTTCACGGGCTAACATCACAGGTATAAAACCTTGTGCGAGATGGCCAACTTTATCGTAGTTATTTCTATCACTATCCATCAGTTGTGCTAACCAATCGAATAACGGCACCTCTGCATAAGTGTATTTAGCACCAACCAACAGCACACAGCAATGGATTAAAATTAACAGATAAGACAGTGAGGTTAAGGGGAATTTATTTCGAGTAAAAAATAGGATAGGAATAGCCAATAACGCAGGAAGCGCTTCAAGCCACCAAGTAAACATATCCTTAGGTGAGATAACAGACCAACAGAGCACGCTGCAATAAATCACTAGCCATATAACTTTCTTATTCAAACTAAATCCCTCTTAGATGATATTGTTCTAGAATTAGAATATTAACTTTAGCCATCTAGCCCTCTACAACCAGTTAAAAAAGTGCTATTTTGGTCTTGCATTACTATCAGCATAACATAAGCATAACTATTGATAAGAGGGTACCCATATCATGGCGAAACACTCGCTTGACAAGGATAAGATCAAAATCCTGCTGTTGGAGGGCGTCCACCAAACTGCGGTCGATGTACTAGAGCGTGCAGGTTACACAAACATTGAATATCACAAAGCTTCGTTACCAGAAGATGAGCTATTAAAATCCATTAAGGATGCCCATTTTGTCGGTTTGCGTTCCCGTACTCAATTAACTGCTGATGTGTTAAATCATGCTGAGAAATTAGTGGCTATTGGCTGTTTCTGTATTGGTACTAACCAAGTCGATATTGCTGCCGCTGAAAAGTTAGGTGTGCCTGTATTCAATGCGCCATTTTCTAATACGCGAAGTGTAGCAGAATTAGTATTGGGTGAAATCATCATGCTGATGCGTGGCATTCCGCAACGAAATGCTCATGCACATCGTGGTGGGTGGTTGAAGAGTGCAGCTGGCAGTTACGAAGTTCGTGGTAAAACCTTAGGCGTTATCGGCTACGGTCATATCGGTACTCAACTAGGTATTCTTGCAGAAACCTTAGGCATGAAAGTCGTATTTTTTGATATCGAAGACAAATTGCCACTCGGTAACGCGAGTCAAATTCACTCATTAGAAGCCCTATTGAATGAAGCTGACGTAATCAGTTTGCATGTACCTGAAACGCCTCAAACAAAAGACATGTTTGGCGCAACTGAGTTTGCTCAAATGCGTGAAAAAAGCATATTCATTAATGCGTCTCGTGGCACCGTTGTTGATATCGAAGCGTTATCTGAGGCATTAAAGTCTGGTCACCTTGCAGGTGCTGCGATTGATGTATTCCCTGTAGAACCAAAATCTAATGATGATGAATTTGTTAGCCCATTAAGAGGCTTAGATAACGTGATTCTTACTCCGCACATTGGTGGTAGCACCGCTGAAGCGCAAGAAAATATCGGTATTGAAGTCGCTGGCAAGTTAGCTAAATACTCAGATAATGGTTCAACTGTATCTGCAGTTAACTTCCCAGAAGTGACCTTGCCACAACACAAAGGCACTTCACGTCTACTGCATATTCACCATAACCGCCCTGGCGTATTGATCAAAATTAACCAAGCCTTCTCTGAAAAAGGTATCAACATTGCAGCGCAATATCTGCAAACCACTGCAGACATCGGTTATGTAGTGATGGAAGTTGACTCTAATCAAGCTGAACAAGCTCTTGGTGAATTGAAAGCGATTGATGGTACGATTCGTACTCGTGTATTGTTTTAATCGTTAAGTTAAACGGTCAATCAGCCCATTTAAACTTGATGACGAATTGACCAATAACATCACGAAAATATTGTGAACTAAAGCTATCTTCATTCAATTGAAGGTAGCTTTTTCTTTTGAGCATTAATGAATTCCGTTACACTCACTGTCTATCTTTTGATGGTCATCTTAAGGATCAGTTTATGACACTTGCAACAACACAGCCTGATTGGGACTTTCTACATACTTCCCCTGACTTATTTGTCGCCAATCTCACGCATTTAGGCTTAATTGAAATTACTGGTGAGCAAGGTAAAACCTTTATTCACGGCCAAGTCACCACTGATATCACCTCACTAACAGACCAGCAATGGCGTTGGGGAGCTCATTGTGATGCAAAAGGGAAAATGATCTCAAGCTTCAGAACATTCTCATGCAATGACAGCTTATTCACCCTTCACACAGCATCCGCATTACCACTAAGTTTGGCTCAGTGGCAAAAATATGCTGTTTTCAGTAAAGCTGAATTAACTGATATCAGTGCGAGTAAATGTATTATAGGGATAGCAGGTAACACAGCAAGCCAGTTCGTTGAACAAGAATTTGGTGCGATAAATGACGAATTAACTGTCGTCGATAACTCGATTATTTTAAAAGATAATGACCGATTTATATTGATTCTAAACGAAGATATAGCAAGCAAAGTCATTGCAGCTTCTAAGCAGCCATTACTTAATGCTTCTGCTTGGCAAGCACTAGAGATAAAAGCGGGTTATGCCAACATTGACGCTAATCATAGCGCTGAATTTGTGCCACAAATGTGTAATGTACAAGCTGTAAATGGGATTAGTTTTGAAAAAGGCTGTTACATGGGTCAAGAGACTATCGCCAGAATGAAATACCGAGGTGGTAATAAACGTGCCTTGTATATTTTATCTGGAACAGCCTCCGATACCGTCAATAGCGAAACACAAATCGAAGTTCAAATGGATGGTGACTATCGCCGTGCAGGTAAAGTCATTGAGTCAGTTCAGTATAATGGCCAAGTATTGCTTACCGCAGTCCTAGCAAACGACACTGATAATGATGCTGTACTTCGTATTAGCGATGACAGTGATAGCCTACTTTCAGTTGTACCACTACCTTATTCATTAGACGATGAGTAACAGCATAAGTAGTTGCGCTAATCAAACGTGATATAAAAAAGGCTGCTAACCCAATAAGGCTTAGCAGCCTTTTTATATTCTAAATAGCGGCAGTATTAAAAAGTTTCTTCGTGCTTCGCTTTGATTTCTTTCACATCATCGAGTACTGAACGAAACTGTTTTACCAAATCAGGATCGAAATGCTTGCCTGACTCTTTCTCAATTAGCGCCATCGTGTCTTCAACCGTCCACGCTTTTTTATAAGGCCTTGCTGAAGTCAGAGCATCAAATACATCGGCAATAGCAATAATACGTCCTTCTATTGGAATATCTTCACCGGATAAACCGTGGGGGTAACCACTACCGTCCCATTTTTCATGATGACTAATGGCAATGCGTTTAGCCATTTGCAATAAAGGGTCATCATGATCGCCGATAATTTCAGCACCGATTTGCGCATGCGCTTGCATCTCTTTCCACTCATCGGCATCTAATTTACCCGGCTTTTTTAATATCGAATCTGGCGTGCCTATTTTGCCAATATCATGCATGGGCGCTGCGTTATAGACTAATTCACAAAATCGAGAAGAATGACCAGATGCAATCGCTAATAATCTAGCGTAGTGGCTCATTCTAATAACATGTAATCCGGTTTCATTATCTTTGTATTCTGCTGCTCGACCTAAACGGCGAATGATTTCAAATCGAGTTTCACTCAACTCTTTAGTACGTTGGGCGACTTCTGATTCAAGTAAGCGTTTTTGATCATACAAAGATAGATGGGTTTTTACTCTCGCCTTTACCACTGCGGGACTGACAGGTTTAGTAATATAATCCACGGCGCCTAACTCAAAGCCTTGTGCTTCATCTTCAGTCTCAGATAATGCCGTAACAAATATCACCGGAATGTGGCAGGTTAGTGGCTCACTTTTGAGTTTCTGGCAAACTTCATGGCCGTTCATGCCAGGCATCATAACGTCTAACAAAATAAGATCTGGAGCCGACTTTTGAGCCAAAGCTAACGCTTTAGGACCATCAATTGCGACTTTGATCTTGTAATCTTTACCTAAAATACCAACTAAAATGTCAATATTTTCAGGTGTATCATCAACTATCAGCACCGTCGCTTTTTCCATGTTAAATCCCTATAACTCTTCCTAGTGAATATGACTTAAAATACTTTTTCGGTAAGCTGTAAAAATCACATCAGCCAATACTCTTACGAATTTTCTCAATATGTTCGACAGCATCTTCAAACTGGTAACCTTTAATCATTGCACCTACGGGCTTAAGTTTAGCCCAAGTTTGCTGATTCACCTGTAACTGTAGATTGTCGATCATATCGGTAGCTGATGCGTCGCCATCGTCTAACAGCGCCAATAACTTATCGAGTAATTCCGCAAAAACTTCATCGCTGATAAGTTCAAGCTGAGTAGCCTCATCGCCAGTTTCATTGTTATTTAACCAAACATCGATAGCTTCGCAAATTGAGCTAACTAAGCTATCTAATTGACTAAGTTCATCTGAAAGCTCAGTTTCGTCAATCAAGTTCTTTTCAAGTTCTTTTGCCTGAGCAGTTAACTTATCGCAAGCTAAATTACCGGATAACCCCTTAAGAGTATGTGCGTACCTGATAGCATCTTCTCGTTCATTGCTATCGATAGCATTCGTTATCTCTTTAACAATGTGACGCTTACCCTCTACAAACCGGGTCAATATTTTGCGATATAGGCGAGCTGAGTTTTGCACTAATTGCAAACCACGATCGACATCGACGTCAGGATGCTGAGGCCAAGTTTCATCGGTCTTAGTTGAACCCTTTGCGGTGAATGTCAGGTTTTCTGTTGCTATGTTTGACCCTAAATATTTAAGCAAGGTTTGATATAGAAGAGAAACTTCTATTGGTTTGGCAACATGATCGTTCATCCCAGCGTTAATACATTTCTCTTTATCACCGGCCATGGCATTAGCAGTCATCGCAATAATCGGCAGATTTTCAAATTCTGGCTGTAATCTAATTTGCTCTGTTGCGGTATAGCCGTCCATTACTGGCATTTGGCAATCCATTAGCACTAAGTCAAAATCTTGTTTCGCTACCATGTCTAAAGCGATTTGGCCATTATCAGCAATAGTTAATTCAATACCCACTTGCTGTAGAAACTCTGCTGCGACTTCTTGGTTCATGTCATTATCTTCAACTAATAACACTTTTTTGCCATTTAGCTGTTCAAGCAACTCTGCATTTAAGCTGGTCGCCTTTGCTCTAACTGGCATCTGTCCTTGCTTACCAAATGCCGACATTATGGCATCGAGTAGTCGTGAAGCGCTGATGGGCTTGGTAATATAACCGTTGATTCCTAGCTCATTTACTGACTGAGTAAACTCAGGAGTCGCATGAGCTGATACCATAATCGTTAACGGCGGATTCGCACTCTCTTTCATTATGGTTTCAGCCGTTTCCAAACCATCCATGCCAGGCATTTTCCAGTCAATTAAGGCCAATTTGTAATTGTTTGAATGACACATGGAGATTGCTTCAGTACCATCTTTTGCCAAGGAAACACTGAAGCCCATACCTTTAAGCATGGTCTGTAAAATATCCCGTGCGGTTTGGTTATCATCAACAACTAAAAGCTCCATCCCTTCTAGCTCTTGAGTTGCCTTTAGCTGTAGATCATCGGCTTGGCTGAGCTGCGCAGTAAAGTAGAATGTACTTCCGACTCCACGCTTACTTTCCACTCCTATTTGTCCATCCATCAACTCGACGAGTTGCTTACAAATAGCAAGACCTAAACCAGTACCGCCATACTTTCTGGTTGTTGAACTATCAGCTTGGCTAAAGGATTGGAAAAGCTTATTACATTGCTCTGGGGTAAGACCTATTCCACTATCTCTTACGCTAAACTTAAGTTCTATCTCATCACCCTGTTGAACTAAAGTCTCGATAGTCAGAATGACTTCCCCACGCTCGGTAAACTTAATGGCATTGTTCATTAAGTTAATCAGCACTTGGCTTAATCTAAGGGGATCGCCCATTAAATGACTTGGAATATTGGGTGCGACAGAGAACAATAACTCCAACTGTTTATCGGCCGCTTTAACAGCAAACATATCACTGAGATCTTCTAACAATGTATCAAGCTGAAATGGCACGATTTCGATTTCCATTTTGCCAGCTTCAATTTTTGAAAAGTCTAAAATGTCATTAATAATGCCTAGCAATGACTTAGATGCACGTTCAATTTTCTCCACAAAGTTATGTTGTTTTTTATCTAAATTGGTCTGTAGACAAAGATGTGACATACCAATAATGGCATTCATAGGAGTGCGTATTTCGTGGGACATATTAGCCAAGAAATCACTTTTCGCTTTGCTTGCTGCGTCAGCTTCATCTTTAGCAATTTTTAACTCATTGGAAACCGTCATTAAGCTGGTAATATCGGCCATAGACACAACTGCTGAGGTCACTTCACCTTGGTCATTATTGAGCGCAGCAAAGGTCATATCCATCCAAATAACATCACCTGATTGGCTCAGTATTCTTGGCTCAATATTAAAGTTTTCAAATTCATTATTGATCAGTTTTTTAAACTGCTCTTTTGCTAGTACCTTGTCTTCAGGCGCCATAAATTCAAAGAATAATTTTCCTTCTAGCGCATTTGAATTTATCCCGATATTGCGGCCAAAGTGCTCGTTACAATTCAAAATCACGCCGTAAGCATCAATATTTACTATGCCCATTTCGGCGGTATTTAATAATGCTCTTAAATGTTTTTCACGATCAGCTAAGCGTGTTTCTGCTTGCTTCCTATCTGTGATATTCATTAAATAACCATTCCACATAATCGAATCGTTATTCCATGACTGCCCTTTCGCACCAGCTTCTAACCAGATAGTCTCACCTGACGGATGCAGATATTGAAACTCTGTCACCCATTGCAAGCCATCAACACCTTTACCGGCTAAATCATCCAAAATCGTTTGTTTCTGGCTATCTACAATTCTGTCAATGAGCAAATCAAAGTTTTGCATTAGCATGTCACGAGGGAAGCCAATAATGCTCACACAAGCCTCTGATAAAAAGCTAAATTCGCGCTCTGAATCAGAGTGCCAAATCATTTGATAAACTAAGTTGGGTAATGACTCGGTGATATTTTCGAGCTGTTTCTGGGAGTTTTTAATCGCTTCCAATGCATGCTTGCTGTCTGTTACGTCATGTAAACTACCGTCAAACCACAGCGGATTATCTTGATCATCGTAACTGGCTTTACCTTTCTCATGTATCCATTTAATGCTGCCATCTCGATGATAAATTCGATATTCGACATCAAAACTTTGTTGAGTTTTAATCGCCTCACTGATAGCGGCAAAACAAGCCGCATCATCGTCTGGGTGAATAAGGGTGTTAAATCTAAGCTTATTACTCTCAATGAGATCTATGGCTGAATAACCTGTCATATCAGCGATATTGTCGCTGACATATTCCATTATCCAATGGTCTTCAATTCGAGTACGGTAAATCGCACCAGGAATATTAGCCACCAGCCCTCTAAAGCGGCTTTCACTGTCTTTTATTTTACGTTCGATAGCTAGCTGGCTGGTAAGATCTCGAATCGTCGCCGCAATTTGTTTTCTCCCTTCATGCCGTATTGGTAACAATGCTAAGTTTATTTCAACCTGCATTTCGGTGTTATCTGACTTTAACGCTACCCAGCCTTCTTTAGGGGTGGCAAATCGGGTTAACTCTTGCTCTAAAAAGACAGTTCGAACAGCTTCATGTTTTTTCCTAAATCGTTCAGGAAAAAGTAACTCAACATTGAGGGCTAAAATTTGTTCAGCGCTATAGCCAAACAACTCTTGGCAGCGGCTATTGGTAAAGATGATATTCCCTAATTCATCAACAATTAGCATCGCTTGTGGTGATGACTCAATAACCGCATTGGACCATAGAGCTGCAGAAAATTGCTCCGTCACATCAGTAAATAACATCTCAACAGAAATTAATTCGCCAGCATCTGAAATTAATGGCTGCATAAACACATCGAGCCGTCTGATATGACCATCATCGGCAAGCATCTCAACTTGATGAGCCGGAACGGTTTTACCTGTTAATGCTTGTTCAGTGTAATGCCAATTTTGTTCATTAATTGGATCATTGGTAAACATGCGTTGGTATTTTCGTTTTAACGTATCAACGTCAACACCTAATACTTTTTGAACACCGTCACTCACTTGCGCTAATTGCCCTTGAGGATCTAAAGAACAATAAAATGATTTATCACTCATACCATCAATGAGACTGGCAAAGCGACTTCCGGTTGAATCTTTTAATGCGAGTTCCCTTTCAGCCAGTAACTCAGCGAGCTGATTGAATTTATTGGTTAAGGTTGCAACTTCAAAAATATTATTGCCACTGGTATCTAATCGGTTCACCTTACCTTCACCAAACGCAATAATGCCATTTGCTAAGTTTTCAAGCGGGCGGTTTAAGCGTTTAGAAGCAATAATACTTGTTAGAAGCAGTGCAATTGATAGTAATAATAAAATAAGGGCGAGCCTTGATATGTTCGTTAAGAAGTACTGACTTAACTCTTCGTCACTTGTCGCAATAACCACCTGCCAGCCTAATACTGGAACATTAGCAACACTGACTAAAAAACGATGTCCCGATTCAGTAATGGCATTAGTTTGGCCTGTTAGATTATTTTCCAGTAGGTTTCTTAGTTCATTATTAACGCCACTTTTAGACAGCCACTTATCGCTACTGCCTTTTAAGTCACTATTTTCAGAATCATAAAAAATGACTTGGTCATCTTTATCCAGTACCACTAAATTCTTACTGGGAATTTGCATCAACCTAGGTAAGTTATCTAACGCAATATCGGCAGTGACGACCCCAATGCGATCATCTATTTCACCAAACGCTTTTGAATAGGTGATCATAAGAATATTGCCCGCACCTTCATCAAAGTAAGGTGTTGACCATACACCTTCTGTACTGGCTATTGCATCACTCCACCAACTCCAACTGCCATCGGTATAGTCATAAGCCTCAGCACCAATATCAAGCATGCTTATTTCATTGCCATCACGAAAAACGTAAGGTGCGTAGCGTAGCTTTTCTGCTAAAAAGTTAGGACGATAGGCAATGGCGCTGCCAAAAATACTCGGATTGCGTCCAAGACGATTGATAAGCAGGTTTTCTATTTTATGAACATCGTCATATAAATCATCACTGTCGACATAGGTGAGATAGTCAGAAAGGCCTCGCGTATTATTTTGAATCGAGTCCATCACAAAGTTAAGATGATTGGCAGATAAAACGGCTTGTTGCTCTAAGCGAAGGTAGGTATCTCTTTCATATTCTTGATAATTAATCCAGCCATGAAAACCATAAACTAATCCCATGATAAGGATTAATGGCAATGCAATATATGCCAATATTCGACTTCGAAAACTATGTAACTTGCGCTCATTTTTATCCATAAATATAAGTCTCATTTACTCAGTCAAATTTTAGCTCATCACGACATTTCACTTTCCTGACATTCAATGCTGATATTGGCGCAACAAGCCTCATCAGCACATGTTCACTATCACGATGCGGCGTTGTATAAAAAACACCCACTCTACTATAACGGTTAACCCTATGAATGCAATTGTAAATATTGTTTAAATTTGACTCGTTTATCTGTTTGTAAACGCCCTTATAAGCCTAGTAAGAGTTTCCAGCCACTACAACTTAAGTTGCAATTTTTTATTCATGCAAACCTTAATGTCGATTCATTTAACTAAAGCGCATCATCGCATGCAGCATATAAAGATCTATTCTGCTAAAAATACCGTATGATGATGTTATTACGAGAATTACTGGAACATGTTATGTCCTCTGTTGTCTGTCAATTATCACAAGTCACTAAAAGCTTTACCGACGGCGAGCAACGTCATCAAGTTCTTAATGATGTCGACTTAAGGTTACATCTCGGTGATACCATTGCATTAACAGGGCCTAGTGGTACAGGTAAAAGTACCCTGCTTAACATTATTGCAGGCTTTGAGCGTGTTGATGCCGGACACTTAACACTGCTAGAACAAGACACACACCTCTGGACTGATAACCAATGGGCATTATTTCGGCGCCAACAATTAGGTGTCGTATTTCAGCAGTTCAACCTCCTCACACCGCTTAATGTCATTGATAATATTCGATTTCCGCTTCAGCTGAATAATCAAAAATGGAACATTTGGGGTGATCAACTCATTGAAAAACTAACACTTACTGAAGTCATTAACCGACCCGTTGAGACCTTGTCTGGTGGACAACAGCAGCGAGTAGCGATTGCAAGAGCCTTAATCCATAAGCCTGCACTACTGCTAGCTGATGAGCCAACGGGTAATCTTGATGAAAAAGCAGGACAACAAGTCATGGGACTGTTGTGCGATCTAGCCAAAGCCGCTAACACAACAGTACTTATGGTAACGCACAGCGATACTTGTGCTGCGTTTATGCAAAGGCGCTGGCACCTTGAGCAAGGTAAAGTGCATGAATGATAAGCGAAGCAATCAAGAGAATAAGCCTCAACTAGATACAGGTACGAATCTAGGTACCATAAGCTGCACACCAACTGAACTTGATTATCGTTTAGAGCAAGACTCTGCTTCTGGCTATAGCTTATACAATAGTTTGGCCGTATTTGCTGCGCATTATCGCCATGCACCTTTACAAGCTGGTGCTATCTTACTTGGTATTATTTTGGCTGTTACGCTATTAATTGGGGTTAAATCCACCAACGAAAACGCAGTCCGAAGTTACAGTGAAGCTACGGAACTTTTAAGCCAACGAGCCTCGTTACTCATCACACCTAATACAGGTGAACAGTATCTGGATGAGCAAGTTTACTTTCGCCTTCGTCAAGCAGGAATAAGCCAAGCACTCGCTGTTATTAATGGGTTAGTGGTCGATAGTGAAGGACGACGCTGGCAACTTCAAGGTAGCGACCTGTTTGCAGCAATTAACCTCCAGCAGCATAGTGGCACTAATCAGAAAACAGATTCTGCAATTAACCCACATATCCCCTTAGCGAAATTACTCGGCGCTAAAAATATTCTGCTCATGAGCCAATCCTTAGCCGATAAAGTCGCCCCAGATGGCCTGTTTTACCTTCAAGACCCATTAAATGAACAAGGGTCGCCTATTTCACTTGAAGTCGTAGGCTTAGACGATGAGTTTGGCTTAGGAAATGCAATTGTTGCTGATATCTCTCTTGCGCAGTCTCTGCTAAATCATTCTCAAAAGTTATCTTATATTGCCTTATTTGACGAACCCAGCAGCTTGATAACTCAAATTAATCAAGCACAATTATTATTACAACAAGCTACGATAACAGAACAAGATCAAGGACAGGCACTCCAAGAGTTAACCCGTAGTTTCCATCTCAATTTAAATGCGATGAGTATGTTAGCCTTTGTTGTCGGCCTGTTTATCGCCTACAACGGTGTGCGTTACAGCTTGATGAAACGGCAAAAACTGTTAGTTCAACTGCTGCAATTAGGTGTCCAAAAGCACATGTTATTACTGGCACTTGTGGTTGAGCTCAGTTTTCTGGTGTTTGTCGGTTCAGTCGTTGGCTTCATACTTGGTTTGCAGTTAAGTCTCTGGTTGCAGCCTATGGTTGCGATGACACTTGAGCAACTATACGGTGCACGCTTAATGCCTGGTTCATGGCAATGGCAATGGTTATTTCAAGCAATGGCATTAACCTTATTTGCAGGATTACTGGCCTGTTTACCTCTTTATCGCCAACTCACTAACCAGCCACTTGCTCGAATGATAGCCAAAAGCAATCAAGTATCGCATTTGGTCAAAACCCATCGTATGCAATTTATGATTGCCTGCATTGCATTAATTGGTTGTGCATTAGCATTTCCCTTTGCTAAACAGTATCAGGTCAGTTTGGGGTTAATGGGGATTGTGATCATTGCGATTCCACTGCTATTACCACTGACGATTTACCGTATCAGTGAATGGATGACCAACCTCTTTCCTACTGGGTTATGGCATTACATGATTGCAGAAACAAAAGAGCTAATCGGCCCGCTATCATTAGCTATGATGGCTATGCTACTGGCATTAACTGCCAATATATCAATGAATACATTAGTGGGCAGTTTTGAAATCACACTGAAAAACTGGCTTGAAAGTCGTCTTCATGCAGACTTGTATATGCGCCCTGCAAGCGACAAAATTCTTGAGATCCAAGACTTGTTATCAAAACAAGAAAAGGTTTCAGGTATTTACACACAGTGGACTATCGCCTCGACCTACCAAGGAATGCCAATTGAGTTAGTGAGTCGAGACCTCTATTCAACCAAAGTCACAAGCTCTTTGAAGAGTCAGACGGATAACCTATGGTCAGAATTTGTCGCGGGTAAGCAAATCTTAATCAGTGAACCCATCGCAATAAAATATGGCTTAAACATTGGTGATAGTTTCAACATCGACCCCTTCAATCATGCCAGTACACATCAACTTCCAACGATTGGAGCCATTTTTTTTGACTATGGTAATCCCAAGGGGCAAGTCGTTATAGATAGAAGTTTATGGCAACAACTGCAATTACCACAGCAACCCAAAAGTATTGCAGCAAGTTATCAAGGCGATATCGGTCAACTTGAATCATTGCTGTTAGAAAGCAAATTGATCTCTAATGCCCAAATGTACAATCAAGCCAAAATCAAGCAGCAAGCCATTGCCATGTTTAAGCAAACCTTCTCGATAACCATGGTACTAAACAGTTTAACTCTGATTGTTGCTGCCATAGGATTATTCAGCGCTTGTTTAATGCTGATTCAGGCAAGGCAAGCTCCACTCGCCAAGCTCTACGCACTAGGAATTAATAAAAGAGAGTTACGTCTAATGACCTTTGTGCAAATGCAGTTGATTGTATTGCTAACCTGTTTAATTGCGCTTCCTACAGGAGCGGTTTTGGGTTACTTGCTCATTAATAAAGTGACACTGCAAGCGTTTGGTTGGAGCATTGCAATGCTATGGGATTGGCCAGCTTATTTTCGAGTGGTCGTTATCGCACTAACAACCAGCGCTATCGCCATTGCGATTCCACTATATTGGCAAACCAGAAAACCGCTAATTAGTAGCTTACAGCAGGAGGCGTTGTGATGAACGATAACAAGCAAAATATGAACTCAATTGCTCATAAAATTAGCCTCTGTTGTATGACGATTTTAATGCTCAGCGCATGCCAGCCTGACCCCGAATCGAGTCAAATTAACATGGGCGGGATATTAGGAGACGCTTCATCGAGTTTGACTCAATACACTAAGGTCGAACCGGGATATCAATTTACATTTCCAGCAGATCATTTAGGCCATGATGATTTTCGACAAGAGTGGTGGTATTTAACTGCCAATATGCAAACTCAATCTGGTGAACAGCTTGGCCTACAATGGACTCAATTTCGTATTGCGCTCACTAGTGAAGAGCCAAGTGGGGTAGTGAGTGCAATAGCTAACGCAGAAGTGACTGAAAAAAGCAGCCACGATCAAGCCAATGAATCCGCCCCACTTCAGCAACAAACTGACCACTCGAAATGGGCAACATCACAGATGTACATGTCCCATGCAGCTTTAACATCAATTGACACTCATCAAGCCGCGGAAAAATGGTCACGAGGTCATCCCCAATTTGCCGATGTAACAGCAAACCCTTTCACAGTGAAACTAGATAATTGGCAATGGATGAGTGAATCATCAGCAATGTTTCCTGCAACACTCAAGATCGCAACTGATACCTTTAGTTATCAATTATCCTTATCAAGCTCTGCACCTATGCAATTACAGGGCGAAAGTGGCTATAGCATAAAAAGTGCTGATAGCGCAGTTGCCTCTTATTATTACAGCCAACCATTTATTGATTTAACTGGCACGATTACTCGTAACGGAAAACAAGAAACCGTCACAGGCAAAGCATGGTTAGATAGAGAATGGAGTTCGCAATTTCTGACCAAGGCGCAACAAGGTTGGGATTGGTTTTCCATCCGTCTTGATGATGATTCTGCATTAATGGTATTTCAGCTACGTGGAGCAGACAAAAATACACCAGCATTTTTCAGTGCTAGGAGAATGTTTGCCGACGGTAGTGGCCGAAATATCACTAACCAGAGAACCAACGATATTGCCATGAGACCGATAAGCTGGCAGCAAACTGACAGCGGAAAATATCCCGTTAGCTGGCAATTATCTATTGAAAGCGAACAAATCGATGTGACAGTAACAGCACTCAACCCTGACAGTAATATGTCACTTTCAATCCCTTACTGGGAAGGACCGATTCAGGTTTCTGGTAGCCATAAAGGCAATGGTTATATGGAGTTAACTGGTTATTAGGATAACTACTCACTATGTAATATATACCAAATACGATATGAATATGTGCCATCCACTTGGCACTGGGCTTATTGGATGTATGTTTATATTTAAATCAAACTCTGTATAAAATAAAAACAATTAATTTAATGTGTTTTATCCCGCTAATTTCCTTCAAATTCTCTCATCTTGGCCTAGAATCAATGTATCGCTTAAATTATCATCACCTAATTAAGTGACTGAGTAACTTCTAAAATGTGTCTTAGATCACGTTACAAAATGTGATCTACAACAACAAACTATCAGTATACTCATTGCGAGGTATACCCATGATAAATGTGAGGTTTAAACTCAACATTATAGAGATGAATAAAGCCATTATTTGGCATATAAAACGATGATTAACCTTTCAAGGTTATCAACTAACAGCAAAGAGTGAGGAAACACCATGAGCATAAGCCGTCGCGAGTTTCTAAAAGCCAATGCCGCTACTGCAGCCGCGTCGGCTGTTGGGCTTGCCTTACCAATCAAAATGGTTCAAGCAGAAGAGAAATCTGCAGAAATTAAATGGGATAAAGCCCCATGTCGTTTCTGTGGTGTAGGTTGTAGTGTATTAGTCGGAACAAAAGGCGGTAAAGTTGTTGCGACTCAAGGTGACCCAGAAAGCCCAGTTAACAAAGGTCTTAACTGTGTTAAAGGCTACTTCCTGTCTAAGATCATGTACGGTAAGGATCGTTTAACTTCGCCATTATTAAGAATGAAAGATGGCAAGTATGACAAAGAAGGTGAGTTCACTCCTGTTAGTTGGGATGTTGCTCTAGACACTATGGCTGACAAGTGGAAAGAAAGCATCGCCAAAAAAGGGCCAACTTCAGTTGGTATGTTTGGTTCTGGCCAATGGACAATTTGGGAAGGCTACGCTGCATCTAAATTGCATAAAGCTGGCTTCTTAACCAACAACATCGATCCTAACGCACGTCACTGTATGGCATCTGCAGTGGGTGGTTTCATGCGTACTTTTGGCATTGATGAGCCAATGGGTAGTTATGACGACTTCGAAGCGGCAGATCATTTCGTGCTTTGGGGCGCGAACATGGCAGAAATGCATCCAATTTTATGGTCTCGCTTAACTGACCGTCGTTTAAGCCACGCAGGCAGCAAGGTTCACGTTTTATCAACGTTTGAAAACCGCAGCTTCGAGCTTGCCGACAACGCAATGGTATTTAAGCCACAGTCTGACCTAGTTATCTTGAACTATATTGCTAACTACATCATTCAAAACGATGCGGTTAATAAAGACTTCGTTAACAAACACACAAACTTCGCTGAAGGTGTCACTGACATTGGTTATGGCTTACGTCCAGAGCATCCATTAGAGCAGAAAGCGAAAAACCCAGGTAACGGTAAATCTAAGCCTATCTCGTTTGAAGAATACGCGAAGTTCGTTAGCACATACACTGCTGAATACGCTTCAGAAATGAGTGGTGTACCTGTTGAGAATCTTGAGGAAATGGCAAAAGCTTACGCTGATCCTAACATCAAGATCATGAGCTTATGGACCATGGGTATTAACCAACATACTCGTGGTGTTTGGGCAAACAACATGCTTTATAACATTCACTTGTTAACCGGTAAAATTGCTACCCCAGGCAACAGCCCGTTCTCGTTAACTGGCCAACCATCAGCTTGTGGTACGGCTCGTGAAGTCGGTACATTCGCTCACCGTCTACCTGCAGATATGGTCGTTGCTAACCCTAAACATCGTGCGATGACTGAAGATTTATGGCAATTACCTGAAGGCACTATCCCGCCTAAACCAGGTTATCACGCCGTTCTTCAAAGCCGTATGCTTAAAGATGGCAAGTTAAATTGTTACTGGACTATGTGTACCAATAACATGCAGGCTGGTCCTAATATCAATGATGAAATTTACCCTGGTTTCCGTAACCCTGAAAACTTCATCGTGGTATCTGATCCATACCCAACGGTTACCGCAACTGCCGCTGACTTGATTCTTCCAACAGCAATGTGGGTAGAAAAAGAAGGGGCTTACGGAAACGCTGAACGTCGTACTCATATGTGGCATCAGCAAGTTAAAGCACCGGAAGGCGCTAAGTCTGATTTGTGGCAACTTGTTGAGTTCTCTAAGCGCTTCAAAGTGTCAGAAGTATGGCCTGCTGAATTAATTGCTAAAAAACCTGAATACGCTGAAAAAACGTTATATGACATCTTGTTCGCAAATGGTGTAGTGGATAAATTCCCTACTTCTGAGTGTAAAGGCGACTACAACGATGAAAATGATGCATTCGGTTTCTACCTTCAAAAGGGTCTGTTTGAAGAGTACGCACAGTTTGGTCGTGGCCATGGTCATGACTTAGATACCTTTGAAAACTACCACGAAAACCGCGGTAAACGCTGGCCTGTTGTTAACGGTACTGAAACAGTTCGTCGCTTCGTTGAAGGCAGTGACCCATACGTTAAAGCGGGTGAAGGTTATAACTTCTACGGAAAGCCTGATGGTCGCGCAGTTATTTTCGCTCTACCATTCGAGCCAGCAGCGGAAGAGCCAAATGAAGAATTCGACTTATGGATGTCTACGGGACGTGTTCTTGAACACTGGCATACAGCAAGTATGACTGCACGTGTACCTGAGCTACACAAGTCATATCCAGATGCACAGGTATTCATGCACCCTAAAGATGCGAGTAGTCGTGGTCTTAAAAATGGTGATGAAGTGAAAGTGATTTCTCCACGTGGAGAAGTTAAAACACGTGTTGAAACCAAAGGCCGTAACAAACCGCCTGTCGGCGTGGTATTTATGCCATTCTTTGACGCTAGACAGCTGGTAAACAAGTTATTACTCGATGCGACTGATCCGTTATCTAAAGAAACGGACTTCAAGAAGTGTCCTGTGAAGATTGTTAAAGCCTAATTTGACTGACTGTCATGCCTCTTTAAACGATATTGAGGCATGACAACATCACTAATTTTCTCTATCCATTGATGATGAAACATAATGGATATGACGGAGTGTAAATCATGAAGAAAATACTCAGCCTTGCTGCGATAGTGCTCAGTCTTAGCGCTTGCTCAGGCCAACAAGCACAAGAAGCTGCCGCACCTGTAAATGTTAAATCACTTGCCGGAGACGTAGCCATTACTGATACGTTACCTGCAGAAGCTAAAGCGACTTACCCAAGTCGTGGGACAGCTTTAGAAAGAGATTTTGTACATATGCCGCCGCTCATTCCGCATAAAGACTCTTATAAACTAACAACCAAGAAAAATGGGTGCTTAACCTGTCACAGCACAGAAAAAGCAGCTCGCATGAAAGCGACACCAGTGCATGAGTCTCACTTAAGTGCAGACGGTAAGTTTGATGATAAATATTACTTCTGTGTTCAGTGTCACGTTGCACAAGCTGATAATAAAGAAGCGTTAGTGGGTAACACTCACACTAACTAAGCTTTATTGAGTCAGAATATTACAAACAATAAAATGCCACCGTCCTATGACTGTGGCATTTTTTATGGCTGTTAATTTTCTACAGCACTTTATAAAGTATTTTTACAGTACTTTGCGCATGACAAAGTTATTAATCTTCTGACCTCTAACTTCCACTCTTTGAGCCTCTTCTTCCACAAAGCCATATCGGCTGAAAAATGGTTTTGCGGTAATACTCACTTCAGCATACAAACTGTTAAGCTTTAACTTTGTAGCCTTATTGAAGATGGCTTGCATTAATGCAGCACCCACACCTTGTCTCTGAAAGTCTGCGCTACAGTAGAAATGATCGATGTAACCATCATCTTGAAGATCTGCAAAACCTGCAATCACATGATTAACCTCAGCCACAAACGGATTAATTTTTGTCACTCTTTCTACCCAAGCGCTTTCATTGTATTCATGGGGCGCCCACGCGGTCACCTCAGCTAACGAATAGTGCTGACGGTTAACATTATGAATAGTGTTAAGCTTTAGCTGCCATAAAGGCTTTATGTCGCTTGTGGTAAAGCGCCTTACTTTAATCATGACTCTTCCTTGATACTATTTTTGCCTACATTTTACATCTTGATATATAAGTCACAAGGCGCTACGACGCTTCAAACACGTAAAGATGCTCGTTACTTTCTCTTAATAAAAACCGAATAGACAAACTCTCAGTATTGAATTTTAAGCATAAAAAAACCGCTGCAAAGGCAGCGGTTTTTAATTAAAGGGTTTAGTTAAGAATTACTTCTTAGCTTCACGCTCTTTAACTTCAGCAATTACTTTTTCAGCAACACTGTTTGGACATGGTGCGTAGTGAGCGAATTCCATAGAGAATTGGCCACGACCAGATGTCATAGTACGTAGTGAACCGATGTAACCGAACATTTCTGATAACGGTACGTCAGCTTTAATACGAACACCAGTAACACCAGCCATTTGGTCTTTGATCATACCACGACGACGGTTAAGGTCACCAATTACGTCACCTACGTTGTCTTCTGGGCTGAATACGTCAACATTCATGATAGGCTCAAGAAGTTGTGCACCGGCTTTAGGCATAGACTGACGGAATGCGCCTTTAGCAGCGATTTCGAACGCGATAGCTGACGAGTCAACTGCGTGGAAAGCACCATCAGTAAGTTCTAGTTCAACGTCTAACACAGGGAAACCAGCAACAGTACCGGTGTTCATCATGCTAGCGAAACCTTTCTCAACTGCAGGCCAGAATTCTTTAGGTACGTTACCACCAACAACTGAAGAGCTGAAAGTGAAGCCAGAGTTTTGCTCACCTGGACGGATAACGTAGTCGATCTTACCGAACTGACCAGAACCACCAGACTGTTTCTTATGCGTGTAGCTATCTTCTGTAACTTTAGTGATAGTTTCACGGTAAGCAACTTGAGGCTCACCAACAATTAAGTCAACACCGTAAGTACGCTTAAGGATGTCTACTTTAATGTCTAAGTGAAGCTCACCCATACCTTTAAGGATGGTTTCGCCTGAATCTTCGTCAGTTTCTACGCGGAAAGATGGATCTTCTGCAATCATTTTACCGATAGCGATACCCATTTTCTCTGAACCACCTTTATCTTTAGGTGCTACAGCGATAGAGATTACTGGCTCTGGGAATACCATTGCTTCAAGAGTACAAGGATGTTTAACATCACATAAAGTGTGACCAGTTTGAACATTCTTCATACCTACGATAGCGATAATGTCACCAGCTTGAGCTGAATCTAATTCGTTACGCTCATCTGCTTGCATCTCAACCATACGGCCAACACGCTCAGTTTTACCTGTTGCAGAGTTAAGGATAGTGTCACCCTTCTTAATACGACCTGAGTAGATACGTACGAAAGTTAGTGCACCGAAACGGTCATCCATAATCTTGAATGCAAGCGCTTTTAATGGAGCATCTGCATCAACGATTGCGTGTTCGCCAGTTTCATTACCTTCTTCATCAGTAAGAGGTTGTGGATCAACTTCAACTGGGTTAGGTAAGTAATCAACAACAGCATCAAGAAGAAGCTGCATACCTTTGTTCTTGAACGCAGAACCACAGTATGTTGGGAAGAAGTCCATTGTACGAGTACCCTTACGGATACAACGCTTGATGTCTTCCATAGATGGCTCTTCGCCTTCCATGTAAGCTTCCATTAGATCGTCGTCTTGCTCAACAGCAGTTTCGATTAACATTTCGCGGTATTCTTCTACCAAGTCAACCATGTCAGCTGGAACGTCTTCAATCTTGTAGTTTTCTGCTTGGCCTGTTTCATCCCAAACCCATGCTTTACGGGTTAATAGGTCAACAACACCAGAGAATTCGTCTTCGATACCAATCGGTAAAACCATAACTAATGGATTAGCAGCTAGAACGTCTTGAGTTTGCTTAACAACACGTAAGAAATCAGCACCCATACGGTCTAATTTGTTTACGAAGATGATACGCGCAACTTCTGATTCGTTAGCATAACGCCAGTTAGTTTCTGACTGAGGCTCAACACCACCAGAACCACAGAATACACCTACACCGCCATCAAGAACTTTAAGCGAACGATATACTTCAACTGTGAAGTCAACGTGGCCTGGAGTGTCGATAACGTTAAAACGGTGGTCATTCCAGAAACAGCTTACTGCTGCTGACTGAATAGTAATACCGCGCTCAGCTTCCTGTTCCATGAAGTCAGTAGTAGATTCACCATCATGTACTTCACCGATCTTATGGATCTTACCGGTTAGCTTTAGGATACGCTCGGTGGTCGTGGTTTTACCCGCGTCAACGTGAGCGAAGATACCAATGTTTCTGTATTTGGATAATTCGGTCATGATTCAACTTTAATGATTAGTTAAGAGGTAAACGGAGTATGTAAAAAAGCTAGACACACCGCACATCTGGTTATTTAAGGCGCATATTGTAAGTGGGAACCTTCAAATGCGCAAATGAGACTTGCAAAATTTATCACATTTCGCATAAAAAAATTGTCATTAATTTCAATATTTCTAAATAAAACAACAAAATAAAAGTTATTGTTTATTTTTCAAACAACTTAATTTTTTATGTTAAAACACCGCATTTTTGACAACGGCTAGCTCAACCGAGGTAAATTTCGTGCAATTAGCAACAAAAAAGCCAATTTGTATCAAAACAAACATGCTATTCGTTAAAACTTGCTGGTAATTTCCATAAAAAAATCCCCAGCCATAAACTGAGGATTTTTGCTATATCATCGCCATAAACATTACATTATGGCTTGTTCATTATTACTCACCGTCAATCGGTAAAATAACAAACAGTAAGTCGCCTTGTGATACTTGCTGACCGTTACCATTCAGAATACGTTCGATACGGTACTTCTGATTTTCAGGGTAAAGAATCGCATTTTGACGGTTAAAGCCGGCTAATGTGACTTGTGAGAACATCTTCATCGCTTCTGTAAGCGCTAAAGTTTGATCGACAGTGACAATGTCACCTTCTTTAACGAAGTCAGGCTCACCTGGCGCTGGAGAGGTATAGAAGATACCGGCACCTTGTGCGAGTACTTTAAGTTCATTACTCTCAGCAACACGTAATGATTCAGTATCTAAACCAACAGTTTCAGCCGCTGCTTCCATTTCAGCAACCAATGCAGGTACGTCTAGCTCTGCCATTAGGCGTGGCAGATAATTCGTATCGTAAACACCTTGGTTAAAGGTGGCATCTTTCAGAATTAGCTTCAGTAATGGAATGTTAGTCGCAATACCCTTGATAACGACACTGTCTAGATATGCAGACATCTTAGAGACAACATCTTCACGTGACTCACCACGGATAATGATTTGTGCGATTAAGCTATCGTAGTATGGCGATACTTCCTTACCAGTTTCAGCGATAGAAATAATCTCAATACCTTCACCTTCTGGCATCACGCACTCAGTTATCATGCCAGGGTTTGGTAATAATTGAAGTACACCTTCGCTATCTAAAGCTGCTTTTTCAGCAGTGACACGTACTTCCATCGCGTAACCTTGCTCAACAGGCTGTAAATCTTCAATTGAGCGACCTGCAGCAATATCGAACTGAGCGCTAACAATATCAATACCTGATGTTGCTTCAGTAACTGGATGCTCTACTTGTAGACGTGTATTCATTTCCATGAAGTACACTTCGTTAGCATCAAGGTTGTAAATAAACTCAACCGTACCAGCACCCATGTAATCAGTCGCATCACCTAAAGCACGCGTATACTCCAGTACACGTTGCTTCAATTCTTCAGGCAACATGGTTGAACCAGACTCTTCGATTACTTTTTGGTTATTACGTTGAACTGAACAGTCACGAATACCCAATACTTTGGTGTTACCAAACTTATCACGTAACAATTGCACTTCGATGTGACGAAGTGAAGTCACGTATTTCTCAAGGTATAAATCACCGTTACCAAATGCTGCAGCCGCTTCAGTAGAGGTTTTTTGGAATAAGCCAATCATGTCTTCAGGCTTAGTGACAACCTGGATACCTTTACCGCCACCACCTTGTACCGCTTTAAGCAATACTGGGTAACCAATTTCAATGGCCACATTCACTGCTTGTTCAGCATTAGTTAAAATACCATGTGAACCAGGTACAACAGGCACATTTTGCGCTTGCGAAGTCTTAATTGCATTCGACTTGTTACCCATAGTCGTCATTGAATGAACGCTAGGACCAACAAAGTTAACGCCATTGTTTACACACAATGCAGCAAACTGCGGGCTTTCAGATAAGAAACCAATACCAGGGTGAAGTGCATCTACGTTTTCGTAATCAGCCACTTTCAGAACAGAGTATGCATTTAAGTAACTTTCATCTGAGGTGTTACCACCAATACAAACCAGCTTATCGTTAACTTTCAACATATCTGCTGGCACTGAGGTCATATCAGGATCTGAAGCAACAAGAACAACATTGATGTCATTATCATGTGCCTTACGGATCAATTTAACCGCTGTACAGCCACGTGCGTGAACCAAGACTTTGTCAATTGGCTTCATCAGCATACGAGGATCGTCTTGAACGATTTTCTCTTCTATCGCTTTCACTTCCGGCACTAAGCTTGATAATGCTTTCGCAATGACATCATGGGCATGTAATGTCGGTAGTGGCATTAACGGATCAATGCTTGATAAATGGCTATCGAGTGTGTCGCTGAATGGATTATGCACTAACCCCGTCATTGCACCAGGTACTTTTGATAAGTAGTTAGATAACGTTGCAGTAGACGGCAAGTAAGCAGGAACAACCATTTGACCCGCAAACGGCATATTTGTACCTGATAGGTAGTAAGTTTGCACTAAAGGATGCGTTACAAAACTTGCTTGAGCACCACCAGTACAATCACCAAAACCAAACATCAATACTGGTAATTCGTTATCACGAACAAAACGGGTAATACGGTCATTAACCACAGCCATTGAGAATAGCGCCGCTGCACCTTCTTTAGTTTGCATACCACCTGAACTGATGAAACAAACGACAGGTAATTTACGCTTAGCACATTCAATCAATAGCGCGCTGAACTTCTCAGCACTCGCCATATCAAATGCACCCGCTTGGAATGCAATATTTGATACCGCAACACCTACACGTAATTTGCTTTCGCCATGTTCAAAGTCAGCAAGACCTGTGATTAAACCACATGGGCGAATGCTTTTATCTAATGCATCTTCAATAGATAAACGGAAACCAGGGAAGTTAAGTTGGTTTGCCGACATTTTGTCGCCATTTAGCTCTTCGAATTCTGTGAAGAACTTAGCAATCACACTTTCCCAACCCATTTTTCCTTGACGTTTTTCATCACGTAAAACTTTTTGGATAAGTAAATCTTGGTAACCCATAGTCAAACGGTTCCAGAAGTCTTTACGACGACCAATGCGCACAGGGTTAATTGCACCCGTGTACTTAGAATGGTCTTCTTCACTGTCAAAGTATTCTGGTAATAAACGTTCAAAGAAGTAAGTTAAGATCACGAATAAACTGTCGTTTAATTGCGGGAAACCAACACTCTTCCATTGCTCAACACGAGTCAGCAGTTCAGCACGGTTCGATTGACCCATGAAGAATTTAAGCCACTTGTAGAACTTACTTTTATCATTGGCATCATCATTAGTAGATAATGCAGTGTCGATAGAAGTATGTAATAGCTTATCAACTGATTCACGCGATAAGCTTTTAGACATCATCGCTTCTTTAGAAATCGATGCTAAATTTTGAACCACATTGTCATATAACGCATTGAAGATAAGTACGTTGTGACATTGCCAAATAAAGTCTTCACGCAGCTCATCATTAACAACAATATCAAGCACGGTTAACTGATTAAGCTCAGGCCATGGCGCTTGTGTTGTTGAAGCAGGTAAAGACTCAAGGTACTTGATTAAGCCTTTAAAGTTGTTCGCAGCATTGCTTTTCCAGCGATGATATAGCGACCAACCAATGTTGAATAACAATGCCTTACGTGCTTTTTTATAGTTTTCTTTTGGCTCACCAAGAATGAAACGAGTAATGACGTTACGTTCAGCTGAAATTTCGCTACGTTTACTGTCGAATGTGCCCCAAAGCTTATTCAATTCTTCATCGTAAACTAGCTTATCTGGCGTTGATAACCATGCTTGGAAAACACTGTCTTGTTCTTGCTGAATACGTGCTAATAAATCACCTTCAGGCACACTGACTTTCGACAAGCGACCATACTGTTCAACAGAAATAGAATGAATACGGCTACGTAAGGTTAAATAACGTAGGTAACGATATGCACTGCCAAATAAGTTATGGTGCATGGTCGGGCTGTTCGCCACAGCCAAACCTTGGTTATTTTCAAGTGCAGCTAAGTTCTTAGATGGGTCTAAGAAACGCGACAAACTGCGGTCATAATGCTCACGTAAATCATCAGAATCACGAACGAAAGTAATTGCTGCTTTCTCTACTGCTTCAATACCACTGATAATTGCACGACGTAAATTATGTTGGCGCTCATCTTTATCGTATGGTGAGAAATCAACGATACCGTCGATACAACCTGCAGAAAGTAACTCTTCTGGTGATACACCGACTGACTTAGCACATTCCTGCCAAGACAAGTTATATTTACGGGCAATTGATTGCAAACCTTGAGGCTGAATAGTATTGAAAATACCATCACGTAATGACAATAAGATGTTGGCTGCAGCTAATGGAATTGCACCGCCTGAGTAACCCGCACCAATGACAATACCAACGGTTGGAACATCAACGTTGGCACTTTCAGCAATCGCTTTTGAAATCGAGTGTGCTTGGTTTTGACTGTTAGCCACTTCACCCGCATCAGCACCTGGAGTGTCAATGAGGTATACGATTGGCATTGATAACTCAGCAAAATGACGAATCGCTTTACATGCCGCTAAGTGATGCTCTGGCATCCACGCGCCATTAGATGTGGTTCTTTCTTGAGCGATAAAACCAACACGGCGAGTACGAGAACCGAAATTTAATTCAATTTCAGCACTGTAAAAAGAGCCTAAATGCTCTTCAGTGATCAGCTTACCTTTAAGGTCTGCAATCACACGCTTGGCACTTGGGCGGTTTTTATCTTGAGTCGGTTGAATAACCTTAGATACATAACTGTCAACATCAAGTGTCGACAATTCTTTTAAATTCGATTGGATAGCATCTTCAGAAAGTAGACCTTTAACTTCTTCAGCTAATGTCTGCTTACTGTGGGCTGGGAAAAGCGAAAAATCTTTAGCTAAATGTTCCGCTTGTAAAAATAGTGGATCAGCCACTTGTTGTACTGTCTTGTTTACGGGCTGCTTTTTGCTAGTCATCCTTAGATCCTCTGCTTTTATAGCCTCTAAAATTTTTAGTCGGTAAATATAACTTTGTTCGCTGTCCAATTACCATTAAACTGTCGAAGACGCTTTGTTCCATTTTTGAGACAGTGAGGCTAAAGTGCCTGATTTAAACGGTATGATGCTGTTTGCAGCAGTAGTTAGAGCAAAAGGCTTTTCGCAAGCCGCCCGAGACATCGGACAACCAAAATCAACCATAAGTCGCAAAGTAGCTCAATTAGAAGAGCAACTTGGCGTGCGTTTATTGCAACGGGACACGCGTAATTTAAGCCTAACCCAAGTTGGTGCATTATTCTTTCAGCATTGCGATTCGATTAGCCAAGAAATTGATGCCGCCAAGGCCATTATTGAAAATACCCATAGCGATATTTCGGGGTCTTTGCGTATCGCAATTCCAGTGTCATTTTCTCAAGAAGTCATTGCTAACTTATGTAGTAGCTTCATGCGTCTTTACCCCAACATTGAGCTGGATGTTCAATTTACCGACAGTAATGTAGGCTTAGTGGGTGAAGGCTATGATATCGCCATCAAGTACGGGCCGTTAGAATCCTCTGACTTAGTCGCTCGATTGCTTTTTGAGCGCCAACCTATTTTAGTCGCAAGTCCTGGTTATCTCAAAAAATCGGGCACGCCAGCGACGCCCCAAGAGCTAGCTCAGCACAGTGGGATATTATTAGGAACAAGCTTATCAGCACCAATATGGCCTGTTGGTAAAGGGAGCCGTAAAACAATGGCCACCTTTAAACGCAAAGTACGCGTTAATAGTGCCAGTATGGTTAAGCGACTCGCTCAAGATGACTTTGGCATTGCGATGTTATCAAATACCAGTTGTAAGCAAGAGTTAGCCGCAGGAACATTAGTGCCACTGTTGCAAGAATGGCCGATGGAACCATTTAAAGTTTATGGGGTTTACTCAAGCCGCCGCCAGTTAGCCAGTAATATCAGTGCATTTTTAGACTTCTTCGCCAAACGTTATAGTAGTCAGGAATCATTACAATCTATAATGAATTAGCGATCTAGCCGTGTTAAATTAAACAATAACAAAGACATTCTAAAGGAATAGCCATGTTCAAGCCCTTAATCACAAGCACATTAGCTGTAGCAATGTTGCTCAGTGTTAATCCCGCCTATGCGCAAAATGAATCAAGCAGCCTAAATGTAGAAGAATTGCGCCTACCTAATGTGATGGAAGTGATGGCAGATGTGGCTAACCGCTTTGATAACCTTAATACACAATTAGATAATAAGCTCAATTCATCAACGGATGAACTGGCCATTACGCAAATGGTGGCATCACAAGGAACCAAGCTTTGGCAACAGGCAGTCGCCGATGTTAAAGCAGGTAACTACGATGATCGCGCGCTCTACTGGAGCCGCTTAGCAATGCGAAAAACCTTAAAAACAGCAGATGCTGGTTACAATATAGTGCCTTGGCAGCGCGACATTCTGATTAACGCATTTGAGAAGTCATCTCGCGGGTTAAGCGATATTCACTTTAAACCAGAAACTCGAATAAAGATCCTAGTCACTGGCTTTGACCCTTTCTTTTTAGACAAAGACATCACTCAAAGTAACCCTTCAGGATTAACTGCATTAGCACTTGATGGCATGACGTTCGACGTTAATGGTAAACAAGCTCAAATCGAAACTGTGATGATCCCAGTTCGTTTTGCTGATTTCGATGACGGTATGATTGAATCTCTACTGACACCTATGTATCGCGATAACAGTATTGATATGATTTTCACCGTCAGTATGGGGCGAGATGATTTTGATATTGAGCGTTTTCCTGCAAGAGGTCGAAGTGCTGCAGCGCCTGATAATCTCAATGTTTATACTGGTGCCAGTAAAACTGCTCCACAAGCTCCGCTGTTCAATGGAGGAACATTAAACGGTCCTGAATTTGTTGAGTTCTCACTGCCTGTTAGCGCAATGCAACAAGTAGAGGGTAAATGGAAGGTCAATGACAATCATCAAGTCACCACCGTGAGCCGTGGACAATTTGATGCGAAAAACATTTACGAATTAGCCAATGAAACATCAGTTGAAGGTTCTGGCGGCGGCTATTTGTCCAATGAAATATCTTATCGTAGTATCTTGTTAAAACAGCAGTTTAACCGTGATATTCCTGTTGGGCACATTCATACCCCGAGAGTCAGTGGTTATGATGCCGATACGGAATGGGCCATTGTTGAACAAATCGTCGACATGATAAAACTTGCCGCTGCAGAATAACTGCAGCATCACTCATCTTGCCGCATGCTATTATCTCAAGGTTTGCGGCAGGACGATTCTACACGCTATAATCAAGCTCGATGTCTTCATTTCCTTATTCACTATAAACGTTTTCAACAAGCCTTTTAGCTAAGCCAAATATGCTTAAATCATTGTTCCGTCGTCAAACGCAGTCATCAATAAACCACGCTGCACCAAGTATTCCCAACGATAAAGCATCGATGAAAACTTGTTTACCTAAAACTGAGGCGCAACAACAAATTTTACGCAAAGTAGAAGCTGACTATCTGCAAGCAGAAAGCTTATTGAAACGTCAATTCCCTCGCCCTACTATCCAATTTACCTTAAGAGGAAAAAGCGCAGGAACGGCTCACCTCCAATTAAATAAGCTCAGGTTTAACCCTGTATTACTTGAAGAAAATATCACTGAATTTATCGATCAAGTTGTGCCTCATGAAATCAGCCATTTACTCAGTTTTCAACTGTATGGTCGGGTTAAGCCCCACGGGCAAGAGTGGCAAAACATCATGACTAATATATTTAATGTACCTGCCGATACGACCCATCAGCTGAATACTCAATCCGTTGCAGGTAAGCAATTTCAATATCGTTGTGACTGTGGTCCTATCATGTTATCCATTAGGCGCCACAATAAAGTGCAACGTCATCAAACACAGTACCGCTGCAAATCTTGTCAGCAAGTATTAACGCCATTAACTCTTTCGCAATAACTTCCGCAATAATCTGCTATTTAATAATGCAAAATATGTGCTTATGGTCTGGAAGTTAAAATCCAAAATACAATCCACAGTTCTGATTGCATCCCAAGTTTCAATCCCTTACCATCCTTTGCAAATATCAGGCTAAACCAACCCGTATAGCCTGTGCCGTATTGAATGTCGTTAGGGTTTATTGTGCCGTATTTAAAAGTTTCAAATCTGTTCCAAATGGGTATCGTGTTATTTGTTATCACAACTATTACGAGTGCTAGTGCGCAAGCAGCCCAACATCCATCAAGTTTTAGAAGTGCGAAAAAAATTGCCCAAAAGATATATAGTCAGTCATTACCAATGAGTAGCTTTTATTGCGGTTGTGATATTGAAGTGATTGGTAAACAATGGAAACCAAACCTAGATAGCTGTGGTTACCAAGTACGCAAACAAATTCCACGAGCAAATCGAATCGAGTGGGAGCATGTTGTCCCTGCATGGGAGTTTGGTCATCAGTTGCAGTGCTGGCAAAATGGCGGTCGTAAGAATTGCGGCAGAACCAGTGCAGAATTTAAGAAAATGGAAGCCGATTTACACAATCTAACCCCTGCTGTTGGTGAAGTTAATGGCGATAGAAGCAACTACCGCTTTAGCGAATGGAATGGAGAAGCCACACAATATGGCCAATGTGCTATGGTTGTTGACTTTAAAGGCCGCAAAGCACAGCCGCCAAAGCAAAGCCGCGGCGCAATTGCTCGTACCTACTTTTACATGCAGCAAACCTATGGTTTAGCTATCTCTGCTAGCCAGAAACGCTTATTCAACGCATGGGATAAAACTTATCCAGTTGATAAGGTTGAATGTTTAAGAGATAAATTAATTTCAGAGAATCAAGGCAATCATAATAATTTTGTCTTAAAACAATGTCAGAATCTCGGCCTCATTGATTAAGGATTTACTATGCGCGTCCCAAGAATTTACCAACCAATCAATGATCTTGCTGTTAATCAGCTCGTAAAACTAGACGAAGATGGTGCTGCGCACATTGGTCGTGTTCTGCGAATGACCGAAGGCGAAAACATCCGTTTATTTACTGGAAATGGCAACGATTATTTGGCAACAATAATCAGTGCAAACAAAAAAAACGTCACCGTTGAAATCGTTGAAAATACGCCAAATAATTCAGAGTCACCACTAGACTTACATTTAGGTCAAGTGATATCTCGAGGTGACAGAATGGACTTTACCATTCAAAAGTCAGTTGAATTGGGCGTAACCACTATCACCCCGCTCTTTTCTGACCGCTGTGGGGTCAAATTAAGTGGCGAGCGTTTAGAAAAGAAAATCAGCCAATGGCAAAAAATTGTCATCAGTGCTTGTGAACAATCGGGACGTAGTTTCGTACCGAAAGTCAGGCCTGCAATGACACTTAATCAATGGTGTGCTGAGCAAACTGACGCATTAAAGTTAAATCTGCACCCGCGTGCTGCACATGGCATTAATGGACTATCGCTAGAAAATACCAAGGTTCGGTTATTAATTGGCCCTGAAGGCGGTCTATCAGAAGAAGAGATCGCCATGACGGAAACACATCAATTTACGGATGTGTTACTTGGCCCTAGAGTATTACGCACAGAAACAGCTTCACTGACTGCGATTACCGCGTTGCAACTACGTTTCGGTGATATCGGTTAATCAATGATAATAAGCATTGAGAAAATAAGGATAAAGTATGATTAAGCTCGGCATAGTAATGGATCCAATCAGCGACATTAACATTAAAAAAGACTCTAGCTTTGCAATGTTAATGGCAGCCCAATCTCGTGGTTACGAACTGTATTATATGGAAATGCAAGATCTCGCTATGGTAAATGGCAAGGCAATGGCAACCATGCGTTCACTGACAGTTGAAGATAATGCCACTAAATGGTTTGAATTAGGCGACAGCGAAGATACGCCACTTGCTGACTTAGATGTCATTTTAATGCGTAAAGATCCGCCATTTGATACTGAGTTCATTTATGCCACTTACATGCTTGAACGCGCTGAAGAAGAAGGCGTTTTAATCGTCAACAAACCACAAAGTTTGCGTGATGCGAATGAAAAATTGTTCACTGCTTGGTTTCCAGAGTTTACCCCTGAAACCGTGGTAACTCGTGATGCCAAACGCATCCGTGCTTTCCTCGCTGAAAAAGGCGATATTATTCTTAAACCACTTGATGGTATGGGTGGTGCATCAATTTTCCGTGTAAAGCAAGATGACCCGAACATTGGCGTTATTTTAGAAACGCTAACCGAACACGGTACTCGTTACGCCATGGCGCAAGGCTTTATCCCTGAAATTAAACAAGGTGATAAACGTATTTTAGTTGTTGATGGTGAGCCAGTCCCTTACTCACTTGCACGTATACCCATGAAAGGTGAAACCCGAGGTAATTTAGCGGCAGGTGGCAGCGGGGTTGCTCAGCCGCTATCTGAAAGCGATTTTCATATTGCACGCACATTAGGGCCTGAACTTAAAAAGCGAGGCCTCATCTTTGTTGGGTTAGATGTTATCGGTGATAAGCTCACCGAAATCAATGTTACTAGTCCAACGTGCATCAAAGAAATTGAAGCTGCGTTTGATGTCGATATTACCGGCATGCTAATGGACGCAATTGAAGCACGAATCAATAAACAAGCTTAACAATATTATAGGCTCAATAATGACGGTCATTTACCATCAAGTTGAGCCTTAATTTTACTTCAGGATTTATCATGACAATAAGAACAACACTGAGCTTAATGCTTGGGATGACTCTGTGTTTCTCATCGGTTTCTATGGCAAGTCAGCCATTAGCAGAAGCCAATATGCTTGCAGCAACCAAACAGACCAATCAAGTACAGGTTCAAGTTTCTAGCGTTTCTGATACCACTGTTTCTAGTGCTCCAAGCACAACACCACAAGCCACAAATTCTGACACAGCTCCAAGCAAGGACTCATCAACACCTATTGTCGCGCCCATCACTAATACTCCTAATAAAAAAGCAAAACAAACTTCAGGCCCGGCTAAACCCAAGAATATGATCATTATGATTGGTGATGGTATGGGTCCCGCATACACCACCGCCTACCGCTATTTTAAAGATAACCCTGAAACACAAGAGATTGAACAAACAGTGTTTGATCGCTTACTTGTCGGTATGTCAAGCACTTACCCAGCACCTGTTAGCGGATATGTCACAGATTCAGCCGCATCAGCCACAGCCTTAGCGACGGGCTTTAAAACCTATAACGGTGCCATTGCTGTTGATGAAAATAAACGTCCGTTGACAACCATTATGGAAATGGCTAAAAAGCGAGGTTTATCGACTGGCGTAGCTGTATCATCTCAGGTAAATCATGCCACACCAGCGGCTTTTCTTGCCCATAATGAACACCGCAGAAACTACGTCGAAATCGCTGAGGACTACCTTAACTCTGATGCAGATGCCATTTTAGGTGGCGGACAAAAATACTTTTCAGAAGCCTTACTGAAGCAATTTACCGATAAAGGTTATCAGCACATCACAGAGTTTGCTCAATTAGACTCTATAACCGAACCTAAAGTGCTAGGACTGTTTGCCGATGTGCAACTGCCTTGGGTCATCGATGACAAACAAGGACACAAACTCAGCACCTTAACTCAAAAAGCATTAGAATTATTATCTCAAAACGAGCAAGGTTTTGTCTTAATGGTTGAAGGTAGCCTAATCGACTGGGCTGGCCATTCAAATGATATCGCCACGGCCATGGGAGAAATGGATGAGTTCGCTAATGCTATCGAGGTTGTGGAGCAATTTGTTCGTGAACGCCAAGATACGCTAATGGTTGTTACTGCTGACCACAATACCGGTGGCCTATCTATCGGCGCAAATAATGAATACGCTTGGGAGCCCGCGATTCTTCATCAGATAACGGCTTCACCTGAAATGATTGCAAAAGCTCTAATCGCAACTGATGAATGGCAAAAACGATTTAACGAGCTCATTGGTTTTGAGGCAACAGACGAAGAAATCGCTAAGCTTAGCGCTGCAAGAATGCAGGGACAAAAGCAGCTATTTACAACCATTTTATCTGTCATAGATCTTCGTACAAACACAGGTTGGACGTCTTTAGGACACACTGCTGATGACGTACAAGTGTTTGCCGCTGGACCAGGAGCAATTTTATTCAGTGGTCACCAAGATAATATTGATATCGCCACCAAGATGATGAGTTTATTGCCTAAAGCTGCTCGATAACCCCTAAATCTCATCTCTTGATGAAAGGGCGCAGTATTAGCTGTGCCCTTTTTTATGCAAGTTTACCTTTAATAAACACGCTTTGATAACGTAAACAGTTCAGCACTTCTTTGCTATAATCGCCCTCATAACAACTGAGTTAATTTATTAAGGTCGATTCTGTGCTCACCAACACTTCTCAAGTTTTAATGCGCAATGTTCAATTCATCGAAAACCAGCACCTGCTGATTTTAAACCATGAAGCCGATACTCTCGCATCAGAGCTCCTTAGTCATGCTGCATCAGTTACAAGCTTAGCGCTTGATTTTAATCATTATCAATATGTGGCTAAACAGGATAAAGCGCATCTTACGAGCTACTTTGGTCACCAACTGCCTGACGATACCAAACAGAAGTTTGATACTGTCATTGTCTACTTTCCAAAAGCAAAAGCATTGGCGCCCTACCTATTTCAATTAGCAGCTCAACATCTATCTGTTGGCGGTACGCTTATCGTTATTGGCGACAATAAAGGCGGAGTAAAATCCTTAGCAAAACTATTGCCTGACTATTATTCTGCGCCATTAAAGCGCGATAATGCTCGTCATTGTTTACTATTCATTGCTGAATTAACCGCAATTGCACCAATATTCTCGATTGAAGATTGGGTCAGCCACTATTCATTATCGACACCACAAGGAGACATTATTATTTGTAACCTTGTTGGCGTGTTCAGTGAGAAAAAGCTCGATCAAGGTACTGAATTACTACTGTCAAACCTGCCAGAATTATCGGGAAGAGTTCTAGATTTCGGCTGTGGAGCTGGCGTTATAAGTGCAGCAATGCTTAAAGTAAACCCACAACTTAACGTTGAATGTATTGATATTAATGCAATGGCGCTCAAAGCCTGCGAGCTGACCTTAGCTGCCAATCAGATGACTGCTAAAGTTTATCCATCAGATGGCTTTAAACAAATACAAGGGCAATTTAACGGCATAATTTCTAATCCGCCGTTTCACGATGGATTAGCCGCCACCACACATATTGCCAAAGATTTCGTCAAGCAAAGCGCCAGCAGTTTATCTGCCAAGGGTGTATGGCAAATTGTGGCTAACCGTAACCTTCCATACGCAGACACAATTGCAGCTGAATTTGGCCAAGTTAATGTTCCTGCTGAAAATAATAAGTACAAATTGTACTTTTTCCATAAGTAACAACAAATTAACAACTAAAGAAAGATGAGTGCTAATTCTCAATTTGCGCTCATAAGCTTGATAATTATCTAGTCTTTATTCATAAAAACAGCTACATTTTGATATCAACACCACACATTATGAAAAACAATACATGAGCTAACACGCATTTAAGTCTCATGGCTAATAAGGGTTTTTATGCTGGATTGGAGCATGGCTGTTTTTAATGAAACTCAAACCCAAGTAGAGTTTCGTGTTACGCCCAATATTCATGGGCCAATTTCTGAAGATGACGTAAAACAGCTACTGACGCAGGCAGAGTTTGCCATGCTGAAACCGTTAACCCACAACATTCATAATTGTGTCGCTGAAGTTAATGCCCTCAGCACTCATGACAATGGTAAGCATGAGTTATTTTTTATCATTGGTGAACGAGCTGATGGCAGTGTGACCATAGAAATCAGCGAAGATAAAATGTCGGCCTCTATGACATTAGCATCAGCATGGGGTGGGAAAGACCCTTCACTGCCAATGATCCTTAACACCCTAAAATCCCATAAAGTCAAAATGGGATTAAGCAAACCTAAAATTCAATCTCTGATCCAGCAATTAGCGATTTTACCGCCGGGTGAAAGTTGCAGTAGCCAAATCGCCATTGGCAAATTGGCTGTAAATGGCATTAATGCAACATTAACAAGACAAGTCCCCCTTGCTCGTGAACGGTTATTACAACCTCAAGAACGTGAAGATGGCTCTGTCGACATGCGAAATCTGGGCGCAATGATCATGGTGAAGCCAGGCGACGTTTTAATGATAAAAACGCCTGCGACTACCGGTACTCCAGGCTATAACGTACACGGGGAACCTATCATGCAGATTGAGGGCAAAGATCTGCAAATGAAGCCGGGTAATGGCACTGAATTATTAAGTAGCGATACCAACCAACTTGTCGCAACAGTATCTGGTCAACCTGTTGAAACACCAAAAGGTATGCAAGTAGATGATGTACTGCAAATTAAAGATGTTGACGTAAAATACGGCCATGTTGATTTTGAAGGTAGTGTCTTAATCACAGGCGATGTCCACGAGGGGATGAAAGTAAAAAGCACTGGTGACATTACTGTTATGGGGTTTGTAGACTCAGCTAGCCTTGAAGCCCAAGGCGATGTAATTGTCAGTAAAGGAGTCATTGGCCGACAAATTAAAGAGCATGAGTTAAGTACCCATATTACTGCCCGTGGCCAAATCTGTGCTCAGTTTGTGCAATATTCCAATTTAACCGCCAAAAGTGACATCTTAGTCACTAAACAACTGCTTCATAGCCATTCAGTCTCAGACAATGTCATTACCGTTAGCGATCCTAATGCCAGACGAGGCGATCTTGTCGGTGGGCGAGCGACCGCTAAAAAAGGCATTAAGGCTGTAGCTTTTGGCGCAACGGCTGGCACTAAGACTGAGCTTTATTGCGCCATGGATCAAACTGAGCTCAAAGCTGAGGCTAAAGCCTGTGATGACCAAGCTAAGCAGCTTGTTGTCGCAGGATTAGATATCGAGTCTCGCTTGAGAAAGCTGCCTCCAAAAACGGAGTGGCAAACAGATGCCGGAATGATTGAGCAAGTGAAAATGATGCTTGATGAGAAAAAAGAAATCGCCAATCGCCGTGCGAAAGCTGAAGCAGAATGTAAGCAACTTCAGCAAGAAGTGGATGGCTATTACAGTAAATATTTTGTGCAAGCAGAGAAACACATCTTTGCCAATGTAGAGATTCATATTGGCCCAGCGCAAAATCGCACCCAGCGTGAACATGGCCCTTGTCATGTTAAAAACCTCCATAATGAAATCAGTTTCGATTATGGTAGCCATTAATTTCTAACTTGGCCGATTGCGATCAGCGAATGCAGCAATTAGCATGATAATTGTTGCTATCAAACAGCAACTTATAAAACATTCAACGTTAAAAACCTAATCGCTTTTTTTACTAAATATCGCACTTAGGAAACAGTTAACAAGTTGACTGAATTTATTGACCATTAGAGAAGAATTCGATGCTAGCGATTTGTTGGCCAGCAATTATAAAACAGCAAGCAAGTGAAGAGCTCATTTACCTCGCTAATCAGACTGACTGGCTAGAGTATTGTTGTTTACAACTGCACCTCATAGGTAGTAACGATAGATTATTAGATAGCGAGGGCTCTACATTCGATATTGTTATCGAGGCGCAAGCTCACCCTCAACAACATCAGGCTTATCACCCAACAGCGGAATTACCACAATTTAGAGCAAGCCAGCACCCCATAGATTTAGTGACCTTTATTCAATACGTACGCACACATGCAACCCTTAATGGTCATTGCTGCAGTGCAAAACTGGTGTTTACGGATATCAAGCAAGGTATCGACACTGTGGCATATCTTGAATCTATTTAGCTTGAGTCACTGCAACCTATCGGGCAAAATGCCTAGCAATTTCACCATCGCTACTTCACTCATCATGACTCATCACACAACAATGGAACAGTAAAAGATATGGAACTGCTGAATATAGAATGCCTTGGCAAACGTCTACGATTAGAAGGCTCTATGGCCGGTTGGCAACAACTTTATTGGGATAATCAATTAGTCTCTCAAAAATCGGCATCTGCAGATAACCAGGCTTTCAATGTGCACGAATTCGAATTATCGCGCCCGGCTTCAATGGCGGGAGCAACGACTGATGACATTATTACTGAAACCAGTAAAACCATTGTAAAAGTAAGAGTAGAGGCTGATGTCCAGTGGCAGCCTTTTATCATTAACTACACGATTTTGGTTGATAATGACACAGTAGCTCAAGGGCAGAGAAATACTAAAGATATCGAACAACAAGTGCCTGAAGTCGCTCCTGTTAAAACGCAAAAATTCAGTATGATTGGCTTAGCCTCACTTGGGTTCAAGCTATTAAAAAGTGCCAAAGTTGTCAAAGCTATGCTCGCTGCGGCAAGTGTCGCGGCCTATTCATGGCTATTCTCAATTGAATTTGCACTTGCATTAATTGCCTGTCTGGTTGTTCACGAATATGGCCATATTAAAGCCATGAAGCACTTTGGTATGAAAACCAAAGGGATTTACCTTATCCCATTCATGGGCGGTTTAGCTGTCAGCGATGAGCGAATAAATACTCGATGGCAAAATGTCGTCATCTCTATCATGGGGCCAACATTTGGCCTCTTGATGTCAATAGCCTGCATGGTCGCTTATTGGATCACCGGCAATATCTTTTTTGCAGGTTTAGCCAGTTTTAACGCCTTACTAAATCTGTTTAATCTACTGCCAATTTTACCCTTAGATGGCGGCCATATTCTTAAAAGCATCACTTTTTCAATGAACAGCATGGTAGGGTTAATAGCCTGTATCGCTGGAGCGGCAATAGGCGTATTTATCAGTTACAGCTTAGGGCTGGCTTTATTAGGATTCTTGTTGCTAATTGGTAGTTTAGAGATTGTATTTGAGTGGAAAACTCGGCACCAAAGTCACCTGTTGCCCTTAGATAGGTATGGGCAAATTTTCTCAACGGTTTGGTACTTTTTAACGGTTGGTCTACTTATCGCTATTATTTGGTATTTTGCAGCTTCAGGCGACGAGATGCTGGCTATGCCGCTTGAAATTTTAAAGAGTTAATACTTCAATATGCTATCGCTGGCAGTTTGCAATATCGTTGCTATTGCCAGCGACTCACCATTAACTGATCTCAAAAACCTTGGTCATTACCTTATAAAGCTCTGTCCCTTGATGCACAGAAGCTGAGGCAAAATGCAGTACAGGAACGCAATCACAAGGTAAACTGATTGTCGTCACGGCATTCTCAGTTCCGTATTGATCAAGTCGTAAAAGGGTCACTAACGGCTCACCAGCTTTCAAAGGGTGTCCTACCTCTGCGCAATACTCCACTAATCCAGCTTTTGGTGCATGGAATTTTTTATAGTTAGCTAAATCACATCCCCAACGCTTCATTGGTGCAGGTTGCACTTTTTCTGCGATTACACCTCTATGACTTAAGTACGCCAAGATCCCCATCGCATCGAGTTCTGCATCAGCCATATCGACACGCTCTTGACTCGCCAATTCAAGCGTAAACGCCGCTACGGGGACGTCAAAATGTCTCCCTTGACGCGCACAAAAGCGTTGGAGCTGCCACCACGGGTAAAATGCAGCCTCATCCATAGCACCGCCAAACTCATTAGGAATTACCAATGAATAAGGAATTGAGAAATAAGCCGCAGATGCGACATCATACTCTGGGCAATATAGATGTTTTGCAGACTTAGGGCCGGTATGTAAATCCAATACAATATCCGCTTGATGCGCCATCGATTGTAGTGTCACCGCGAGTTGATGCCCCGTGCTAATTCCCCAAGAGTTATTTAAACGTTGCTGACAGCTTTGTGCTAATAACACTCGAAATGCGGCGAACAACTCATTATTTGATAAAGCCTTGTTTGCTTGATACCAATTAGGAATGTCAGCCACTATTGCGGCATGTTCAAAATATTCTCTATTCCAGTTCACTCCCGTAATAGGATCAAATCGCCCAAGAGTAAACTCACCACTTTTTTGATTAATCCCCAATGGGTTAGCTAAAGGAACACAATGTATATCACCTAAGATTTGATGGCCTTCTAATAGCGTCATCAACTGATGAATTACCGCGTTACCCTGCACTTCTGCGCCATGAACATTGGCTTGAATATAGACAGATGGTGCAGCACTATCACTTCCTTTAAACGTATAAATAGGAGCTGTTAGCGCTTGGCCAGTAGCCAATTCACCTAATTGAACTGTAGATACGTAAGCGTTGGAGGTGCGATTCGCTTCTGTCATATATTCTTTAGCCTCATATGTTCCAAGCATTGTTACTTGGTGAACACTTCCTATTATTCAAATAAATTTTGGTGCAATGAATTAACCACATCTGCCGCTTCAGACTCTGCTACTAATACACATAAGTTATGCGGGCTTGCGCCTTGACAAATCATTCGCACATTGTGCTTTTCTAATACTGAGAAAACACGGCTACAAATCCCTGCTGTTGAGGCAATTTTATTACCAATAATAGCCACTAGCGCCAATTTATCTTCAACACGAACTCGACAATGCTGTGATAACTCCTGCAGTAATGATTCACTCAATAACCCCTGACCGCTAGAGTCTGATCCTGTTTTATCGAGCGTTAATGAAACATTCACTTCTGAAGTGGTAATCAGATCAACTGAGATTTTGTGCTTGGCTAATGTCGCAAATGTTTCAGCAAGGAAGCCTTGTGCATGCAACATTTGCAGGCTGTGCAAATTAAGCAGGGTTTGATCACGTCTTAATGCAACAGCACGGTATACGGGAGCATTTTCTACTTGATGTCGAATCCAAGTACCGCCTTGTTCTGGCGCTTTACTTGAACCAACAAACACTTGAATTTGTTGACGAACGGCAGGAAGAATCGTCGCAGGATGCAATACTTTAGCACCAAATGTTGCCATTTCAGCGGCTTCATTAAAGCTGATTTCAGGGATTGGTCTAGCATTGGGAGCAAGACGAGGATCGGTTGTATAAATACCTGCTACATCGGTCCAGATTTCTACCGCATCAGCTTTTAAGCCCTCTGCCAACAGTGCTGCTGAATAATCACTACCACCACGGCCAAGAGTAGTGGTGCGCCCTTGGTCATCAGCGCCAATGAAACCTTGCGTAACAATAACTTCATTGGCTAATAGTGGTGCTAAATGCTCAGCACCTAACGATGCTATTTGCTCTATTTGCGGCTCTGCGCGGCCAAAATGGCTGTCTGTACGTAATACTTGTCTGACATCAAATGCACTTGAAGGAGTGCCCTTTTCACGAATAACAGCAGAAAATAGCAATGAAGAACATTGCTCTCCCATTGAAAGTAGTTCATCAATGATTGCTTTACTGCGATCTAATACAAGCGCATCACTGAGCACTGACATACGGCTAAGTAACTTATCAATACCTGCGGCAACATCTTGAGGACGATCGAGCTGATCAACAATGTCATATTGAATTTGGCCAATTTGCGTCAGTAATGCTAAACGACGCTTGTCATTCACATTAGCTTGCGTAAGCTCCACCAATAAATTAGTTACGCCGCTGGATGCACTAACAACAACGACTCGAGTATGTCTGTTGGCTAAGATAATATCGGCGCAGCGGTTCATTGCAGCGTAATCAGCCACAGAGGTTCCACCGAATTTAGCTACAACTAAGCTCATACTGACACCTCCACGCTTGAAGGCTGACATACAAATACGAATTGACTACTTAGATTAAAAAACATGATTACACTCCGAACTTACTTCGTTCGAAGAGCCTGGTGCAGTGATAACGCACCCTTATAAGAAGGGAAACAGCAATCTTCACCAGAAGCTCTCCACCAATGAATAGGTGACAATCGTTAGGATTCAGCCTAATCGACCGATATGAAATGAAACCAACCATTTGACATACCTCGGCGCTAATCTCCCTCATAAGTGGTTTTAGGAATTGGTTTTCCTCGCACTTACTACCTAGCTAACGCTCCTCTTCTGTTTCTTCCCTCTGGAAGAAATTGAAAAATACCAATAAATAACCACCTAAGTCAATTATGGAATGTAATAAAATTACTAAATAACTGAATACTGAATATACGACATTCATACTCGCTGTCATCACATCAGCTTAGATATTTAAATAGTTTGGATAAAAATAGCTTTATTTACAGACACTAAAGATATGAAAGCACGCATTAACTTTAACGTAAAATGCTAACAATACAGTATTTAGCTATATTAAATAGACCATAAGGGAAGTTTTAGTTTCAAACTCTGAATAAAGGCATTTTTAGATAGGTCGGCCTTCCATAAGCCATTTCTAATTCAAATCAATACAGCGCTATTATAAATAACCTTGTCTATATAAAGTGGGTTTATCAGCTGCCCTAATGCGTTGATATAATAGATGAGTAGCAGTATCAGCTTGACGGAACAGCTTTATCAATCAAAAAATTACTCATGAAGATCAGGCAACTCATTGACCACCTGAGTGCGAGTCATAAAATCGCCTATCATCACTTCTTTATCAGGTGCATCGCCACAAGCAACTAATGACAAACGGCCTTGATTGACATAATAGATTGCATGCTGTTTAAACTCGCGTCCAAGCTCCAAAGCTTGTTCTTTTTCAATAAAGATAGCCCAGCTTTTTTCCATATGAGATAAATCGGGAGCGGCTCCAATAAGCGAGCGATATGGACGCTTATATTGTTCGATTTTGGTTTGTAATTGGCGGTCGAGCAAACGGTTTTGACAAGGAGTTAAGATACTCCCTAACGGGTTATGAGCAGTGACGATTGCAAAAGGAATATCATTCGCAAGTCTCTGCGTTAGTAAGAATTGTGTCCCTTGATATTTGTGCCAAAGGCACTCAATTGCATTTTTCATTATTTCATTTTCTCTGTTGAACCCAGTTTACAGTAGCAAACCCTTTATTACAGTGACAGCCCATGTGATACAAGTCACAAGAACCATAATTATATTAACCTTTTAAATCAGCATCTTACCTAAAAAACCAATTTTGTAACAATTCTAGAGAGTAAATTTGTTAACATTTCATTTGTTAACAAATGCCTAAAACGAGTACAATAATCATCACTAGCTAGATTTTGCTACATAACTATTAACAGTGATACAAGCAGTTACATACTTCAGTAGTTTAATTGCTACTAAATTTTCAAGCTTGTACATTTTGTTCTACATTTTAGATGATATAAATATAGAACAATTATTAGTTTGCCAAGGAACTTTAACGAGCAATCTAATCTCATAGTTTTATGAATCATTGTTTTAATAGATCTTTCGACTGATTGTGAGTCAATTAATACTCAGCATACAATCTAAGTATTGATTTTTTATGATCACATTTATGTCACGTATGTCACTTTAATGATGTATTAAGCTGAATGTATATAATGTAGTTAGTCATGAAGCGTGTTTTGTTCAGGGCAGACATAGATAAACACCTATCGTGAAATTGAAAAATTATCGGCACTTTCATAAATAAGCAGTGCCACCGCCCTAGTGCAACATGACTAGAATCGAATTGTTTTTAATTTAGGTAAATAACATGCAAAACCCACACATTCTTATTGTTGAAGATGAAGCTGTAACCCGTAATACTCTGCGCAGTATTTTTGAAGCAGAAGGGTATGTAGTAACTGAAGCAAACGATGGCGCAGAAATGCACACAGCCATGCAGGATAATAAGATTAATCTTGTTGTTATGGATATCAATCTTCCTGGTAAAAACGGTTTATTGTTAGCTCGTGAACTTCGTGAAATCAACAACATCGGTCTTATTTTCTTGACTGGTCGTGATAACGAAGTTGACAAAATTCTTGGTTTAGAAATTGGCGCTGATGACTACATCACTAAGCCATTTAACCCACGCGAATTAACTATCCGTGCTCGTAACTTATTAACTCGTGTTAATAGCACTGGCGCAGAAGTAGAAGAGAAAGGTTCAGTTGAGTTCTACCGTTTCAATGGTTGGAGCTTAGAAATCAACAGTCGTTCTCTAGTTAGCCCACAAGGTGAGTCTTACAAGCTACCACGTAGTGAATTCCGTGCAATGCTTCACTTTGTTGAAAACCCAGGCAAAATCTTAACTCGTGCAGATCTGTTAATGAAAATGACTGGCCGTGAGCTTAAGCCACATGACCGTACTGTTGACGTTACTATCCGTCGTATTCGTAAGCACTTCGAAAGCTTACCTGATACGCCAGAAATCATCGCGACTATCCACGGTGAAGGCTATCGTTTTTGCGGTAACTTAGAAGACTAATCATTAATAGTGATACAAAAAAGCCAAGTCAATGACTTGGCTTTTTTTATGACTTTTTATCAGTCACGTTTCTACAATGATCAGCATATGACATCTCGCCAAAGTGCATTACGCACTTACTTGTTTTTCCTTAAATCTAACATCCCTTTAATGGCGACGATTATTGTTGAGCAACTCTATCAAATTCTTTAAACACAATGCCCCCACAATCAAATTGAGGGCAATGAGTACCACTACAGCCATTTACTTCAACTCATTTTCCAAGAAAGCAGCCAATGATTTGTAAAGGTGATTTCTCACTTTCTCACCACGCATTGAATGTTTCGAACCTGGATAATCCATCATCTGAAATAATTTACCTTCGTCCTGCAATGCCTTATAAACACGCGTACTGTTTTCAAACAATACATTGTCATCGGCCATGCCGTGATACATCATCAAGCCTGATTGATAATTTTTCACATATGGTAAAACGCTCGCTGCATCATACCCTTTTTTATTTTTTTCTGGGTGACCCATGTAACGTTCTGTGTAATGGGTATCATATAAACGCCAATCCGTTACCGGAGCCCCAGAGATTGCCGCTTTAAAATAATCAGGCGCTTTAAACTGCGCCATAAGCGCCATGTACCCGCCATAACTATGGCCATAAATACCAATATTATCACCATCAACAAACGGTAAGCTTCTCAGGTAATCAACCCCGACTTTTTGATCCTCAACTTCCGCATCGCCCATATTTTGATAAATTACATACTCAAATTTTGTGCCGCGATGGGCAGAGCCACGATTATCAAGCTGAAATACTGCAAAGCCTTGTTGAAGTAAATACTGAGTAAAGTAATCCGCCTCACTCCAGCTATTAACGACTAATTGCGCATGTGGACCACCATAAACACGTACCACTACCGGATACTTTTTACTGTCATCAAATGGTACAGGCTTAAATAAGCGATACTGTAATGCTTGGCCATCTTCAGCTTTAAGCTCGCCAAACTCAGGCATTTTCCAAAGGCCTGCAAAATCATACAAAGGATGCGACGAGTTAACTTCGTTTTGTTCAACCCAAGCTAAACGCTGACCGTTTTCATCATGTAGGCTGACTTGAGGTGGCTGACTAAGACTATTGAAGTAATCGATATACACAGGTTTATTATTAGCAAAAACCGCTGAATGCATGCCACTTCGAGATGATAGCTTCTCTATTTCCCCGCCAGCTAACGGCACACGATATAAGTGACGCTCAACAACAGTATCTTTACGGCCAGAGAAATACACCCAACCGCCTTTTTCATCGACTAACTCCAGCGCATCAACCGTCCAATCACCTTGGGTTAATTGTTGCAGCACTTTGCCGCTTAAATCGAATAAGTAAAGGTGGTTAAAACCATCACGTTCTGATGCCCAAATGAAAGACTTTTGTTGTTTTAAAAACTGTAAATCGTCATTAAGATTAACCCAAGCTTCACTGCGTTCAGCAACAATGGTTTTCGTCTTGTTGTTACTGGTTAAATCAGCAATCCGTAAGTCTAGTGATTGTTGGTCGCGACTCTGCCATTGGAATGACAGATGCTTACTATCTGGTAACCATTTCACTCTTGGCAGGTAAACGTCTTTTTCTTTGCCTAAGTCAATCCATGAAACTTGTTGCTCTTTTCCTTCTTTGGCAAGCGTAATAACGCCTAACTCTATTTCAACGTTGGTTTTTCCCGCATATGGGTAACGCTGCTCGGTGAGTTTAATTCCATCAGCATAAATCTCATTACGAGTAACCAGCTCAACGCCTGACTCATCAATGCGAGTAAAGGCAATGGAAGTTTCATCTGGTGACCACCAGTAACCTGTCATGCGCCCCATTTCTTCTTGAGCGACAAATTCAGCCATACCATTTTTTATCGGCCCTTTGCCATCAAAAGTCAGTTGGATGAGTTTTGACGTTTCTAGGGCTAGGACAAAAATATTCTGCTCACGTACAAACGAAACAAAGTTTCCTTTTGGCGATAATCTTGCGTCAGTAGCAAAGCCTTCACCCGTATCCAGTTCTACCGTTTTATTGTCTGCTAAAGTGAAGTAATAAAGCTTACCCGCAGCAGGAATAAGCAAAGCTTGGCTGTTATCAGCCCAAAAATATTCCATGATCCCTTGACCATAAATACGCTGACGTTCACGGCGAGCTTTTTCTTCGTCAGAAAGCTCGCCTGACGCTAAATCATCAGCATTAAGCAATATGCTGCGTTTAGATGTCTTAATATCCATTTGCCATAAATCAAACAAATATTGGTTATCCTCACGGCTCGCAAGGTAGGTTACTCGACTGCCATCAGGTGACAGCTTTAACCCTCTTGGGCTTGCTCCTGCTAAGGCAGGCGATGCATGAATACGTTCGATAGTGAGTGGGGTAGAATTTCCTGTCATTTTCGTCGCCGCTATTGCTTGTGAAGAAACCAGTGCGCCAGCCAATGCTAACGACATTACCGACACAGCTGACCATGTCGCTTTCCATTTATTTGTCATTGTTATTCCTTGCTGTAAACCGAGGCAAATTTCATTATTTGAATTATTTATTTAACCTAATGCCTACTAGAATTCGTTATTTTGCCTGAGTTTATAACAAATCGGTATCCCGTCCTAACTTGCTCAACTTTTTCACGCTGTATTGTGCGTCAATCTGAGGTATTATCGTTGCCAATAAATTAAAACATTAACCACTGGTTACCGACCTTAACCTCTACTGTCTTAGGAACAAGCATGCAAACTTTGACACAAACCCTTACAAAACAAGCAGTACCCGACTCACTTTCACAACTCATTTTACGCTTAGCCGACTGTTCGAAAGACATCAGTCAAGCGGTTCGCCACGGCGCACTTGCTGGCGTCTTGGGCGCAACAGAGCAAGAAAATGTTCAAGGTGAAACTCAGAAAAAGCTCGACGTTATCACTAATGACATGCTTAAAGATGCGTTAAAAGCCGAAGGAAACGTGCGTGGACTCGCATCAGAAGAAGAAGATTATGTCGTTGAAGTCAATAAACAAGGCGAATTCCTTGTGTGTTTTGATCCCTTAGATGGTTCATCAAACATTGATATCAATTCGCTTGTTGGCACTATTTTTTCAATCTTGCCAGCACAAGATGGCGAATTAACTGAAGCCAGCTTTTTACAAAATGGTCGTCAGCAACTTGCTGCAGGTTACGTGCTTTATGGACCATCAACCATGATGGCATTAACCACTGGCCAAGGTACTCAGTTATACACCCTAAACCCTGATACCAATGAGTTTTTACTGACTGATGAAGCGGTTAACATCAGTAAAGACACTGCAGAGTTTGCCATCAATATGTCAAACCAGCGCTTTTGGGAAGCACCAATGCAAACTTACATCAGTGAATTATTGCTGGGTAACATTGGTCCTCGAGAAAAGTCATTTAACATGCGCTGGATTGCTGCGATGGTGGGCGATGTTCATCGCGTATTATGTCGTGGCGGTATCTTCATGTACCCAACTGACAATAAGAACCCAGAGAAGCCATACAAGCTACGTTTAATGTACGAAGCAAACCCTATGGCATTATTAGTTGAACAAGCCGGTGGTAAAGCCTCTACGGGTTATGGCGATATCTTAGATATTAAACCTGAAGAAATTCATCAGCGTGTTGCGGTTATCTTAGGTAGTGCTAACGAAGTCGATGCTTGCTTAAGCTATCATGGACTTGATTATAGTAACGAACCAGATATTGCATAATCGTGCAAACTTAATAAAAAAACCGCCAATTGGCGGTTTTTTTATTAAGCCATCGACCCAAACTGATTCGCTGGCTCAACGATTCCCTATTCCCAACTGAATTTACCATATTCAGGAAAAGCCAGCGCAGTTTGCGGGTTAGCTGCTAGTTCTTGCTTCATTGCTATAATATCTTTTTGCAACTGCGTTCTGTATTGCCACACTTCTGTCGCAACCGCTTGAAGCTCTTTTGAATCGCCAGCGTTACCATTTCTCACCGCAGCCCATATTGGACGTAGATAATCAAAACCTTGCTTTAAGTGGGCCACATTTGCATCAATGAACTCATCTAGTTGCGGTGATGTTGGTAATGATTCAACAGGCTGAGTGCCGATGGTTGAGAAAAACTCGATATATTCATCTAACGGAACACTGTCGGCGCTTTGCCATTTTGATAAATTGACTTCATTAAGTAATTGCCCTGTTCTTGGATCAATAACCATCACAGTCGGTGTGCCAAAGTAAGCAGGATAACCATACTTTTGCGGTAAGCTATGCATATCGTCAAAATATGCCACATCGACGAATACGGTTTCAAAACGTGAGATTAAAATAGGCTGCATTGTTTGGTCTGAAAAGTTACCCGCCAGACCTCTGCTGTCATGACACCACTGTGCCCCCATCACGACTAACAATAACTTTCCTTGCTCTAAAGCCTTTGACTGAGCCAACTCAACTCTTTGCAGATCATTATCGTGTGCGATAAAAGTATATTGCGGTAACGCTTCAACGTGGTGCTCTGTTGACTGACAGCCCATCAATAACATCAATGGTATTAATAATATTCCAATAGCTAATCTCACTTAACGCTCCCTTTTGCTCAGTGATACTGATTTACCTTATCAGCATATACAAAAAAGGCCTGCAATTGCAGACCTCTTATCTAGCTTATTAAAAGAACTAATTCATTTAATAGTGAATCAACTCATCGCATTAAGCTTTTTCAGCTTCTAATTGATGCGGCTTCTCAGTTTGATCAACGATAGTTAATACCGCGGTATCACCTACTACGTTACACGAAGTTAGTACCATATCAATGATACGGTCAAGCGCTGCCACAATCGCAAAGGCTTCAACAGGTAAGCCCATCTGATGAATAAGCACACCAATCATGACCATCCCGCCACCTGGAACACCACCAGCACCCACTGATAGTAAAAAGACACTGAACAATAATGCTGGGATTTGCTCGCCACTGATTGGCATGCCAAAGGCATTAGCCACAAAGAAAATCGCGATAGTAATATAAATCGATACGCCGCCCATATTCATCGTTGCACCAAGCGGAACACCAAAACCAGCTACGGCACGATTAACACCAAGCTTGTCAGTTAAGGTTCGCATAGTGACCGGAATCGTGGCATTTGAGCTTGCGGTTGATAACGAGAATAAGATTTGCTCGCGGGTTTTCTCACGAAACTGCTTGGCAGTCACTTGCGTGAAGAAGCTGACTGCGAATGGGTAAACCACAAAAATCCACAGCAACAATAGCCCTAAAATGAGTAATAAATACTGCACAACACTGAAGAAAATTTCTGGTTCCAACGTTGCCCCTAACTTGAACATCAACGCGAACACACCAATAGGAGCCAAATTCATCACAACAGAAATCAAACGCATCATAATAATATTTGCAGTTTGAAAGCCTTTTACAGCACCTTTGGCAACTTCACCTAATGATTTAATCACACCGCCAAGTAGCAGCGCCATAAAGATAACCTGAAGCATATTGCCCGAAGTAAATGCCGAGAACGGGTTATTCGGCACGATATTCACGATAAGCGTCATTAAGTTGGGTAATTCAGTCGCTGTAATGGCCACATCGACATTGCTTGTCATATCGATCCCTTTACCAGGCTCTATGAGCATAGCAACGGCAAATGCTGCCGTGATAGCCACTAGGGTATTGATGATATAAAAACCAAATGTTTTACCACCAAGCCTGCCAAAGCTTTTTAAATCTTGCAGCTCACAGACACCGCAAACAATACTCACAAACACCAAAGGCACAACAAGCATCATGATCATATTGACGAACATCTTTCCGATGCCCGATGCAATGTCGACTAATGTCCCAGAAAAGAACGCTACATCATTTAGCGCAAATTGGACGATACTTCCGAGAAATACCCCTAAGAATAACCCGATAAAAATTCGAGTTGATAATGATTTAACCATGATTGTTGTATTCCTAGTTCAAGCCGACTTCAGAAGCAAACACCTAAAAACGACAATAAAATTGTTTTAATTATTTTAGCGACCACGATACTGAAACAAGTTGCAATACATTTCAATGTTAGAGATCAATAAGTTGTTACTCCCATTGAAACGGCAGATTTACAACTATAATTAACCAGCTGATTTTAAAGCCCTTACACTAAAATATTAATCATTTAAGAGTCAAAGCCAGTTTTGCTCACCAAAACACATCCCTTTAACAGCTAAACATATCGTGTTTGAAAGACTGAAAAGTTAAAGTCACTAGTATACGGATTAATATTTCGACTTCACCCCATAGTGCATCACATGGGTAATATATGTTGCTAAATCAAATTGAAATATGAGTTAACACAAGGAAAACAAAAAGGGGTCAAGTTGTAACAACCAGGTAGACTCCAGTTACATTTCTCTTTGGAAATACATGAAAACAAAAAAGCAGTTGAGGTTAGTCAACTGCTTTAATTCAATGAGCGCTTTCTAGGCTATCTAACACACTCGATAAGCATACGCAAAATACAAAAACATGTTATCAAACGATCCGATAACGAGATTAGGCCAGCCACAGCTCTACATCATGGATCATAAAGTTACCGTTATAGATTGGGTCAGGCTCACCAATCGGTTCAAGTTCAAAGTAAACCTTATGCTCATCTGGTAAACCTTCATAACCGCCAATCACCTGATATAACCAGTTTTCAGCTTCCCAATCGAGCTTATTGGCATGAAGATACTCTAGCGCTGACTGTCGCAGACCTGAATCGATGACTTCACAAAAGTATTGATCCACAGCCAGTTTAAGCGGGTTATCAGGAATGTCGAAATCTTCTACATCACTCATGGTCGTTGCCACATTATGCTCACGTACTTTTGTTGGCAATAAGTCACGACTAATGGCTTTCACTTTAGATACCACATCTAATAACACAAGTTCGTGCTGACTGTTATTAACGTCAACACTGGCAGGCTTAATCATTGCTTCGGCGCAATTGAATAAGTTTGGCACGTGCTTATGACCAACGTGGTTTTCAGGCTGGTAATCTGGATGCAGATCAGTATGTAACAAAAAGCCTTTAAGCAGACGAGTACGACCCTGAATTTGCCTGAAGCGACCAATGAGCTCTAGTAACCTACCTTGCACAGCGCTAAGCTCTAACGTGCATTGGCTTAAGGTTTCTTGAAGATTGGTGACTAATAATCGTCTGAGTTCACGAATATCACCAGCTATTTCGCTTAGTTCGTTGAACTGAAACATCTCCAAACCATTGAGTAATTCGCTGACCTGACTTTGAGCCAGTTCGTTTTCACGAATTTTTGCGCTGATGCTGCCAACATAACCGAACTCGTTATTAATGCGGCTCCACAACACCCTAATAGAATATCTTAGGCTATCGGTGAAGCTATAAACATGTTCACTTAAATCGGCTAAGTAAGCCTCAGCAGCACTATAATCAACATTATGCCGTGCTTCTTTATAATGATCGGCTAAGGTTTTAATCGTACTAAACGCTGAGCCAACATTGGCATCAATCTGACGATTGCGCTCATCGCTCAACGCTTCTTCCAGTAATGCTCTCACTGAACGCTTAAGACGTAAGGCTTCATCGGGTTCTGGTCGCCATAAAATACCACTCTTTTTTAGCTTTTCTATCACAGCTACGTCATGTGTTGTTTCACTGACAGAACCCGCTAAATAGGCATCCATAACCACATCAGCATGACGGCTTAACTGCTTTAGCAGCTTAACCCCTGCTTGATGTAAATTATTACTCATACTAAATCCCTTTGTGTCGCAGTTTCAGCTTGAGCTTCAAGGCTTAATCCTTCTGTTTCATCAATAAAGCGGATCACTTCGTATAAATAATCAAGCTTACCTGTGGCAATGTAAATTTGCTTTTCACTGTTGGGTTTAACTAAATAACCTAGTTCAACTAAACGCTTAAATACCAGCTTGATTTGATTATCAACATTGTGACTGGTGGAGCCAAACAATCGATAATGACTTAGCTTAGCCAATTGCTCCATAAAAGCTGGGGTGTCTTCAATACGCGCTTGAAGCTCAGTCAAACGGATCGGTGCACCTTCACTTAAAGGAGCATCTTGACCACTGCTTTCTTGAACTAAAACCAGCCACTCAACTAATGGCACCAGCGCTGAGCAAATATCCTTAAATTGGCTAGAAATCACTTTCTTTTCTTGCTCGCCTAACTGCTGATAACCACAAAAAAAGACATCTCCTTCAGCTGCCGAAGAAATCGTACGATTAATTTGATTTAAATACTGTTCAATTTTCTCAAAGGTATGCGGGCTTTTTAATGCACGCCAACCATCTTCATTTGTGGTGCGACAGATAAACTCACCACGCAATAATTGCTCGATAAGCATTCCGGTCCCGACCAAGGTGGTTTCTGAAGGCGCTTCGCTTTTAGAAGACAAAGGTGATTGCATTGATTCAGACATTAGATCGCCTCCTTATTATTGGCACGCTGACTTAATCGCTCAGCCAGTGGATTGCTTTTCGGTTTCACCACCTGCAATTTGCGGGTTTGTTTATTAATGATGTATCGGTTAGCAAACAGATTAAGTACTTCAGACTCCGGATTCGGGAAAGCCCCTAATACGCTAATATTGTTATTCACACAGGCATCAAAGATTTTTTTCACATTGGTATGATGCAAAGTACCCAGCTCATCAATAGGCCAATGAATCGTGACATCCGCTTTACCACGTAATAAGCGAGTAAATGCGAGCAGGAACTTACACAGAATGAGATACGCCATACCGTGACTAGAAGACTCATTGAGCTGTCTATCAGTACGTATAACTAAATCGCTGTTACCTTCTTTTAAGCGCAGCTCAATTTCTAATAGCTTGGCAATACCGCCCGAAAGCGCTGCACGACCAATGATATCTAGCGCACGACGCATGCTTGATGTGTAGTGCTCATCAGGTAATTGACTGAAACCATCTGCTTTCCATTGCTTAAAGGCTTTCACAAACACTTCCAGTTCAGGCCAGAACTCTAACTCACTAATGCGAGAACGAATCTTAACTGCCGATTCAGATACCCCATCAAGGAATAACTCTTCACCGACTTCACGGGTAATGCGAGCACTTTGTGATGCAATACGTCTATCAATATCAGCTAATACATCGTAGTAAGCGGTTAAGTCGATACCAAAAATTCGTCCTTGTTCACGAATCGCCATCAGTGATTGCGGCACCATCACATTTAATAATTGTTCAAGTTGGGGCACTAACTTACGGTAATCCAGTAATCGAATGCCTTTATCGTTAGTAAAGCTAGACTCATCACGAGCACGCTCCCAAAACTCAGCGAGGCTTGAACCAGATTTACTGGCAATAACGGAATCAAAATGTTCAACATATTGCTTCACTGAACCTAGAAGATAGTCACGTTGTAAAAGTAGCTCTTCACCTTGTCTTAAACGTTCACCAATGCTGCCATCAGCTTCTTCTTTACTTTTAGGTAATTTAAGCTCGGCGAGTTTACGCATCACTGCACGCAATTTCGTTAAGTTCTCTGATGCATCAACTTGTGCTGCATCAGAGGCTTTTTTAACCGTTTCTAGCTGCTGTTTACGCTGTTTAACTTCAGCCGTTTTATTCGCAAGTTGTTGCTCGAGTTCAAGCACGGCTTGTTTTACTTTAGATAAGTCTGTTTGCAACTTGGGCTTGCTGACAAGCCAGGAATTTTGATACCAATGATCGTAACGCAATACATCACTGCGACGTTTTTCAGCATGGCTGATTTGCGCTTCTAGTTCTCGTATTTTCCCTTTAAGCGCCACAATTGCAGCTTCATCAACCCCACGAGATTTAAGCTCATTTTTATACCAAGTATCACAGGCTTTTTGCTCTTGTTTAGCATTGCTGCGACGGGTTTCAATATTGGTTTTGATTTGTGCGAGCTGATTATCTAATGCTCCGACAACATCTTGCCAATAAGCATTTTTTTCCATTCGAGCTTCAAGCGCTTGGTCTTTTTGCTCATCTAGCCACTCTAGATGCTGGTTATGTTGCAGCTTGAGCTCATTATCAAGCTGCACTAATCGTTTGGCTGCATGGGCTTTTCTATCTGCTAACGCTTGGTTAATTTGAGTCTGAGTGCTACGTTTTTCATCAAATAAACGTCTGACATCTTCACGGCTATTTTTATACGCCGTTCGTGCAAAAGTCAGTTCTTTGCTGAGGTTATCTAACTCATCATTAATCATAACAAGCTGATCTTCATGTTCAGCCTTTAGCTCTTCAGCTTGAGATAAAGCCTCTTCTGCTTTGGTTAACCGTAAGCGTAAATCTTGCTCGGACGCAGCATAATCAGGGACATCTATCGCCTTTAAATCAAGCCCAATACCAAATAGCGCGTCATCGCTACTGCCTGCCACATTAGGATGTAAGTCGGTGCGATGAAGCAACTCAGGTGCTATCACTTTACCAAAGCTTTGCTCCCAACCTGGTGACTCTTTACGTAAAAACTCAAGTAACGTGTGTGACTGCGGGAATAATATCCCTTTAACATCATCAACATCAGCTAAACGTTCATTCACTCTGACACTCGCAATCCGCAGCGCTTCACTCACTTGATCGCGTTTAGCACGTAATTTACGTTCGTCTATGGATAAGCGATCGACCTTTTGATTACAGATTTCTTGTTCTTCATCTGCACGGCTAATGCGCTCATCAAAAATGGCTAACGTGGTTTTTTCTTCTTCAGTGTACGTCACACCGTCAACTTGATAGCTAATTTCACCACGAGTCAATTTAAGCTGATATTCTTGTTCCGCAAATGTCGCTTTACCCGCATCAGTTTTTTCGCGCCAAACATTTTCAAGATTAGCTAAATCTTCTGAAGCGGCCTCACGCTGAGCATCACGGCTTTCACGCAGTTCATCTTGTTCTTCGTGGAGCGTTTCAAGCTCACGATGAAGCTGCTCTGCTATCTTGCTACGTCGACTACTGTAAGCTGCTTCAATATCTTGATGCTTTTCAGTTTGGAGTTTATGACGCTCTGTTAGATTTTCTAAATCACTACGCCAATTATCTAAACTGTCTAAATCGGCTTTGGCTTGTTCAATATTGGCATTTAAGAAACCTTCATATTGGTCCTCAATTGCATCAAGCTCAGCCTCATACTTGCGAGTATCACCTTGTGCAAATGATAACTCTTGGCTTATTTCGTCCCTTGCTTCTTTCCACTCTTCATCGAGTAAACGCAGTTGCAAACTGGCATCTTTAGATTCATTTTGACTCAGCTCTTGCCTTTGCGCTTCCAACGTTTCATCGCCGCGATAGCCTTTAGCAAGGCTGCCAAGTCGTAATTCAGCGCTCAGTAATTGGTTAAACTCTTGCTCTAGTTTTTCAAATTCAGGGCGAATTTGTTCAAAACCTTGTACTAACTGGCTTTCACGTATCCAACTTTCTACTCTCTGAGGGTTTAAACGTGATGTGGGCGGGTTAACGCCATCTTCTTCTAAAATCGCCGCCACCATCGACTTAACGGTTTCCATTTTTCCTTCTTTGGAATGCACCGCTTTAGCGAGTTTTTCAATATGACGTAGTGAGTATTCGCTATCACATAAGGAGAATTGATGCCCATAAGTGCGTAGCTCGCCTTTATTGCCGCCTGTGGTGAGTAAGCTGCGATCGTGCTGAATAATGGCTCGATACTCTCGGGTATTTAGCAAATGAGTGTGAGTCACTTGGGCACGCTTCATTTCACGACCAAGTTCAGCCATGGTATGACAAATAATGGTGTCGCCATTACGTGATTTTACGTAATCATCTAACTCAAAGCCTTTGGCAATAAACCGGTAATTAACCCCTTTACCATCACCAGCAGAAGACATAATCGCTTGGTATAGCTTGCCATCGCTCTTTTGATATTCGTAAATGATGTAGCTTGAATCATGAGGCAAATACCAACGTTCAAAGCTATCCCTAGTCGACGGAACGACCCGACTTGGGTACTCACCATAAAATACAGGTACCAGTCGTTGTAATGTCGTTTTACCTGATGCATTGGTACCACAAATATTGGTATGTCCATCAAGTTGTAATTCAACGACACCCGGTAAATGGGTATTGATTAATACGATTCTGATCAAGCTTGGCATTGGGATCCTTTTACGCACTATCTGCGAAAGCAAAAACTCGTTTTATCACGGTTATTGTTGTGAGCAATTTTCTTATGCTAATAAGTTAAATCAAAGCGATGCGTGAAGCAATTTCGCTGATTAAATTGGCCTAAATGATACGCTAACATAACTCAAAACAGCGCTTAACAAAGCAGCAGTTGAAGTATAATTTGCTTAATCAGCATACAATTGTGAGCAGGTTTTGGCGTTTTGAGGTGTTAACCTACTACCAAGTAAAAGCAGCAACCGAAAAACCGCTAACTACAGCCACAAAAAAACCACCTAAGAGGTGGTTTTTTCATTAATTTAATGTGCCAATGTTAAGTTAAAGTTTGAACATATCCAGTGAAAAAGGCTAAGAAACACCCTTAAGGCATAAGGCTAAGTCACATACCTCAGACATCAACTTAGGAAGCACATTAAAGCTTAAACTGAGAGGTGGCATTATTCAGCTCGTCAGAGAAATCTAACAACCCATCAGACACATCTTGTACTTCGGCTAAAATCTCTAATGTTTGTACAAATGAAGCATTCATTTCAACAACGTTATGGCTGACTTGCGCAGCTACTGCAGATTGCTGCTCTGTTGCCGCTGCTATGTGCGTATTCATGGTATTGATATTCACAATCTGTTCTTGAATAGACTTTAAAACATCACCAGTTTCACGGGCATGTTTTTCATTATCAGACGCTTTACCAATAGCAACATCCATCGTTGTAACTGATGATTCTGCGGCGCCTTTTAAGCGAGACAGAACTTCACGAATTTCTTTAGTGGCATCTGCAGTTTTAGAGGCTAAAGCCCGAACTTCATCCGCCACAACCGCAAAACCTCGGCCTTGCTCACCCGCTCGTGCAGCTTCAATCGCGGCATTAAGCGCCAATAAGTTTGTTTGTTCTGCAATGGAGGTAATGACATTGAGAATTGAATTTACACTTTCAGTGTCTTTGGCTAATTCATTAATCGACTCTGAAGCGATTTCAATTTCTGCATTAAGCTCTTGAGAAATATTAATCGTACTTGCCACCACAGCTAGGCCGTTTGTGGCTTCACGCTCTGCACTATCAGCCGCTTCTGCTGCCTGTTGGGCGCTTTGAGAAATTTCATTAACAGACAAACCCATTTCTTCCATTGAGTGCTGCACTGTTTTGGCATCTAGACTTTGCTTTTCTGTTGCTTGAGTCGCAATACCCATTCGCTCTTTTAATGACTCAGCGCTTTGTAGTAATGGCGCTGTAACGCTTACCACTTGCTGAATCGCATCGGCAAGTAAACGTAAAAAACGGTTAAAGTTGGTCGAGACTTGGCCTAGTTCATCGCGCCCTGTGACATCAAGTTGATGACGTAAATCACCTTTACCATCGGCTAATTCACCAAGCGAGTTAGCTAAATTACCCGCAGAGCTACTTAACGATTTGGCAATAGAGATAGTTGCAATAGCCATTAATAATAGTAAAGACAAACCAATAGATAACGTCAGCATTAAACCGGTTTCTGAATGGCTAACCGACTCTTGAATCGTATAATTAAACTCGGTAACTTTGTCCGCTTTATATTGCTGAATACCTACCATTAATTTGTCATAAACTTGGGTTTTAGTAGCAATAATCTGGCCGACTTTGCTCATGTCAATCGTGTTATCAACCATGCCTTTTGCAAGGTCAAAGGTCACTTCATTATATTGATTTAGTTCTTTATTAAGTAATGACAAATTACTCGACTGTTCACTGTCGAGACTGATAAGGCTATTAATGTTTTTTTGCAAAGATTGGTATGTTTTATTGGCGTTATCAATCAAGTCTTCATCAGAAAATGACACCGCTTGAGTATAAAGTTCATCAAGCCTTTGAACATAAATAACATTTTGATTGGCAAGCTCAACACGCTGCGAGACTTTGTCTTGCATGAACGTCATAGCATCGTTGTTCTTATTAATCGAAATAATACTGATCGTTAAATTGACGGCAAAGATGATGACAGAAAGTACGAAAATCAAGCCGACTTTCTTGAAGATTGACATGTTGCTAAACCAATTCATTTGTTGCCCCCAAAGCACTCGTAAAAGGATATTTGCCTTAATAAAACACGTATAAATAAACTGCGCTGTCACTTTAAAGTGACCATATTATTTATCGCAGCTTACCTTGCTAAAACGCGTTAAAATCCTTTTATACTGCTATTAACGACAAATACGTTACAATTTGTATATCGGCCACTCGGCAAATTGCTAAAGTTAATAAGCAATATTATTTCGAGTCGTCGCTTTAACTTCGTAAAGCTTATCATCAGCTTGCTTGATTAATTGTTCTGCATTGATCCCAGGTTGCCATTGCGCAACCCCTTGAGAGACAGTGACATACTCGCTCACCAAAGAGTCTGGGTGCTGAAATGCTAATTGGTTAAGACGTAACTTAATATTATTAGCGACTTCAACTGCGCCTGCTATATCGGTTTCTGGAAGCAACACAATAAACTCTTCTCCGCCATAACGAGCACAAACATCTCTCGGCCTTTTAATCTGATGTTTTAATAGCTTTGCCAGCTCAATCAAGCATTCGTCACCACGCTGATGGCCTGAGTAGTCATTGAGTTTTTTAAAGAAGTCTATATCCATTAGAATGATTGACATAGCAGAGCCGCTTCGCTCGCAATGCTGAATTTCTTTGGTTAACATCGCATCAAAATAACGTCGATTACTCAGCTTGGTCAAACTGTCCGTTAACGCTAATTGATTGAGTTCATTCACTAAGCGTTGATTTTCAACATCTTTAAAAATCGACTTTCTAAACCATTTTTCAATGACTTGCTGACCTGAAATGACAATCCCAAGAAAGCTCAACATTTTCATGATTGGGAAAAACAACTCATCAGCAAAAAAGAAAACTCTCACCGATGCCATATAAGTCGACATGATGAATACAGCAAAAAGCAATAAACGACGGAGGGGAAAAAATGCGATAGATAAAGCAAACATCATTAAATGCAATATTGATTCTACTTTTCCTTGAGCAAATGGTGCTGATAATATCAACCAGTTACAGACGGTGATCCAACATAAAAGTAACGCCAATATATAACGATAGAAGCGGCCGTAGTCATTTATCTTTTGCGACGAAGGAAGAGAAAAATCACGCATTGCGCCGTAAAGCGATACTAATGCTAATGGCAGGATACTAATCAATGTGAAGGTGAAATTTAGCTCTGGAATATTCAACAATCGAGTAATGCCAATCACAACCGCTAAAATAAAGCTCAGTACACTTAACCAACGACACCCTTTGGCAAGGTATTGCTGGGTTTCAAAGTGTAACTGTTGCTCAAATGTCGGGGTTGTTTTTTGCATCGTTCACTTATGTATGAGGATATCTCAATTGATTATAGCGACTTTCACACCTGTTGCGACATGCTTTTTGCTTTTTATTTAACCAGCACTTGAACTTAAACAACAATAGCTTACATAGTATTGCCACTTGGTTTAGTCACTTCACTGTTAACGCTAAATTTACTCGCCAAACAAAAAACAGCTAACAAAGTTAGCTGCTTTTACTTTTTCGATATTTGCTAAAGTAACCTAAAGGCTATCGCCTTGTTTGTGGAGGTGACTTATGCAGCAACGGTATCAGAGTTCAATGCTTTCTCAACAGTATCATCAGTTGCGTTATCTGCTTCATCACTATGACGAATCAAGTAATCGAATGCCCCTAATGATGCTGTTGCACCACTTCCCATCGCAATGATAATTTGCTTGTAAGCTGAGTTAGTCACATCGCCAGCTGCAAATACTCCGGGAATAGATGTCTCACCTTTACCATCAACGATAATCTCACCACGCGAAGTTAAGTCTACGGTATCGGTTAGCCACTCTGTATTGGGTACTAAACCAATTTGAACAAAAATACCTGCAAGTTCAACATGATGAGATTCGTTTGTGCTGCGGTCAGTATATGTAAGACCCGTTACACGCTTACCGTCACCCAAAACTTCAGTGGTCATTGCTTGAGTTATAATGTCAATGTTACCCATTGAATTAGCTTTACGTTGCAAGACTTCATCAGCACGTAAACTAGCGTCAAATTCAAGTACGGTGACATGTTCAACGATGCCAGCTAAGTCAATAGCGGCTTCAATGCCGGAATTACCACCGCCAATCACTGCAACACGCTTACCTTTAAATAAAGGGCCATCGCAATGAGGACAATAAGCTACACCACTACCGCGATATTCTTGCTCACCAGGTACATTCATTTCACGCCAGCGTGCACCCGTTGCTAATAAAATGGTTTTACTTGTTAGCTTAGCGCCACTTTCAAGTTCTAGTTCAAATTGTTTACCCGACTTTAATGACAAAGCACGTTGATTATCCATGATATCGACATCATAATCTTTAACGTGTGCTTCAAGGTTGGCCACCAGCTTAGGGCCTTCTGTTTTAGACACTGAAATAAAGTTCTCAATGCCAACAGTTTCAGCCACTTGGCCACCAAACTTATCAGCAACTACGCCAGTGCGAAGTCCTTTGCGCGCTGCATATATCGCAGCTGATGCGCCAGCAGGGCCACCACCAACAACTAAAACATCAAACGATTCTTTGTTATTTAACTGTTCAGCTTTTCTTGCTGCTGCATTGACATCTAACTTGTTTAAGATTTCTACAACAGAAATCGCGCCAACAGAGAACGGCTCTCCATTCATATACACTGTAGGCACCGACATGATATTGCGGTCATTAATTTCATCTTGAAATAATGCGCCATCAATCATCACATTAGTAATATTTGGGTTAGTCGCAGCCATCATATTCAACGCTTGCACCACTTCAGGACAAGTCTGGCAGCTCAACGACACATAGGTTTCGAAATGGAATTCACCAGGTAAGTTTTGGATCTGTTCGATCACATCCGCATCTAATTTGATCGGATGACCACCAGAGTGCAGTAACGCAAGCACTAAAGAGGTAAATTCATGCCCCATTGGTAAACCAGCAAAGGTAATATTTGATCCATTTTGTGGATTTTTAATGCTCATTGACGGCGTTCTATCCGACGTTTGCTGCTGTAAACTCACTAAAGATGATAAACCTTCAATATCTTGAGCAAGTGATAACAACTCTTGAGACTTAGAGCTTGCATCTGCTGACACGACAAGTTCAACTGGGCGCTTGAGGTTTTGCAGGTAGGTATTCAGTTGATTTTTAATATTCGTATCTAACATACGTGTGCTCCTGGAAAATAAAATGAGATTGAGCAAAAAAATTGTCAATCTTAGTATCTCTGCATGGTGATGAATCACACAGAAATCGGGACTCCTAAGATTGACCGGAGATGATTTGAAACAGGCTTGCTAACCTTTGTTAGCAATATGGCTTACTCAGATGATGAGATGAGTAAGCCAATATGACGTATTAAGTCTGTAAGCTTAGATTTTACCGACTAAGTCAATTGATGGAGCAAGTGTTTCTTCACCTGGCTGCCATGCTGCTGGACAAACTTCACCGTCGTGTGTTGCTACGTACTGAGCAGCTTGAATTTTACGTACTAGCTCTGATGCGCTACGACCAATACCTAGGTCATGTACTTCAGCAACTTTGATTTCGCCTTCTGGGTTCATTACAAATGTACCGCGAAGTGCTAAACCATCTTCTTCAATCATCACACCGAAATTACGCGTGATTGCACCAGTTGGGTCACCAATCATTGGGTAGTTGATTTTGCCGATAGTGTCTGAACTTGCGTGCCATGCTTTGTGAGTGAAGTGAGTGTCAGTAGATACTGAGTAAACTTCTACGCCCATTTCTTGTAGCTTAGCGTAATGGTCTGCCATGTCGCCTAATTCAGTAGGGCATACGAAAGTAAAATCAGCAGGGTAAAAGAATACTACTGACCATTTGCCTAAAAGGTCTTGCTCAGTCACTGGTACAAATTCGCCATTGTGAAATGCTGTAGCTGAAAATGGCTTGATTGTAGAATTGATAATTGATTGAGTCATTGTGTTACTCCGATAATTTAATTAAGTGTGTCGCTGTATCCGTTTGATGGAATAGATAATAGCGAGTCTTTAAAATTAAATATAACGGGTAAAAACTATCACCCTAATCGGTTTTTTAGAACAAAGACAGATAAAAGACTTAGGTTATCGGATTTTCCGAATCACTGATATTAAACTTGCTTATTCCCATTGGGTAAAACGTGTTAGCGCCCGTCCAACTGGATAATCAAGCTGTTTGGATAATTGCTGCACATGTTGCTTATTGACTGCACTACCAAAAGAGTGTGGCTGCTTACTGGCATACACAACCCAATTGCCTCCACCGGTTAATGTGGCATAAACATTCGCAAAGTGCATAGACAATGTCTGCTTTAATAGTTCACTTTTACTGTGCTCTTTCCAGCAATTGAGTACCAAAAATCCGTCAGCTTTTAAGCTTTGATGACAATGCGCAATAAACTCCCCAGTAAGTTGTTTTTCATCGACGCCTTGCTCTATGTACATATCCGCGAAAATAATATCTACGCGTTTATGATTACCTTCGGCAAGAAATGCGGTGCCATCTTGATGAACCAAATTCAACTTTTTGCCAATTGGCAACTGAAAAAATCGTTTAGCAATATCAATAACAGGTGAACGCAGTTCAACAGCGGTCAATTTTATGGCTGCATCATAACGGCGCAAAGCATGAATTAACCCACCGCCACCTAAACCTAATATGATTGCACTTTTAGGTTGGCTAAAAAGCAATACTGCTAACATCGCTTGAATATAGGTATGCTGAGGAATATGGGGCTGGGCTTTAAGGATTTTACTTTGTTCGTCATTGTCACCAAAGGACAAAATTCGACATTCATTGTCTTCTAAGACATAGATAGGACCGATCTCATCACTAATATGATGTAACTGCTGATAATCTGACATGGAACTGACTCTGGTATACCGTCAGCTAATTTCAACCTGACGAATTTGGTTGCAAGAAAGACAGTTTACAGGATAAATTCAAACTCACATCATCTTGACTTCAAACTTAGCTTAAATAAGTCGGAACTTGACGCATTAAAGTGAGCCACTATGACAATTCAAATCCTAATTTGCGCTATTTGCATTGCTGTATTTATCTTTATACAGCAACAGCTGAAGCAATTTATCAGCCAACAAGCCAAGAAAAAACAGGTCAATGAAGTACGCAGCCGTTTAGTGACAAGACTATTAACTTATCTACTCTTTTTTATTACTGCATCCATTATGGCTGTGTCATTAGGATTGGGGTACCAAGAAGTCTCGTTATTTGTTTCATCAGCCTTTGCCGTTTTGGGGGTTGCGTTATTTGCCCAATGGTCAATGTTAAGCAACATTACTGCAGGGGTACTGATTTTCTTTGCATTTCCGTATCGAATTGGCGATAAGATAAAAATCGTGGATAAAGATGAAGATATGACAGGGGTGATTGTCGAAATCAGTTTATTTCATGTGATAATTAAACGCGAACAAGGCGATATGATGACTTACCCGAATAACCTTATGCTACAAAAGGCAGTCATAAAAATACCTAAAACAGTGAAGGAACCAAACTCATCCACAGAGAAAACCGCCTCTCATTATATCGATGAAGATATCACGCCTGATTAGCTTTACACATTGCCCTAATAAAAAATGCGCCACATGGGGGAGCCCCCATAGCGCATTCATTAATTAAGCTAGCTTCACGAGTGCTATCGCATCTGTGTATCGGGTTAATTTAATAAGCGCTGAAAAAATGCCACAGCTTGTAAATACATTTGCAATGCCAGTGCCGCATCATAACGTTCACCTTCATCACGCATAAACGCATGCTGAGCATTGACTTCTTGCCAGCTAAAACTCACGCCTTCTTGCTCAAGCTTTTGGTAAATCAGTTTACGCCCTTCACTAGACACGTGGGGATCTTGCTTGCCAAACACCAAGGCCACCTCACCAGCAATATCCCCCGTGCGGGTAAGTGAATCATTCAATGCTTCACACGGTAAGGTATTGGAATGTATGTCTGTAGGATACAAGCAAAAAGCGCCACTGATATCCGCATTCAGCGCTGCTCTATATGCTAAATGCCCTCCTATACACACTCCCATAGCAGCGACTTTACTGGTGCAATAGGCTTGGCTACGAGCAAAATCCACCATTGCTTGCGTATCACTATCATGATGTTCTAATGGCTTTGCAAATTTATCCGCATTACCTTTATCTTTACCAATATCATCATAATCGAGCACGGTACCAATCGGGTTTAACTCGTGAAAAACCTCAGGAACTAGCACGACAAATCCGTGCCCAGCAAGTATTGCTGCACTGCGAGCTATAGGTGCTGTTTGCTGAAAAATTTCAGAGTAAAAAATAATTGTCGAGAACTGTCCTGCGACATCTGGGCGATAAACGTAGGTGCGCATCACGCCTGTTGGCGTGTCAATATCATGAACTTCCTTGGTGATTATCATATTCCCTCTTTTTAGTCAGTCTGAGTGCTGGTTTTATTAATATGTGTAAACGTTGAGCATTACCTAAAATAATGAGCCTCACCATGTTTGCTTACAATCTAATTTAACTCGTTAGCTGAATGCAGCCCTGAAAGTAAGTCGGTGACATTTTTTAAGGTTGTCGAGGCTATTGCATTAAGCGCCTCATCAGTTAAAAACGCTTGATGACCAGTGAAGATAACATTGTGACAGGCTGACAGTCGTCTAAAAACATCATCTTGAATTATTTCGTTGGACTTATCTTGAAAAAAGAGTTCTTTTTCATTTTCATAAACATCCAAACCTAATGCACCAAGTTGCCCCTCTTTTAGCGCTTCCATGGCATCGATTGCATTTAACAATCCACCACGTGAAGTATTAACCACCATGACCCCTGTTTTCATTTTATGAAAACTTTGAGTACACAGCATATGATGATTATCTTCAGTCAATGGGCAGTGCAAACTGATGATGTCACATTGAGGGTACAATTCATCGAGACTGGTATAGTTAACTCCTAAATCAATCACTTGCTGATTAGGATATGGATCGTAAGCAATCACCTTACAGCCAAAACCTAGCAAAATCTTAATCGTAGCAATGCCTATTTTCCCAGTGCCAATAACACCGACGGTTTTGCCATGCATGTTAAAACCCACCAAACCCGATAGGGCGAAGTTGGCGTCACGAGTGCGTTGGTATGCTTTATGTATTTTCCGGTTCAATGTCAGCATAATCGCAATAGTATGCTCTGCAACCGACTCGGGAGAATAAGCTGGTACGTTGACGACAGTGATCCCTAATCGATGCGCTGCATCTAAATCCACATTATTAAATCCGGCGCAGCGCATTGCGATAATTTTTGTGCCACCTTTAGCCAGCTCTACTAAAACTTCTTCGCACAATGAGTCGTTAACAAATGCGCACACCACTTCAAAACCATCAGCCAATTTAACGTTTTGCATGCAAAGTCGATAATCGAAATATTCAATGGTTGCACCAAAATCTTGGTTGATTGCATCAAAGTGCTGAATATCGTAATTTTTGGCACTGAAGAAGCCAATTTTCATGTCATTGTCCTTAATAGAAAGCGTTACAACGGCTTATACTTGAAATCAAATAAGTAAATCGGATATCAAGGTTGCGCATTTTTATCACATCAGCATAGCAATAATTTAGAGTTTGCTATAGATCGCTATTCATTCGAAATGAATTTGTTAAGCTGATACGTCAATAACTGACCAATTACGTATTTTCTATGTCTAAAAAGCAGCAACAAGAAGTATCAGAATTTCAATTTTGGATCCAACGCCTCGGAAAAACCAGTTTACGCGCCTTGCATATTGTTGGTGTCGTCGGTGCCGGTGGCGGTCTGCTACTGGGTATAGAGCAAAGTGAGTGGCTTAACTATTGGATAATAGCAATGGCCAGTGGTGTAGCCCTGTTTGCATGGGAAGTTATTCGCGATTGGCGCTGGTTAATTCAATTAAAAGGCGTATTAACCATCTGTAAAATTTTACTCTTGTTGCTATTTATCCCAATGGCAAATTGGAAGCCTGAGATCACTATCTTTATTGTGCTGTTATCAGTTGTGGTATCTCATGGACCTGCTGGGCTTAGACATTATTCTGTAGTCCATCGAAAAGTAATACATGGCAAAAAGGAAATTAAAGGTTAATCTAGTAGTATCTTTTGTTGCTATTAAGGTTATAGGATGTTTCCTTATCCAGAACAATATCGGTTAGCTGCACCGCCGCTAACCACCAGTTTTATGGTATTTTGGGCACTGTTTAGTCACAGTATTTTTGCTGATGCGAGCCCGTTTGCCCTCTATCCGCTACTGTCATTATTTCCTTTAGTGCTCATCGCGCATGTGTATTTAATCTGGAATGCTCAAGGTATGTCTCGATTAGATCAAAGCTTTTATGCCTTGGTTCATGTTCCTCTCGCTTTTGTTGTTTGGACTTTTACCATTATGCACGTTAATGGCAACGCTTTTTCTTAATACAAAATTTAACGATTTGATTTAAGTAAAGGCTGAAATTGTCATTTAGCCACAAAGGTAGCGAGAACAACTTGCACAAATATGACGGCAAAGGTATCTTTGCCGCGCATTTACGTTAAAGGCTTACCATGGCAGATTTCATTTACCTTCCTCCAACCGATCCTTGGCTTGATATCATTCACGAAGATAAAGACATCATCGTGCTGAATAAGCCTTCAGGATTGTTATCTATTCCTGGAAGAGAAGCTCAATACCATGACAGCGTATATAGCCGTGTGCTTGAGAAGCACCCCAATGCACAAATTGTACATCGCTTAGATATGGCCACATCTGGGGTTATTGTCGTTGCGCTGCGCCGTAATGCAGAGCGTGAGTTAAAACGTCAGTTTCGAGATAGAGAAACGGCCAAAACCTATTACGCAAGAGTTGCGGGCCATGTGAACCCTGCGATTAAGCAAGTGGATTACCCGCTGATTTGCGACTGGCCAAATCGCCCGAAACAAAAAGTGGACCATAAGTTAGGTAAGCCCTCATTAACCTATGTAGAAGTCATCAGTTACGCCAAACAATCTACCTTAGTTAAACTCACGCCCATTACAGGTCGTTCTCATCAACTAAGAATTCATATGATGGCAATAGGCCATGTCATTTTAGGTGATGGTTTTTACGCTGATCCACTCGCCAAAAGATTATCAACACGATTACTACTGCATGCTGCAGAACTTTCGTTTAATCACCCGTATCATCAGCAAGCATTAACCTTTAAAGCCGAAGTGCCATTTATAGAACCTATTAATGATCAATAATTAGGGCTTAATTAGCGATAAAACCGAGATATTACTATTAAAGTGACTCAATCATAGATTGTCGCACTGTCAGCCCTATGACTATTGCTATTAATATGGTTTCCCTTATTGTGACTCGCTAGTTTCTTTTACTTAGGTCTCTTACTGAGAGACCATACTTAGCTCTCATACTTAGTTTTCCAGCTTACTTGTCTTTACTACATACTCTGCATCGTTATTTTAATGACTTATGTCTAGATAGTTGTCGATTGTCATATTCAAAATCACCTCCTCTGAAGCGACTTAATCACAGAAGGGGTATTCATCAAAATGACTTCATGAGAAGTATTTGATGGCATTTATTTATATTTAGTCTTAAATTAATAACTAATTGTAACTAAATTAGGCATTTTAATATGGAAACCCCATTTCAAAGAGATCAGCTCGATAATCAAATTCTTGAAGCATTGATGGAAGAAGCCCGCACCCCTTTTGCTGAACTGGCGAAACGGTTTGCCGTCAGTGCAGGGACGATTCATGTCCGAGTAGAAAAAATGAAACAAGCAGGCATTATTACTGGAGCAAGGATAACAGTAGATCCTAAAGCTTTAGGCTATGACGTTTGCTGTTTTATTGGTATCAATTTAAAAAGTGCAGGTGATTATCCTGCTGCCATATCAAAGTTAAATGCCCTTGAGGAAGTTGTTGAGGCATATTATACCACTGGTAATTACAGTGTTTTTGTAAAGGTAATGTGCCAGTCTATCGATGGATTACAGCATGTTTTAATCAATCGCATCCAGTCAATTGATGAAATTCAATCAACAGAAACATTAATCAGCCTACAAAACCCTATTGTTCGTGGTGTTAAGCCTTAGTCCAAAAAATAATGGCTTATAACTTACTTAATAATGATATACCACTTAAGAGATAGTTAAAATTCATAATAATTTTGCAAATTTGTAACACCTTTGGTTACCTTTGTTAAAGTTTTGTGTTAAAAAGTCGTAGAGTGCATCGAAGAATGCGCCATACGCATTATAAACAAAATTATAAAACAGCATTACCACAGACCTAGTCTCTACCCTACACATGCTTGGACGTGGTCAATGCTTTAACCAAGGAAGAAGTTGTGAAGACTAAATTATCAATAGCTATATCAGCAGCACTACTATCAAGTGCTAGCTTTGCAAACACCGAAATGACAGGCAATAAATATGAGTTAGAAATATTGTCTAGTAATCAATACAGCAAACCAGCTGTCAGCCCTATCAATGTAACTGCACCAAAACGATTTATCGTTGAACTCTCTTCTCCTGCGGTAGCATCATACCAAGGCGGTACTCAAAATCTTGCTGCAACAGCAGTAACTGCAAAGGAAACCAAATTAGATATACAATCTGCTGCTGTTCAAAATTACGCATCACATCTTGCTAATGAACAGAAAGCATTTTCAAATGCACTCAATAAAATCTCTGCCAACAGTAAAGTAGAGCGCCAATTCAAAACGCTTTTCAATGGCGTAACAGTCGCAGGTCAAAATTTAACTATTGAGCAGTTAATGGCTATTCCTGGGGTTAAATCTGTTTACCCTGAAACTATGTATGACATCAGCATGGATGCATCACTTCAAGTGATTAATACTGAAGCAATGTGGACAACTGTGAATGGAATGGCAAATGCAGGTAAAGGCATTCGAGTTGCGGTTATCGATGGTGGTATTCGACCAGAAAACCCAATGTTTGCCGATGAAGGTTTTGAAGCTCCTATGGGCGCCATGCCAACTGATGATTACTGTTCAACAACAGATGAGTCATTCTGTAATAACAAACTGATTGTAGCCCGCTGGTCTCAACCGACTTTTGAAGTCTGTCCTGATGAATACATGAGTCCACTAGGTTACGGCGGTCACGGTACACACGTTGCAGGTACAGCGGTAGGTAACTTAGTCTCTACCCAATTTAATGACATTGATGTTGAATTATCAGGTGTAGCTCCTGCAGCATACTTAATGTCATACAAGGCGTTATATTCTAAAGCAGACTGTTCAGGTGGTAGTGGCTCTAACATCATGTTAATGGAAGCGTTGGAGCATGCAGTTAATGATGGCGCTGATGTTATCAACAACTCTTGGGGTGGTGGCGCTGGTGCGGATCCTGCCAGTAGCCCATATAAAACCATGTTTGAAGCAGCTGAAGCGGCAGGTGTTGTCGTTGTTTCTGCAGCGGGTAACGACGGAAATGGCGCAAGCACTATTGGTTGCCCTGCATGTATTGAGTCTGGTATTGCTGTAGCCAACAGCACAACAGGCCGCTACTTTGCCAACAGTTTCAATGCTGGTGGTGAAGACTTACTCGCAATCCCTGGTTCTGATACGGTTATCGAAATGGATGTTACAGCACCTGTTGTTGCTGCAATAAATATCGATGAAGCTAATTTTGAAGGGTGTGATGCTTTCCCAGTTGATAGCTTTAAAGACAGTATCGCATTAATATCTCGAGGTGCTTGTGCATTTTCGTCGAAAGCTGAAAATGCGATGAATGCTGGTGCAAGTGCACTTGTAGTATATAACAGTAATCCTGGTGCACCGATTACCATGTCTATGCCTGGCGTTACATTCCCATCGGTGATGATTTCAAATGGTGATGGATTAGATATTATCGATGCTATGGGCGAAACGGCAACCGAAGGTACTGTTGGTTCAGAAATTAAGCGTTTAATGGTACCTGAACTAGCTGATACTATTAATAGTTCTAGCTCACGTGGACCAAACGGTAACCAAAATATCTTAAAGCCGGATATTGCTGCTCCAGGTACTAATATCTTATCAGCTTACTCGCCTGATGATGGTGGACTAGATTTCAATATGATCTCTGGTACCAGTATGGCAAGCCCTCATGTTGCTGGCGCTGCAGCAATGATGCGTCAATTACATCCTGATTGGTCTGCAAATGATATTAAGACCGCGCTAACATCAACTTCAACTGTTGATGGCATCCTAGATGATGATGCAACTACTGCAGCTTCACCGTTTGCAATGGGTGCGGGTCGTATGGATTTAGATGCTGCAGCTAAAGCGGTATTAACTTTCGATAAGCCTTCAATTGCTGCTGATTCATGTGTTGGTCCATGTACTTTCACTCGCACGGTTTACAATAAGAGTGAAGAAGACACCTCATGGTCATTAGCCGCAAGCTCTGATTCTGCAGGCATCATGGTTTCTCCAAGTACTTTAGATATCCCAGCTGGCGGCTCTGCGACCTTTATGGTCACAGTCGATTCTACTTTTGCAGAATATGGTGATTGGATATTCGGTAATGTGATGCTTTCGAGTGCATCAGGCATGCAAGATGCTCATTTACCTCTCGCAGTGTTAGCGCAAGAGTCTAGCGACTCTTCATTGATTTCTGTAACTTCTGATGATGCAGATTTGACGACTTCAGATGATATGGAAATTTCAGCAGTGCTCAACAACACGATGTTTGAGAATACTGTTACCTTCACAGCAATGGCACCTGAAGGTTCCATGTTAACTTCAGAAGATGATGTATCTGTTACTTTAACCAATGCTTCTCAAAATGGTTTTAGTGTAAACGAAGAAACTGGTGTAATTACTTGGGTTGGAAGTTTAGAGCAATCTGAAATGTCTATCGAAGCCTTCACTGGTACTTATCCAAGTATTTTTGATGCAGATTTAGCATTTATTCCAACATGTGACGAAGGCTGTGATGAAAAATCATTCACTTATGAAGGTCTTCCATCATTCAAATATAATGGTTCAACTTACGATACGATTACGATTTCAGACAATGGTATTGTTTTAGTTGGTGGCGGTAATACAGGCGGTACTTGGAATAATAAAGAATTACCTGATAGTGCTAACCCTAATAACATTCTTGCTCCTTTCTGGTCAGATTTTGATTTAAGTGATGGAACTGCAACTGATACTGGTGGCGGTCAATTAGGCTTAAACATTATCGAACTTGCATCAGGAACCTTCATTGTTGTTGAATGGAACGATGGCCAATTATATGCCGACCCATCTGGTACGGCATATTCATTTAGTGTTTGGATTAAGACTGGTGATGTTGAAGATGTTTCATTTAACTACCTAGATATTCCAAATATGCCTGCTAATGTATCTATTGGTGCAGAAAATATAGGTGGCACGATTGGTTCTACTTATTACTACAATGGCGAAGGAACTGCGGTAACTAACGATGACTACCTTCAAGTTGTTTCATCAGCTGCTGGACAAGTCAAAATTGACTATAAAGCAACAGCGGAAGATTTCGATCTTGGGTATATGGACAGCTCAACTACAGTTGAAGAAACAGCTGTTACATTCAACGTTTTAGAGAATGATACAATGCCAGCTCAAAAAGTGGCTCGCTCTAAAGTGACTGGTGATGGAATAACAGCCTCTGCTCAACGCATTATCAATATTGCCGCTACAGGTGATCTTGGTATGGTGAAAATTGTTGATGAGCCAGCAAATGGTACAGTGACAATCACAGAGTCTGGCGAAGCAACTTACACGCCTAATAAAGATTTCTTCGGTAAGGATATGTTTACCTACTCAGCTACAGACGCTGCAGGTACTGTAAGCACTCCAACTGAAGTAGTGGTTGATGTAACCAATGTTAACGATGCACCGACTGTATCCCCTTCAGCCAGCAAGATCTTAGTAGGTCTGGAAGCAACAGTTAGTTCTGGTGCTGCTGATGTTGATGGTGACTCGCTAACATATGCTTGGACTCAAACAGCTGGACCTGTAGATGTATCTTTCGATAGTACAGCCAAAGATATTAGCTTTGTTTCTACTAAGACTGGTGTCTATACCTTCACTGTCACAGCAAATGATGGCGAAGCAGATAGTACTACTGAACAAGTTTCAATAGATATTCTTTCTGCTCCTGACCTTAAGGATGACAGCGGCTCTATGGGCTGGTTAACTACACTTCTTCTTCCTTTAGCGATGTTCCGTCGTCGTAAAATGAAGTCATAATCGTTATTTAACACTTAACGTAAAAAGCCCAGCATATGCTGGGCTTTTTTATGTCGATTGACTTATCAGTTAATGGTTAATAACCAATGTCGAGATAAAGTAACCCAATACGGTTGCCGTGGTGACACCGATAAATCCTGGCACTAAAAAGCTATGATTTAACACATACTTACCAATATTTGTCGTACCTGAACGGTCAAAGCTAATTGCCGCTAAATCACTTGGGTAGAATGGGAAAAAGAAGTAAGCATAACAAGCAGGTATAACACCAATTAACACAGGTGCGGGTATACCTAATGCAAATCCCAACGGGAACATAATCGTTAATACTGCCGCTTGGCTTTTAAGAAAAATAGATGCCATAAACATGGCAATCGCAAATGACCAAGGGTAGGCGCTCACTAAGTCACTTAATGAACTCACTAAGTAGCTTTTATGATGTCCAATAATAGTGTCACTCAACCATGCAATACCAAAAATAATCACCACAGCCGTCATACCGGCAGTAAAGACATTACTATTAACAATCTTTTGTGGCGAAACCTTTGTTGCCAGTAATATAACCGCACCAACAGACAACATCATGAACTGTATCGCTACAGACATTTTTACGCCTTCTGGTAGCAATTCTTTACTGAACATAGCTAACACGATAACAGATAAAATCCCGGCCAAAAATAATGCTAAACCTCTTTTGGCAATGCTATCGGTATGTGCCTGATCATCAGTTTCAACCTCAGGATCAATCAGATTCTGACGAAATTCATCATCTTTAAGGCGTTCTTGAAATGCTTCATCTTTATCTAAATCTTTACCGCGATGTAAACTCCAAGCACAACCTGCTAGCACACCAACTAACGTAGCCGGAATCGTTACCGACAACACATTAATTAAACTGATATCAAGATTGTTATCCATCGCAGTGGCCATGACTACTGCCGCCGCAGCAGCAATAGGGCTTGCAGTAATCCCCATTTGAGATGCCACTGTTGCCATAGCTAATGGACGCTCAGGACGAATACCTTTTTTATAAGCAACATCATAAATAACTGGCAATAGTGGGTAAACTGAATGGCCGGTTCCCACTAAAACAGTTAACGAATAAGTACATAACGGGCCTAAAAAAGTAATTTGGCTAGGATGTTTTCTAAGTAATTTTTCAGCATATTTAACTAATAACTTAAGGCCACCCGTGGCCTCAAGGGTAGCTGAAGCAGCCACTACAGCGAGAATAATCAGCATAACACTGACTGGCGGCGATCCTGGGGCAATACCGAACACAAATGCCAAAACCGAAACACCTAAACCGCCAAGCAAACCAAACGCAACACCACCGTGACGGATACCAACGAATATCACCGCTAGCAGCAACAGCATATGAATATAGAACATTAGCTAAATCTCCTTAGCAAACATTAATTTATGTATGACTTCCTGCGTCATAACAGATTGATTTCAGAGTCAACAGCAGAGTTAATGTAGGGAGCTCGCTGTATCCATGATGCTGAAATCGTTTTTAAGGCTATAGACTAGTTATGTTTTTTGACAGCCTTACACCTTGTTTATACATCAATAATCTAGCACTCAATATCAGTTAAAAACGATACAGTGACCTTGCTCATGTAAAAAACAAAGTTAATTGTAAAACTGTGATCATCTAATCTTTAATCAACTCGAATATACAAAAAAGGCATTCACCAACAATAAGATGAACCAAATAATTTCGTCTAAATAACATCAAATTAGCCATATTAAAAATAACTAATTATAAATATTGAAAACCAATCCAAGTTTAATTCTTATACAAATAATAATTAGCCGAAAATAAACCTTAATGTTTTCATTCAGTTTTTATTCAGCATCTCGAGATTATAGTGAATCCATCAAAACGAACTGACTTACATTTTTTACTTGGAGTGGATTATGAAAACAAAGCAACTTATTTTAGCAGGTGTGATCACCTCAATGATGTCTGTACCAGCAATGGCATCTGATTGGTTTATTGGTGGCGCAGCTGGCTACCAACAAAACAAATATGAAGACTCAACAGTCGGTGGTGGTAAAGAAAAAGAAAAAGATATGGCTTATCAACTTCGCGTTGGTACCTATATCAATGACAACAGCCGTGTATATGGTACTTATGGCTACAACTCTGAAGATATAGGCAAGCAACAAAACTTCTTACTGTCATACGATTACCTTGTTCCACTCGGTGCTAGTAATAAAATGAATTGGTTTGTCGGCGCCACTGCTGGTATGACACACACGAGTATTAAAGATGCTGATTTAAGCTCTGGCAATAACTTCGTTTGGGGTGGTCAAACTGGCTTTATGTACAATATCAATGACAACTGGTCTACAGAAATTGGTTATCAATACCTAAAGCAAGATTATGAAAAAGATGTGGGTAATGGTGCGAATACAGGTACCTTCTCATTAAATGATACCCAGCAGGTCTATTTAGCTATTGATTATAAGTTCTAGTTAAATAACTAACATACTAATAATAGAGGACACTTAATGTGTCCTTTATTATTTGCATGAGACTCAATTAGTTAACCAATTAACATATAAAACCATCAATACCTAAAATGATATTCATCAGAAAATGATATCTAGCCAGACATAAAAGTACTTTAATTATTCACAATAGCTTTAGTCTCTAGAGTAATAATCAATAATGGTGCTTTATTAAGCAGTTAATAACCGTTACTTGGTTAATAACAATTCAATTAACAAACTATTTTTATGTGGCCAGCAAAAGTATTTAAGCCTCTAGCACTTAATGCATTAGCCAAATCCCCTACTTAAACAGTCTCATTGGTACGATTGCTTATTGATAAACCATGCTAAGCTTTCATAAAAATGTCATCCCTTACCTTTACTATTCGCTCATTATTAACTTTGAGCATATTCAATAGCTTAATAAAACAGTAATACTACAGAGTCGTTAAAAAACCGCTCAACTCTTACTGAGAACATGATAAATATGAGATTTTTATGAAGCATTATTTTTCTGGCATAATTCAATACACCTGCATGACCGCTGTTCTGTTGTATGGACTAGGCTGGATTAAAGGCGAAAGTCTTGCTGATGAACTCTCTATCGATGACGGCGGCTACGCGCTACTGCAAGATTCGTTAACACGTCAAATACCCTTTTATGAACTCGGTATTGTCGCTGGATTCGAAAAACGTCAAATAAGAAATAATACATATAAAAGCAATTAGTTAAGTAATATTTTCGATAGGTGTTATTAGAACTTAAAGCGTTAGATTGGCATATTTCAACAAAAAGCAGGCACAAAAAAACCGACATTAAGTCGGTTTATTCCTCAAAAAGGAGATGGTACGGTGGGCGGACTAAACAAAAACACATAAGATATTGTTAAATAATCACTTTAACTAAAACAACCAACACCTGTGGTACATTAAGTGGTACATAAAGCTAAAGTCATAAACTGATTTCACTCGTTAAAAATATTTTTTGAAATAAATAACAAAAATCTCTCATAAATCATATCAATCGATTAAACCCATGACACTATTGCACCAAATAGCCTGTTATCTGTAGATTAAAAACATGGGCGTCATGGGTCATGTAGGAACATGCTGGTTACATCATGCTGCACATAACAACTTAAGACATTGTTTTAAAAGTCAACTTTAACAATCTAAATTTTAATACCCCTATTTATACCCTTCATTTGAAGTTATTCTAAATAATGGGATCTGATTGTAAGTATTCAACACGGCAATCACACATTTTTCGCACTTAAAAGCTCGACAAGGCTTAGTTACATCTAAGAAAGGTTTAGGCTACTCAGTTCGCCAAAGTAGCAACATATATTATTCACAGGATATTGCCCACTGCCAGCATTATACTGCTTATACTGTTCTGTGAATAAATACACAACGAACAAATCCTCATCTCTTATATTTTTAGGGTTATTTACAAATTTTCTAACCAAATAGGAGTCATTAGGCTTGCCGCAAGTAAAAATCGTACCTGTTTTACCATATTTTGAAGGAGATATTTTTTGCTCTAACATGCGGCCATAGCGCTCCATTAAACGCTTTTCATGCTCAGGATTAATCGCTAAAACTTTAATTTGACTAATTACATTATCCACTTCCTGAGCTGCGAATATCCAATCAGTGCGTTTTAATGAAAGTGAATAATGTGTATGACTTGTTTCCACTGTATCTGTGGGTTTTACCATCACACTTCTTGTAGAGATTAAGGTAGATGTAATGAGTTCAAGCGATTCTTTTATGGAATCTTGATATTGAAAGCTTAGTGCATTTTTTGCTAAATCTCTTGAAGAACTTGCGACTCGAGATGTGTAAAAGGCGGCAATACTTGATGAAATGGCCGCTACAGCGCCAACTATCGCAATCACATTTGAAGAATTTTCCATGTATTTGAGTACCCCTACTTTTACTGCGATTAAAGAGCATGTTAGCTCTGGATTTCTAAGTAACACACCTAAAATTAAGTAAGCAACTATAAACACCAACCAATATGTACACTCTTTTTTGTTCTTTAAGACACATGAGCGATAGCGCTCCAGAGACATTCTGACATTCTTAATATTACGTTACTCCAGTTGCTAAAAGCCACTCACAAGAGGGAACTGCCCCCCTCAATCTTCACAGAATGCTTAAAGTGTTTTTCATAGTATCCATATTAACTCAATTGGACTATAGCGTCGCTCATCGGATGAATTTCAGACTCCATGCCAAACTTAAACCTAGTTATTCTTCTTATCATTTTCAGCTTGCTCTAGCGCGCATTTGCAAACGTCATCATTGGCTAAAAGAGGGGGGAGTAATCACCTGTCCGTGTAAATACTTCTTTAACTCAGTTCTTAGATAGAAGTGGGTTAACGAAGAGGATCTAAGGATGATGTGTAGGATTAGGAAATGTATTTATAATCAAGTTTTCACCGCCGATAGCTATCCGCTTTCTTATTGCAATAGCCTTTTTAAGTTCCTAGTCTTTACTAGAGTCATAGATCCTAAAAGAGATAACAATTCAAGTACATATGGGTGTACTATGTTCTTTATCGCATAAAAAACGCCCTTATACTCGGAGTACTAGCAGACTTATGGATAAAGTATTGAAGCCACAGCTCAATAATGCAGTCGAAATAAAAAGCATCTTGAAAGAGCTCCCTTATACTTTTCGATTACCTGATAATAGACAGGTTAATACACTGCTGGTTTATTTACCGTGTTATGAGGACGGCAAAATTAGCCTCACAAAGTTTTTTGAATGTGTTAAAAATGGAATACTTCAAAACTTTGTTTTCTCATGCAAAGAAATAGAAAAAAAGCTCGGTATGCACAGCACTACAGCAATGGAAGAATTGTTTAATAAAGCATTAAGAAAAATTAGCAAACATACTGCTCAAGGTGAGTTAGGAGAGTTGATCTTGTTTACTTTGCTAGATGTATATCTAAATGCTCCAAAGTTGCTAAGTAAAGTTTCTATGAAAACAGTTCCAACAATGCCTGTTTTTGGAGCTGATGCTGTACATGGTCAAATGGTTGATGGAGAATTTAGAGTTTACCTCGGTGAGTCAAAGCTCTACCAAAATTTCAATTCTGCTGCTACTAAAGCTGCATCTTCAATGGTTAGCGCCAAAGGTAAGTTTGATGTGGAGTTTGATCTTCTTGACAGTCACATGGACTTCCCAAATTTAGACTCCGAGTTTGAAGAAAAAATTTTGGATGTTCTTAATCCTTATGTATCTACTGAAAACCTGAAAAGCATACATTCACCATGCTTTATTGGCTTCACTCAACCAGATGTTATTTACGAGAATGATGCTCATTACATAGAAGCCTACAAAGAGATTGCATCTCACTATGTGTACGACTTTTTTAAAAAAGTTGAAGATAAAGGTCTTGAAGCAGAAGAGGTAACTTTGTTAATGCTGCCATTTACTTGTGTTAGTGAATTAGTTGATGAGTTTATTTCTTATATTGGAATTTACAAATGAGTGAAGTAATTGAAAAAATAAGTATCGATATTCTTTCTAACGCTAACTTTGTTAAAGATAGGGAAAGCTTGTTCGTAGGATATATTGATTTTTTATCAGGAAGTAATAATGACTTTGATAAATCATTCGTAAAGAGGATCCTAACAACAGTCCAATATTTTTGTAAGTCTAATGATACGTCCATCAGAAAGGAAGGCACTATTTTACTGGCGATGTTACTTGATGTTGCAAGTAAAGACTATCCTGGAATAATTCCAATTGCTCAGAATATATTTTTAGAATATGGCGATTTTCCCAACATCACTTTATTAAAAAACAGGTACCCTGAATTTAAATATGACCTTGGTTTTTATACTGATGCCAAGCTAGATTTTAAGATGGCACTAAATTCAGTCAATGAATTAAATTATCCACTGACTGATTTCCAAAGAATGTTGTGGATGAACTTAGAATCTGATGAGGACGTAATTACCATTGCTCCAACTTCGGCTGGAAAGACGCATATTATACTAACCTATTTAGTTAAAGAGGTCGCAAATTCAAATGGTTCATTTGCCGCGATTGTCGTCCCTACTAGAGCTCTAATTTCTGAGGTGTCAAGTAAGGTCTATGAGATAGCTAAAGATTTTAAACAGCATGAAGATATTGAGATCTGTACCATCCCAAGAGATGACAAAGATTTCAATAACAAGACTATTTTCGTAATGACACAAGAAAGGCTTTATGAATTAATCCAGCGTGGAGACTTGAGTTTTAACTATCTTTTTGTTGATGAAGCACACAACATTTCGGATAAAAGCAGAGGGGTTTTACTACACTTAACTTTAGAGAAGATCCTTGAGGATAGTCTCCCGCAAATAATAGTAAGCATGCCATCAGAAAGTTATCAAAATGCATTTTCTTCTGTTTTTGAAGGTATAGATTTTCATAAAGAAATTACTAGGCACTCTCCTGTTGCAAAAATTTTAATGTCAGTAAAGTTGTCTGGTAGAAATATTGAAATATCAAGAAGAAACTCAGACCATATAGTCAAGTTAGCTAAAGAATTCACAGGCACCAATTTGGCTGATACTGTACTAAGATTAGGTTATGGTCAAAGCAATATAATTTATAGAAGTAAAACAAACTATTGCGAAGATATAGCTAGGGACATTGCTGATAGAATAGAAGATTTTGATACTACAGAATCTTTAGAAGAATCCGCTGATTATATCGAGCAGTTTATACATGAAGATTTTTCTTTGGCAAACAATTTAAGAAAAGGCGTAGCTTTTCACTACGGACCTTTACCTAGCTCTGTGCGAGTAATGATTGAAACCTTAGCGAAAGAGGGAGAGATAAAGTATATTGCTTGTACTAGCACTTTAGCTGAGGGAGTTAACCTTCCTGCAAAGAATTTGTTTTTAAAAAACCCAATACAGACAATTATAGGTCAACCTTCAGAAAGGCTTGAAAATGTAAAAATAAGTAATATTACAGGGCGCGCTGGAAGAATGTTAGAGCACTTTTCTGGGAATATTTTTATGATAGAGCCTGATGAATGGACGTTCAAAGATTATTTTGAAGAAGAAGATGATGATGATGATGATGACAATAAAATTCCCACCTATTATAAAACTTTAAATGAAGAGCTTAGCGATGTTATAAATGCTCTTTCAGGTAGATACCCCCATTCTGATTCTGACCAGTATCGGTTTTATACAATTGCTAATAAATTAATTAGAGAGTTTTCAAACGATGGATTAGAACATACGGTTAACTCTAAAGAATTAAATTTAAAGAATTCAGATATTGATTTTTTAGTTAATAGTGTGAATAACGCCTTTCGTTCGCTTCAAGTAACTCCTTTTACATTAGAAGCAAACCCTACAGTCGGTTATATTCAACAAAATAAGCTATTCAGTTTTCTAGAAACTATAGAAAACTTTGACGACTGGGTCTTACCGCATCCAAAATCACCTGAGCTATATAATTCTTTGAAGAAAGTCGCGAGTAAACTCAACGAACTCGGCGTATACATTAATAGTGACGAGTACACTATTGAATATATTATTTATATTTCTTCTAAGTGGATTTCAGGAGCAAGTCTTAAAGAAATAATTTCTGAACAAATTAAGTGGGACAAGAAGAATCTTGGAAAAAGTAACGTCAACAAGTCTGTAAGAAATGTAATTAAGGTAATTAATAATGATGTGAGGTTTAGACTTCGTAATGCGATTAGCTGTTATCACTTGTTATTAACGAACAAAATGAGACAGAAATCGATTAATAAAACAAGCGTAAAATTACACAGCTACCTTGAAATTGGTGCCTGTGATGACAAAATGCTTAGTTTGATAAACATAGGGCTTTCAAGAGAAGCAGCTAGAGAGATAGAACGTAATCTTCCTAAGAGTTTTGTAGAAGTATCAATATATAAATTGGTTGCAATGTTAGATAACAATAAACTAGATAAGCTTCACTCTATAACTAAAAAAGAAATTAGGTCCTTAGCTAAATAAACTTTCCATTGAGTCAAAAGCTGAGCTTAATACTTCCAAGGATGTACTTTGATCTATGTACTTACTTCTTAGTTTAAGCTCAACTTTAAAGTTCATAAATGCATTTCCAAAATCTAGATTTACTTTTTTACCCTCATTGTCTAACCCTTTTACCTTCAGAACGGTACAAGCATCATTTTCTGAAAGGTAATTCACAATCTCGATCAAGCTTTGCTTGGTAACAATACTTTCAGGGTCATTGCTACAATCTAAATCAAGGGATAGTTGTATATTATTTTCAATGTAGGGCGCTGAGCTTAAATTTTTAATAAGTTGAGGCGCATCATCAGCTACATCAGATAGTGATGATGAGTTAATTTTAAAGTGGAGACTACTGTAGTCTGGAAGTTCTTTAAGTTTTGAGTACTCTTTCTCTTTTGGTATAAGTGATAAGGTAATGTTTTCAGATCTATCAGAGTTGAATTGGTCTAAAGCAAACTGGGCAGCACTTTTTAAACTACCGATTGGGCCAGTAGTAAAACCAAAAATTATTTTTTGTTTGGGTAACACACTAAAATAGTAAGGATCACCAATTATTCCTTGGTTAACTGCTAAACCTGATATTTCTCCATCACGAGTAGCTTTTGTTTGCCAAGTGTTTCTTTCTTTTACTACAGAAATAGTGTAATTATCATTAACATTTGATATGGCTTTGATTAAGTGTTTGTTATTTCTAATAGTTACAATACGGGAAGAAGAGGACTCATCACAGCTGATAGAGTAATTAGCTTCAAAATTTTCGAAAAATGAAGTGCTTGCATCAATAGAAAAAAAACGGACAGTTACACATTTTTTGATTTTGTTCATTTTTTCTCCAGTAAAAACTAAAAATCTAATGCTGTATTAATAAACAGTATCTTAGCATGTGATCATTGATAACGAAAGTTAGACAAAGACAAATTAAAATCTATCCTACTGAATATTAGTTATTTATCATTTTTTATTTTCCACACTTGGCGTGAACCTTAGCTGCTTAATTGATCTAATTAGTCCTAAAAAACAAGTCTATTAAAATCAGAAACAATACATTTAAGGTCGAAACAAGGGCGTATTAACAAGTCAGCATAAGGTGTACGACTTATAAACTATATCAGAATTGGGCTATTGCTTATTCCAATGCCTCTTCACTGTAGCAATCCCTAAACCTAACACTTCCGCAGCTTTTGATTGCGATAAACCCTCAGCTTTCTTTGCTTTAACTGAATGCGTTGTTGCATGGGCTGCTGGCCTGCCAAGTTTTTTCCCCTGAGCTTTAGCTCGCACAAGTCCTTCTTTTGTCCGCTCTCTAATACGGTTTCGCTCAAACTCTGCAAAAGCTGAAAACATCTGCAGCATCAGCTTACCTTCTGCACTTGATAGGTCTGCTACTGGTAAGTCTAAGCAAACAACCTTGATGCCTTTATCTGTAAGTAGATTGATGGTGTTTTGAACGTCAATGTTATCTCTGCCTAAACGGTCTAGCTTTAAGACCACCAGCATATCGCCACGTTCCATCTGGTGATTGATTAGCATCTTAAACTTCTCACGCTTCATAGCCTCAACAGAACCTGAGACCGTTTCACTGATAGTGCGAGCATCATTTACCTCATACCCTTTTTGTCGGATAGCAAGAATTTGGTTTTCTGTGGTTTGCTCTGTTGTAGAAACACGGCAATAGGAAAAGATACGCATGGGTCACTCACTTTGTAGAAGGTATCAAATATAGGGGTATCATATAATTAAGGTACCATCAAATATTGACCCTAATTTTATGATACTAATGTTAAGTAGAGAAAGCTGGTATCAATATACGAATGTTTTTTGATACCAGCATTAGGCTTGATTAGATGAGCTATTTTCCCATCATCTTCTGAAACTCCATGAACAGCTTAAATTGGTCTTCCATATCTGGCGAAGTCTGTTCAGCAGGCTTAGATAACTTACGCAACAACTCGGCTTGTTTGTAGTCAGACACATCACCGTAGCTATAAAAGCTGGTCAACACACTTTCGTGCCCTAGGTTTTGGCTCCATGCTTTAAACTCTTCTGGCGTACGGCACAGGTTCTCACCAAGCCTTACCAAAGTATTGCGGAAGCTGTGTGGATTAAAATAAGGCAAATCAACAGCTTCAAAGGCTTGTTTAAACACTTTTCGGATCGGAGTTGCATTGCTCCAACTCTCCTTAAGCAAACCAACGACCTCAAATTGCTGGTTTTTGTTATGTGCCAACTTGGTTTTTGGGAACAAGGGCGCATTTTGCTTATACCCATGCTCTTTTATCAAATACTCAACCCATTCCGTCAAAATCTTGAGTGGCAGCTCACCGACCGGAAAAAAATAAGTGGTGAAGGTTTTACTAAACTTTGTATTTACTTCTCTTGCGTCTTGATGAAAACTTTTTTCAACCAGGTCAACATGTTTGATTTTAGCCGAAGCAACCGCACCATCTCTTGCACCAGTCAAAAGAACAAAAGCAAGTAACGCCCTATCACGCATTTCTAATGCCGTATCACATGGCATAGCTTCCAAAGTCTGCAAAATTTGCTCAACCGTTGCCACGCTTCTTTTACGCTTGGCATTGGCAATACGGGTATCTTTTTCGGATAAGTTAAAATACTCGATATCGCTATAATTAATTTTTGATCGGTAGCCTTTCTGCGTTATCAGAAATTGGAAGAAACCTTTAAGGTGTCGCATGCTGGTCAGCACAGTAGCCTTGCTTAAGGTATCGCCTGTCACAAGTGACTTACTATTGAGAAGCTTCTTCTTAAAAGCGGTTGCATGCTTACTCCGAAACTTCTTAAAGTCGATATAATTAGTTGCCTCTTCAAAACGATTAATAGACTTCATTACACTGTCAATCGTTGAGTCATCTAGCTGTTTTGCTTCCTTTAAATACTTTGCATATTCGTAAAGTATTCGTGTGTTTTTAGTGCTACTTCTTTTCATCATCAAATACCTTATCTAAAGGATAATTTAAGGGCTTTTGACCCCTTAGGATTAAGTGTTTCTCTGCTATCGGTAATTTCCCCCCTAGCTCAGTCCAAATTTGGTTAACGTCGCGCCAAGAAACATACTTATTTACCCACTTGCCACACTCATTACAGCAGCCTCTCATTTGTGCCATGCCTGCAGGTTTTGCTATAAATTGAACTGAGTCGATGTTTGGCACTATAGGGCTCTTACATTTGAAGCAATACATCTCATTAAGCTCACACCGATGCAGATATGTTTTGCGCTTCTCTTGTAAATACAGCTTCAAGTCAGCCCCCTGAATAAGTAAAGGGCGGGTTGCATCGATAACTGGCAAGCCAGCATTAATCCAATTACGTACAGTTTTCGGGTGAACACCTAAAGTTTCACTGACATCCAAAACGGTATAAATGCGATGAATTTTGATTCGATTAGGATTATTACGACTACCCATTGTTAGCCTCCTTAGATGCTGCAATGCGTTCATCTATCCATTGCTCAACATCAGACTCAAGCCAACCTACCGCACGCTCACCTAATGAGATACTTGCTGGGAACTCCCCCTTAGAGATTCGTAAATAAATACTGCTACGAGATAAACCTGTTTTGTTCTTTACTTCAGGCATACGGATTACTTTTTCGAACATCTTGGAACCTTTTAGTGGATTATTGGACGAGAGGAAGATTAGGTGGGCGATTTGGGCGATTAAAGCCCTAAGAAATGAACAGAAAGACCATTTAAAAAGTTGATATGAAAGGAAAAAATAAAAAGGATTGGGCGTTATAAAAAATAGCCGAAGAAATTATTCTTTTAAAAACAGTTAATTAAAAGGGAATTATGGGCGAAAAAAAATCGCCCAACTTTATGCTAAATTTTGATGTTTTTTCTAATGGTATCTGCGCTTTTACCTTCAGCGATTGGTAATTTAGCAATTTGTGCTGCTATCCACGTTTTGGAGTGACTAGGATGCGATTTTTTTAACTTAATAGCTTGCCTTTGCCATTTTGAATATTTGGCTTGGGTTTGGGCTTTATTATAATTATTTTTTGTATAGACCTTTTCTGTAAGCGGCGCAACTTCCTTCGGTGTACCTCCAAGTGATTGAATAAAGCGGTCAAGCTCTTGAGTTTTTATAACAATTTGATAACTGGGTTTCTTCAACTCTATGTAGCAGTCACTTTCGACATACTCGCCAGTTTCATATGGTATAAGCGCACAACTCAATGCCATTAAGTCATCGAGTTCATCATCACTTAATCCGTCTAATTCTAAGCTGTTATTACTGAGTTTAAGATCCCAAAGGCTCTTGCCGTTTGCAGTCAATATTTGCTTGAGATTGGCTTCTAACGCTGTGGAATTGTATTGATTTCCCTCAAGCTGCAGGTTTCTTTGAACTTTATAAATATGATCATTACGTTTCAAAAAAAAACCATTTAATGCATCAAGAGTCGGAACAGTCCCACCTACCTCTTTCTGATACAGCTTGTCGATCTCATAATACTCTAGCCCAATCATGGCAAGGTCCCAAATCCCATCAATGACTTGAACCTTTTTATCGAAAACAAGCCAACTGTTTTCACCTACCTGCAGCTCATCATCTAAACAGACTTGATATGGCTTATCTAGGACTTCGTTAGTGGCAAGGTTTTTCTCAATTTGGAAAGTATTCGAATCACTGTCTTCGGGGGTAATGTATTGCCCCCCTTTTACATATGCATTGGCGTTGAGCTTGACTGACATTAGTAAGTGTTTATCTAGCGCTAGCCTGTAAAGATCAGCTGGTGACACCGGCTCTGCTATAGAGCTCGATAAATACTTGGCAGCATCTTCAACTGTTAAATACTGCTTTAATTTAAGTAACTTACTCATTTGTTTTTTTTATTCTCTTAATTTGATAAACTGCACTACGTGTTTACCGTTAAGTTCAATTGTGAAAACGAACACTACATGGCCCCTTCCAGCAATAATCTAATGTCCAGATTATAATCTCATATTAATCAAGCGATGAACGTGAGTAAGCAGTTAATTCGACAAGAAAAGGAATAACAAAGAGGGGTAAGATTTAGGTTTACTCTAGTCAGTTAAGGCTCTGATCTATAACTGATAAATTTAGGTAAAACTAATGGCTTAGACTGCTGTTCAGCGTACAAAACTTGTCCATCTGTTTCTGACAACACCACCTAGCTCTGTTTGCCTAAGTAGAAGTGATAAGTGTTCATCTCTTTCTGGTGTTCGCCGTTTAGTAAAAGTTGGCAACGTTATCACTTCAGGAGCTTATCTTCTCCAAAAAGGAGTGAATAACCTGCTCAGTCAATACGTTAAAGACACCTTTCCACCTGTTACTTGCTAATAATTACACTAATACCCCACCAGTAAACTCTATTTAAGAAACGATTCTAAGCCCCTTAAATCCAACTCGCATCTGCTCCCCTAAACCAGCTTTTTCAATACGGTCACTCCACCACGCCATAAGTGGCCTACGAGGCTCAAGATAATCATTTCGGTTATAAGCTTTCCTGATTTTATTCTCCTCTTCATGTGCTAGTGCCGCTTCAATTAAATCACGGTTAAAGCCTTCTAAATTTAGAGTTGTACTCGCTAACGAGCGCAAACCATGAGCTGTGGTTCGGCCTTTAAATCCCATGCGTTTCAGCGCCATATTAGCTGTTTGAGGGTTGGCGTGTAACCTAGGGTTTCTATCGGCGGGAAATATAAATTCATGATGACCTGATACTTGCCTAACCTCTTCTAGTATCTGTAGCATTTGCTCAGTTAAAGGCACCATATGCTCTTTTTTCATTTTCATTGTGGCAGCTGTAACAATCCATACTTTATTTTCAAAATCAATTTCAGACCACCTAGCACGCACAGCCTCACCAGGGCGAGTCATAGTATGTAATTGCCACAAAATCAGTAATCTTGTAACCTTTTTTGTATTACTTTCTGATATTTTACTGACTAACTCAGGGAGCTCTTCAGGGCTTAAAGCAGGGTTATGGGTGACCTTTTTACTTGCATACAGCTTAGTCATTTCAGTGAGGGGATTATATTCAATAACTCCAGCTGCAACGGCTAACCTCATTATTTCATTTAAAATAATGCATAAACGCTTAACGGTTTCAATTTTTCCTTCTTTAGCAATAGGGTCTAAGAGCTCCTTAACTAATAAAGGTTTTATGCTTGTAACAGGGATATGTTCTAACGCTGGAGATAAGTATTTCTCAAGCATTTGTTTTCGTTTTAAGTACGTACTGACTAGTGTATTTTCTTTTTTAAGCATCAACCATCTATGTGACTGCTTAGAAAATGTATTTTCACTAGCTGCTTTTCTAACACTTTCCTGCTCTTCTCTATCCGTTTTAGGGTTAACGCCTATTGATAGATTTTCTCTGGCTTCTTCTCGTCTTTTCCTAGCTAAAGCTAGCGAGACTTCAGGGTAAGAACCAAAACTAATATTGGTTCTTTTTTTTGTTATCGGTGTTTGATACTTAAAAATCCAAGACTTCTTCCCTTTAGATGAAATGCGCAATTGCAATCCTTGACCATCAGGTAAGTAATAATCCTTTTCTTTTGCTTTAGCTTGCTTTACTTGAGTATTAGTTAAGGGGGTGATTACTTTTGCCATATTTCATGTACCAGAAAGATTCTGTGGTACATGCCATGGTACATAAATGTTAGGATGTTACAAGAAGACAAAAAACATAATAAGACGTGAAAGCCACTAATCATGGGGATTTAGGCATAAAAAAAGACGTCATAAGACGTCTTAATTTATAGATTTGGTACCGGTGGGCGGACTTGAACCGCCACGCTCGAAAGCAACGGATTTTGAATCCGTCGTGTATACCAATTTCACCACACCGGCATCATATTGATGTTTCAAAAGAGCTAGGCTCAATCGAGAATCAGAATTATACCTAGGCCAATGGCAATGGCAAGCCCTTTCAGCACCTTAATCGAAGTTTTCATTTCAATAGCTCAAATCTCATTCAAAGCAAGTATTCAGTTACGTTAAACACTGCTTTAAACGTCTCAACTTGCTTGGATTAGCCAGCATTTGTGTGATGAAGCTTATAATTGACTCCTTTCTAATACATTACATTAGCGATTAAGCAATAACCGAAAGGTTAATTGATCGAGATCATAATTGTTAACAGATGTATGCGATATGTTACTTATGACTTCACGATAAAGAGGATTATGAAATGGCATTCTGGTTAGATTTAATGTTTGGTAATGCAATTGGTTTGCTGTCAATGATTGTTATCTTCTGCACTATGGGAATTATGTCGTACATGATGTGGATGTTTATTGTGAAGTCGGCTCCAAAAAAATAGGTAATTCTTATTTAGATTTAAGTCAGTTTTTGTGTTTTTTGGCAAATAATTAGGGGGCATTAGCCCCCATTTTTGTGTCAATAATTCATATTGAAAAGTTCAGCACTGACTTAAGTCTACATAGTCAATTAAGCGGCATGTTTTCTTGGCTGCACTAATCCATTAATAAACTGCGGCCTTGCTTTGATTAGATGAGTTAACTCTTCTTTACTTGGTTCGCCGGCGGGTAAACGCAGCACTTCCCGATTGAGGTATACGCGCGCCTTCATTGAAATCTTATATTCAGCAGTAGGCCCTTGAATAGCGTAATGTCTTTCATTACCGACAAGCTCAAGAATACTTGTTGCAACGAGTCCTTTTACGGCTAACTCGTTTTGCGGTAGTGCCAAAATAGTGGCTCCTTGAAGAAAGAACTCTCGTAATAAGGCACGTTCAGCCGGATCTAATAGCTTCACTTTCGCTTCAATGGTTTCTATGGCACGTTTTTCTCGTAAGTAACTAATCGACTCATCAACAACAAATGTGAATAACTGACTCAAAAAGAAAGCGGCACCAACAATTAAACCTAAACCAATAAAGTGCCCATAGTTAGACACAAAACCGTCAAGGGACAAAGTTTGTAACACATGGTTCGGTGCAAATAATAATACTGCACACGCTACCACCCACCAAAGCATCACGCTTACCAATACACGCTTAATATTGGCTAACTTTAAGGTATCTAATTTAAATTTCATCATGTTACGTCCAAAGTGTCAGATTTTTGAATCTGTCACTTCAAAAGCAATTTTAGTGCCAAGAGATTATCCGTAAGCAAAAAAATAAATGTTTAATAGGACTTAAGATGCACAGGGGCGTGGCTGATGATGTGGGCCATCTGAAATAGAACTATTTCGACCGCTAATTATCACGCTTCTCTTACGTTATGTGAAGATGGCAAATCGTTCATTGTTATACAGAAAAGTCTTAATATAGATGGCGTAACCTTATTGGATTACGCCAAAAAATGTTGCAACACTGAAATGAGGGGCGATAACTTTAGTTACTTTTCTGCAAGTCTTGCTAACACTCTGCTCGCGGCAATAAAACCAAATGTACCTGTGACCATAGTGACCGCGCCAAAGCCTGAAGCACAATCCATTCTCATGCTACCGTCAGATGCAGCCTTGGTACTACATACACTGCCATCATTTTGCGGATAAACTAGATGTTGAGTTGAAAATACCGCATCAACAGCAAACCGTCTTTGCGTATTTTTAGTGAAATTATATTCACGTCTTAAAATTCCCCTCACTTTTGCGAGTAAAGGATCTTGAATGGTTTTAGCTAAGTCAGTTAACTGAATTTGGGCTGGATCAGTTTGACCACCTGCTCCACCCACGGTCACTATTTTCAGCTTATTACGCTTACACCAGGCAATTAAAGCCGCTTTCTGCTTTACTGCGTCAATACAATCAACCACATAATCAATCGCAAGAGGCTCTTGCTTAGTGCCCAAGTATTCAGCCAAGTTATCTGCTGTTATAAAGTCTTCGACTTCATAAACAACGCATTCTGGATTAATTTCACGTAAACGCTTTGCCATCACCTCAACCTTTGACTCGCCAATGGTTGACGCTAATGCATGAGATTGACGATTAGTATTAGTCACGCAAATGTCATCTAAATCAACTAATGTGATTTGCCCGATCCCACTACGAGCTAACGACTCAGCAACCCAAGTGCCTACACCGCCAATTCCAATAATGACCACATGTGCCTTGGCAAAGTTTTCAAGTGCATGTTGACCATATAAACGGCCAATTCCACCAAAACGATTTAAATATGATTCTGACAACATGTGATGCTCTTGCTACTGACTTATTCGGGGGCGGTATTTTATACGAATTCGCTGAGGAGCGAAATAAAACTCTGCCATTGCAATAAATACTGCAGATTGAGATAGCCATATTTCTCGACACACCTGTTGCAAACATTAACTAACCACATCATTTTATGATAAGTGCAGTTAACGGTTGCGGCTTGCTTGTTAAAAAGCAATATAAGCCTTGTAAACCAATATGATACAAATCAAATAAAAAACATCATTAGTGATAATTATCACACTTTTCAGTGAAGCTTTTATGTCAATATCGGGCGCAAATAAAGGATCCAGAATAATAGTGTCTTTAACGTATCCGTTATGAGTCACTATTTCTATCAATGTTGAGCACACCTGATGAGTGCCCAACAAAATCAAGCCCTTACCAAAGGAAGATTAAGATGATGAAAAAAAACCTGATCACTGCAGCTATTTTATCTTGTACTGCTATGACTTCATTTACTGCTTTAGCTGATGGTCCAAATTTCTACGGTCGTGCTGATCTTGCACTTACGAACTCTGACTTGGGTGTCGCAACTCAAAACCAAAAAGACGGTACAGTCATTGAAAACAATTTCTCTTGGTTAGGTGTGAAAGGCACAGAGAAAATCAACGATGACTTCGAAATTCTTTACCAAATGGAATTCGGCGTAAGCAACTTTGATAATTCAGGTAACACATTCGCTGCTCGTAACACCTTCATCGGTCTTAAAACCAACGCTGGTACTGCATTAGTTGGTCGTAATGACACTGTATTTAAGCAATCTGAAGGCGGCTTTGACTTATTCGGTAACAGCAACTCAGACATCGACTTATTAGCAGCTGGTCAAACTCGTTCTGGTGACGGCATTAGCTATTACTCACCAAAGTTAGCTGACATGCTAACACTTAACGCGACTTACTTAATGGATGATAACTACGAATCACAAAGTGACTCTATGTACGCATTAAGTGCAACGATTGGTGATAGAGCACTTAAATCTCACAACTTCTATGCAGCTGCCGCTTACCAAGACGGAATTACAGACATCGAAGCATACCGTGGTGTAGTTCAAGCTAAATTTGGCAACTTCATTGTGGGCGGTTTATACCAAAACACTGAAAGCCTAAAAAGCGAATTAGCACACCTTGAAGGTGACAGTTACTTCATCAACGCTGCATACGTGATGGGTAACCTTAAAATTAAAGCAATGTACGGTTACGATGATTCAGGTCTAGGTAAAATTGTAGACCGTCGTACTGGTCAGCTTGAAAATGACGAAGGTGCAAACGTATTAGACGCACGTAAAGATGTATCTGACGTTGAAATTCAACAATTCAGCATCGGTGCTGATTACCGTTTAAGCAACAACACTTTAGTATACGGTCACTACACGAAATACGACGGCGACATGAAGCTAAATGGTGTTGTTGAAGATTTAAGTGATGATATCTTCACTGTTGGTGTACGTTTAGATTTCTAAATACACTGATAAGCTGTTGAATTAATTAACAGCGAATTGTTAAGCAAATGCTAAAGCGACCTCAATAGGTCGCTTTTTTTTGAGCTCAATATATCAAACGCACTTTTTCCTATGCAAAAATGCATAACGCATATGCAAATACCGCCAAAGAGTTAACAATTAAGCAACACCTTAACTATGCTTAAACCCTATTACAGCGCCACTTACACCATATCGCCAATTATGTGAACCTCCACAAAGGGGTAGTTTGCTAAATCACTGTTAACTAATAGTCAAAAGTCTCGAACTTGTCACATTTTTTCATCAAATCATTACGTTATCCCAAAAAGTTTGACATAGCCCACAACTTAAGCAGCTCAAACCTGCAAAAATTCCGTCAAGTTCATATCACAGTGCTATGTAAATTCATTGCCGCTGTGACTGAAATTCACTAAAACAACCCATAAAATGGGAATAGAACCTTAGGTTCTAAAGGGAGTATGAAGATGAAAAAGACGCTAATTTCAGCATCTGTGGCCTCTGTGATTGCATTAACTTCTTTCGGCGCAGCAGCTGAAGGTCCAAATTTCTACGGTCGTTTAGACTTAGCAATAACAGATTCAGATCTAGGTGTGACTACCCAAGAAGGTAAAGCTGGCACTGTATTCGAAAACAACTTCTCTCACTTAGGTGTTAAAGGCAGCGAAAAAATCTCTGATGCTTTCGAAGTGCTATACCAAATGGAATTCCAAGTTGAAAACACTTCATCTAGCTCTGATGTGTTCAAAGCACGTAACACTTTCTTAGGTTTAAAATCTAACTTCGGTACTGTTTTAGTGGGCCGTAACGATACAGTATTCAAGCAATCTGAAGGCGGCGTTGACGTTTTCGGTAACACCAATGCTGATATCGACCGTTTAGTAGCTGGTCAAACTCGTTCTGCTGACGGTATCTGGTACTACTCTCCAAAAATCGCTGATTTAATCACGTTAAACGCAACTTACTTAATGGAAGATAACTACACTGATGCAAACGGTGATGAGTCTTACGAAAGTCAGTACGCATTAAGTGCAACAATCGGTGATAAAAAACTTAAAGCGCAAAACTACTATGTAGCAGCTGCTTACAACACAATCGGTGGCATCGATGCTTACCGTGGCGTTGCTCAAGTTAAACTAGGTGATTTTAAAGTAGGCGGTTTATACCAAAGCACTGAAAGCCAAACAACTGATCAAGAAGGTGATTCTTACTTCTTAAACGTGGTTTACAACTTAAACGGCGTTAACTTAAAAGCTGAGTACGGTGTTGATGAAGGTGGTTTCGGTCGTTACCTAACTAAACAAAAAGCAGCAGATGGTGTTGTAACTGATGCTAGCATTACACAAATCACTGTAGGTGCTGACTACCGCATCTCTAAATCGACTCTAGTATATGGCCACTACGCTATGTACGAAGGTGATTACCAACTTGACGGTGGCCCAACCATCGATCTAGAAGATGACAACGTATTTACTGTTGGTATGCGCTACGACTTCTAATTAATGCCTCTTTAGAGAGTCTTTAGTTAATAAAAAAGCGACCTGATGGTCGCTTTTTTTATATCAATTTTTACCGTTAAATTTAGCCATTACTTTTTAGTTAAGATATACGCAGCTTCATTCAACCAAGGAACCTGTTTATTAATAAACCTTGGATTATCACGCAACACATCAGCGCACTCTAATAACTCAACGTCAAAAGATTCAGCTAGGTATGACTCTATCCAAGATGGGCTAACAGCAAATGGGGGGCCATTAAGTGTGTCTTGATCATAATCTAAGGTAATGAGTAAACCCTTGACGCCTGATGGGATCAGCTCTGCTAATTTCTTGGCATACTGCTGACGCATTACCTCTGGCCAAGCAATTAATGCTGCACGATCATAAAAAGCGCCAATTTTTTGTGTGGTCGTCGCTGATAGCGTAAAGATATCACCTTGTATAAGCGTGATTTGATCTGTGGTGTACTCTTGATGCTCACCTTGCGCTTGTTGTGTAACAGGCAAGGTATTTTCTTTAAAAAAGTCTTCAACTGCGATTGGGTTTAACTCACAGCCCAAAACACTGTGACCTTGTTCGGCGAGATAACACATGTCCAACGACTTGCCGCATAATGGAACAAATACCTCAGCAGCGGACGGTATAGCCAGTTGCGACCAATATTTAATTAGAAATTCATTTATTTGCGGCTGGTGAAAACCAATTTGCTGTTGCTGCCACTTACTGTGCCAAAAACTTGCTTCCATATCTAAGGTCCATGTCATGTAAATGAGCTTTACTCTAAATACAATGAACATAGGATGCAAATTGATTAGCGACACAACAGGTAATCAGTACAAACGCTTACTCATGTTATTGACTCAACTCGCCAACACAGCAAGCTTACTGCCCTTCGCCATCTAGAACTTGTTGCACCTTTTTAAGCCATTTACAGTTATCACATTGACAGTTGCGACGTGATAAATGATGTGGACTTAAATTTGAGTCAATAAAATCGACTGCAATCAGTAGCTGTTGTTTCAGTTCATCAACGGATTTTTTTTCAATCGCAACAAGTTCATCATTGTGATTCATCCATATGCACTCTTCTCCTTGATGGCAAGTCGTACATTGTTCATCGCTGGCATTATAAAACACCGCATGAGGACAGTGAGTCACTTCCATTGACTGTAAAATACGCTGGCGTGGAAAAGAAAACAGTGGAATTAAGTCAGCTTTTTTAATGTTAGGCATAAGCGCTCCTTGATTAACCCGAATCCGTTGATTCACTTAAATAGTACCTGTGTATAGCCCAAAACAACTTGATTCACGTCAAAGTTTACAACTCCCACTATTTAAGCTAGGCAGTTTCATTCGTTTTTGCTGAACAACTTGTCATTTACCGCATTTTATTTGAAATCAAACTGGTTTCTGCATTGAACTTGCTCTGCAAAAAACACCTTAAATGCAAGCACAAGACTTGCCTGACAATTCGAAATATGCGTTGATGTAGCAAGCACTCGATGAATAACAATGGGTGTAATAATAGGAGCAGCGTTTGCAAACACCTCAGCTACAGCACTTTTATATTAATGAAGAACAATCGGTTTATTTATTAAAAGCAGAAGATGCTCGAAAGCACCGTGCTTGGATAAGATTGTGTAATCAGCAGTTAAGTAAACTTGGTTATGCTGATATCGAATTTATCGGGAAAGGAGCTTATGGTTTTGTGTTTGCTGGTACAAACGATATTGGTGAATCGCATGTATTTAAGTTCTCCCGAATTACCCTTCCGCGTAGTGTGCAGGATAGACTTGAAGAAGAAGCCTTCATGCTCAGTCAACTCATGCATCCCAATGTGCCTAATGCGATAAAGTTTGAACGAGTCGGTAAGCAAGGCATCATGGTCATGGAGCGTGCTCAAGGAGAAGATTTAGATAAAATATGTCACCGAATGGGGGTGTTACCGGTTGCGATGATTGTCAGCATCGCCCGTCAATTAGCCAACCTCTTGTATTACCTTCGCACCGGAAAATGTTTAGTTCACGGCGACATTAAACCGTCTAATTTAGTGTATGACATTAAAAACGATCATTTATCGCTTATTGATTGGGGCTCTGCTGTCTTTGCTCAGCGTGATGAGAACAATAATTCCGTTGAAAATAACGTGATGTCTTTGATGTCCAACGATCAACAGCACACGAACGCCAGAATGGGCGATGTGTACTTTATTGGAGAGGAGCAGCTAAATGGTGCTCTTTCCAGCCCACGCTTTGATGAACAGGGTGTTGCCGCAACGCTTTATGCGTTGGCATCAGGGCAGATTAGCCGCTTTGGAAGCAAAGTGATTCCTGCCAGTAGCCTTGGTTTACCCATTGAGCTTGCCCGCACTTTGGATGGCATGTTGAGTGACGATCTTGAGCGACGTAACCTTGCGGGCGACTACTTTTTAAAAAGTATGCGGCATAACCATCGTATGCATCTACCAAACATTACCACCCACCCGATACATGAAGACATTCCGTTGTGGGTATTACCTAAACAAAAACAAGTAGAGACGGTAAGTTACAGCTCAAGGAAGTCATTCCTTAAAGAACATAACACTCAAGATCCCATCGCTAAAATGGACGATGTGCAGCTTGAAAAATATTACCGTAACTTCCTCGCTGGCATGGGCGATACAGAAAAAGGGTTTGTCGCTGCCGTTGGAAAATTAGCTCAATATCCCATTGTTGGCGGGCTGGCTATTCATTGGCGAAAGAGTGGTGTGTATATTGATTCAAACCTTGCGATTTATGATCCTGAAACCAAAGATGTGCTCATTAAAGCAGTCAATAATATGGTGACTTTGGCGAGGGGAATTAAACGAATAGGGGTGTTTAAAGCATGCTTTTTTAACGCAAAGGATACCTTACACCTTGAACGCCAACATGCATCAGAACCCTATCAAATGGTGAATGATGCCCAGCTAAGCTTCGAAGTGGGAGATGTTCCTGCCTCAGAAGGTCGCTCACGGTTACACTCCTACTTTGAAGACGGTAAAGACCCTGAAGAAAACTTAGAACTGCCAACCGAAATCATGACTGAACTGGGCTGGATCAACCAAATTCATCATACTGGCTGCATTATTTTTGAAGCCTTACCCAATCACTTAAAGATCCATAGTTATTTACGTTTACTAAACCCACGTAAGCAAGCTGCATTTAGGGCATCTTTAGATCGTATTTTACATCACGCCACTAAGATACAAGGCCATGGCGTATCAGGATTTATGAAGCTGCCTTATAAAAATACTCGTCAGTTTTCACATATCGATCGTAAAAGTGACCACTTTTATCCTAAAAACCCGAAACAAGCAGGGTTAAGTCCAGCTCAAAATTAGACGCCATAAAGCACCTTAGAAAATTACAAAGCCCAACGATGTTCGTTGGGCTTTTTGGTCGTTCGTATGTTAGATAGGTGAACCAGGCGGCATGTTAAGCGGTGATTCAATAAACCTAAACTCGTTTGAAGCGATGCCTTTAGCCACCCCTTGTAGAAGCCAGTCAAAATGAGCAGCTTGATAATTACTTGCTCGGTTACTACGACGTTTCAACTGTTTTTCAACATATTGCAGCCTTGCAAGCAATTGCGCTTTAACCTCAGGGGCCGTTTTTTCATGGTGATAGCTAGCAAGAATTTCGTCTAACACGACAGTATTAACGCGCATTTGTACTGCTAATAACTGGCCTCGCTGCAGATCTTGATATACCGTTTTCGCTAATAATTTATCGACTAGGTTCACCACTGATAATTGCTCTGAGTCAGTCATAAACCCTTGATTAACCCTATTTAAACGCTCTGGAGCCAATAAACGGTTAGCAATTTGTCGACTTAAGACTTCTGCCATACCTATCGGATCAGTCAGCACACCTAAACCAGAATCGAAACTTTCACGAGTCTTACGATAGTTACCCGCTTTAGGCACCAAGATATCGGTAATCTCAGAAGGTACAGACAAACTTTGGGCTGAGATAACATTCAATAAAGCATCTAATGCACTGCGTTGTAATTTAGGCGACAAATAATGCCATCGCTCAGCAGAGCCTTGCTGTTGATAACTATAATCACTGCCGCCAATCCATTTAGCAGCGGCATCAATTTGATATCGAGTCATAAAGTATACTGGCACAAACACGTCACTTAGCTCACCTAAAGGTTGCTCGCTAAGCAGTGCTTGAGCATTAAATTGCTCAATAGCCACTCTACGAACTTGCTCTAAGCGAGTAAGCTCATCTGCTGCAGATGCACCATTGTCCCATAAGCTCGCATAGGCATGGCTTGAAGCAGGTGAACGGGAATCAGCTTCTCCAATATAACGTAGACCTTGTGTTCTAGCTTGGCGAACCAACTCTGTTAAATTCGCTTCATTGCCGTAACCGTAGGCAATGGTAAACTTATCCCACTCCCCTATTCCTTCAGAATAAGGCGCTGAGATATCAATTTTGTCGCCATTTAACGTCGCCTTCGGATGAGGGTAATCCATGACAGAGGCATTATCGTTCGTAGAAGCTGCAAAGTTATGGTCAAGCCCGATGGTATGGCCAATCTCATGAGCTGATAACTGGCGAATACGTGCCAATGCTAGGTTCATCGATGCTTTTTTAGCTGCATCTCTATCTTCCCAGCCTGCGGTTAATCCTCTGGCAATTAAATGATCTTGTTTTACTCGCAAACTACCTAAGGTCACATGACCTTTGATAATTTCACCTGTGCGAGGGTCTTTAATGGATGCACCATAAGACCAGCCTCTTGTTGCTCTATGCACCCATTGGATCATGTTATAGCGAATATCTTGAGGATCTGCATCCTCTGGTAACATTTCCACTTTGAAGCCATCAATAAATCCAGCAGCAGTGAATGCATCCTCCCACCAACGAGCACCATCCAATAATGCAGTGCGGATAGGTTCTGGTACACCAGGGTCAAGATAATAGGTTATTGGTTTAATCACTTCACTTGGTTCAATACCAGGCGTGACCTTTTCTAAACGATGTCTCAGTAGATATTGTTTACTGACAGGTGAGTCTATTGGGGCTGAGTAATCATAATATTCACCCGAAAGGTAACCACTCATCGGCTCATAAGCTCGAGGCTGATAGCCCGGCTCTGGTAATGCAACAAACGAATAGCGCATCCTAACTGATACAAACTTGCCATCGGGCGTAACTTGTCTCACTTGCTCGCCCGGCTTGCTACTATTAAAAGTCAGTAACACATCAACATCAGCATTTTTTTCGAAGGACTTCACCCCTTCAGGTAAAATGACAGAACGTGAACTATCAAGATTATAGCTACCTTGTTTGGTGTCAGCTAACCGCTGGCCCACACCATGAAGATCGTTTAGCACTAATTGATTAACGGCCACAAGTGGCGTTTTACCTTCGACCACTTTACCCCGCCATAATACAGATTCTGCAAAGGCTTCTTTTACCGCTAATTGCTCAGCAGGGTTTTCACTGCTTGCTCTATAAAAAGTATTTAATTGCTTTAATAAAATGTACGGGCCTTGACGCTCAAACTGAACCATACGAGTTTCGCCAAGTTGACCACGGTCTAAGCCAATGTCATTAGAACCCACACCATGTGGCAAGCTTGTGATGAGTAAAAATGGCTGGTTAAGTTTATTGGCCTCTAAATACAATTCACCAGACTGACTTTGATAATAGAAATTAATAAATCCGGTCGCTTTTTCACTTTGCTTAATCACAGTTTGGGCAGGTGTTTCCGCATATGCGATAACGGGGATGGCACTTAATGCCAATGCAAGTGCAATGCTGTGGCGGTTCATTTAACATTCTCCATTGTGTCAGTCAGCCAAATTTAACGGCTCGTCTTGAGCCGTTAACCTTACGAGGCGCTATGTTTATTTTTATAATCAATCCAATGTTCTAAGGTATCAAACAACTCATTAAGCACAATTGGTTTAGTAATATGAGCGTTCATACCCGCTTGTAGACTCTTCTCTCTATCACCTGACATTGCATGAGCTGTCATCGCAATAATAGGAAGCTGCTCGGTGCTAAAGCGTTTTCTCAGCTCTTTCGCCGCAGTTAATCCATCCATTACAGGCATTTGAATATCCATTAATACGGCATCAAATGGTTTACTGTCGATAATATCTAACGCAATTTGACCATTATCGGCCATCACGACTTCATAACCTGCACTTTTTAATAGCTCAGTCGCAACCTGCTGGTTAATAAAATTATCTTCAACTAATAAGACTAAACCAGCATCTTTGGTTTGCTCAGGATCTTCTTCAACGACAGGCGCCACATTCAATTTAGGTTCGGCAGCAAATGCGCCAATAATCTCATCGAATAAGGCTGACGCTTTAAACGGCTTTTGCAAAATAGCAAATACACGGCTTTCATCAAACTCAGCCTCAAGTGGCTCTGCAGAATAGGCGGTCATTAGAATAATCACCGGACGTTTTTTAAGGCGTCCATCAGCAACCATTTCATCAATAATATCGATAACATCTGCGCCATCCATTTCTGGCATCATCCAGTCAAGTAGCAATAAATCGACGTCACTGTGAGCTAATACTTCTAATGCCTCTGCGCCACTTTGTGCTGTTTTGACACCAAAGCTAAAGTCACGCATTACTGTTGAATATATTTGTAAAGCGCTAGGATTATCATCCACTACTAAGGTTGTTAGGTTATTCAGTTGTTCAGGAACAACGAGCGGTTCAACGACATTCTCTTCAGCGATTTCAAAGCTAATATTAAAACTAAAGGTGCTGCCTTGATTGGTCTCTGATTCCACTTGCATGGTACCGCCCATCAAGGACACAAGGTGTTTACTGATCGATAAGCCTAAGCCTGTGCCGCCATATTTACGGGTAGTTGAACCATCAGCTTGCGAGAAAGCATCAAACAATTTAGCTTGTTGCTCTTGGCTAATCCCAATACCAGTATCACGCACCCAGAATTTAAGTGTTATACGGTGGTCTCGCTCACCCACATCTTCGCAACCTAATTCAATTTCACCATTTTGAGTGAACTTAACCGCATTGGATAATAAATTCACCAAAACTTGGCCTAAACGTAATGGGTCACCATTGAGGATAAGTCCTGCTGTGACTGGTGCATAAAGTAACAGCTCAACGCCTTTTTCTTGCGCTTTTTGAGCGTTCATATCAATGACATGATCAAGCACTTTATCTAACGGGAACGACACTCTTTCGAGTTCTAGCTTACCCGCCTCAATTTTAGAGAAGTCCAAAATATCATTAATAATGCGCAATAAAGACTGAGCAGAGAAACCTGCCTTATTAAGATAATCCTGTTGCTGCGGATTCAATTGAGTGCGCTGTGCAAGCTGCAACATACCAATAATTGCATTCATCGGTGTGCGAATTTCGTGACTCATGTTGGCCAAGAATTCACTCTTATACATATTGGCTAATTCAGCATCTTGCTTAGCTTCTAGCAAGGCAACTTCATTACTTTTTTGACGCGTAATATCTTTATGAGTACCGAGCATACGTTTGGATTGGCCGTCATCGGCAAACTCAACCGCTCGACCACGTGATAACACCCAATGGTATTCACCCGATTTAGCCCGCATACGATATTCAATTTCATAAGTGCCAATTGGCTGCTTAGCATAGCCACTTCGGTACTCTTCAACTCGCATACGATCATCTGGATGAATGAGTGCATCGGTTGATGAAATAAGTGCAGGGAATTCATTAGGTTTATAACCTAGCATAGAATAAAACGCTGGATTACAAATCAATTGTTCAGAATCTAAGTACCAATCCCACAGACCATCTTCTACCGCATCCATCGCTAAATGATAACGTTCTTCAGAAAGACGTAACTGCTCGGCAGATTCATATTCACGAGTGACATCACGCCACACAGAAATCAACCCCAGTAACTCACCACGGCGGTTATAAAACGGCAGTTTTAAGGTATCGAGCAAGACGGTTTTCCCGCCAATATCCATTTTCTCTTGGTAACGTAACAGTGAGCGATCACTTAAGACTTTTTGGTCTTCCTCTCTGATCCGCTCCCCTTGTTCATGGGTGCTGGCTAAAGAGTATTGCCCTATCATCTCGCTTTCTTTACAGCCCAGCATATACTCAGCAGATTTATTACAGCCTAAATATTTACCTTCTTTATCTTTATAAACGATTGCCTCAGGAATGGAGTCAATCAAAGAGCGTAATAATGCAAACTCTCGTTCACGTCGCTCTGTAGTATCACGCAAACGTTGAGTCCGTCGTGCCACTAAGTTATCCAATCGTTTATTTTGCTCTGCCAAATGACGGGTATATTGCTTGTTCTCTTCAAAAATACGGCTTACGAGTAAGAACCAAGGCTCCCAACCTTCAGTGATTTTCTTTGGCGGTGAAATCGGATCGCGTGAACACTCTTCTAAGTGAGTTAATAAGCGGGATGCTGGATTGACGAATGAACGGCGAGTTTGCCAATGCACAATCGTCACTAACACAGATAAAGCCAAAACCACTAGCAAGAAAGTTAGCTTTAACTTATCCCACGCATCTTGGAACAATACATCTTCATCTTGCAGGTACAGTAAACGCCAAGGTGGGTTTTGTAATGCCACTGAGTGAATATAATAGCCGTTTCGCAAAATACCATCATGTGCGTCAAACAGTTCTGACTCAGGTAAGGAATGCAGCTCTGAAGGAATACGCTGGCTAATATGATAAACCCGATTCATATCGCTAGCTTCAAAGTCACTGTGAGACAAAATATTGTTGTATTGATCTAATAAAATCACTGTCCCAGGCATCTTAAAATACATGCGCATTTGCTTGGCTAAAGACGCAAGGGTCATATCCAAGTTAATCGAGCCAATAAAGTCATCTTCTAAATACACTGGTAGACCAAGTGTGGTTAATAGACCACGTTCAGCAAGGTCTACATAGGCTTCACGCCAAAATACACTTCGCTGTGGATTCATTGCTGGCGTCGCCAACTGGAATTGTTTTTTATTGAGTAGCTCTTCTCTAAAGCGAGTTTCGTTGTTAGACCATGGAAACGATGACATGATCCTTTGCTTTGAAATGTAATAAATAGATGAGGCTTTCGGCGCTGCTTCTTTCGCTACAGGAAAAGATAATGACAGCTCAAACAGCATTTCTAATTCTTGATAAAAGGTGTCACTTCGACCATCTAACGACCCCATACCAGTGATCCGTCCCATATTGGTAAAAGGTTCACCACTTTGAGCATAACTGGGTTCTAAGGTAAAAAACTGACCATCTTCATTGAACTTTTCATACTGAGGTAAACGGTCTTTTCGAACTAGCTCCCCCAAGCGTAAATTATCGACAGCCACGTTACGTAAGCTTTTAACCGCACGGATACTCGACTCGAGTAATAAATCAATCTGCAATACATGGCGAAGAACTTGCTCTTCACGCTCTTTGATCAATTGTGTTTTTTGGCGTTCAAATAACGTCCAAGCCGACAATAATGCCATCACAATTACACCGATATATGTATAAAAAACGGCTCGGTTATATTTTCTTTGGATCAGTGCTTTTAAGTGTAATTCTGGCTCTGTCGATTTCATTGAAATCCCTTTATTTACTCATAGCGTCGATTAATAAAAGACATAAGGAGAAACGCTATGATGGCTCATTGATGCATATTATCAGGAAGGTATGCTTTATCACATAAATAACCTGCATCAATCGTTATAAATTGTGTCATTTTATCGTGTTTATTAACTGCCTCTAAAACATAGCAAATTATCATCATAGATTCATGGTCATTTAGTCAAATAGACAAGGAATTTTCAATATTGCTATCGCTCAATATCGGCGCAATAAAAAAGCCACTTTGCAGTAGCTTTTCAACAGACCTAATGATGCTTCATCAAGCCAATAAGCTATAAATGCTCCTCGGCAAATTCAGCTAACCTTGAGCGCACGACACCATTTAAATAAATGTTGGCACTGCCATCAAAATCCTTAAAGCGTTCCACAATATAGGTGAGCCCTGACGTGACTGCTGTCAGATAAGTTGAGTCAATCTGCGCTAAGTTACCGCAGCAAATCAACTTAGTGCCTTCTCCCATACGGGTGATCATGGTTTTAATTTGTGATGCCGTTAGATTTTGGCATTCATCCAATAAGACTACTGAGTTTTGAATTGAGCGCCCACGCATAAAATTGACTGACTTAAACTGCACATTCGCTTTTTCCATGATGTAATTCATGCTCCCAGTCGGGTTAACATCATTTTTATGCAGCACTTCCAAAGTATCTGTAATTGCCGCTAACCATGGCGCCATTTTCTCTTCTTCAGTGCCAGGTAAAAAACCAATAGATTCAGCTATCTCAGGCGTGTTTCGAGTGACAATGACTTTTTCATATTGCTTTTTCTCTACCACAAGCTCAAGCGCTGCTGCCATAGCAATTAGGGTTTTACCGCAACCAGCTGGACCGGTGAGAATCACTAAATCAATCTCAGGATCTAATAAAGCATTAAGCGCCATGCCTTGATAAATGTTCTTTGGCTTAATGCCCCATGCTTGCAGATGCTCAAGTCGATCTCGGCCGTAATCGATTATCGATAAATGAGTATCTGTTCGGCTTTCGACCTTGCCACAAAACTCAGTTTCTTGATCAATTAAGTACTGATTTTTATAAAAAGGTTCATTACCCACCTCATCAAGACTCACTTGATGCAAGGTTTTTCCACCCACTCGTTCAGTTGATACTTTTTCCACGTTCGCCCAAAAGTCACCGTCAAACTGATAAAAACCTTTTGCCAAAAAGCGAATATCGTCAATCAGCTGGTCAGTTCGATAATCTTCAACCCGTTCAATCCCCGCCCCTTTGGCTTTAAGACGCATATTGATATCTTTTGTGACCAACACAACTTGGCGAGCTTGATTGAGGTTTTGTAAATGCAGTGCGGTATTAATGATGCGGTTATCGTTATTGTCGCCAGGTAACGCCCCTGTGGTGAAATCGATTTGATGGTCAGGGAAAATGGATAAACTGCCGGATACATCAGAGTGTCCTTCCCTACTGGGTAGAGCGACACCATTGAGTATTTGTTCTGGAGAGGTTTTCCCTCCGAGGATATCTTCTAACGCTCTAATAGCAACCCGGGCATCGCGGCTGATATCGTGTTTTCTGTCCTTAATATTATCTAACTCTTCTAACACTGTCATTGGGATTGTTACGTCATGTTCCTTAAACGAATATATCGCTAAAGGTTCATGCAGTAACACATTGGTATCCAGTACAAACAACTTTCTGTTGTCATGTTCCATGGCGCCTCCAGAGTGCTCAATGCAAAGGGTAAACTAAGGGATTAATCCGATATAAACTCCTGAAATAAATAAACTTACATATAATTATAGGTGAACAATTTCGTAAATTGCACAATTAAACTATGCCAGTAAATTTATCGACGCTCAATAGTTAATCAGATGTTCACTGTGTCAGTTTACGAGAAAGAAGATGACATTGAGATGACAGAAATGTGTCAAAGTTAGCCTTGATTACATAAAATTGCCGATCATGAATATTTAAATCGCTGCTAGAATTTAAATCTACTAGCGTTTGTTATAACATACGCGCCCTTTGTTTTAATCAGCCCCAAATGAGAGTCAAAAATGCCGTTTGCTTTAGGTCAACGTTGGATTAGTGATACCGAGTCAGAGCTTGGTTTAGGTACTGTCGTCGCCGTTGAAGGTCGCATGGTAACAGTGTTATTTCCTGCCGCCGATGAGAACCGTCTTTTTTCACGCGATGAAGCACCATTAACACGTGTAATCTTTAATCCAGGTGACTCAATTGAAAGCCACGAAGGCTGGAAACTCACTGTCAGCGAAGTCGAAGAAAAAGATGGGCTAGTTACCTATATCGGTATCCACAGTGAATCTGAAGAAACGGTACGTTTACGTGAGACTTTACTCAATCACAATATCCGTTTTAATAAACCTCAAGACCGTTTATTTGCAGGGCAAATTGATCGCTTAGACCGCTTTGGTATGCGTTACCAAAGTCAGTTACTGCGCCATAAGTTAGCAACATCTGATTTATTGGGGCAACAAGGACCACGGGTAGGCTTAATTCCACACCAACAATGGATTGCTCATGAAGTTGGCCGCCGCTATGCTCCGCGTGTTTTACTGGCCGATGAAGTGGGTTTAGGTAAAACCATTGAAGCAGGTTTAATTATTCACCAGCAGCTACTTACTGGCCGTGCTGAGCGTATATTAGTAATTGTGCCTGACACATTACGCCATCAGTGGTTGGTCGAAATGCTACGCCGCTTTAACTTAAAGTTTTCAATCTTTGATGAAGACCGCTGTGTTGAAGCTTATGCGGATAATGACAACCCGTTTTATACAGAGCAGTTAGTCATATGCTCACTTGAATTACTTCGTAAAAAACGTCGTTTAGAACAAGCTATCGACGCCGATTGGGATTTAATGGTGGTTGATGAGGCACATCATCTGGAGTGGAGCGAAACAGCCCCAAGCCGTGCTTATCAAATCGTTGAAGCCTTGAGTGAAGAAGTGCCTGGCGTACTGCTACTTACTGCAACCCCAGATCAACTCGGCCACCAAAGTCACTTTGCACGTTTACGTTTACTCGATCCTGATCGTTTCTACGACTACAACGCATTTCTGGAAGAAGAGAAAAGCTATCAAAGTGTTGCTGAAGCTGCTGAAGCACTGACCGCCAACACTAAACTAGCCGATAGCGCCATTAATAGCTTAACTGAGCTTTTGAGTGAAAAAGATATCATGCCAAGCATCAATATTATCCAAGCAGATGATATTGAAGATGATACTAAACAATCTGCTCGAGAAGAGTTATTACAAGAATTACTCGACCGACATGGTACTGGCCGTATTTTATACCGCAATAGCCGTGCTTCAGTCAGCGGATTTCCGAAACGCTTTTTCAATCCGCAACCATTAGCCATGCCGCAGGAATACATTACTGCTGAACGTGTTAATGCAATGATGGGAACGAAAAAATCACCACAAGATCAAGCTAAGCAATCATTAAGCCCTGAGAAACTTTATCAAGCATTTGAAACTGATAGTGCAAGTTGGTGGAAGTTCGATCCTCGTGTTGACTGGTTAATTGATTTCCTTAAAGAACACCGCAGCAAAAAAGTACTCATCATTGCCAGCCAAGCAGAAACAGCGCTGAGCCTTGAGGAAGCATTACGTACTCGTGAAGGTATTCAGGCCACTGTTTTCCATGAAGGCATGTCGATTATTGAACGTGATAAAGCGGGTGCGTATTTTGCCCAAGAAGAAGGCGGCGCCCAAGCGCTTATTTGTTCAGAAATTGGCTCAGAAGGACGTAACTTCCAATTTGCTAGCCACTTAGTGTTATTTGATTTGCCACTAAACCCAGATTTATTGGAGCAGCGTATCGGTCGTTTAGACCGTATCGGCCAGCAAAATAATATCCAAATTCATTTACCGTATTTGCAAGATACTGCGCAAGAGCGCTTAATGAATTGGTACCACCAAGGGCTTAATTCTTTTGAGCTGACTTGCCCAAGTGGTCATATTCTTTATTCAGAGTTTGCCGATGAATTAACAGCAGTGCTCAATGATGATGACCCTGAATTAATGACGCAACTGCTTAATCACACCCAAGCCAGATACCAAGAGCTTAAACAAGCCATGGAAAAAGGACGTGATAAGTTATTAGAAATTAACTCTCATGGTGGCGAACAATCAAAACAGTTAGTGGAGCGTTTAGCCGAGCGAGATGCTGATACTCACTTAATTGGTTCTGTAATTCGTTTATGGGACATTATTGGTGTCGATCAAGAAGATCGCGGCGAAAACTCGATTGTATTGCGCCCGAGTGAGCATATGTTATTCCCGTCATATCCTGGGTTACCTGAAGATGGAATTTCAGTGACATTTGACCGTGAAACCGCACTTTCTCGTGACGATATTGCGTTTATTTCTCAAGAGCATCCATTAGTGCAAACGGCTCTTGATATGATCACCGATTCAGAAACCGGCACTACCAGTGTTGCGGTGTTAAAGAATAAAGCGCTACCAGCGGGAACCCTGTTCTTAGAATTGATTTATATGGCAGATGTTTCAGCCCCTAAATCATCGCAGCTATACCGCTATATGCCACCAACACCTATCCGTGTGTTACTGGATAAAAATGGTCAAAACTTGGCAGAAAAAGTCGACTACAGCAGCTTTGATAAACAACTCAGTGCAGTTAATCGCCATATTGCCAGCAAGCTCGTTAATGCATCTCAGCCTATTCTTCACCCGCTATTAGCAAAAGGTGAAGAGCAAGCACAGGCAGCATTAGCCAACTTGGTTGAGCAAGCTCGTGAAAAAATGACCACACAATTAAATGGCGAGCTCACCCGTTTAGAGTCTTTAAAAGCGGTGAATCCAAATATTCGCGATTCTGAACTCGATTATATCCGTAATCAAATGGCTGAGTTAAACAGCTATATTGACGACAGCCAATTCCAGCTAGACGCAATTAGAATGGTATTAGTCAGTCACGTATAATACACTGCAGAGATGAAGCAAAAGCCCTGAACTTCAGGGCTTTTTTGTAGGCGATTTTCATCCAACCTGTAAGAAAGCGGCAATGACACTCATCAAGCAGATCCTATTTACCTTCATCCTCACCTTAAGCATTGGCACGAATACCTTTGCTGAGTCTTTATTCGCCCCCGTCAGCGACGAGCAAAAGCAGCAAATCATTGTTCAAGATAAACCCATTGATGTCATAGTTAAGCCTTGGCAAGGCAGAAAACAGCGTGGCAGCGCTATCATTCTTGGACCGACAGAATCAGACGCTACAGGACTGGAAAGCAGCCGTTATATGCGCTTGCAATTACCACTCTCAGGCTGGGCAACAATCAGCATCAAGCCAACCGAAGGCTTATATCGCCCTAATTTTGCAACTGATGCAGATCAAATTAACAAGGCAGGTGAAAAGCAGCTAACGCTTGAGGCGCATCAAATGACGCCTAAGTACACCTCCAGTCAGTTATTAGAGCTCAATAATTTCCAGCAAAAAGTGATTGAAGAATCTATTGCTCAGATAGAGGGAGTGGCTGCGCAATACCCTGGTAAACGGATTATTATCGCAGCAGATGATAGTGCGGGTATGGTCGTTAATCTACTTCATCAAGATAAATTAACTAAACCTGACTTGCTCGTTATCATTAATCCTTATCGCGAATATGAACAATTGATTGATGAACAAAACCGAGGCTTGAGTATTGCCAAGCAACTAGCAGGGTTAGACATTCCCGTATTGGACTTGCAATCGGCTAACGGACATAAGGCCGCATTAGCGCAAAGCATAGAGCGTAAAAATAGTAATTTAGTTAAATCAGCAAATTTATATCGACAGTATTTATTACAATTAGATTTGAGCCATCAAGGTGGCTGGGATGAAGCGTTAGATCATATTGAAAGCTTTGCGAGAAAAATTGCTGGTTACTGACAGTTTCGATAACTACTAGGGCCTGTTGATCTTTCAAGGTTATTTTTGCAGCGAATTGTTGGCCATTTATACAAGGAAGAGACTTTGTGGTGTAGTTATTCTACATAAAAAGTCAATAACGCAGTAAAAATGGCCAACAAACGCTGCCCAAAGGGGTCGAGTAAAAGCGTTTTACTCTTTGTTGGATGCATCTTTTTAAAAAAGAAGTGCTTAGATGACTAGGCATTACTCCATCCGCCTCAATTAAAACGCTTTTATTTCGAACAAAACTTAACCAGCAAAGATCAACAGGCCCTAGCCAATAACCAGCAATCTAACACTTGGCGAGGTTAGTCTTTTTTATCTTTACTCAACATCAAAGACAGTGCGACTAACACCACAATAATTCCCATGTAGAGTAAGTCGAGCATCGACTGAGGCTTCATTTCAGTAAAATAAGAAAACACCTTGATGATAAGCATCATCAAAATCACTTTACCTAGCTTACTTTTGAGCGAATCAATGCTGCTAATCACTAAAATGCGGCCACCGCTTTTGGTGTCATCGGCATTTTTTAAATCACTGATAAACAACTCATACAGACCAAAAGCAAAAATAAGCATGACAGCGCCGAGTAAGAAAGTATCTAAAATCTCAACCACGACCATAATAATGTCATTTCTTATTTCGTGACTGCCTGAAACAATATAATTCCAAAGCAAGGCCAGTAAATGCACTACATCTTTGATTCCAACCGCAAAGATAACCAAGGCGCCAACAACGCAGGCAAGCACACCCACCATCACTGATAATCGGCTGCTCCATAACAATTTTTCAAACGTTTCACGCATAAAACAATCTCAAGTTACACAATCAATTTTGGCGGTGATAATAACAAGCTTTTAGCTCCATCGGCACTCATCATGTGAGAATTGTTACTCTATGATAGTGGAGTAAATAATCGACTTAATCTCGTACACAGTATGAGACTTGGAATTTACCAACCCGACTGCCTATCTTGATAGGGTTTACCTGACTGCTTAATTTCACGATGACTGGCAATCAAACGATTCTTACCTAAAAGTAGTCGAATCTGACTCAAAGACTCTCGGCTCAATAAACTGCGTAACGTCCCCGACCAGTTCTTATTGATACTCAGCTTAATAGCCGCATTAGTATCTGGCGAACGCTGCATTAGCTTTTCTGCATAACGTGTCGCCATCTCTAGCGGCTTATCATGCACCTCTGTGACTAAACCAAATTCAAGCGCTTTGTCAGCAGTGATAATATCTGCGGTATAGGTCAATTGCATGGCTTTGTCTTTAGTCATGATTTGCCTTAACCCTGCAAGTCCAGCCATATCAGGTAATAAGCCCCACTTAGATTCCATGATTGAAAGCTGAGCGTCTTTACTGGCAAATCGAAAATCTGCACCTAATGCGATTTGCACGCCACCGCCATAGCAAAAACCTTCAATGACACATATCACAGGAATAGGAAGCTGCTGCCAACCTAAAGAAACTCGCTGAGCTAAATTTGCATTACCTGGCAACCACTTAAAAAGAAGTTTTAATGCGGGCATCATTGATTTTGAAACACTTTTAACGTCCAAACCAGAACTGAAATTACCGCCAGCTCCCGACAGAATAACCGCCCTAACAGCTGTGTTTTTATGTAGTTTTTTGATAGTTTTATCGATTGCTTGAAACAACTCAATATTCAATGCATTGTATTTTTCAGGCCGATTTAACGTTACATAGGCAATGCCATTGTCTATTTTTAGCGTAACGAGTTTACTCTCCATGATTCATCCTTTACTGGTCAGTCCAGATCTTAAGTTATCATAAACCAGCAATTTGGCGAATAGTTAACCAAGGTGAACAAAGCAACAATTTTTACATCCACCTCCAAATACACCCGTTAGCACACAAACGTTACGCCATAGAGCCTTTAAAATGCCATAAATGATACATTTTTATGATAAACGCCAAAATTCTGTCGATTTTTAATGCTAATACTCAACAATAAGTTGTAAAATATTGTTTAATACATTGTAGAAAGACACTGCAACGCAATATCACCATGTTGAACTGCAGGAATAAAAGAGATGAAAACTGTCTTTTTTTGCAACGACTACACTTAAATAATAATAACCCTGCAAAAGGATCCTCTGTCTCTATGACTATTCCTATTTTGATATGCGATGATTCAGGATTAGCTAGAAAGCAAATGGCGCGCACACTCCCAAAAGAATGGGATGTTGAAATCAGCTATGCCACTAATGGAGCGGAAGGTCTTGAGGTTATCCGTGCTGGGAAAGGGGAAATTGTCTTTCTCGATCTCAATATGCCAGTCATGGATGGTTACGAGGTATTAGAAGCGATTCAGCGAGAGGACTTACCCGCCCTCGTCATCGTGGTATCTGGCGATATCCAAATCAAAGCTCATGAGCGAGTCAAAGCATTAGGTGCTTTGGATTTCATCCAAAAACCGGTCAGTGCTGATGCCATCAGTAATATCCTAGAAGAGTACGGCATTTTGACCTTAGCACTTAAAGATGCTGCTGATGACACGCCGATGTTTGAGGTTGATTTACGTGATGCCTGCCAAGAGATTGCTAACGTCGCAATGGGCCGAGCTGCGGATCTACTGGCCACGTTATTGGATGTGTTCGTGATGCTGCCAATTCCAAATGTGAATGTTCTCGAAGTCAGTGAGCTCACTATGGCGCTAAAAGCTACAGAAGAAAGCTCAAAAATTTCAGCTCTCTGCCAAGGGTTTATTGGTGCAGGTGTGGCTGGTGAAGCGTTATTGTTATTCCATGACTCTAGTTTTACCGATATGGCCAAACTCATGGGCCATAAAGATCCTCAGGATGCAGCCAATGAAGTCGAAGTATTAATCGATACTGGCAATGTTCTGATCGGCGCATTTCTCAATGGCATCTCAGAACAACTGGATATGAAATTTAGCCAAGGACATCCAGTGGTATTGGGCAGACATTGCACTGTCAATGAATTGATTCATGATAATTCGGAAAAATGGCAACGCACCCTAGCAATGGAAATCAACTATCAAATTGAAGATCATAATGTTCAATGCGATTTGCTGTTGCTTTTCACCGAAGATTCCATCCCAACACTTAATTTTAAGTTGGGCTATTTACTTGATTAATCATGATTTTAGCGATTCATATTCGCTAGTCATTAAAATAATAACAATGTTGGATGTTACTCATGTCTACTGATCAAAATGCAATGAACGAACTTCACTGGCTCATTGATATGGTGCAAACCATAGAAGTTGGGCTAGTCGTATTAGATCGTAATTACAATATCCAACTTTGGAATGGTTTCATGGAAAATCACAGTGGAGTTTCGCCAAATGGCATCAAAGGTAAAAACCTTTTTGATACATTTAGCGACCTGCCAAAAGAGTGGTTAACCCAAAAAATGGAATCGGTTTTCCTACTAAAGAATCGTTCGTTTATCAGTTGGGAACAGCGTCCATATGTGTTCGAGTTTAAAAACTACCGTCCAATTACAGGCCGGGCAGATCATATGTACCAAAATATCACCTTGCTGCCTCTGGCATCACTCACAGGGAATATTACTCACATCAGCATTATTATTTATGATGTTACCGATGTCGCTATAAACAAATTACAGCTTAAATCTGCTAACGAACAGTTGGAGAAACTGAGTCAGACTGACAGTTTAACCCAGTTATTTAACCGTCGTCATTGGCAAGCTTGTTTTGAAAAAGAGTATGAACGCTATGCGCGCTACGGTGAAAGTGGCAGCATGATCATGATAGACATTGATAACTTTAAACAAATCAATGATAAATACGGCCACCCCGCGGGCGATAAAGTGATTCAGAGTATTGCCCATATACTTAAACAGTCTTTGCGTGAAACAGACTTTGCAGGTCGCTATGGCGGAGAAGAGTTTGCCGTTGTCCTCACCAATACTAATGCTGATGAGTCTAAGTACTTTACGGAGCGATTACGTAAAAAAGTTGAAGCATCACAAGTGGTGTATAAAAACCAAATTATTAAAGTCACCATTAGTATTGGGGTAAACGCGTTATCAGAACAAACAAAAAACAGTGCTAGTTGGCTTGCTGGTGCGGATAAAGCTTTGTACCAATCTAAAGAGAATGGCCGTAACCAAACGTCAGTGTTTAAAGAAGAGTCTTAGCACTTCGCTAGTGATTAATTGAATCGCTAATGATTGACCAGCAATGATGAAACCATTCTTTAGATAACTAGCCGACAATAAAAAACCACTCAAATGAGTGGTTTTTTATATTTAATCAGCGATGAAGATAGTCGTCGTTATTCTTCGTCGTACTCTTCATCAAGTTCGTCTTCATCACCAATAAAGAATGTGCCCCAACCGTCGTAATCTACTTTTTGCTTTTGAGCTAAAATCATAAGCTGCTCACATGCTTTATCCAGTAAGTCAGCTTCTAAAGCATGATTTGCAATCGCGTCAAAGCAGAAAATTAACGAACCATCTTCAAGTTGCATTTCTTCAGCATCATTAACTTCAAAGCCAAGCTTAAATGCATCAACAGCCGCTTTTTCTAAACGATCAAAGTTAGTCGAAGAAAAGTGATGCTCAATCGTGTATTCAGCATCAGCCTGCGAGCCATCATCAAGTAATGCTTGAATGATTTCACGGTTCTCAGCAAACTGCTCTTTTAGTAGACTTTCAATAGACATGGAGTAACTCCGTTAACAAAAATTATGCGGCTAATGGTCAATTATACTTGATAAACCTATTGAGGTTTAGCCATTAATGCAGATGCTTCTTGATTTAATTCAGCCAATCGAACTGACATTGCTTCATGTACCTTAGCACATAGCTTTTTCACATCCGCTTTATCAACACCTGCAGTCGACATAGGAGCCATCATCTCAACAATCACCACACCATTGTTCCAACGATTTAATTTAATGTGATTTTGACAAGAGGCAAGGACCGGTACGATTGAAGCTTTCGCTGCGATAGCAGTATGAAAAGCCCCAACCTTAAAAGGTAACAAGCCACGTCCACGAGAACGTGTTCCCTCAGGGAAAATCCATACAGATAATAATTTGTTTTTCATTTTCTCGACCGTTTTAGCCATAGTATCAAATGCACTATGACGGTTCTTACGGTCAATAAGAATATTGCCTGATAACCAGTAAATTTGTCCAAATAGCGGCATCCAAGCCAAACTTTTCTTACCTAAACTCACCGTTGCTTTAGGCACAGCAGAAGTGTGGGTAAATAAATCAAAGTTATTTTGATGATTAGCTAAATAGATTTTAGGCTCTTTAGGGTTTTCTTCTGCTGCGTGACGCGTGATCACCTTGATACCTAAAATAGGAGCAACTGAAGCAAAAATACGTGCAATAACATGTACATTGTCACGATGCATAGGTCTAACAAGACAAAGGATTATTGCGAAAAAAAACGCCAGTGTTAATAACACTGCAAGAATAATTGAACGAGCAATTAACAGCACAAGCAGACTCCTGCGAAGAAAGTGGCGACAGTATAGCCAGCACAGTAGCTGGACTCAATGGTTTGTTTAATTTCAGTTTACATTTGTAAGCTAAAATAATTATACACTAGCCCAGATAAAAGAATGGTGCGTTAACATTAACGCACCATTAATTCTGTACTTAGTGACTTCAATCGCTAGTCTTATACGCTTCACAAACCGCTTTTAATCAGACATTGTTAGTTTGATTAAAAGACAATAAAACACGCATAGTAATAGCACTGAACGCTAAGGCTGCCACTATTGCGGCACCACTAGGCAAATCATAACTGGCAGAGAGTATAAGCCCTGCTAAGTAGCCAACAAATCCAACCACATACGTCAGCACAAGTTGCCCTTTACCATGGTATTTATTCAGTGCTAAGGCGGGCAAAATTAGCGTACTAAAGACTAAGTAAACGCCAACTAATTCAACCGACAAGGTAATCACTATCGCAAATAAGAAGTAGAACCCTGCACCATCAAGTACTTGTGGCCTAATGACTACCAGTAACAATATCGCAGCAGACACCACACCTGGTAATACGAGTTGCGACCAGTTAACCCATAATATTTGCCCTGACATTAATTGTTTTAAGAGCTCTGCGCCATGAGGATCGTTAGACAATAACAACATCGCGGCCACAGCACTCAACACATAAAAACAACCAATAATAGCTTCAAGCTCATCAGCAAAACGTTTTGAAAGCCAGGCAATAAAGCCCGCTCCCGCTAACGCAAATAAAGCAGGCATCCATACATGAGAAAAAGGCAGCTCTTCTAATCTATGATCCATATGCGACACAATGGCACCTAAAGCCGCCACTTGTGCAATGGCTAAATCAATAAAGATGATGCCACGTTTTAGTACTTGACGACCTAAGACCACATGCGTAGACAGCACCAATATCCCCGCAACAAATGCGGGGAGCAGTATTGGTAGCAGCTCGAGATCAAGCATAGGCTATTCCACCTCTGTGAGTAACGAAATCACGCTATCATAGAGGCTAAATAAATCCTTGCTTTCATCATTACCACCAACAGACATAGGCAACATTATCACTGGTAAATCCGTTCTTTCTCCTAGCCAATTGGCACCACGATCATCCTGATACGAAGTGAACAATATAGCCATGACATCGCCTTCTTGGCTGCGACTAACCAGCTTAGCAAGATGACTACTGCTAGGTGGGATCCCTGGCTTTGGCTCTAAATCAGCAACTTGCTCCATTCCTAGCCAGTTGAACAAGTAACGAAAGCTTGAGTGGTAAGCAATCACTTTCTTACCTTTAAGCCCTGCTGCTTTTTCTTCCCACTGAGGAATCGCTTTTTGCCACTTTTCACTAAATGCAGCAAGGTTTGCTTGGTAACTCGTCGCCGAGTCAGGATCAAGCTGCGTCATTTTGGCAGATAAGGCATCTGCTACCTGTAGCAACCTGCTAGGGTCAAAATGCAAATGTGGGTTACCTTTGGCGTGAACATCTCCCATTGAGCGGTCAACATTCTCAAGTTGATCTAGCGTCTCAATATGTTCAGCCGCATAAAACAAACCATTATCTGTTGAACGCACCTTATTGTTCGATGCTTTCATTTGCAGCATAGGCAGCCAACCTATTTCAAGGTCAGCACCAGCACAAACCACTAAGTCTGCTTGACGCATTTTGGCAATCAAGCTTGGTCTAGCTTGTACTTGATGCGGGTCTTGTAAAGCACTCGTCGCCGAATACACTTTCGCATCAGGTGCTAGCTCTTGGCTTAAGGCTGCATATTCAGGCTCACAAGCAAACACATTCAATTGTGCGTTTGCTGAACCCGCCAAAAAGGGACTAAATAAAGCACCTATGGCGATTAGCGTTTTAGAATTGATGCGCACCGTGAGCTCCTAATGTCATGACATACTGTAGGGTTACGATATTATCGTCTTCAAAACCATCAAAGTTGGTCCCCTTCTGATTAGTATATTGTAGACGCACTGTCGAGAAGTGACTGTGATGCCACGCTAAACTAAGCTCGGTTTCTTTTAGCTTTTGCGCATCTAAATGATCGCCATGAGCTTCGAATGTATCAACTTCACCGTAACGTAAACCCGCTGACCAGTTAGGAGAGAACTGGTAAACACTGCTTAAGTACCAACCTTCATGGTAATCGTTATGACTTTCTTCACCGTGATCATCATGCTCTTCATGATCATGTTCCTCTTCAAATGAGAAGATATCATTCACACGGAAGTACTCACCGCTCACTGTTAAGTGTTGATACTTATAGTTGCCGTTTGGAGCCCATTTGTAGACAAAGTCGGCGATGTAAGTGTTTTCGCCCGTGTAAGATGCACTATGAGTGTGACCTTCATGATCATGATCGTCATCAGCAATCACATCATGTTCGTGCTCATCTTCCCCTTCTACAACACCTTGACCATTTGAGTTACGTAAATAGCTTAAGCCCACTTGCCATGAACTTGATAAGCCAATATCACCACCAAATTTAGTGAAGGCTGAATAAACCCCTACCGTATCGAAATCGCGCTCGCCATGCTCATCTTCGGCGCGCATTTTGTCACCTTTGAATGCTTCAACACCCATTGTCCAATATAGATCAGTTGGTGCTACATACGTTAAACGAACACCATCATCAAAATAATGACCGCCCATAAATGCACGATAAGCACCTGGACGATCAACGAATGCATCTGTGTGTAAATGTTGGTTATTTAAGTAACCGACATCAGATAAAAAGCGACCAGCACGAATCCCTAGACCACCCGGTAATCCCATGGTTTGAATGAAGGCTTCTTCTAGTTCAATTTCAGTTTCACCGTCATGAGACTCTAAAATGGCAGTCACTTTACCGTAGAACATGTCATCGATGTTGGCACTGATAGCAAGCTCTGTTTCGCCTAAACCAAACCCTTCACTGCGGCCACCTAAGCCACGATCGCCTGTTTGATAAAAACCATCTAAAACGGCACTTATATTAGGATTTGTTAGGCTAGAATCTTCAGCAAAAGCATGAGTAGAAACCAAGGCACAAGCAGCTGCAACCAATGAAAGACGTTTGTTTGAGTAAGACATTTTTTCTCCAAAATACAACAAGTAGTCGACCATCATCTTGAATAGTCGAAAAATAATTTATCCGTAAAAATTTGTTGGGTATGTATAGAACTAGGAGAAAACGGGTGGTGCTCGGCTATGGTAAACCGTTTGATGGGCAAAATATGAAGCAACAATGGATTCAATAGTCGGTTCGAAAGTTTGACGAACTACGGCAATATTGACATCCGTGCTTGGAAGCGTTTTTTGCAATTGGTGTTGATGAAAACAAAGCGTACATTGTGTACTTGCTCCATCATGCAAATGCACAGAATTATGTGCAGAAGCCGCAAACGACAATAACACGAGCATGGCTGACAGCCAGATCGCTATTAATTGTCTTGTTCGCATTGAATGAGGCAAAGAAGTGTTCTCTGTTTAACAAAAATCGCGACTATCTTAAAAAAATTTGAAAAAAAAGCAACCAGAAGAATGTTACAAATCACTTTTTCTAAATTTTTGTGACTTAACATAGCAACTTATACAAATCCTCGTTAAGCTATTTAAGATTAGCTTAAGCTGTCAAAGCTAAAATATTAGTCATATATTGCTGCAAAGTCAGCCAAGACAGAGGATTTAACTATGATGAATTTACTCAAAGATAACATCGGTATTATATTAACTATGATCATTATTGGTGTCGTTGTGCTTGGCGGTATTTATTACGTTGAAGCAGCATTAGAAAATCAAGTTCAAGTTGTAGATTAATCTTCTATTGTTGCGTCATCATCTGGCGCATCAATCACAATGAGATGATCCATCAAATGCGTTATCCCCGTTAGTATCAGTGAAAGCAGGATCACGGGGGTAATGATATTCGCAAGCCCTTCGACAAAGTAACCTGTAATACCCGCAGCAACAGCCGTATAAAACCCTATCACTTTCAATACCGTTAACATGCCATGACGCCCTAACCAGGCTTGACAGTGATAGCACTGTATTTGTGCAGAAAAACCTTTACCACGAGTTTCTGTCACTTTAGCGACTGAAATTGGTTTATGACAATGCGCACACTGCAAAGCAGCCATATAAAGCCTACTGAAAAATAAAAAGTGCGTAAGTTTAGCAAATTATCGTCAAAGTTCATCCAATAACTTATGATTAGGGTTCTACCATTCTACAGGACGTTAATCATGCCAAGAATTCTGTTTCTTATTTGCTGTGTATTCAGCTTAATTAGCTTTTCTGGTAATAGCTTTGCTGCTGCAATAGATCCAGCAACAAGCAATAAAATTCAACAATTACAAAAAACGATTGATACTGACATTACATGGCTCAAAACCGCAAAAGGTGAACTTAAAGATGTCAGTGAATATCGTATACGCAATAAAACTAATTTACTTCGTGGGGAGCTAGCAACACTAATCAACCAACCTGAACCTGATTTAGCTTATTTGGTTCCGCAGGTGAATAAACAGCTCATCTTTCTTGATAAAGTCGGCCAATACCTCGATGAGCGAGTAGCGGAGTTAAAGCTAACTTTAGGCGGTGATAATGATGCAGTCATCATGCAACAAATTATCAAACGTGAAGAAGACCGCGATCATTACCTAAAGGCTGAATTAGAAACCATTAATTGGGGTAAAACCCTAAATATCAATGTTGGTAACGCTGAAGCAGCTCTAACAGCAGAAGTATTACAAAGAGCGGATTATTTTGAAAGTTTGGTGACCTATACACAGGCTCAACTGAAAAATGCTGTTGCAACGGCTTCTAATGCTGGTGCTGATATTACCTCTGAGCAAAAAGCTAAGGTTTCCATATTAAAAGATCGTTTAGCTATGCATACTGCAAGCTTAAATATTGCTATCGAAATGCTGGAAACCTTAGGCCAAGATACCACTCAAATTAAACAAACATTATTTAGTGTGTCAGGTGATATCACCCAAGATGTACTTAACTTTGATGTTGCATCAAGCCTCATTGAAGAATGGATGACGATTGCGAAAAACCAAGCTTTGGAAAACGGTGCAGGCGTAACGTTTAAAGTGATTATTTTCTTGATCATTTTATTCCTAACAAGCTTAGTCGCTAAGCTCGTTCGAAAAGTGGTGCGCAAAGCCGTTAACTCATCAAAACTTAACTTCAGCATGCTGTTGCAAGACTTCTTCACATCCATTTCAGGTAATGTGATTTTTGCCTTAGGTTTATTAATTGCACTGTCACAACTTGGCTTTGAATTGGCACCATTATTGGCAGGTTTTGGTATTGCGGGTGTGATTATTGGTTTTGCTTTGCAAGACACATTATCTAACTTTGCATCGGGTATGATGATCTTAATCTACCGTCCATATGATGTTGGTGACTTGATCAATGCAGCTGGAGTAACAGGTCGTGTTAGTCATATGAGCTTGGTATCAACAACGGTTAAAACCCTAGATAACCAACGATTAATCATTCCAAATAATAAAATTTGGGGTGACACCATTAACAATATTACTGTTGAACAAGAACGCCGTGTTGATATGACGTTTGGTATTGGCTATGGCGATGATATCCCTAAAGCTGAAAAAATCCTTACCGACATTGTTATGGCTCACCCAAAGGTCAAGCAATTTCCTGAGCCTACGATTAAGCTTCACACCTTAGGTGAGTCATCAGTCGACTTTGTGGTGCGCCCTTGGGCAGATCCTATCGATTACTGGGATGTATACTGGGATATTACCCGTGAAGTGAAAATGCAGTTTGACGCTCAAGGGGTTAGCATTCCATTCCCACAACGGGATGTGCATATTTACCATGAAAAAGCGGCTGATTAAGCCTATTTAATTGATACAAAAAGCCCGAGTGAATAACTCGGGCTTTTCTTTGCGCATTTACAGGTGTACCACAAGCATTAATCTAGGTAAGTCATATTACCAAGCAAATGCGGACGTCGACCTTTAATATCACGCATTTCAAATCGTTTACCATTTTCCATACTTTCAAAAGCAAAAGTGACTTCTGATGGCATAAAGACAGGTAACTTGAATTCAACATCGACTTTAAACGGTCTCTCACCAATAAACTGCATTAATGCCGCTAATGAACGAGCTTTTGACCACATGCCGTGAGCTAATACGCGCTCAAAACCGAAACGTTTAGACACGATAGGATGAAGGTGAATCAGATTATAATCCCCAGAGGCTTTAGCATATTGACGCCCTAAATCTTCAGGTAATGCCCAAGTTTGCACATCTTCCCATGTCATATCTGAAGCTCTAGGCGGTCTTGCTCTGCGTCCTTTGGACTCAATGCGATATAAGTAAGTTGATAATGCTTCCCACACCAGTTCCTGTCCAACATACACCTTTGACACAAGCTCAAACTCAAGGCCTGCATCTGTGGTCTGGCTGCTTGTCAGCTCACATTGCACATCAAACGTTTCATCGGCATTAATGGGTCTGTATAAGCTAATGCTGTTCTTGAGGTGGATCATACCTAGCAATGGAAAGGTGATCGCTTTATGGGTAAAAATGCTGGCATGAAGTCTAAAAGCTAACACGTATAAAAACGTAGGAGGTAACACTTTGCCATCAAAACCAAATTGGCAAACATCAGCATATTGCTGAATTTTTTTATCACTGAGGTGAATATTACTGACCTGCACATTGATGTTTGGCAACGGTTGCTGATCCCAACCAGGCTTGCGCGATAATAATATCTTTCGATACAGAGACAGCAACGATGGCATCGAAGCTAATTCTATAGAGTAGTCGTGACTCAAGAGAGTTACCTTTTGTTTATTAACTGAAAAACGCAGTATTTAGCAAACCTAAACACTGCGTCATTAAATGTTTCAATACTGCTATTATACATCTAGATTGATAACATCAGTCAAAAAATGCCAATTTTTACTCTTCAAATGGAAAACAACATTACATTATCGATACTCATTACAGGTCATTTTCCAACAATCGATCACATCGGCACCTGCATTTCGTAACAACTCGGGCAAGGCTTGTTGGCCTACGACATGCCCAGCGCCAACAATGACGAACAAGCGTTGATAATGACTATCTTGTAAAATCTCGATGATTCGTTGCGTCATCGTGTGGTTTCTTTGCCAAAGCAATTTAGTTAATAGCTCATCAGATTCTTCTGCTTGATGCTCCATAATATCTGCGAGTGCTTGATGATCGCCCGAACGCCATGCTGATATCAGCTCAAGCATCTCGTCATCGGTTGCGTTAATCGCTTCATCCAATAATTGCGCTTGAGTTTTATCTGAAAAAGAAGAAATGAGGTCGAACTGAAATTCCACACTTTCAAGCTCAAGTAATGGCTTGGCCGGATCACGAGCCACAAATGTCACATCGACGCCTGCTTCAGGTGAAAACCCCAATTCAGCAAAGCGCCCAACACCGATTTGGTTTGCCTGAAGCCAAGTAGCAAGTGGCTTCAAACCGTCGCACATGGTTTGGTTTTTACCGCAAAAAGCCGGATATAAACTCGCTATGTCGGCTTGTTTTCCTTTTGCAAAACCATACTGCTGCAATAGTTGTTGTATATTGGCTTTAGTCACATCTGCTTCAATCACTAATGCATCTGACTCGACAAAACTTTGTTCTATTTGCAAAGGTAAAGGATAAAAGTCGGCTTTGCCAATATGAATAGAGCCCAATAAGTATATTTGTTTATTTTGATAACTGGCTTTGAAGAAAGGTGGTTTATCAGTTTCTGCTGCACTCGCATTAACAGCTAAAGCTAACGCAAGTACAAGCCCAACGAAAATGAATCTAAGCCTCGTTAATAATGTTGCGGTGATTTTTAACGGTAATTCACTTGTTAGTCCCATGCCAGCCCCTTATAATTTAACTTAATTTTTATGATGTAATGAGGCTATCATGCCGTATACCCAAGTTATCCAGCAATTAAAAGAAAGTCTGCAAACAGGATATCGTCAAGCCATTGATGCCGATAAAAGACTCGACGAACTGCGTCAAGCTGGCCATGGTAAGTTTGTTGCAATCTTCACTGAAGAACAAGGCTTTACCCAAAAAAGTAATCGCTTTTTACCTTATGTTCAAGAGCTCGCAAATGAACTTGAAGAGCTTCAAGGTCTCAGCCATATACCTCCAGAAATGTTAGAAGCTCATGTAAAAAAAATTGGGGCATTACTGCAAACTTTGCATTTGTTTAAACAAAATACTAAGTAGCACCTACCACTTGTTAAAAACGCAGCCCACGGGCTGCGTTTTAGTATCAATCAACTCCGCTTTGGGATTTTCACATTTAAATAATCCACTCCTTTGAAAAATGAGCTTGAATCGATTTCAAGTTTATCTGTTAGTTTTGTGCATACATTTGTTATCAAAGACATATTTTTGTCATTTTTCTGCCATAGACTGATGGAAAAAAATGCAATGGAACTGATGTAATGAGTGTTATAGATTTAGAAAAAGAACTCGAAAAAATAATATATAAACAATCTATCAATGCTATCTTTCAGCCTATTTTCAACATATCAACTCAAAAGGTTCATGGTTTTGAAGCGTTAAGCCGAGGGCCAGAACATAGCCCGCTTTATTCTCCAGTACCTTTATTTAAAACTGCAGAACATCTTAATAAACTCAGTGAATTAGAAACACTCTGCCGCAGTATTTCTATTAATGCTTTTAAAGCGTGTCAGCTTAAAGGTAAGTTGTTTATCAACATCTCGCCAAAAGCGCTACTCGATCCTGACCATCCTAAAGGGCTAACCCTGCAGCTGATTAAACAAATGGGGCTAAAGCCTGAAGATGTGGTTATCGAACTATCAGAGCAATACCCAGCCGATGATATTGATTTATTAAAAGACTGTTTGAACCACTATCGAAATCAGGGCTTTCTCACAGCAATTGATGACTTAGGCGCGGGGTACTCAGGATTACGCTTATGGTCTGAACTGTCTCCTGATTATGTCAAAATCGATCGCCATTTTATTCATCAAATAGACAGCACGGCAGTAAAGCAAGAATTTGTGCGTTCGATTGTGGAGCTATGCCAAAATCTGACTTGCAAAGTCATTGCAGAGGGAATCGAAACCCCAGAAGAGTTAACCATGTTAAAGCAGTTAGGGGTGACTTATTGCCAAGGTTATTTATTGGGTAGACCCAACATTAAACCCAATACGCACATGGACTCAAACTTGGTGAGCATGCCTTTGCCACCGCAAACACGTTATTGCGAAACAGCAGAAAGTTTATGCTCATCAGCCAATATCGCGCCACCTGAGACAAAGCTGAAGCAACTCAGTGAGCAATTTATTGCTCAACCAGCACTGCAAGCAATTGTCATCGCTCAAAATGGCCATCCTGAAGGCATCGTCAGTCGCAACCATATTCTGGAATTATTTAGCACACCCTATGGCCGAGCTCTGCATGAAAACCATCCGGCGAGTGCAGTAATGGACAGACAAGTATTGCAGATTGATGCAAGTGAACCTTTGTCAGCGGTGAGCCAACTGCTAACCTCTGAAACCGCCACTACCGTTGCACAACAATTTATTATATTACGGCATGATAAATTAATCGGGATTGGCCACACAAAAGATCTATTACAACGCATAACCGAACATAGAATTAAAGTCGCTAGACATGCTAACCCGCTTAGCAACTTACCTGGAAATGTTCCTATTCAAGAAGAGTTAAAACGCTTACGATCCCAGAAAAAGCCATTTTACTTAGCGTATTTCGATTTATGCCACTTTAAACCTTATAACGATATTTATGGTTTCTCACGAGGTGATGAAGTCATCATGCAAGTGGCTAACTTACTAAGTCATCATCAAAATGAACGCTGCTTTGTCGGCCACATAGGCGGAGATGACTTCGTGATGATTTGCACTTGCCAAGATGCACTCACTCACGGTAAAGCCATCGTAGAACACTTTGAACAAAGTAAACGCACTTTTTATTCAACAGAACATTGGCAAACTCAAACGATGCATGCCAAAGATCGCCAAGGTAATATGGTCGACCACCCTTTAATTTCACTATGTGTTGGTGTATTACCACCTGCTATGACCCATGATACAACGGATCATGAATTATCAATGCTCAGTGCTGAAGCCAAAAAACAGGCTAAATATGTACAAGGTAAGGTTTTCATCTTAGATGATAGGCAACAAAAAACGGCTTAATAAGCCGTTTTTATTGTATTGATTGAAGCTATCTCAATGGCGCGATTTATAGCACTGGCTCTACGGTTTTCTTTAACCAATCTTTCAACATACGAGTTTCATACTCAAATGGTCGTTGATTTCTTGTAGAATTAACACCGTACATGAAGTTCATATCAACTAGCTTTTCATCTCCGGCAATAACAACGTTATCGCCTTCAGTGATACGGTAAGTAAACGTCATTCTAGGTGGGTACAAATCTTTAACGATTCGTAATTCATTAGCAGACGTAGCCCCGAACGTTGGTCTTAAGTCGCCTGCTAAGTCCACATCTGAAACTACCATTTCGAGTTTCTGATTTGGCTTGAGTATCTTCTCAGCTTCTTTATTGATATTTTTAGTCATGGTATCAAAAAAGCGTTGTTCAAAGCGCGACTTAACTTCTGTAGCCGTTTTTAAATCACGATAATTTTTAGGCTCTTGCCATTCAACTTTAACGATGCCCTCTTCTGTGACTGGGTTTTCAATCACTTCTTCATCAGCGATAGCAACATTACACATTAGTGCGCCTGCAATAAGTAAATGTTTAACTTTCATATATAGTCTCCTGGCAGTGAATTTGTCGCAATGTATTCATTGCATCTCAATATAATAAGCCCAACCTGTATATAAGCTTAACGCAAAGCGACTTCCTTTGCTGTAAGACATTCACCTTTATACAAGCAAGTAAAATTGGGATAAATATTATTAGCTGCTTTTTTGTTCAGCTTTTGTTCAGTCAGTGATTGCTAATATACATCCCAAGCAAACGTACTGCATCATATCAACCCCATTAGATGATTGCGTCACTGCCATTAACGCTCAAGGAATTAGCGCAACAATAAACCTACGAGTTTTAACTGGAGTAATACTATGAACAACATCACTATGAACAACGCTAAAGTAACTATGACTAAGAAAATAACCCTTGCTGCGACCTTTTTCGTCACAATGGCATTATCTTCTTCAAGCTTTGCTCATCAATTTGATGTCGATGCAGAAGGTCAACAAGCGATTCAAGAACATCACCAGTTAATGAACCAGCACATGGCTTCGGCAGAACAAGAGTATACCGCTGAACTTGAACAAGACTTTAATCAGCAGCTTGAAACTGCAGAGCATAACTTCATGGAAAAAAAATGCGCTAATCGTGGATTAGACTTTGATGACGAATCTGAAGTGTGCGAAGGCTAAACCTTAAAGGTTAGTTACCGATATGAAAATGCAGCCTAATGGCTGCATTTTAGGTTTTCTGAACGTTAAAATGGAAATAATGCACTGAGTTTTGGATAGTTCTTTTTAAGATCTTTCTTCTTGGTACTAAACTTTTTACCCTGGGGAGTATGCTGCCCGGAAGGAACAAAAGGTAATTCATTACCTGTTCTGTCTTCATAGAGTTGCCCTGCTATCAAGTCAAAGTCCTCAATAAAAGGGTATGCATAATCATCTTTTGTTGGCCACAAAGTCAGTTCTCCTAAACAATCGGGATCAGCAATCACCTTGTTATACCAGTCTTCACCCAGAGAAAGTAAAAAGCCTCTAAACTCTGCGAAAGCATAATCAGAATCACAACCTGTGATAATGTACGCCGCTCCCCATATATTCCAATGATAACTACGGCGCATCTGCTGTCCGAACATTTTATCAAATGCGGCTAAAGCGTCATCATCAAGCTCGGTTAGCTTAGCCGTCAGTTCACTGTGGCACTGCTGCTCTGATTGTTGCGGCTCAGTACGCGTCACTAAGTCCCAAAATTCAGCTTCTGTCATGTCACTTTTCCTAATCTTTTTGGAAACTATTCACCAAAATATCTCAACTCGCGTTATTCTACACCACAACGAACTCATTGCTTTACTATCAATAACAATACCTCATGACTAAATTCAGTACCGTTAACAATTCGCTCCCTCGCAGACTGATCATATTGATGGCATTTTACGTCTTATTGTCTATTCTGGCTTTGCTACGTTCATACGCCATTCAAGGAATCGATCTGTTTACGATTGGCGTAATACCAGTGCTATTTGGACTCGTTAAACGCACTCACTGGGCCAGTTTAGTGTTAAAAATATACCTCGCAATCCAAACATTGGCGATGTTAGCTTTATCCACAACAGCTATTATTGCCTATCAAATCACCCCTGAAGATGTAAAAGTCGAATTCAACGGAGTGAGTATACCTGTACCGGCTATTGCACTGAGTGCGGTGCTCATTTTGGGGTACCAATATTGGGTCGCGTTTAGCCAAAAAACCACGCAGTATTTGAAACCTGATTGTTAATGTCTTGTGCAAGAATAGCTATATTCACGTAGAAGCTTAAGGTAAAATGTGCCCATAAGACGCATTTATAATAAATAAGAAGAAGTCATTTATGGGCCACCTATCCCCCAGTGAACTATCAATTTTATTGCTAGAGCCTTCAGATACTCAGCGTAAAATTATCACCGCACGCCTACAACAAGAAGGTGTAAATAGCATTCAAACTGCATCAAGTATCACTGATGCGAAAGACATTATCTCAAGACATACTCCTGATTTAGTCATCAGCGCTTTACACTTTTCAGATGGCGAAGCAACCGACTTGCTCAGTTTCATCAAGCAAAGCACTCAATTTAATGACATTCAATTTATGCTGGTCTCTAGTGAGTGTCGACGCGAACAACTTGAAGTGTTCAGGCAATCAGGGGTCGTCGCCATTCTACCGAAACCATTCGATGCCGATCACCTAGCGACTGCGCTCAATTCAACCATCGATTTAATCAGCAACGATGAACTGGATTTAAGTCATTTTGATGTACAAGATATTCGTACATTAGTGGTTGATGATAGCCGAATGGCACGTAATGTCATTAAGCGAACCATTGGCAACTTAGGCATTAGAATCATTAGCGAAGCTGAAGATGGGGCGCAAGCAATAGAACTCATGCAGCAACAGATGTTTGACCTAGTCATCACAGACTACAACATGCCGAGTGTCGACGGTCTAGCACTGACCCAATATATTCGCAATGAAAGTCAGCAATCCCATATCCCAATATTAATGGTCTCATCTGAAGCCAATGATACACATCTTAGTAATGTATCAAGTGCAGGAGTGAATGCACTTTGCGATAAACCTTTTGAGCCTAAACTGGTTAAGCAGCTGCTGTATCAACTATTAGAAGATTAATTTTACTGTGGCACTCGTCATTTTCGCCCCAAAAGCTGGGCAAAGGGGTCATTTACGTCGTAAATGTCACCAAAATGCCCTATTGCTACACATTTATCAGATAAAATGCTTTCAAAGCCCCATGGCTTATGGCATGTTAATCTAGTTTTAAATAAACACATCTATGGAAAGCAGAGAATATCAACATGAACAAAAGTGAATTAATTGCAAAAATTGCAGAAAATGCTGAGTTAACTAAAGCAGAAGCTGGCCGCGCACTAAAGTCTTTTGAAGAAGCTGTTACTGAAGCCATGAAAAATGGTGACAAAATTTCTATCGTAGGTTTTGGTTCTTTTGAAACCTCTGTACGCGCAGCTCGTACTGGCCGCAACCCACAGACTGGCAAAGAAATTCAAATTGCTGAAGCGACTGTACCAAAGTTCAAAGCGGGTAAAACATTAAAAGATAGCGTTAACTAAGATTAACTGCTTGAAAATAAAACCTCCACTTCGGAGGTTTTTTTATGTCTATTGATCACCTTTCTATTAGAAATCCGACCCAAAACTGCACAAAAAAAGTGCACCCCTGCCTCAATACCATGCAACATTTTTGCTACATCATAGTGCGAAAGAACATAAACCATTAATAGTAAAGCATTTATAAACATGGCACATCATTAGCAATAACTCATACAGATGAAATCAACATTGAACCTTGCTGCCCGATAATCAAGCAACAGGTGAAATGAATAATAAAAACTTTGAGGGAATGAAAATGAAAAAAACCTTATATAAAGCTATTGCGCTATCTACAAGCTTATTATTATCTGGTTCTGCATTAGCAGAAGTCACCGGTAATATCGGCGCGACGTCAAACTACCTATGGCGTGGTGTAAGCCAAACTGATAACGGTGCAGCTGTACAGGGTGGTATTGATTATGCCGCTGATTCTGGCTTTTATGTCGGTGGTTGGGCTTCAAACGTTGATTTTGGTGATGGCACAAGTTACGAGTTAGATATTTACGCAGGTTACGGTGGTAATATCACTGAAGATTTAAGCTACGATATTAACTACCTTTATTATGCCTACCCAGATTCTCCTGGTAGTGTTGATTTTGGTGAAGTCACTGTTGGTTTAGCATGGAAATGGTTAGATGTTTCTTATTCACACACTGTCAATGGCGGCGATGATATTGCTTCTGATCCACTTGATTCAAAAGACATGATGTATGCACAAGCTAACCTCACATTCCCACTAACTGAATCACTGTCTTTAGGCGTGCATTACGGTTATTCAGATGGCGATATCATTACTAGCTGGTATGGTACTGATAGCTACTCAGAATACAATGTATCGTTAAGCTCTGATACTGATTACGGTACTGTTTCATTTACTGCATCTGATACAGATTTAGATGATGACGACGCAAAAATTGTACTAGGCTACTCGTACAGCTTTGGTTTATAAGCCATAGTCATTCAATCTGGCACCAATACGAACTAGCTTAGGTCGGCATCGTGCCAATTGTTACACCTCAAACGCCACTCTAATGAGTGGCGTTTTTGTGTGTCAAAGAAACTTTTTGATAACTGCGTTAAGCAAAAAAATAAATAACTGCTACATTGAATTTATAGGAGTAAGTAAACCTTTGGGTGCAATTTGAATGCATATTCTTCGTGGTTGTTTTACAGGAATATCGTAAGCTTCAGCGCTCAATACCCATGATATCAAAGCACGGCTAAAGGCTACCTTTGATATTTACAGCTTATTTGTCACACAGGGACACCACAAATAAGCATGAAATAGAGGGTAGAATAATGGCTAATATTACTGAAAGCATTCCTAACGATACAGAAATCGACGCAATGGTATCACCAAGAAATAAACGTTCAGCTGAAATTATTGAACGAAAACGTCAAGTTAAACGACGCTTAGATGACTATCTTGAACAAGCAGAATTACGTAAAAGTTTAGGTGACGACTTAGAAGATGATTTTTAAACTTCACTTAACCTTACTTAGCTTGCCAAATTAATCCCACGACTTAAGGTAATACGCTAAGCCTGTGCACTCCAGATATACTGTGCAAGTCGGATACTTCTGCTCACCACATTCAGTGATAACCAGTGCATTGCCGCCCCTATCAGCCGTTTGACCTCTTAAATCGTTTTTCAATGCGCTTAGACTTGGAATCGGATAACGCAAATGATCTGCCGACACACTGCAAAAAGAAGTAAACACTTCACCTAATGGGTCGTTTTCGTGATTATAAAGTTCACTTGGTGAATACAAATCAACGGTTGAAGCCTCAACCTTAGCGACTACATACTCTTCTGCATTGGTGCGAAATTTAACGCCATTACAACCAGCAAGCACGACACTCAGCAAACAGATTGTATATACGCTTATAATGTTATCTATCTTCATAAAATCCCTTTTTGTTGGCATACACATCCCAGTGTATGCCTAATCCATTTTTTATCCTTGCGCATTTAACTGCTTTTGTTTAGCAAAGTATTCACGGGTTAGTGCAAATACCACAGGGCTTAACAATGCTAATGCAATCAAGTTTGGAATAGCCATCATGGCATTTAATGTATCTGCAAGTAACCAAATAAACTCAAGCGAACTCACAGCACCAATCGGTACCACTAAGGTCCAAATTAATCTAAATGGCTTGACGACTTTATCACCAAATAAATACTGCATGCATTTTTCACTGTAAAAGCTCCAACCTAGGATGGTCGTAAAAGCAAATACAGCTAATGCAACGGCAACAATATAATTTCCCATAGGCAGTGCATGTGAAAACGCAAAGGATGTTAACGCAGCGCCTGTTTCACCCGAAGTCCATGCTCCCGATACAATAATAGCCAAACCGGTAATCGAACAAACAATAATCGTGTCGATAAACGTACCTAACATCGCCACTAAGCCTTGTTTAACAGGCTCATTGGTTTGCGCAGCAGCATGGGCAATAGGCGCACTACCTAAGCCAGCTTCATTTGAGAACACACCACGAGCGACACCAAAACGAATAGCAGCCCACACAGCGGCACCTGCAAAACCACCTTGGGCAGCTACAGGGTTAAATGCACTATGAATAATCAACTGAAATGCGGCTGGTACTTGGTCAGCATAAACAACTAACACGGCTAAGCCAGCTGTGATATAAAATAGGGTCATTAAAGGGACAAGTTTACCGGCAACGTCTGCGATGCGTTTGATACCACCCATCAATACAGCACCCACAAGCACCATCAGCACTAAACCAGTAATCCAGTTAGGCACACCAAAGTTGCTGCTCATTGCGTCAGCAACTGAGTTGGTTTGCACAGTGTTACCTATACCAAAACCGGCAAGAGAGCCTAAAAGCGCAAATAACGTGCCTAACCAAGCCCATTTGCTGCCTAAACCATTCTTGATGTAATACATGGGACCGCCCACATGATTACCATTTCCATCTTTTTCACGAAATTTAACCGCTAAGACAGCTTCTGCAAACTTGGTAGCCATACCGACTAACGCCGTACACCACATCCAAAATAACGCGCCTGGTCCACCAAGAAATATCGCGGTTGCAACACCGGCAATATTACCTGTACCAATGGTTGCCGAAAGTGAAGTCATTAAAGCGTTAAACGGACTAATTTCACCTTTATGTTTATCGTCGGATGAATCTCGACCAGACCATAATAACTTAAAGCCTGTGCCTAATTTTAGGATTGGCATTAATTTCAGTCCGATAGACAGAAATAATCCCACTCCTAAAATCATCACTAACATGGGAACGCCCCACACTATGCCATTAACTGTATTTACAAATGCCGTCACTTGTTCCATTGAAAACCTCATAATGCGTTAATTATTTCTTGTTATTATTTTTAGTTGTTTTTCTTTTGATTCATCCGCTATTTCACTCAATAGGGCTAAGTCATTTAAAGAAAAATTAAGATTACCTGCATTACACACAAATTGGAAACATCATCATTAAAAGCAAAGGTATTAAATGCAATAATCTCAATAAATCAGTCAATTGATTAGGCTAAATAAATAAAAAAGGCACTACTAATATTGTAGTGCCTTCACAGTTTGGTGTTTATATCGCCCTAGAAATATCAAGCAATGCAATAAAACTTAAGCCCATTCAATCCAAAATCAACTTTAAGCTATCTAAGCCTTGCTGTAAGTCATTGCCTATAATCGTTTCAAAATCCATGAACAGAAACATCAAATTCATCGGATAATCGAGATGCCCTTTAAACCCCCAATTAAGTCGAGTTTGATTGTCAGACAAGGCTTCAGTGGTCATATATGCAGGCTCTGTTGCTTCAAAAGGGCTTAAAAATCTAAGTTCGAAATCAATCCTCTCTCCCTCAACAATCGCCATTATCTCTTGTTCACCGACGCCAACATCTGGATTATCACTTGCCCAAGCTGACACAAATCCAACCGTTGCATCTGTCCCACGATAGGTTTTTTCCATATCGGGATCCATTTGCGCCCATTTACTAAAATTATTTTGATTCTTGAGGTGTTTTACATAATCAAACACAATCGCTTTAGGTTGGTTAATCACAATTGTTCGCTCAACTGAGTAATCTTTTTTGATAAAGATCGCCGCGATAAATGGGATTGCAATTATGATAGCAACAACTAGGAGTATTTTTTTTATCATGGTGTTTTTCCTAATTAAAGTAATGATTAAGTATATCAATCATTCCTGACACCACAATTTTATTTTAACAAAATAGCAACACTACTTTTTGCAAAGAGACTCATAGCAAGGCTGACACACACAAGCTTTTCCCCTCAATTGCGCTTTAACAGCAGCAGAAATGGTGCCACGAGCTGAAAGAGAAAGACACCAACACGCCTCAATAGATAAACCTTTGCTGACAGCACAAGCATTTTGCTTATTGCAGATAGGACAAATTAAAGGTTCAACAACATTAGCTTGATTCAGTGATATCCTCTCTTGAGTTACTTGTTCTTGAGGATGATAGATTTCAACAATTTGTGTCTTCACAGGATTAACTCGATAGTAGGAATATTAACGATTGGTTCGCAGGCAACGCTAGATGTATAAGCAAGGATAATGCGATACAACTTTCTATGATATTCATTTTATGATTGATAACGAAATTGAGTGTGGCACTACACTATAAAAATAGCACAGTAGATAATAATGCAGCTCATATAATCCTCTGCCTTAGCAGTAGAGGTGATACCTCAACCAAATACGTTTTATTATGCTACTGTACTGCGTTGCCATTTATTCAGCGTTTCTACTTTCCCAATGACTTTCCCAATGACTTTTCCAATCAGGCTTACTGACTAGCCTCAGGGAAATTAGGATAAGCCTTTTCGCCTAAAAGTACATTTTGAGGCTTTTTGCCATAATAACCATCATGTTGATGAAAACTGGCTTTCGTTTGCTCTATCTTTCCTTTAAAGCGCGGATCTTGAGGTCGTTCCTGGGCATTAATGTATGCTGCTACATCCCAAGCCTCTTGGACTGAAAGCTGAATACTCTTTCCTAATGGCATATTCTCATAAATAAAGTTAGCCGCTGTATTCACTCGATGCATACCTGCTCCCCAGTTATAGCTCTGCGGGCCCCATAATGGCGGAAGAGCACTCACTTTTGCCATCTTTACTCCTTGACCATCTTGACCATGGCAAGCCTGACAATGTGCAAGATAGACTGAATGACCTCGCTCTATTGAGTAGGGCTTTTCCGGCTTATCTAACTTAGGAAAGCCGCGACCAGGCAGCATCGTTAACGCTTTTTGATCTCGCTTCGCGCTAATAACCTCAGGTAATGGAAACTCAGGACGATTACCTCCTTTTAGCAACTCAGCATCTGACAATATTGGTACATCACCAGTAAGATTAAATTGATTCATCAAGCCACTCATCGCTAACCAATATGAATAAGCCGACAGAGCAACTAACACATCGCTACCTGATTCAGGGGCTTTGCCATTCATTGAGTAAGTAAAACAACCTTGAATACGCTCCTGATAACTATTCACTTTGTCATTTTTTTTACGATAGGCAGGATAGGCCATATAAGCCGCCCAAAGTGGCGAAGCATTCGCTTTATTTCCGGCGTTCATATGGCAATTTACACAGTTCAATTCATTGCCAACATACTGATTGCGCATTTGCTGACTATTCACAAACAACTGATACCCCTTTGTGACTTTGTCGCCAAACTCCCCTTTAGGAATCGCAGATAACGCACTCGGTGTTAAATATTGGGCATTAGCATCTTTTGGAACAGAAGGAAGTTGAGCTTGTCTATCGGGTAACTCCGTCGCTGATAATCCCATACTGAGCAACACACCAGCCACCGAAAAATAATATAGCTTCATAGTATGTCCTTATTTCTGAGCCGAAAAGTATTGAGTTAATGCATCAATTTCTGCAGCGGAGAGCTTTTTAGCAATATTGCCCATCATGTTGTCAACATCCCCTGTACGGGTGCCTTTTTGCCATGCCAATAATTGATTTTTAAAGTAGGTGGGTTCTTGGCCAGCTAACCGCGGAAATTGACCTGCACCAATACCTGACGGACCGTGGCAACTGGTACATGCTGGGATCTCCCGCTCCCAATCACCTTGAAAAGCCAGTTTCTCGCCTATATCGCTAATGACAACTTTATCACCTCGATACTGCAAACTAATTTCAGCGACTGGTTTTGCAGCAAAAAAATCTGAGACTAATTTAATGGTATCGCCCTGCACCGTCATAGCCATTGCCATCATCGTCGGATTTTGACGTTTACCAGACTGAAAATGAGAAAGTTGCTGGGCCATATAGTCACTAGAAAGGCCTGCTAATCTAGGGCCTGCTACCCCCAAACCTTCACCGTTTACGCCATGACAACTTAGGCATACTTGAGCCGCTGCAGGTACGGTTTCAAGGAGCTCTTTAGGTGACGCTTCAGGAATACTGGCTGAAACACTAAGGCTTAACGTACTGCCAATTAGCGCCGCCCAAAACCTAGATACACTAAAGTTTGCACTTTGTACCCATTGCGAAGTAACTGTATTGGTGAAACGCCATGAGTGAACTTTGGAAAACCAGAGATTTTTATTCATATATCAGCCTTTTGTGAATAATCCATTTCCTATGCTTTACTCAATATAGTCAATAAAAGAACAGTTAGACAGGATGTTTTTTATACAAAAGCAAGATGCAGATAATTAAGTTCATACTGCTGAATTTTTTATTAATAATGACTTGGTTTACTGCGATATCTCAAAAACATTAAAGAAAATAACGCACTTGGGTAGCACAAGGCTCAACCACTGCATTACTGTCCCCCAACAAAAAAGGCTTACTTCGTTTAGAAATAAGCCTTTCATTTACACTAACCATAAGGTGAACAAGCAATTAAAAGTTACTCTTGCAGTAAATCCTTACAAATCTGTACCAGATCGGATTGAACGGCTGCCGCTGTGACTTCTCTGCCAGCACCAGGTCCACGAATAATTAGAGGATTACCTTGATAAAACGCACTTCGAATAACAAAAACGTTATCACCAGGGGTTAAATTGGCATAAGGATGATTTGTATCGACCCATTGGATACCTACTTCAGCATGCATTTTGCCATCAACCTTGTCCAAAGAGGCGACATAACGAAGCACTTTATTTTGCTCTGCCGCTGTAGTGAACTGCTGCAACATACTCTGATCAAGTTCCGTGATACGTGCTAAAAAATCATCTAAAGATAAGTCTGCCAATGCAGCAGGCACCAGTGAGTTTAAGACTATATCCTCTAATTCAATTTCAAAGCCAATCTCACGAGCTAAAATCAATAGCTTACGTTGCATGTCACGACCAGAAAGATCGTCACGTGGATCGGGCTCGGTTATCCCTAACCCTCTTGCCTCTATCACCAATTCTGAAAAAGATTTTTGGCCATCATAATGCTCAAACAACCAACACAAAGTGCCTGAGAAAATACCGCCAACCGCCTCAATACTGTCACCACTATTACGTAAATCATTCAGGGCGTGTTGTATTGGTAAACCCGCACCACAACTTGCGTTATAACGCCAAAATAGTCTGCGGTTACTCAGCTGTTGTTTCAGCTCTCGGTAAAATGGTAATGGCCCTGAACCTGCAAGTTTATTAGCACTAACAACATGAATTCCACGGGCAAATAATTCAGGGTATTGTAAAGTTAAGCTGGCGCTGGCACTGATGTCTAGCACGACTAATTCATCACAATCGAGATGCTCTAGTTGCTCAAATAGACTCGTATAATCCCAAGGTTTAGCAGTCGTATCAAACTTATCTTGCCATTGAGTAAGATCAATTCCGTCAGGGCAGATAAGTGCTTCTTTAGAGCTCAGTAATCCCACTAATTGCACAGTGGCTTCAAGCTCACGATTAAGTGCTGTTGAAGATCGTTGGAATAAATCAATCCAAGCTTCACCGATATTACCGACTCCCAACAGCAGCACGCCAATACGCATTCGTGGACCTGCGCAGCGGCGATGTACTTTTTGAGTGAGTAAGCTCACCTGAGATTTTGGCACTAAGGTCACTAAGCTTAAATCATCTTGATAAAGCGGTTTTGCATCACGACTGAGTAAGCGAGCAAAACTGCGACGATAGTGCTCGGCATCAGCGCTAACCAAGGCGACTAATCCAAGCTCATCGCTCACATGAATATCACTGACATTAAGCGCTTGGGCGTGTAATTCAAGTAAGGTGTGCACTTGCTTTTGATTTTCAACAGTAAAAGCAAGTTCAACTTTATGGTGGGCAGATGTCCAATAAGCTAAAGGAAGGATCCCCTGTTGCGCTAATAATTCAATCAGGTTTTCTGTTGGTGATTGCAGCTTAATTTTAAACAGTACGACCTCATTTAAACTCGTTACAACCGGCGCACTTGCCGAAGAGCTTTGCGGCGCAATCAAGGTAAAATCAGTATGAGATGCATAGCTAGAACGAACAGCCAAACTGACATTGGTATCAAATAAAGGTTGTAATGTCCTGCTGTGAAGGACAGGAGAACCTAAATGAGCCAATCTATCCGCTTCCGCCAATGACATACTATTGAGTAACTTGGCATCATTGATTTTATTAGGGTCTGCATTAAACACCCCTTCAACATCAGTCCAAATAGTGACTCGTTCTATATCTGCTAAGCTCGCAATTAAGGTTGCGCTGTAATCAGAGCCATTTCGTCCAAGTAACAGAGTATCACCTTGCTGGTTAGCGCAAATAAAACCAGTAATGACTAATCGCTCATTGGGGTGCGCTTCAAGCAGTGCTTGCACTTTTTCACGTGATTGAGCTAATCGAATATTAGGCACTAAGCCTTCGTCAGCAACGAGAATTGAACAAGCATCAACATTGATTGCAGCAACACCTGATTCACGTAAAAGCGCAGCCATTAAGCGCGCAGACCAACGTTCACCAAAGCTGAGCACTTGGTTTAATTCGAATTCATTGCGCTGCTCAAGTGATAACAGGCTGATCAGTTGCGCCTTATCCGTTGATAGACGCTCACGTAAATCTCGGGCTTGTTCGTTAGAGAGCAGCTGCTCAATTAAGTTTTGCTGGTAGCTGATGAGAACTTGTAATTCTTCTTGCCATAATTCGCCCGTTTCCCGAAGCGACAACAGCTTGTATAGAAAGTTAGTGCTTTTTCCCGCAGCTGACACGACGACAAGATCGTCGCAGTTTCCATGAGTCAACAAAATATGGGCGACACGGCGATAACAATCTGCATCAGCAAGACTTGAACCACCAAACTTATGTAAATGACTGCGGGTCATTTTGTACTCCTTAAACCACTAAACTTTTGTGCAAAACGCTGACTGACACGGAACTATAATGCGGCAACTGCTGCGAGCCCGGCATTGATGTCATTCACTAAATCTTCTGCGTCTTCAATCCCGACAGATAGTCTCAGTAATGTATCTTTAATACCAGCTTCATAACGTGCTTCAGGCACCATTGCTCTATGGGTCATTGTTGCTGGGACGGCAACTAAGCTTTCCACTCCGCCTAAGCTTTCAGCAACACTGAAAATCGATAATGCATTTAAAAAGGCAACCACTTCCGCTTCGCCACCTTTAAGCTCAAAACTTAACATAGCACCAAAGCCTTTTTGCTGTTTGGCAGCAATATCGTGACCTGGATGGTCTTTTAAGCCGGGATAGTACACTTTTTCAACGACATCACTAGATTGCAACACGTCAATCACACGCTGAGCATTAGTTTGGTGCTCACGGATCCGCACGGCTAAAGTTCTAATACCACGCAGTGTTAAGTAACTGTCAAATGCAGAACCTGTTAGCCCTAAGGTATTTGACCACCAATGTAATAGCTCACCAAGCTCTGCATCTTTAGCGACAACGGCGCCGCCAACAACATCACTGTGGCCATTAATGTATTTAGTCGTTGAGTGCATCACGATATCAGCACCAAGTTCTAATGGCTGCTGTAAAATTGGAGATAAGAAAGTATTGTCGACTACAACAAGTGCATCAACAGCATGGCTTGCTTCAACGATGGCTTTAATATCCACAACCCGCAAAAGTGGGTTCGAAGGTGTTTCTAACCAGACCATTTTAGGCTTTTGCGCTATCGCTTCAGTGAGTGCTTTCTCGTCAGTTTGATCAACAACCAATAATTTAAATTGGCCTTTGTTGGCAAGATTTGTGAACAGTCGGTAACTACCACCATAACAGTCATGCGGTACCACGATTAAGTCATCAGGCCCAAGTAAACTGGTCACTAAGGTAATCGCGGCCATTCCTGTACAAGTTACAATCCCTGTCGCGCCATTTTCTAGTTTAGCGATTGCCTCTCCTAGTACACAACGAGTCGGATTACCTGAGCGGCTATAGTCGAATTCCCTAGGGTTGGTGTGTCCATCAAATGAATAATTTGTTGAAAGGTAAATCGGCGGGACTACCGCGCCATACTGAGTATCAGATTCGATACCTTGGCGAACTGCTAATGTAGCTGCGCGATGTTTTTTCATTGTAAGCTCCTCAAGATTGACACACTATAGAGTACACACCGTAGAGATGTCTAGATGGCTAAATGTACCTAAGCAAAGTTAGATCGTCAACACATATTAGACGTTTAGACGTCTAAACATAAAGAAATCTATTTGCATTCGTTATAGAATAGCAGCAATAATTTGACTGTAATAAATAAGCAGTTAAAATCTGCCACGAATCTATCGTATAAAGGTGAGTTAATGACTGAATGGAATGGCGACTATATCAGCCCATATGCCGAACATGGCAAAAAAAACGAACAAGTTAAAAAAATTACGGTATCCATTCCGTTAAAAGTGCTTAAAGTACTAACTGATGAACGTACTCGTCGTCAGGTGAACAACTTGCGCCATGCCACTAACAGTGAACTATTATGTGAAGCATTTTTGCACGCATATACAGGTCAGCCACTCCCTAACGATGAAGATTTATCTAAAGAAGGCCCAGATAGCATTCCAAGTGAGGCTAAAGCTCTTATGGATAAAATGGGCATCGAGTGGGAAGATTTAGACGAATAACCACTATTGAGCTTACTTTTATGTAAGCTCAATTTTATTCTGCATTTCTATTCGCATAAAATTTGTCGTACCAAATTTGCACCGACCTTAATTAAGTCAACGAGCACAGAATGGCATTTATCGATCCGCAAACCTTGATGCTTGCATCGGTTATCATATTTCTGGGCGCACTAACTCAGGGGCTAATAGGTTTTGGCTTAGCAGTGGTCGCCAGTCCACTGCTTTACATTATTGACCCTCAACTTGTTCCTGTTCCAGTTATTGCATGTGGATTTTCCATTGCATTAATAACGTTATTGCGAGAGCGAACCCCGCTCAAGTTTAATGGTTTACAATACGCCTTGCTCGGTCGAGTCCCTGGTGGTTTTCTTGGTGCTGGATTATTAATTTTTGCCCCACAAGCAGTATTAGGGCTAGCGATAGCCTTTATTGTGGCTACTGCAGTCATTCTTAGCATCTATAAAATTACCGCACCAGTAAATAAGATCACTTTGTTTATAGCAGGGGTTTTATCAGGAATATTTGGCAATATCGCTGCAATTGGTGGCCCACCTCTAGCAATATTACTTGCCGGAAAAGACGCACCACAGTTTCGTGCAGCCTTATCCATATTTTTTGTCTTTAGTTCTATGATTGCGATGTTGATACTCATTGTGGCGGGACTCGTTGAGCTAAAACATGTTTGGCTTTCATTGATGTTATTGCCGTCGGTGTTTTTAGGTAGCCTAGTGGCAGGAAAACTAACCAATAAAGTCGACAAAGAAAAAACCAGAATGGCAACATTAATGCTGTGTGGCCTGAGTGCTATCGTGCTAACAATTAAGTCAACGTTAGCTTTATCTATCAGTTAATCACGCCATAATTAAAGTCGCTGACGATCGTTAGGTCAGCACTCAGAAGTGGTAAGAGGTTTGTAATACTGCCCCTACAGCGTCATCTTCACCATAGCTACCACTCATGTCTAACTTAAATGCTTGCCCAATCGCAAAACCTGTACCAAATGAATATATATCAACACTGTTGTCTTTTAAGTCATGTCGATAACCCATTCTCAACGAGAGCCAATCAGTGGCTTTTAGCTCACCGCCTACACGCCAATACTGCACAGGATCAAACTCTTTAAATCGGGTTTGGTCGACTAAATCAATATCTGTGGTCAAGGTTACCGATGACCAATCGTAGGCAGCGCCTGCGGTAATTAATGGTTCCACTTGGTAGTGAAACTCTCGTCCTTGCGCTTCAACCGTTTTGACGGTTTGACTGAATAAGTTTCTGGCAGATAGCCCAATAGTTAATTTTTCAATAGGTTCAAATGCGACACCAACGTCCAAATTAAAAAGATTTTCATCGTTACGATATTTGTCATCATCAAAATCATCAGCGTCAAAATTGTTAGCATTAACTGAGTAATGGTAAGTATCAATTCGTTGAAACTTCGGTGAAACCCCTACCCTGACAGGCATATTTACAATCGACAAAGGAAAGCTAAGTGCCACACCAAAATCAGTCACACTACCAGCTAGCACGACGCCTTGAGAATCTAGGTCAGTGATTTCAGTTGGCGGGTTATTAGGGTCAAGCACGTTCAAAGTATCAATGTCTGACTGGGCAATATCGGCCACACCCACTGCGTCAATATAACTTTTATAAAAAACCGCCATCGGCATACGTTGATTTGGTATCACCAAGGCTGCACCAATTCCTGCTGATACATTCGCCACATTGCCTTTGAGTGATTCTAAATCTAACACCAAGTCGTCTCGAAAGGCTTCAACCTCGGCGGAATCACCGTTATTGATTGCCGTTTCAAGGCCATCATAAGAGTCCTGTAACGAATCAAACTTATCAATCATATTATCGCTATCAGAACCTTCGGCGCCAATTGTTGGCAGTAATAAAGAAAATGCTTGGGTCTTGTTGATTTCATCATTGGTATAGGTGTTATGTGGAGTAAGAATGGCCAATAAAGCAGGATTAATGAAACTGGCGCCAACTCGATTAGAGGCAGCAACACCAGTACCACCCATACTGTCGCTGCGAGCTTCAAAATAAAGCCCGCTAGCTTGCACATTATTGGCAAGCAAGAGTAAACAGAAAGGTAGCGCTAGTCTTGATAGCATCCCAGTTTTCCTATTTTTATTGTTTAATAAAGATAGTAGAAATAATCAAAAAAGGATGTCATATCAGCAAACTAAATTTTCATTTTTACCTTGTTTCAATTAACTGCATTGACTAAATTTTTATAAATCAGGCAGATAAGATTTGAAACGTTCATGGGTAAACTGTATAAATTTTTTCAGGCGCTCAGGTTGAAATTTGTCCTTGTGATAAAGCACATAAAACGGTGTGTCGGGTATTTGCCAATCTGTAAATACTTCGACTAATTTCTCAGTTTGTATCTCTTGATGGCAATATAAATAAGGCAACCTGACAATACCATTACCAGCTAATGCGCTAATCTTCATTGCTCGGCCATTTTTACACCGAAACTTACCTTTAATCGCAACATCAATATGCTCTTTCACAGCTCCCTGTTGACTAAAACGCCAATGATTAATCGAACCAACGATACAAGCATACTTATTGAGTTGGCTCGGATGTGTAGGCTGTCCATATCTTTCAAGATAGGCAGGTGATGCCAAGGTACAGTTTTTAATATCAATAAGCTTTCGTGCTATTAATCCTGAATCCGATAAATCGCCCATTCTAAATACCACATCAAAATGATCTTCAATTAAGTCGACTCGTTGGCTACTGAAATCGAGATCTATAGTGATATCGGGATATAGTTGGATAAAGTCATTCACTAAGGGAACGATAATGTCTTCCCCTAAAAAACCACCCACACAATTGATATAAATATTACCTGATAATTTTTCCGCACTATCTACTGTGGTGGCCACAGCTTGCTCAATTTGATGTAATGCTTGCTGGCATTGTTGTAAAAACAGCGCGCCTTGATCTGTCAAGCGCTGCGTCCTGGTGGTGCGAATAATCAAACTGACACCTAGAAATGTTTCTAAACTCAATAATTGTTTAGATAAGTGCGAGCGTGAACAGCCCAATACTTCCGCAGCTTGAGTAAAGTTACCTTGTTCTGCAATCACCACAAAAGCACGGATATCCACTAAATTTATCTCTGTATTCATTTAACTCTCAATATCCATTTGCAGATAAGATGGTAACAGTTCTGCAGTAACCACCGCCTATATACGTCAATGAGTCATCGCTAACGCTGGCTCATTAGAAGTCATACGTAAACAATTATGTTCTTTATCGATTATATATCAACAATAAATCGCGCTCTATAATTCTCTCATTAACAAAGAGAGGTCGAAATCATGAAAGAACTTATCGTAATTACTGGTGCATCTTCAGGTATTGGTGCAGCAATGGCCAAAGCATTCAGCGCTAAGGGACATCCATTACTATTATTGGCTCGCCGTCTTGAACCCATGCAGGCATTGCAACTTGAAAATAGCTTAGCAATTAGCGTTGATGTGACAGATACTGAAGCGATGAAAGCAGCCATTACTGAAGCTGAAACACAATACGGCCCTGTTGGCTGTTTAATCAATAACGCTGGTGTGATGTTACTAGGTCAAGCAGATGTGCAAGATCCACAAGAATGGACCAAGATGCTCAACATCAACGTAATGGGTGTACTCAATGGTATTCATGCTGTTTTAGCCAGCATGAAAGCCCGTAAAACAGGTACTATCATCAACGTAAGTTCAATTGCTGGCCGTAAAACCTTTCCAAACCATGCGGCTTATTGTGCAACTAAATTTGCTGTACATGCATTAACGGAAAATATCCGTGAAGAAGTTGCTATGGACGATGTTCGCATGGTGACCATTGCACCAGGAGCGGTAGAAACTGAGTTATTAAGCCACACAACAGATCAAGCGATTAAAGATGGCTACGCAGACTGGAAAGAAGACATGGGCGGCGTAGTCGCACCAGAAGTCATTGCTGAAACGGCTGTATTTGCCTACGAAATGCCACAAAGTGTTTGTGTTCGTGAAATCGCGCTTGCCGCAACACGTCAGCAGCCTTAACGCTATGATAAACTAACTCATGACTAACCAAAGCCATTCCAATCAGTGAATGGCTTTTTTATACACTTCTATATTTGTTTTACCTTTTTAGCCAAGCGCTTAGCATTCATTTTATATTTTTAGACTCAGCCTTTAGTCTAAAACAAGCAAATAACCACCAATACAACATATTTCCTGTTGAAAAATTAACCGCACAAGACTAATTTAAAAGGTAATTCGCACAAAGTGAACTACGCTTAATTGATTGAAATTAGTGTTTATAAGGATGTTGAATAGATGCAGGAAAACTTCAGTTTACTTTCTAAGAACAAGGCATTTCCCGAGCTTTTTCTTTCTTCGACATTTATTAATTTATTGTCGCTCGCCTTGCCTTTCACCATGCTACAAATTTATGACCGAATTTTACCTAATCAAGGTTACGGGACTGCGACTATTTTAGTATCTGGAGTCGCCGTCGCTATTTTGCTTGAACTGCTACTTAGGTATGGTCGTAGTTGGATTCTTGCAGCATCAGCAGCCAACTTCGAGTTATCAACAACATCTGATGTCGTTGATAAGCTCATGAAAGCTAATTATCGCCACGTTGAAGCCATGGGGACTGGTCGTATTGCCAACGGCCTCGCCAGTATTTCTAGTATGCGAGAACTCTACTCAGGACAAGCTATTGTTGCTTTGATGGACTTCCCTTTCGTCCTGATTTTCCTTGCCTTAGTCGCTTATATAGGCGGCCCTTTAGTTTTTATTCCAATAGCCGTTTGGCTTGTTGTAGGCACATTAGTTTATTACATAGGCAAACAATTAGCCTTAGCCACCCATGATTTAGCACTGTCAGATGCTGAGCGAACTCGAATGCTCATTTTAGTGCTGTCAGGTTTAACTACAGCCAAAGCTTTATCACTTGAAGACCGACTTTCTGGTATTTATAACAATATCAATTATCAACGATTAGATAACCAACAACGGGTAGACTGGCTATCAGCAAAACTCCAAGAAGTCATTCAAGGTGCATCTCAGGGAACCACCTTGATACTTGTCATGCTTGGTTGTCTGGAAGTGTTAAATGGCTCTCTCACAACGGGTGGGCTTGCCGCTTGTTCGATTTTAGCAGGTAGAGCTATTGCCCCTTTGAGTGCCATCATTAGTTTACGTTCAAGACTTGTTAGTGCTCAAACGGCGATGTCACACGTTAATGATTTAACTGAAATTCCCGCAGAGCCTTTTACAGGCGAAACCCTATATCATCAAAAGCTTCCTTTTGGCCCAATTCAAATTACGACCGTGTGTAGTCAAAACCTCGGGACTGTAATTGATAATTTTACTACGAAAATTGAACCTAATAGCTTGGTGAATCTTCAATCTAATCCGCTAAGTCATGCAAGCCATATTTTAAGCATGATTGCAGGATTTCAGAAGATTACTTCAGGTGCGGTGACAATTGATGGCACACCAATCTATCAGCATAATGCCACAGAATTTAGACAATCAGTCACTTACGTTGCGCCTTGGCCGACACTATTTGCGGGAAGCTTATTAGAAAACATGACCATGTTTCGGGCTGAATATGAACCGCAGGCCATGGCAGTTGCTGATAGTCTAGGTTTAACTAATGCCATTGCCCAACTGCCTAACGGTTATCAAACGCTCGTCGCAGACAGTGATAGCCAAATGCTCAACAAAGGGGCGATAAAACTTATCGCCATAGTGCGAGCTGTGGTTCAGCAACCTTCAATACTGCTTCTAGATGAGCCCATGATTTCATTAGATGCCGATGCGCAAAATCGTTTAATCGCTTTACTCAAAGAGCTAAAACAGCACATGACTATAGTGACCGCATCACATTATGTAGCGCTTAGCCAAATATGCGATCAAAACATTGATATCATCGGCCATAGCGAGCCTTCTTCAGAGCAAACGCCTTCCCAAGCGGTTAGCCAAGCTAATAAGGAGAACCGCTCATGAGCCAAGCATCATTAGAATTAAAACCACTCATTATCACCCTGTTCAAGCAGCTTGGCTTATATACACAGGCCAGTAATATCGCCAGTGATAATAGCCACAATGACTTTAACACTCTTGAAGTCTCTCGCTTGCTTAAAAAGCACCAAATTAGCTTTTCAGTCATTCACCCTTCAGCTAAAAATCTTCACCTTGCGATTCATCCATTTCTTGTGATTCCAGAAAACGAAGCTGGGTTCATTGTCAGGCGACAAGGAAATATTTTCGAGAATCTGCAGGGTGAGAATACATGGCAACCAATAGACTTAACCCAACTCAATGACAAAGCTCATGTTTTTCTGGTTGAATCATTACCGAGCAGTAAAAAAAACGTGCAAGCTTTTGCCGCGCAAATGAGTAAACGGACAAAATGGTACCGACCTGTATTTTGGCTCAGTTTACTTTCAAGTATTACAGGTCTGGCCGTGCCATTATTTACCATGGCCGTATATGATCGAGTCATTGGCGGGCAAACACCGTCAATACTACCTAGCATCGCACTAGGCAGTGTCTTGGCAATTGGTGTTTTAGTCAGCACTCGTTTAGTACGGGCACAAATACTGGCTACAACCAGCAACCGCTTTGCCAGGGACTTATCTGAAATAACCTTTTATCGTTTGTTGCATATGCCTCTTATGGTGCTATCACGAGTCGGTATTTCCAATCATATTGCCCGAATGCGAAATGCTGAAAAGGTCAGGATGTTACTGTCAGGCCCCTGCGGTGGAGGCTTGGTGGATTTACCATTCACCCTCATCGCCTTACTCGCCATCATGTTTTTAAGCGGTTGGTTAGTTTTAGTGCCTATTGGTATGTTGCTGCTCTATTACCTTGTGATGAAACTATTAACTCGTTATGTTCAGGCAGCGTCTCCGACAATCAGTGGCGAATATCAAAATGCTATGAGCGAATTATCTAAAAACTTACTGCAATTAAAGGCCGCTGGTGACACCGAAGGCTGGCAAACAAAGTTTATTCGCCAAGCAAGAGAAAATAGCCGACAGAATTTTTTATACGCTAAACGTAATGGTTTAAATGCAGCAGTTGCTCATTCACTTAGTCTTTTTACCGCATTAATTACGGTATTTACTGGCATATTTTTAGTGTTAGATCAGAGCATCTCTCCGGGGGCATTAATTGCCTGCGTGATGATGATTTGGCGTATTACCGGTCCTGCTCAATTAGCATTTTCCTCTAAACAAAAATTCACCATGATGGATATTGCGGTCAAACAGTTTGATCGGTTCATGCAGGCCAATACCGAGCAGTCAGAACTTAGGTTGGATACACCAGATAATAGCAAGCCACCAGCAGTTGCTTTTCAGCATGTCACGCTTCGATACAGCGCAGAAGGTGAACCTGCACTAGCAGGGGTAAATGTAGAGATTGAACCGGGTGAATTAGTGGCCATTATTGGACCAAACGCTTGTGGTAAATCCACTTTACTACTCAGTGCATTAGGCGTATTAGATGCCCAAGCAGGCTTTGTAACCATCAACGGTAAAAATTTAAAACAATATGATACTGCCATTTTTAGACAATGGGCTGGTTATAGTCCCTCACAACCGGATATTTTCCCTGGCACCTTGGCCGAAAATATTCGTATTGCTAAACCTAACGCTACAGACCAAGAAATTATTCAAGCTCTAATTGATGCTGGCGGACAAAGCTTTTTTAACAGCATCAATAATGATTTATCTGTCGACCTTTTGGGCGAAAACAATGCCATGCTTTCGGCCATTGAAGGCAGCTATATTAATCTCGCTAGAGCGCTAGTGAAACAATCTCCACTTTTGCTGCTTGATGAACCATTACCACACCGAAACCCGACATCAAAAGCCACCCTGATTAATACGTTAACAAACCTAAAAGGACATTCAACCGTCTTATTTACTAGCCACGATCAAGACTTAATTCAACAAGCAGATAAAGTCATCATTTTAGATAAAGGCGCAGTGGTTTACGCGGGCCCTATTCCAGATAAAACGCCCCAAGAGCAGCCCACCTCAAGTGCCGAACAGGAGTCTTCAATCAATGGATAATCGTCAATTAGCTAATCGAATATGGCCTAAGCATGAATTTGCTGAAGCGATTGAAGCACCTGCTGAACGCAAAATGATCCGCAATGTCATTTTAATCATCACAGGATCAATATTATGTATGCTTATTTGGTCTGTTTTTACTGAGGTTGAAGAAATATCAAAGTCTAAAGGACAAGTCGTGCCACTAGGTCATCGACAAGTGATCCAAAGCCGCGCAGGTGGCACCATTGCCTCAGTCGTTGTTGAAGAGGGTGATGTCGTCAAAAAAGGCGATATTTTAGCAAGCTTTGTCTCTATTGATAGCTTATCAGCAGAAGAAGAGCTCACCAGTAAACGTGCGAATTTAATCATGCGAATTGAGCGTTATGATGCCTTTACGGAACAAAGAGAGGCCGACTTTAGCGAATTTGCTATCGAGTACCCTGAGTTACTGCGACTTCATACTTCCGCTTTAAGACGTATGAATGAAGAGCGTGTTGCAATGGAGCAATTATCAGAATCCGATATTGCCAAAACCCAAGCTGAACTTGACGGTCTTAAAGCAGAAATCCCGCCATTAAGCGATCAAATACAAACAGCTGAACAAACCCTTAAAATGATGCTGTCCGTTACTGCTGAACAAGCGGTATCTAAGTTGCGTATTTTAGAGTCACAACAAAAGCTTGATTCCTACATGCGTGAGCTAAAATCAATGGAAAGTAAACAGCAAGTACTCTCCAAAAATCTAGTTAATTTAGAACGTCAACTCAAGCAAAAACAAGCCTCACTATTTAAAGATGTCGGAGAAAAACGAACAGACACTCAAGCAGAGTTATTGGGGGTTATCGCAAGACTTAAATCTTCTGATTCTTTGGTGTCTCAAAATACAGTGACAGCGCCTGTTGACGGTATTATCCAATCCATTCCTACGAGTTCTACTGGTAGTGTAATTCAACCAGGAGGCACTGTTGCAGTGATAGTTCCTATGACTAAAACCGGGTTAATGGAAATTAAACTGTCCCCAAGAGATATCGGCTTTGTTCGAGTGGGCCAAAGTGCTCGTATCAAAATTGATGCCTTTGATTACAGTCGATACGGCGCGCTTGATGGCATCGTCAAACGCATCTCTCCCAGCACTGACTCAGATGAAAAAGGCGGCGTTTTTTACAAGGTGCAACTGTCCATCGAAAAGCCCTACTTTTTTGACACGCCTGGTCAATTTGAATTAATCCCAGGCATGACAGGAGAAGCAGACATAGTGACTGGGGATAAAAGTGTTTTCCAATATTTATGGAAACCCGTGTTTACTAATATTAATGAAGCATTCGGTGAGAGGTAGAGGTTAGCATGACTCAAGACAACCAAGGCAAGACTCCACCTAATAGTGAGCAAAAAACGGATACTAAACAGGTCAATAAGCCCAACACGGCTAAGCAAACTGAACAAATTAAACGAGATAAAAAAGCAAAGGTTGCGGCCAATAAAATTGACGTTGAAGCCAAAAAACTCCTAGCAAAAGAAGCTCGAGATACCCCACAAACAACTGTCGGTATTAATCAGGATCTTGTTGCCGATAAATCGGTTAGCTCTTCACTGGCGCATGGTAAAACAAAACCAAACTTACCCTCTGATCAAATCCCACAGAGTGTTGAATCACTAGTAACCAATCAAACCACCGAAGCGACAGAGACTAACACTGCCACTCGCCAAATTGCATCGGCAGAACAGTCAGATGACGCTTTAGAGGTTACTCAAGCAACGCCTGAAAATAAACTAATCAAAGAGACAGGTTCAACCGAAACAACAGGAATTGGCAATGCTGAGCCGTTTAAAGCAGGCAATACTGCAACAGAAGATATCAGTCAATTTCGAGCAGCCCAAGCGAATATTACTCAGAAGAATGATCAGCAGCCCGATCAAGATTCGACTACTCCCAACCCTACAACGTACGCCCAAGTCACTCAGCCAACGCCACTCCATCCTGGACCACAAACTCCAAGTACCCATGGCCAACCACCAATTACTGGCACTAGCACTGGCACTAGCACTGGCACTGGCACTGGCACTGGCACTGGCACTGGCACTGGCACTGGCACTGGCACT
>NZ_JAGJDZ010000007.1:0-282447 GCF_018100775.1 Shewanella sp. MMG014
TGGCACTGGCACTGGCACTGGCACTGGCACTGGCACTGGCACTGGCACTGGCACTGGCACTGGCACTGGCACGAATGAAAAGCCACTAACTATCGACAGTCAATTTAAAATTCAACAAGTTAAAGAAGATTCAAACACCGATGTGGTGACTGGTACATTACACGCTCAAGGTCAGCATTCTGATCTAATTAATTGGAGTATCAGTCAACCACAGGGGCAATTTGGAGCGATAAATATCGATCCAATAACTGGCGAGTGGCACTACCAACTCAACAACGCTTCCCAAGCCACTAATGCACTAGGTGAAAATGAGCACCACACAGAGCAATTTACCGTTACAGCAACTGATATTGAGGGTAACCAATTACAAACAAGCATTTCTGTTGAAGTTGAAGGTAGCAACGATCTTCCTAGTATATCAGGAGTCCATCACGCAGCACTTAATGCTGACGGGGCTATAGATAGCGCATCTGGTAATTTGATCGCCACAGATCCCGATACTGGTGATAATATCAATTGGTCAATTGCCAATGGACGCGGCCAACTGGGTGAGTTAACTATTGATCCAGATACAGGTACTTGGCAATATCATCTCAACAATCAAAACTCCGCAACACAAGCGCTGAATCAAGGTCAGATAGCAACAGAAACCTTTACAGTCATAGCCACAGATAGCTCAGGACAGCCTGTTACTCAGCAGGTAACAATTCAAGTGACTGGCAGTAATGAGTCAGCGCAAATTGGCGGTGTAACGACAGGAAGTATTACTGAAGATAAAAACCTCCACTCAGGCATCTCATCACAAGAGCTTCAAGTCGATGGTGCGTTAACAGTTACCGATGCAGATAGCGGTCAGGCGCAATTCAATGCAGAAATCCTGCAAGGTCAATTTGGAACGTTATCGATTAACAATTTAGGCCATTGGGTTTACACCGCTGATAACTCACAAGCGACCATTCAAGGTCTAAAAACGGGTGAGTCGTTAACTGATACGGTTCTAATTCATTCGGTTGATGGCACAGAACAACAAGTCACCGTCACCATTAACGGTACTGACGATAAAGCCGTGATTGCGGGCACTTCAACAGCAACACTCACTGAAGATAAAAACGTTCACTCGGGATTATTAAGGGTCGATGGTGCATTGACTGTGACCGATGTTGATAGTGGTCAAAATCAATTCCAAGCGGCATCACTGCAAGGCCAGTTTGGTCAACTGAGTATCAATGAGTTGGGTCATTGGATTTATACTGCTGATAACTCCCAACTGGCTGTTCAAAGTCTTAATTCTGGTGAGTCACTCACCGATACCTTAATCGTTCACAGCATTGATGGTACATCACAACAAGTCACCGTCACCATTAACGGTACTGACGATAAAGCGGTGATTGCAGGCACTTCAACTGCAACACTCACTGAAGATAAAGACGTTCACTCAGGTTTATTAAGGGTCGATGGTGCGTTAACCATTACTGATATCGATAACGGCCAAAACCAATTTGTTGCCGATAGCTATCAAGGTAATTACGGCTACTTATCGATTAATCAGCTTGGCCATTGGGTCTACACTGCTAATAATAACAGCGCCGCCATTCAAGGCTTAAAAGCTGGAGCCACGCTAACTGAAACACTATATGTGCATGCGATTGATGGCACAGAGAAAGTTCTCAAGATAAATATTAATGGAACCGAAGATAAAGCCATCATCAGCGGTATATCAATCGTTTCGCTAGTTGAAGATAAAAACCTACACGCTGGCTTTTTACATGCAGACGGTATGTTGGCAGTAAAAGATGCTGATATTGGAGATAATCAGTTTCAGGCCAATGCTTCACAAGGTTTATTTGGCGAATTAACCATCAATAATAATGGTCACTGGACTTATACCGCTGATAATAATCAACCTGCAATTAATCAACTCAAAACAGGTGAGTCGTTAATTGATACGATAGTTGTTAAATCTATCGATGGCAGCGAACATCAAATAAAAATCATCATCAATGGCCAAGATGATAAAGCAGTTATCTCAGGTTCTTCCACATTAGATGTCACTGAAGATAAAAACCTTTTCCAAGGACAGTTGAGAGCGGATGGTCAGCTCATTGTTTCAGATCCCGACTTAGGTGAAGCCCAATTTATCGCTGGAACTCTCGCTGGCCAGTATGGCCATTTTACTATCGACCCTTCTGGCGCTTGGACATACACCTCAGACAACAAACAAACGGCAATACAATCTCTTAATGCAGGGCATGAAATTACCGATACGGTGATAATCAAAACTGCTGATGGCACTGAACAAACTCTTTGTGTTCATATTCATGGCACCAATGATAGTGCAGTTATTTCAGGCACAAATACTGGAGTGATTTCAAATGCTTCTGGCGCGCCCAATATTTTGTACGCTAATGGTCAACTTCACATCACTGATGTTGATACAGGAGAAGCGCATTTTCAACCACAAGTAGTCGCTGGTGCTTATGGTAGCTTTTTAACGATTAAGCCAAATGGTGAATGGCAATATGCAGTCGATCATTACAATGCTAATGTGATCAAGTTACCCCATGGGCAGCAGCTAACCGAAAGCTTTACCGTAAAATCCATTGACGGTACCGAGCATACTATCTCAACCACCATTGTCGGTGATAACACGCCAGCGATCATCACAGGTACTGATGTCGCACTATTTAAAGAAGACGGCACTAAACAAACAGCGACAGGACAATTGAACATTCTCGACCCTAATACTGGCGATGAGCATTTCAAGCCTGAAACGCTACAAGGCAAATATGGCGAATTACACATCGACGACAAAGGGCTATGGCATTACGCGCTCAATAATCAAGGTGTAGCAGTTCAAAGTCTTAAAAGTGGCGAAACCGTTGATGACTTGTTCTTTATTAAAGGTCACGATGGCACTCCACATGGTATTCAAATACAAATACTTGGGACCAATGACTTAGCCAATATAAATGGGGTAGATGCGGGTGTTGTCGTTGAGGACAAACTGAGTTCAGGCCTACTGATAACCAAAGGTCAATTGACCATTACCGATATAGATAGCGGCCAAGATTTATTCCCTTCAGGACTACAACAAGGGCATTACGGTCAACTTGTTATCAGTAATAATGGCCAATGGCAGTACATTGCTAACAACAATCAACCTCAGATACAGCAACTATCTCAAACTGAAGCGCTTAAAGAAGTATTTGTAGTCCACTCAATTGATGGCACCGCCCACAAAGTTGAAGTCAATATACATGGCAACAATGACATCGCTAAGATCACCGGCGATACCTCTGCAGTGCTTCAAGAAGACACTCATAACCACCAAGGAAATCTAGTCGCACAAGGCCAGCTCGTCGCCACTGATATCGATCACGGTGAATCCCAATTTATTGTGGATGTTAATCACGCAGCTTACGGTCAATTTTCAATAAATAATGACGGACATTGGCAATACGTTGTTGATAATAATAGCCCTAATATTCAGGCCCTCACCAGCAAAGATACGCTCAAAGATACCATCATCGTCCGAACTGTAGATGGCACAGAAAAATCCATAACAGTTACTATTAATGGCAGTGATGATAAAGCCATTATTGGTGGCGTTGATACTGGCGATGTCACCGAGGGAACTGCTGGACAAGATATGTCGCCAGACTATGCTCAGCCAGGCATGGCTAAGCTAGGTCAAGCAGCATTAACAGCTGATGGTAAGTTAGATATTGTTGACCCCGACACAGGAGAATCTCAGTTTGACCCTAGAGGCGGTGCCTGGAATAACTCTTACCATGGACAATATGGACACTTACTATTAAACCCAGATGGAACATGGCATTACGATGTTACCGTAGGGAGTGTTGATTGGGTCGGAAATCGTAAGACAACGATCGGCACTGTCATTGATAAATTAGGTGAGCATCAAACGTTAACTGATACCATTACTGTGTACTCTAAAGATGGCACTCCACACGACATTGTTATCACTATTCATGGTAGTAATGACCGTCCTTACTGTTCATCAGAGGTGACTCTCAATGCTGGCACTGAAGATACTCGCCAGACGATTACCGTAGCACAGTTACTTACCAATACAGTTGATGTTGATACTAATGATACTGGTTTGCTTACCATTGAAAACTTACATGCAGATCACGGCTCAATAGCCATTAATCCTGACGGTAGCTTTTCATTCACACCAGAAAAAAACTATAACGGCCAAGTTCATTTTAGTTATGACGTTAAAGATGCACATGGAGGTGTCACACATACGGGTGCAACGACAACATTAACGGCGGTTCAAGATAGCGCAATCATTACTGAAGTCAGCACAGGGAGCATTACTGAAGATGGGTCTCATAGAAGCAGTAATGGAGGAACAGTTACGGAGTTGGCAACGGGCTCTCTTACTGTCGTTGACCCTGACACTGGTGAAAACTCATTCCAGTTTAGCCAGTTTGGTGAAACAAAAATTCATGACCCTTATGATGGGTTATTACGTATCGATAGCGCTGGTACTTGGACTTATCATGTTGATAACGCAAAGCTACAATACCTAGCTGAAGGTCAAACTGAAGTTGTTATATATCGCGTACATAGTAAAGATGGTACACCCTACGATCTTCATATTAATGTCACGGGGACTAATGATGCACCCACTGTAAACCAAGTGCATTTAACCAATGGTACTGAAGATGTCAGTTACCAAATGCAGGCAAGCCATTTTGGTTTTAGCGATGTTGATTCAGGCGACACACTTCATTCTATAAGCTTAACCAATCTGCCGAGTTTAGCGGAAGGTAAATTTGTACTTGATGGACATGATGTGTCTGTAAATCAGATTATCGATGCCGGAGATATCAGTAAGCTGCAATTTGTTCCAGCGAAAGACTTTAATGGTGATGTTCATTTCAGTTATACCGTGAATGATGGCCATGCCGATTCCGCTCCCGCTCAGGCAACCATAAATGTCGCAGCAGTGAATGACCCCTTAACTGACAGTGGCGCCCGCAATTTAGGCACAACGGATGAAGACCATTCAATTCATATTACACAAGCGCAGCTACTTGAACATTTGTCGGACCCTGACGGGTCACTGCAGATTGTTGGTACCCCAACTTCACCCCACGGAACCTTTAGTGGCGACGCAATTCACGGCTACACGTATACGCCTACTGCCAACTTTCATGGCGACAATGTCGATATTATTTACCAAGTTACTGATGGCACCAGCCATAGCACGGCGCACGCAAGTATAGACATTGCCTCTGTGACCGATAGTGCTCATGCAACACTAAGCTTTACCACTGAACAACAGGTAATGAGGTTTGATAGTAGTGGTCAAGGTTCAGTAATGAACAATGGCGAACTACAAACAGGTGACACTATCTCCAATATTGCCTTGGAGTTCAACGTCATCGGTGGCAACCAGGTTGCCACACAAGGTATACATGGGGCAACGTTTATTAGTTATGGTAACAGCCATTCCACCAACGAACTTTATGCTTGGAAACCATCAAATCTAACCGTATCGATTTGTGGCACTGAGTATGCAACAGGTATTGACACTACAGCTGACAATTTAACCCACCGTTACACACTATTGTGGGACTCCCACTCTGGCATCTTACAAGTATTGCAAGACGGTAAAGTAAAATTCACCCAAGATAACGTACATCAAGGCGATACGATGCCAGGTAAGGGGATGCTGTCGCTGGCGCAGGATCAAGATGGCAGCTTAGTCCATGAGGATGGCCACCATCAAAATCATGGTTTTCAGCCCAAAGATGCATTCCATGGGCAAATATTCAGTGCTGCAATGGTCACTAATCATCCCGTTGATGCCAGCTTATTATCACAAGCCCCGTTAAATAGCGTTGTGGATAAAAATAATGGCTTGGTAATTGATATTAGGATGGCAAATGGGGTCGCGAGTGATCTTACTGGCCATCATCAAATCACAACAACTGCTGGAGTGATATCAGAAGTCGTGCAAGTCGACAGCACCTTGGTCCCACCAAATCCTGATGCGCTCATTCGCTTAAATCCGGTCATCACTCCCCCTACCGATACTGACGACAAAATTGTCAAAACAGAGATTACTGGATTACTAAAAGGTACTGTTATCAGTGATGGACATGGGCATAGTCACACTATTAATGGAATGACAGATAAAGTCGATGTTAAAGATTGGTCGTTAGCCGATTTAACTGCACAATTGCCTGGTGGCAATAGTCACAATATGAATATAGGACTCATTGTCACCACCCAAGGACCAGACAATACTCAAGCGATAGACAGCCATTTTCAGGCATTAGTTCTGGATCCAACCAAACCAGTTCCCAATGCCCAAATTAGTGGTGATGATCTTGCCAATACTGATGAAGATACCAGCGTCTCTGGCGTGCTAAGTGTGCAAGACACTGATACCGCGCAAATGCATTTCAATGTTGCTGCTCTAGATGGCACCTATGGCCACCTCGACATGTCAAGCAATGGTCATTGGACTTTCACACCGAATGCCACCGCTAATGCGTTAACGAAAAATGATCAGGTACACGAAACCTATACCGTTTCTAGTATTGATGGTACCCAACACCAAATCACCATCAACATTGATGGCCGTGACGATAACCCAATCGTTACTGAACTCGCAGCACCTAAAACCGTTATTGAAGACGGCGGACACGACCACGTTCGCACTTCAGGCATGCTAAGTATCAGCGATCCAGATACTGGAGACACCCATAGCATTACCGAACAAACCGATGTACTGGGTACATATGGACACTTTACAATTGCAGCCAATGGCGGCTGGCATTACGAACTTGATAATGCTTTAGCTGCTACTCAAGCCTTAATCGAAGGGCAACACGTTACCGAAACATTTAATGTAGTCGTTACCGATAATGAAGGTGGTCAAACAACTCACACTATGCACTTTGACGTACAAGGTAGCAATGAAGCACCAACGATTGCGACACAAGTCATCCATGCTATTGAAGATGTTAATTATCACTTTACTAATGTTGACTTTGGTTTTACTGACAGCGATGGCGGCAGTTTAAGCAGTATCACCATTACTGAATTACCCGCTGCCAGTTTAGGTGTACTGCATCTAAATGGTGCTGCCGTCACAGTTAACCAAGTTATTAGCCAAACGGATATTGCTAACCTGATATTTGCCCCTGAACAGGACGTTAACGGTAGAGTTAACTTTAAGTACTCAGTTAATGATGGCCATGACAACTCATCGGTAGCAACGGCTGAAATTGATATTGCAGCAAGAAATGATGCACCGACCTCAGTTCATCTAAGTGTTAGGGATGTTGAAGACCATAGCCATACTTTCAGTAAAAATGAGTTCAGTTTTGCTGATGTTGATACGGGCGATACATTGCAGCACATTACCATTACTCACCTGCCCAACCCTGCACACGGTAGTTTGTTATTAGATGGTCGAGCAGTGGTTGCTGGCCAGCAAATTGATGCTGATAACATCGATAAATTGGTCTTTACGCCGGTAACAGATTTTAATGGCGAGTCTGCGTTTAAGTACTCAGTAAGCGATGGCAGCCTAGACTCGAAAGAGTACACTGGCGCAATCCACATTTCAGCAGATAACGATGCGCCAACTTTCTTAGCAGGTGGGCAATTTGCATCACTGCCCATCTCAGCGGCTTACGAATTTTCGGGTAATCAAGGCACCGATCTATCAGGCCGAAATAATCATGCCGTGCTAAGTGGCACCATCACTGCCACCACAGGTGCTGATGGCACGCCAGATTCAGCAGTGCAATTTCATGGTGATAGCGGCGCAAAAATCGAAGTCCCGGATTTACAATATGGCCAAGGTATTACGGTATCCGCCACGGTAAAATTTGACTCAATAACTGACAGTTATTCCAGAGTGTTTGATTTTGGTAATGGCCAAGCCAAAGACAACATTTTGCTCACCCATAGTGGCACCACCGATACACTGCAGCTCGAATTCATCGACGCTGCGGGTCAAAAGCATGACCTAATGGTGCCTCATGGGGTCACCCCGGGCCAATGGATGAAACTGACCGCGACCATTAGTCATGATGGTCATATGGCACTGTATAATAATGGCCAGCTATTAGGGGAAACCGATAGCGGTGCAGAGCTTCCCGCTACCGCTAGAAGTCAAAATTTCATTGGCAAGAGCCACTGGTCACAAGATGGTAACCTGCATGGTGCTTTTGATAACTTTGCGGTGTTTGATCAGGTCATTTCTCCTGCACAAATTAAAGCACTTGCTTCAGCAAGTAACTTGAATGATCTGCTACATAAGTACGATCAAATAGACCACGACCAATTTCACGCAACAGTTAACGTCAATCAAAGCTTTACCATCAATCAAGATGATATTTTAAACCAAGCCACTGATATTGATGGCGATACCTTATCGGTATCCCACGTATCCATTGCTGGGAATCACGGCACGATTCACAATAATGGTGATGGCACTTGGACCGTTACCCCTCAATCCAACTATCGCGGTGAATTGAAAATCGAAGTCGACGTGACCGATGGGCAAGAAACACTACCAGCGCACCTAACAGTTCAAGTGGGGAATGCCAGCATCACCGGTGATAGCAAGCTAACTACCGACGAAACCCATGCCGTTTCGGGTCAACTTACGGTGACCGACCCCGATACCAACCAAGATCACTTCATCGCTCAAGTGCTGCCTAGCAGCCACGGGGAATTCAGTATCGATACCAGTGGTCATTGGCAATATACGCCTAACAAAGCCGCACAAGCACTGTCACAGGGCCAAAGTGCCACCGATATCGTTACAGTTAAGACTGCCGATGGCACCCAACATCAAATCAGCGTCGACCTCACTGGTAGCGACACAGCCCCAACCACCGTCACCACCGATTTAGGCAAGGTTGAATCTGGCCACACACACGACTTTCAAGCAACTGATTTACTTGCTAATGTTACCGATGTTGATACCAGCACCGCGGGATTATCGATTGTGGCAGGTTCACTGCTCTCTCCCCATGGAACGGTAGTAACCAATCCTGACGGCAGCTATAGCTTTACTGCAAACCCAGGCTTTGTTGGTAACGATTTAGCCATTAGTTTCAAAGTCAGCGATGGTCATAACACGATTGATGCCAACGCCATAATTGATGTCACGCCGCCTCTGGCAATTACCCGGTTAGAATATGATACCGGTGTCAGTGATAGTGACTTTGTTACCAGTGACGGTCACATTATCTTATATGGTACTGGCGAGCCCGGTAGCACTATCATGGGAAGTGGGCTTCTCAGCCACTCGAAAGCAACTGTCGATGCAAATGGTTATTGGAAATTAGATGTTAGCGCAACAGATCGCGCCGATGGCACTTATACGCTAACCGTAATTGAAGTAAAAGCTGACGGCAGCTATGCCCAGGCCCATCATCAAATCACTATAGATACTGCTAAACCCACGCTGTCTATCAACCCTATATCTAATGACGATTGGATCAACCATCATGACCACCAGCAGGATTTAACCATTACAGGCGCCACAACCCATGTGGCAGATGGCAATTCGGTTAATGTGATTGTCGCAGGTACGCACTATAGCGCCAGCGTTAATAATAACCATTGGCAATTGGCCATTCCTGCCAACCAAGTTGCCAATATTGGCGACAACGCCTATCAAGTTCATGCTGAGGTTATCGCGACAGCAACTGGCGACACAGCTCAAGTTCAACGCCAGCTAGTGGTATCTGCCGATTTAAGCACTCTGGTACAAACTCAAGCCGTCGAGGAAGACAGTAAGACGACTGCGACGGGAACGTTATTTACTGTTGGCGCCAGTGAAACTGTTACCACTACAGGCGTATTACAAGGCAACTATGGCACCTTACACATGAACGCCGATGGTAGCTATCACTACACATTGGACAATAACACAGCTGCGATTCAGCAAATGGGGCAAACCGATAGCCATGCAGATAACTTTTTCATCAGTTACACCAATAACCATGGCGACACCAAGCATGCCGTGGTCAATATTGGTATTCATGGCACCAACGACGCCCCTCTATTAACAGGCACCTTTGAGATATCCCGTTCAATTACCACGGGCTCAATGACCCACACTCACTCTTACGGCTATATCAATATTGATGACATTGATAACGCTGACAACCTCAACGTCGAGTACATAGATAGTCAAGGTGGTCACCATCAATTGGATTTCACGCCAGGCAACCGCAATAAAATTGATGTGCAGGGCATTGGTCACTTTAATATTGATGCTGACGGTCGCTGGGATTTTACCTTTAGCCACAGTGGTCCAGAACGAGACAAACTCAATCAGGAGGTGGCTGCAGGTAAAATTCATACCGAAACCGTCACCATCAAAGTTACCGATAGCAGCGGTGAGAGCCGGGAAGAACATCTGACCGTGCATATTGGTGACGGTAAAACCGGACCTCAAATTTTCGGCGCTTCTGAGTCTGTCGTCACCGAAGATAAAGTCACACGCTCGCACGGTTTACTCGATTTATTAGTTGGTGATGTCAAAGTCGCCAGCGGTGTCACCTGGGCATTGCAAGCCGGAACACGTCCGCAATACGGTGACCTAACCTTAAGTAGCGATGGCAGTTGGCAATATCAGGCCCACAACGATTCGGCTCGTGTGCAGGCCTTGGCTCAGGGTGAGCGACTTGAAGAAACTGTCATGGTGACCGCTACCGACTCTCTTGGTCACAGTGTAGACCAGGCAATGAAGTTAGTGATCATCGGTACCAATGATGTACCTGTTGTTGGCCACGCGCTTTCGGGTACGGTTGTTGAAGATCATCTGCTCACTCTGAGTAAAGCTGATTTACTTGCTAACGTTCACGATACAGACGCTAAAGATGTGCTTGATGTAAGCCATTTATCAATAGTCGGTGGTGGTACTATTACCCAACAAGGTGACCATTGGGTTATTAATCCAGGGGTAAATTATAATGGGGAATTACGCTTAAATTATACGGTGACCGATGGTCATGTCGCGATAGATAACAGTATGGCAATTCATGTGTCGCCTGATGCCGATACTCCTACCATGATATTTACTAAGCATGTCGGAGATTTAGCTTCGCCACTCGATACTATGGCGATTTCGGGTAATGAAAATACTGATTTAGCGCTTAATATTAACGTATCCAGTCCTGATATAAATGAAACACTCACAGTTGAAATCACAGGCGTTCCACCAGGGGCTTCGCTATCTGCGGGAACTGAAAAGAACGGTATTTGGACACTACAACAAAGCGAATTAACTAACCTCAAAGTTATTCCTGAAGCTGACTTTCATGGTCATTTTGATTTGACGATTAGCGCCACGTCCCATGATGGCAGCTCAAGCAACTCTGCAAGCCAAGTGATTGCAGTGGAAGTTATCCCTGCACCGATATCTACTCCAGCACCAGTATCACAAAGCGATGAACCAGATACGTTAAATCAAAGTGATGATATCGACGTTAGTTTAGTCATTGACAGTACCGATAGTCTAGCCGCACCAGCACCTATCGATCATTACTTACAGATGGTTGGATTAAGCCATGATGAGCTTAAACCTGATACTGGCATTCCAGAGCTAGCGGAGTTGCCAACAATGCATGAGCTTAACACTGCTGATCCACAAGCAGACATGCTTGATATTGTTGAAGTCGATGCATTTGAAAACCCATTAGATGACGAGCATAAAGAACACCCGCAACATGCAGCTCATGATGCTGACAGCGTAATTGATGCGCCAACAGAGCAAAGTGACATTAATCAAGATAACGATGATGACATGCTACACCAAGCGCTAAACGATATGCATAATCAGTTTTAGGTGTGGCAAAACATCTAATACGGTAAACATGGACGTGACTTTAATGTATAAAAGCCTTTAACACCTTGTATTCCTGTGCATTGTGTTAAGGGCATTTATAATTGTATTTTCTTTACAACACCTTGCTATAACTAATCACGCCATAGCCATGCCAGTCATCCACATCTGACTGGTATTCTTTGCTGTAAAAGTCAAAGCTCCAGCGCACTGACCAAGTGGGAAAAGCCCAAATGACACCTAAGCTTGCTTGAGCTTGCTGGTTGTTAATTTCAAGCGGCGATTCATAGGGAAGATCACCTTCAATCGTTAAGTCATTAAAGCGGTATCCAGCCTGCATTCTGGCATAGGCCATCCAGCTTCCATATTGATTAGCTGAAGAAGTAAAATCGCCAAAGTGTCCTGCTTGGCTAGATAACTGACCAAATGTTTGGCTTAGATCATCGCCCCAACGGACAGTTAACCCAAGGCTAGATTGAGAACGAAAGTTACCTGCCATGGTATGGTTAAATACACTCACATCCCATTGGCTATTTTCGAATGCTTGCTGACGAAACAACAATGCCTCCACCTCGTAAGCGACTTGCAACGTCAACTGATTTTCAATCTGGTAATCCCAACCTTCAGGCGTCGTCGATGAGGTAATTTTATGCACAAAAGATTGCATGTACTCTGCGCCAGAAGCTGGGCCAACAACGCCCAAACTCAGCCAGTTTTTTTGTGCAAGGCTTGAACTAAACACACCGGTATAACTTTCTAACTCTAAAAAGCCAGCATAAGGCCTTTCTGCAGGTTGAGGAAAGTCATAAGCGATTTCAGTAGGCGTCCACATTCGGCTATAAAGCTTTGCCCCACGGTGAACTTGCTGGCTTTGTTGCGGAAATAATAAAGCTGATTGCCACTGAAAAGCTGTAGAAGCAGAGGAGAAATCTTGCTCAGGTGTTGCATGCCACCCCAGTAAAATACCACTAGAGTAATCACCATCTGAACCAATAATCACATCATTATCAAAACTAAAATAAATCTGCTCAGCTGAGGCTTGCGAGGCTACGCAGATTAATGACATGACAGCCAATACTGATAGTGGAACAGGTAATCCCTTTAAGTGATGTTGACTCAAATTAACCTCTTTCAGTTCAGTATGTGAAAAGCACCAGATAATTCAGTTTAACCGAACATCAGCATCACACAACGTCCTTTGAAATAAAGACTTAATTCAAATAATAGTCATTACTTACTCGCTACCAGCAAATTACAATTAGGCACTTTTGCTTATCTCATTCGACACCAGTAACTGAACACTAGCAAACCTCTTAAAATGTATCCCAACATTAATCACTAACGCTGGGAATACATCAATTATCGTTTTTATCAAAAACCATCTAACTAAAATAAAACCCAATCATCATACATTCTGATAGGCATTAAAAAAGTCTTTTGCTTCTAGTGGTTTAGAGAAAAAATAACCTTGGACTAAATCCACGCCCTGCACTTTCAAATAGCTAATTTGAGACTCAGTTTCCACCCCTTCAGCAATGACGCTCAAGCCCGACTTTTTGGCAAAAGAGATAATTGCATCTAAGGTTTTCTCATTAAAGTTATCTTTTACACCAATGGTATCGATAAAAGCTTTATCAATTTTAAGGGTACTGATACCTAGGTTTTGCACATAACTAAAACCGCCGTACCCCATTCCGGCATCATCAAGCTTTAAATCAACGTCAATGGCATAAAATTTATCTAGCATAGCGCGGGCTTTAGCTAAATCTGTAATGGGTTGCCGCTCAGTGATTTCTAGCGAAATCCGATGCTTACCTAGCTTTCCAGACTCTTTAAACGCCTTAATATACAAGTAAAGTTGATCACTTTCTAAATGCTCAGGAACAATATTAATACTGATAAATAACGGCTTAACTTGTTCGCCAGCTTGTTCAATATCTTCAGCCATAACATCAAGCATCGAATAGGTCATATCTACAATTAACCCATCAGATTCTGCAAAGGGAATAAATTGGTTTGGTGGGATCAACTCTCCACTTGATTGACGCCAGCGCATTAATACTTCAACACCAACGATTTCATTTGTTTGCGTATCAATAACAGGCTGATAAAAAGGGATAAACTCTTTATGTTTGATAGCACTTTTTATGTGAGCTCGAGTTGAACCATAAGACTGTTTCCAAGACCAATAGCCAATTGATAACGCCAACGCCACTACAAAACTAACCAACGCACTATACAGCCAATTTAACGATTTATACTGAGCAAAAAAGTCGTCATTGCCAGACAGGCTAAACTTGGCAATGTAATATTCATTTTTATGAACCACTTCTTCTAAAATGACATGGTCACCTTCAAACTGTTCAAAGCCAAACTCCATTACAGGCACTGCTGCTAACGAGTCATAAATGCCATCAATAGTGATGGTGTACTCTAGGCAATCTTCACAATTTACAGGGATAAAATAACGAGGATTCATTGGCACAATGCTCGCCACATACTGCTTTTGACCTGATTCGTATGATAAGAATAACTCGTGCACATCTGAGTCTGGCTGATTCAGTACAGCCAGTTTTACATCAGGGCCAATTCGGTGTCTGACTAACTTCTCTACGTGGCGGGGAATAATCTGCGAACGACAAATCACTTTTAATTGATCCATCACAGCTAGCCAACGAATAAACGTGGAGTTAAATACCGACTTAGTCAGCAAGTCTTCATTTTGGCTGTCACAAACATAGGTATCATTAATCGCTGGTAAACTTTTGAGTTCTATTGCAGTATCTTCAATATACATGGTCAATTTTTCAGACAGTATTTGAGCGTCACGCTTAATAAGCATTTCAGCAACTAGCTCATCTAACGCTTTAAAACCAAAAATTAAAACGAAAAAACTCACTATAAATATTGCGCAACATTTCACTCTTTCCATGTGCAATTAGTCCTTTGTAAATGAGCCACGCTTGTCAATTCATCAACAAACCATTTATCAATTTTTACCTAAGCCGAATTCAGCATCATAGCCTTCACAATTGACAGACATCATTTGTTGACTGAATGGATCTTCAAATGTCAGTGACTTGGCGATTAAGCGCAGCGGCTTAGTAAAATCATCAGCGGCTTTGGGCTGTAGCCTTGGGTAATTGGTATCGTTTTCTAACGGCATTCCCAATGACATCATGTGCACTCTAAGTTGATGCATTTTTCCCGTTATTGGACTCAGCTCGAACAAGCCTCTTGAGCCATTAACAGCGATTAATCTGATCTCAGAATGCGTATTTGCTTCCCCTTCGGTGATTTTCATCAAAAAGCTCGGCGTTGATCGCACCATACGATTTTTCACAGTCCATTTAAGGGGTAAACTTAACTTCCCTTGCTCATGTCGCGTTAAAAGCTCGGGGGTGAGCTTTGCAATTGCTTGGTACTGTTTATTAATTTTTCCATCAGTAAACAGAGCATGGTAAGCATGTCGAGATTCTGGATTGACAGTCATTAACATTACCCCAGCTGTTGGCCTATCAAGCCGATGCGCAGGAGAAATCGTATCAATACCTGTTGCAATTCTTAAGCGATGGATTAGACACTCATTGACAAAATTACCGCTGGGTGTGACAGGCAAAAAATGAGGCTTAAAAACTAAAATACAGTGCTCATCTTGATGCAATATCTGCTGCTGAAACGGTATTTTTGTTTCGCTCTCAACCTCGCGGTAGTAATACACTCGAGTCGCTGGGCGGTACTTTGTTGTTTGCGTTACAGGTTCACCATCTGCCCAGTGAACCTTTCCATCAACAACACGTTTTATCCACACTGATTCTGGAATTTGCTTAAAATGAGAAACTAAAAACGCCAGCACAGTTTCCGGCGTTGTTTGAGATTGCGGTAAAACAATATATGACGGTTGTGCGGCTTTGGCAGCATGTTCAGCAGACATGTAAAATACTATATAGCTACATTTTGATACAGTATACCCAACAAAGCCTTATCAGCTAAAGAAAAAACATGTTTTGGCTTATCCGCATTACACATCCACATGAGATTTTAATAATTGCAGTACAAAATCCATGGTCTTATGACAATCTGGCTGCTCAACTAACAGCAGCTTATCTTTATTGTACATAGGTAAGACTTCTAACCAACGCTGACTGACCCATGCAGCATCTTCAAGATGAGTTTGACTGTATAGCTCCAGTAAATCAGGATTCACTTCATAAAATTGCTCAAGTGCAGCACTGATGATTTCGAACTCTTCAGCAATGGGTTCATGCTGCCAATTTTGACAAGGTAAGGTTCTGGCGATCCAACTTTGATCGCGTAATTGCGCGCCCGAAAGCACTTTTACTCGTTGACGTCCCTCGACAACAATACTGAGAGAATTGTCTTCAAGTTGATGAAAATCGATGATTTCACATTCGGTTGCTGTTTCGTAGCATGGAGGAAAACTGTTGCTTTTTGACGCAGCTAGCGCTAATCGATAATGGCCTTTGAGCACATTGGCCACCATCAATAATTGATTAGGTGTGACCATCCGTAGCTCTTGACGACCACCTGGCAGAAGCACAGTATCTTGGATGAGTAACGCCATTTCTATCGTTTGCATTGCAACCTCCAAACTACAGCGTTTCACCAATTCCCTATAAGGCTGTGTAAGCCACAGAATGCTGCAGATTCGATAGCTTTCTGCTATCAAGGACCAATAAAAATCAACAAGTTGTCATTCATATCGTGATAATCAAGTGTAGCAGGCAAAATGGAGTTTTCCAGCCAGCTAAGTGGTTATCACACTTTATGATTAGTTGTAATACCGCCTTGTATTGCTTGAGGTTACTGTTTAAATACCACCATCAAGGCAATCGCAAAACTCATCACAAGATTCACAACCTGGTTAATAATTAGACAGGAGATTTTACGAAATAGTTTCATTAGATGATCACAATTTAATGATCGGGATCGTAATGGAAAGTTTAACCAGTTAACACGCACTAAAGCGGCTCAATCACATCCATTATTGATTGCTTATCTACAATTGAGGCAAAGATCTCTCCCAGCTGCTCACTGCGTTTCAATGCTTCACGCCAATAGGCAATTCGACTATCACTGCTTAGCTGCTTAAAATCTTCACGGTCTGGGATCTTTGAATAAGGTAGCGACGAGATAAACTCCTGAGAAGGCGTTAATACCAACGCATTGTGATAATGCTGGCGTGCTCTTCGCCATTTAAAGGATTTATCAAACCACCCAGGACTCATATGAGGATAAAAATGTGGGTATAAACTTAATCCTTCCGGCTCATTGGTTGGCATATCAAAATGATAATCGGTAATGCCACCATCATAATATGCTCCATCTGACACACCATTAATTTTATTCACTGGTGCTAATAGCATAGGTATAGAGCCTGTTGCTAACAGTACTTGATTAATATTATTGCGTGTCAGCTGCGCATGCTCGGTAGGGAGATCAGACAACTGAGAAAAAGGCGACTTTACCTGCTGATGGCTGAAAACCACTCGTTCAAAATGCCAACCTAAACTGCGACGGCTCACTGCATTACTTAGCGCTGTCGCCGCCAAACCTAATGCTAACTTCCCCTTTGAACGGCTCGCATTTAAGTGCTTGGCTTTACACACCACAAAGTGACTTTGAATCACTCTATTATTAACAATATCAAGGGCACCATGTTCCCCCAAAATACCACCAATAATACGTTCAACTTGCTCGGTCACTTCTTGTCGGCTAGGAACATGATCATATCGCTGACCAATGTAATGCTCTTCGAGGCGTGAATAGGCTGCTAATGGATCTTGCTGTGCTAAACAAGCCAGTCGCCAAGCCCCAGAGGAAGCTCCCATGGTATAAAGTGGCGCTTGTCTATTAGCAAAAAACTCACCGAATAAATATTTATCGAGCCCAGCAACCCCAATCCATTTGGGGCCACCTGATGCAGCAAATAGCTGGCTAAACATAGATGCAGACAAACCATTTTGTTCAATTTTTTGGTAAGCAGTTTTACCGGCGAGTAATCGTAATGCAGTCACGTAGCGTCCTATGAATCAATCCATTTTCCATCGGTTTTTAAGGATGAAACCCATGCAGAGTTTCACGCTCCATTGCATCTTAACTAAGTTTGTCAGCAGGTTAAACCACCTCATGGTTGAATTTATTTCCGTAACCCTACTGGTTGTAGATAAATCATAGCGCCGACAAAATGAATGAGCGATAATCATGACTCATTCATTTTCAGAGAGTTTACTATGGTTGTCGACAGCCTTGCTCATCACTCGCTATATCACGGCTTAAGCCCAAGATTAGCAAAAGCCTTAACCCATTTAGCAGAAACAGACTTTACTCAAGTTGAAGTCGGCACCTACCCGCTTGATGGAAAAGATATTTTTGTGATTATTAACGACTACCTTACTCAACCGAAAGAAACAGAACCTTTTGAAGTTCATCAACAATATATTGATGTGCAGTTTGTTGTGAGTGGTGAAGAAGAGTTTGGCTATTTGCCCCTTGCCAATCAAACACCGTTGGCGCCTTACCATCAAGAGCATGACTTTACTGAGTTTGATTATGAATCAAATAAAGAAGACGCCGCTTTCATTCCCTTAAAAGCTGGCATGTTTGCCTTATTCTTTCCTGGTGATATGCATATGCCAGGCACTTTGGATACAGAAGTATCAGTAAGAAAAGTCGTCATTAAAGTTAAAATATAAACGGACTTTCTCAAACAAAAAGGCCACATCATCGTGGCCTTATATGTTTAAGGGTAAATCATTCTGATTACGACACTCACGCCCTTCACTATGCGTGCTTACCTTTTATCCCTGCATTTGCTCTAATTCTCGACCTTTTGTTTCATATACATACTTCGCAACAAACACAATCGATAGCACAGCACAAATACAGTAGAAACCATAAGCGCCCACTAAGCCCACTGATGCCAACATAATCGGGAAGGTCATGGTAATAGCAAAGTTAGTGCCCCACTGCGCAAGCCCAGCAACCGCAAGACCCGAGCCTCGAATTTGATTTGGGAACATTTCCCCTAACATCACCCACATTACAGGGCCCCAAGACAAGTTGAAAAAGAACACGTAACCATTTGCGGCAATTAACGCCAATGTGCCTAATTTACCGAGGTCCAAATCGCCATTGATATCGACCTGTGCCGATGCGAAAGCAAAGACCATCAAGGCTAAAGTCACAGCCATTCCAATAGAACCAATCATTAAAAATGGTTTACGACCCACTTTATCGATCAAACTTATCGTTATCACACAGGCTGCAATACTGACCGCACCGCTAATAATATTAATCAACAGCGCATCAGATTCCGAAAAACCAACCGCTTGCCACAACACGGCGCCATAATAAAACACCACATTAATGCCCACTAATTGTTGAAAAGTGGCTAATCCAATCCCTACCCAAACAATACTTCGCACTTTGCCAGAATGCTTATCAATGAGGTCTGCCAGTTTAGGTTGATGATCAGAGTCTAAAGATTGTTGAATCTCCATGAATTTGGTTTTAGCGACAGTGCTACCGTATAGCTTAGTTAAGACCGTCATCGCTTGCTCTTTACGTCCAACTGTCACTAAAAAACGTGGGCTTTCAGGAATAAAAAATAATGCCACAAAAAACACACCTGCTGGCACCAACTCTATCCAAAACATCCATCGCCACGCATCATATCCCAGCCAAAAACTGTCCGTCGACGAACCAGCGGTTTGTGCTAAAAAATAATTACTAACAAACGCAGCAAATAACCCTGTGATGATGGCAATTTGTTGCACAGTCGCCAGTGCCCCACGATAACGTGCAGGGGCAACTTCAGCAATATATGCAGGTGTCATAACCGAGGCTGCGCCAACAGCTAAACCACCCAAGATACGGTAGACAATAAATGCCATAGAGCTGTCAGCAATACCTGATCCCCAAGCACTCACAATAAATAAGATTGCAGCTGTAATCAGTGTGGCTCGTCGTCCATATTTATCCGCTAAACGCGCGGCAAAAAATGCCCCTACCGCGCAGCCCAATAGCATTGACGCCACATTAAAGCCTGTTCCCATACTGTCTGAGTCAAACGCCGACCTTAACCCATCAACAGTGCCATTAATCACGCCACTATCAAATCCAAACAGGAAACCACCTATGGTAGCCACACAACTGACTAGAATCACAAACAGGGTATTTTCTTCTTGTTGTTCTGCTGTTTTCAATGACTTTCTCCCTCTCGAATAACGCCATGTCTTTCTGATTTTTATCACCTTACTAGAAAACACTGTTATCGGTAACATTTAGAAATAAGAATGTCTTTTTGTACCAGCAGACAATATTAGCGTGGATTTTTCAGCAAAATAAAATGTGATCTTGATCAATAATCACAAACTGCTAATATAACCCCATGAAATTAGTTATAACTAAAAGCTATATAACAACTAATCAACAGATGAGCCGCTATCCATGAAAAATCATTCGCCGCTAAGCCAGATCTACCTTGATGCCAATGCAACTACCCCTGTATTACCCCAAGCTGCTGAAGCCGCTTTAAATAGCATGAGAGTGTTATTTGGTAATCCAAGCAGTAGCCATATCACTGGCTTAAAAGCCAAAGATGTCATGGAAACAACGCGCAACAACGCTAAAAAAGTTATCGGTGCAGACGATGGCAAAGTCATCTTTACTAGTGGTGCAACAGAAGGGATTCAAACAGCAATTATTTCAGCGTTAGTGGAAGCCAAAAAACGACTCAATATTGATAAGCAGAATGAGCCAAGCAAAAAATACAGTTTATTGTATGGCGCAACCGAGCATAAAGCCGTGCCAGAATCCTTAAAACACTGGAATGAAATATTAGGTATTAATGCAGAATTAAAAGCTATTCCAGTTGATCGTTTAGGTCATTTGGACTGCCAATTTATTGCAGCTGAAGCGCCCAATGCACTCATGATATGCACGATGGCAGTCAATAATGAAACCGGAGTCTATCAGGACTTAGGCAAACTTGAGCAGATCATACGCACTGCAAATAACGATATTTTCTGGATGGTGGATTGCGTACAAGCCTTAGGTAAGACCCCATTAAAGCTTGCCCAAACGACAATCGATTACGCCCCATTTAGTGGTCATAAACTCTATGCACCTAAAGGCATTGGTTTTGTTTATATTCGTCAATCGGCACCCTTTACATCGATTATTGCCGGAGGTGGCCAAGAAAGCGGCCTTCGTTCAGGTACCGAGAACCTACCAGGCATGGCTGCTATTAATGTCATCTTTGAGATGCTATTGAATCAGCAGCACAGTGAATTTGCCGATATCAATACGTTAAGAGGGTACCAAACACAATTAATGGATACGCTTAAAAGCGCCTTCCCTGACGTTGTGTTTAATCATAGTATTGAAAACAGTGTCCCAACCACAATTAATTTTGCTATTGCTGGATTTAGCAGCAAAGAGATCATGGACTTATTTGACGCCGCCAATATCCGCGTAAGCTCTGGCTCAGCTTGCTCATCTAAAGTCACTCGCAGCTTTGTTCTTGATGCGATGGGGTTACCAGCTTGGCAAAGTGAGTCGGCTATTCGAATGTCATTTGGCCCTGCAATGACACAAGAGCAAGTGAATGCTGCTTGCTCACGTATCCAATCAGCAGCAAAAGCACTCACCCACAGCTGCATGATATTAGACACTGGTGAGATTGATGAAAAGCAGCCAGTTAACGGCTTAGTTCAGCTTCGTTCAGGCTCAAATTGCACTTGGCTTTATGCCGATCAGCAAAGTAAACAAGCCTTTATCATCGATCCTCTGCCAGAGCTTAACGATCGTTTAGATACCCTATTGCAATGCCAACAGTTAGAATTGGTCGCCATCATCGACACCCACGGTCACGCAGATCACCAATCAGGGCGTACTTTTCTTGCTGACAAACACTTACCCACTCAGCAAACAAACCTACTAGGCTGGCCACAAGATTGCCAGACACATAGCTCCCCAAATAGTCCAAAACATAGCCCAAAACATAGCCCAAAAGACACGAATTCAGTTGATGATGTCCAATTACAATACATAAAAATTGGTCAGCAATGGCTGGTAAATGTGCCAACGCCAGGCCATACCGCTGACAGTATGTCATTACTACTGTGTCAGCCATTTACCGACATTAATCAAATAAAGCACCAATGCCAGTTCGCATTTTGCGGCGACACGATTTTAATGGGCAGTTTAGGGCGAACTAACTTTGCCTCGAGCAGTGCAAGCGACATGTTTTCAAGCTTAAAACGACTACACAGCTTGATTGGCAGTAATAACTTAATTTGCGCAAGTCATGACTACAACAATGAATTCACCACTCACCTATCTGCAGAATGTGGGCGTAACCCACTATTAAGAAACACTTTAAATGGCCAGTTACATGTCACTGAGTTTGAGCGCCTTAAAGCCGAATTAGATAGCCACCTATGCGATCAAAACGGCAGCGAAATCATGTGCGGAGCACTAACTGACGATCAATTAAATGGGCAATCAATTATTGAATACAACCATCAGAGTTTGAACGCTGCATTACAGCAAGAAAACGTCACCTTAATCGATATTCGTGAACCCCATGAATATGCTCTACAACATACTGACGACTCTAACGAAAACGTCCCGCTCACTCGCTTAGTGCAATTTATTCAACAGCAGCAAGATCAAAAACAACATAAATGGGTATTGGTATGCCGCAGTGGCAGTCGCTCATTTATCGCGGCACAGGCAATGAAACGCTTAGGATTTGATAATGTCGCTCATTTAAAAGGGGGTTATGCATTAAGCAGTTGATAGCTTTAGTTTAAAACCTAGATATTAAGGGAAACCTGCTTTCCCTTAATGTATATTCACTCAGCGTAGTTACCGTTTAACCCTTTTCAAGCTTGAACACCTATTAACGTCATGTTCAATATCACTCAACATCAAGCAGTGATACCACCCTCTTTTGCAAAAGGTCTTCGTTGTTGGCCAATCTCAAGGGCCTAATTACTAACTCATCAGTCAATGGAATTCCGCTTAATATCAGCCCAAATACCGTGTTCACCTTCAAATATCTCCCAAGGTGTATACTTCCAGCTTTTTAGTTATTGGTCACTTGGTTATTTCTTGTTAAAATCGCTGCAAATTTATAGGAGCGTTTCAAATGGCAATGTATGTAGTGGGTCACAAGATCCCAGATTCAGATTCAATCTGCGGTGCAATCGCACTAGCTTACTTAAAAAATCAAATCGATGAGCCTGCAATTGCAGCCCGTCTTGGTGAGCTTTCACCTGAAACGGCTTACATCCTTGATAGATTTGGCTTTGAAGCGCCAGAATTCAAAGAAAGCTATGCAGGTGAAGAAGTTTACATCGTTGATCACTCTGAGCTTACCCAAGCACCAGATGATATCGCCGAAGCGACCATTGTCGGTATTGTTGATCATCACAAATTAGGTGACTTAACCACATCAACACCGCTTGAATGTTGGATCCGCCCAGTGGGCTGTTCAAACACGGTCATCAAGATGATGTATGACTTCTATCAAGTTGAGATTCCAGCCAATATCGCTGGTATCATGATGTGCGCAATTTTAAGCGACACTGTTATCTTTAAATCACCAACTTGCACCACGGCAGACATCCGCTGTGTTGAAGCATTAGCTGAAATCGCGGGCATTGAAGATTACAAAGCTGTGGGCATGGAAATGTTCAAAGTGAAATCGGCGGTCGATGGTACTCCAGCGCGCGACCTTGTTATGCGTGACTTTAAAGACTTCAACATGAACGGTAATCTTGTTGGTATTGGCCAATTAGAAGTCATCGATTTATCAGTATTTGATGATATCAAAGCCGAGTTAGAAGCCGATATTGCTGCTCTTAAAGCTGAAGGCAACCGTCATAGCGTATTACTACTGCTAACCGATATCATGAAAGAAGGCTCTGAAATGTTAGTCGTGTCAGATGACACTAGCATTGTTGAAAAGGCTTACGGTAAAACTTTAGCAGACAACAAAGTTTGGTTAGATGGCGTACTAAGCCGTAAAAAGCAAGTTGTACCGCCGTTACAAGATGCATTTGCTTAATTGATATGATGCCTTAAGCAGGTAAAACCAAAAAAGCTGAATCCTAGATTCAGCTTTTTTATTGCCTATTTCGCAATGAATTCAATCGCAAACAATACTGTCCACTTTTCTACTTAGGCAATAACAAGTTTATCCAGGCTTCTGAGTCAGCCACCATGAATTTGTAATGTTTATCATTGTTAAGCTCTATTTTAATGGCATCAGCAGTCACGGGTAATACACCGCCACCAGTGCCCCAGCACTTTTCAACTTTATGAATGTCAGCTAAGTCGATTTCGTAAGGGCCCATTTCAAAAATCTTATTCGACGCTTCGAAACACAAACGTGTTGCTGTCAGTGATAGCTGACCATCACCGCTAAAAGCACCACTTTGCACTGTCGCAAAGGTGGATTTAATAATAGTTTCATTACCAAAATCTAGCGTGCTCATTTGCCACTCCATATTATTTAGCAATTATCACCACTAAACCAACTTGAATAATTTAATCAGTGCGTTAACGTTATAAGTATAGCTTCCTCCTGCTGAACAGCCATTGAATGAGAAAATAATGAAATATATCCCGTCGTTGAGCTATACAAAATCGCTATTTCTGATAATGATTATCGGACTAACAGGCTGTATAACGACCCCAAACCCTCAAACTGAAGCTATTGCGATTTTATGGTCTGAACAAGGGGATATGGACGTTTGCGAATTAAAAGGAACCTTAGTGGGATCCCAAGGCCATTGGTACGATTACTTATTTATTTCAAATAAGGACCTCACTCAAGGTGCGCTTAATCAGTTACGAAATGAAGCCATCACACTCGGTGCGAATACTGTTTATCTATATAAGCCAAAAGCATTTGCCACATCAGTGACTTTTGTAGCAAATGCTTATGACTGTCCTAATTAGTTTTCGTTAACAAATACAGACCTTACTAAGCCCTAATTTAGCCGCTATGGTTAAGCGTCATATTTACAGCGCCATGCAGTTAGCATAGTAAGTCACTGTCGCAGGCCAATCAGAGAACACACCAATCACACCAACGTCTTTGGCTAACACGTCCAGCAACTCAAATGCATCGCCTTCATTATCAATCGCATCCGTGATTGACTGATAATACCAACCACCAGCACCGTCAGATAACACGCCTGAACGCTCAAGTGTCCAAGTGATGATATCTAATCCAGCAGCTTTAGCAGCTAATGCATAGGCAGATGGCACAATTTGATTGTCCGCATCGACAGTGACGAGTACCCATAATGGCGGCGCAATGATTTTCACTCCATCATTAGCAAGCTCGTCCATTGTTGGTGACCAAGTCATGTTATTTTGCGGGTCAAAATCAGCAAGGTCATAGCGATCATCAAGATATACTGCTTGATCGGCAAAATCTGGCGTATTCGCAATCCAATATTTCACATCTTCAAGGTTAAATGATTGCGGATACACTAATGCAGGGCTAACTCCAGCGGCAACGTACTCATCTAGCATTTTTTGAGCATAATCTTGCTGGCTAAATCCATCAAACGGCATGGTTACACTTGCAGATTTAAGTTCAGGAGTCATCTGTACGCCTGCTGTTTTAAATAGCTCAATGCTTTCTGCATGAGTCATTAATGTGCCATGGTACGAGTATAAGTCTGTTCGCCAATTCGCAGTGCCATCCATAAATTCTTCTGCTGTTGTCGCTGCTGGATTGGCACCATCCATTTTCCCTTTTAAGGTTTTAAACTCCGCCAAGGTAATATCACTGGTACAACATTGGGCTGTTGCCATCACACCATTTACCAGATCGGCAGGACTAAAAGGAACGGAGCATTTTGCGGCCAGTTCTGGAATCGCTAAGATATTAGTTGTAGTGGCTAAATCGCATTGCGAATGACGACAGACGAGCTCTTTATCTTGGGTAAAAGTGACATCGCATTCTACGATACCAGCGCCAGAATCAATTGCCGCTTGATATGACTCTTTAGTATGTTCAGGAAATTGCATCGCAGCGCCGCGATGACCGATAGAAAAATCATGACGATACATGGTTTTATTCGTGCATTGAGCAAGCTGTGTTTTTAAATCGCTGTCTTGCATTTGTCCAACTAGATATGACGGCCTAGGGCCAACGCTGACGACAATGGGTTCCGCTATGACTTGCTGTTCGTCTGTAGCAGACGTATTCGTATCATTATCATCATTACAACCTGTTATAAGTAGCAGGCTTATCAACAAACTTGTTAGCACATGCAAGTGCATCCCTTCCTTAATCATTTTTAGCTCCATCTTCTGACAACTTAATATCGATATGAATGAAAAACTCAGTCGATGACTGAATCAACAATCGCTTAAGCTAAAGACGAAGTGTGACCATAAAATCAATGAAATATGACAATATTAGTTTTTATCAATATAAACATTTTTGTTTAAGGTGACGTTTTAGACTAACTGTAATAATGTATTAGCTTAAAAATAATACTGCTGCTCCATTTCATTTGTAGGAAGAGAAATGATTACTCACGAACCTAACCCACTCTACGTTGCTGCGCCAGAGCGCTATAGCAAGATGACATACTCAGCTTGTGGTCGTAGCGGTATCCGCTTGCCACAATTGTCGTTAGGGTTATGGCAAAACTTCGGCGCTAATGACTCACAAAGTAACGCCCGTCATATGCTCAATACTGCATTTGATCATGGTATAACTCACTTTGATCTTGCCAATAACTATGGCCCTCATTATGGTGCTGCCGAGTCATGTTTTGGCAGCATTTACCAACAAGATTTTAAGCATTATCGTGATGAATTATTAATATCGAGTAAAGCAGGATATGACATGTGGCCTGGGCCATATGGTGTAGGAGGATCTCGTAAGTATTTAATTTCCAGCTGTGATCAAAGCCTTAAACGCACAGGATTAGATTACTTTGACATCTTTTATCACCACTGTATGGATCCTGACACCCCCTTAGAAGAAACAATGCAAGCGCTTGACTATATCGTCCGTTCAGGACGTGCTTTGTATGTGGGGATATCTAACTACCAACCCCAACAAACTCAACAAGCAATTGAGATATTAAGGCAACTTGGCACGCCATTATTAATCCACCAGCCTCGATATAACCTGTTTGATCGTTGGATTGAAAATGGTCTGACTGACGTACTTAAAAATGAAGGCGTCGGTTCAATCGTATTCTCACCATTAGCTCAGGGCGTATTAACCAATAAGTATTTAAATGGGATCCCTAAGAACTCAAGAGCAGCACTTGAGCATCAAGTTTACTTAGCAGATAAAGACCTTACACCGGCTAAATTATCCAAAGTATCGGCATTAAATACATTGGCAGAAAATCGTCAACAATCGTTAGCACAAATGGCCATAGCTTGGACCTTACATAATGATGCGATAACAAGCTGTCTTATTGGCGCAAGTCGTTCAGCGCAAATTGTTGACTCGGTAAATGCACTCAACAACCTCCATTTTACCCCACAAGAAATCACCACCATCAACCACATCCTAAAGGAATAGGAATCACTATGTATCAGTTTATATCGCAAGCGACACTCAACAAATTAGGAGTTAATGCCTTAAAAATGACAACACTAATAGCTATGGTTTCGCTGGCATTAATTAATCCCGTTGCGGCTGAGATAGATCCAAGCCAGCTGGATGATATTAAAGCGATTAAAATTAATAATACGCAAGTTATCACTGCCGGATTACCTAAGGCTGAGGAATTTAAAACCTTGCAACAAGCGGGAGTGGAAGTTGTCATCAATTTGATCCCTAAGAATAATCCCAATTATTTAGCGCAAGAATCTCAATTGGTCACAGATCTAGGAATGAAGTACGAAAATATTGAAGTCGACTGGCAACAGCCCACCATCGAGGATGTTGAGCAATTCTTTATGGTGATGGACAGCCATAACGATAAATCTATTTTAGTGCACTGTGCGGCAAATTATCGCGCATCAGCATTCTATTACTTGTATCTTGCCACACAAGGTATCGATGTATCAGGGCAAATGTTAGACGACACCCTATCTCCTTGGGGAGACTTACAACAAAGCTTTGTCAAATACCCTCAGTGGCAACAACTGATTGAAGATGTAAAACACAAGTACAGCCCACAATAACCCGTACTCGAACACAAAGTGGCTAGATGTAGTATTAACAGCCGTTACAGCCACTTTGTTTTGCATTCAATGACATCGATAATGCTTTACATGAACTGCAACTAAGATGCTTTTTAAAATTTGCTTCAAAAAAATCTGCCGTGCGAGTTTCAAGACAAGTAAATAGCTCATGATTCAGTGGTGTTTTCCATTGATATTGCGCCATTAATCTCGATAAATGTCGATAACAGGTTGTGGATTGATCGGACAGAAACTCAGGTGAAATCAGTTTACTTTCAAATTGTGTCAATGACCCCGTCAAATAAAATGCAATGCCTTGAACCAACTCTTTGGCTTGCAAAGGAGTAGCAACTAACTCGTCATTATCAATCGCCAGTTGAACCGCATCAGCCATCCATTGCCAAAATGAATTAATCCGTTGTTTAAACAATTTAACCTTTTCATCACTGGCCAGTTTCCAAATCATCGCATTGACCGACACAGAGCGTAAGGTAAAAAAGCTGCGGCTTCTTTTAATGGTCTCGAAGGTAAATAATATCGGCATGAGCAATCTTTCTTGCGCCGTCAGTTCTGGGTTCTTCTGTACAAATAATGGCATATAATTGGATGTTGCACTGCGCAAAAACAAGCACACTAATACATCTTCTTTGCGCTCAAATAACTTATACAGTGTCCCTGTTGAGCAGCCCACGTCCTTAGCAATTTGTGAAAACTTAAATGACACTATACCTTGAGATTCGATCAATAATTCTGCGACATCTAAAATTTGATCACATCGTAATTGAGTCAAGGTTTCTGAAGGACATTTCATAATAAATACCTAATATTTGAATATCGCAATTATCATCTTTACTGCACTTTATAGGTATAAACTCAGTAGATAATCGGGATTCACTTCACGCTGATGGGCCGGTTTTATTAGGCTTTGTGATTCAGTTCATAACTTAACTGACTTTTGATATCTCCCTCTAAAGTTCGCCCGCTAAATAGGGCTGATAAGCCAGCAGCTCATGAACAATGTTCTTGAGCCAGTTCACGAATAATATTGCCCCCCCAAAAAAAGCGTGATGCCATTCAAATTTGGCCTAGTTCAATTTGTTTATCTTAATCGCATCTAAATGCGAGGAAAGATAAATGCACAACAGACGTAACTTTTTGAAATTAAGCGCAGGCGCAGCAATCGGCGGCCTGACAGCAGCGATGCCAGCAAGTGCACAGCAACGCCAATGCAATGAAATTAACTGGGATGAGTCAGTAGATGTACTCGTCGTCGGCTCTGGTTTTGCTGGTCTATCAGCAGCGATTAATGCAAAAAGACAACAAGTCGGCAGCGTACTTGTACTCGAAAAAATGCAGGTTATTGGTGGTAACTCAGCCATTAATGGTGGCTGGTTAGCAATTCCTAAAAACCCAATCCAATTAGCACAAGGCATTAACGATGACTCACCAGAAGAGTTAGTCAACGACCAAATCATCTCAGGTCGCGGCATGCAAAACGTTGAAATGCTAAAGGTGATCGCCGATCGTGCTCTTGATTCTTACGATTTATGTATCGAAACGGGCGTTAAATTCCGTGAAGGATTTAATATCCAAGTGGGCGGACATAACAAAGCCCGTGCGATTAGAACCCAACATGGTACAGGCGGTGATATCACCACTAAGTTGTTTGAAGCAGGTAAAAAAGAAGGCGTTGAATACCGCTTACAACACTACATCGAAGACTTCATTATGGATGGTCAAGAAATTGTAGGCGTTAAGGTAAGAAAAAATTATCGCTTCCCAGATCTCAATACTGGAACAACAATCTATATCAAAGCCAACAAAGCCGTTATTCTCGCGCACGGTGGATTTGCCCAAAACATGAAACTGCGTGAAGCAGTCGATCCTTCACTTGATCCAACACTCGATTGTACTAATGCCCATGGCGCGACAGGCGAAGTCACGTTAACCGCTATGGCCAATGGTGCGCTACCCGTGCATATGAATTTGATTCAAACAGGTCATTGGGGTTCTCCTGATGAGGGTGGTTTCGGCTGGTCAAATGCCCTGTTGTCGATTGGTTGGCATCAAGGCGCAGCAATCAGTGTGCTAAATGGTAAACGCTTTATGGACGAGCGTGCTGACCGTAAAACGTGTTCAGAAGCCATTATGAAAAATCGTTATGCAGACAACAGTCCAGCCTACCCGATTGTATTGTTTAACTACGAAAACTACGCCGAAGATGACCGTGTAGTGCGTTCACTACGCGACAAAATGGCGTGGAAACTCGACACACTTGATGACGTTGCTAAGCAATTTACTATTCCTGCAGCGGAATTGAAAAAGACAATAAAAGAATACAACCAGCATGTTACTGACAGAAAAGATCCTTTGTTTAACCGCAAAATGGATACCGCTGAAGTACTGACAGGTCCATTTGTTGTCTCACGAATTTGGCCAAAAGTGCATTACTGCATGGGCGGATTAAAAACAGATTTAGGTGGCCGCGTGATAGATGGCCGCACTATGGAACCTATCAGAAAAATGTATGCCATCGGTGAAGCAACCGGCGGTATTCATGGTGAAGCCCGCTTGAGCTCAACGTCATGTCTTGAGTGCTTAGCGATGGGCATCATCGTTTCTGAAACCATTAAATCTGATCTGTAGGCTGAATCACCATGAAAAAATTATTATTACTCGCTTTTGTATCGTCAGCGTTTTTAGCCACCGCCCACGCGGGAGAGCTTTTTACCGTCAAAGGGAAAACCCAAGGCAGAGTGAACCATGAAATGTTGTACCAAGATGGCTGTAATACCTGTCATCAAGGTTCACCAAAAGCGAATACCACAGATGCGGCCTGTGTGGATTGCCACGGCACTGTTGAAACAATTGAAATTGATGAGTCAATTTTGGCAGTACCTGAAGCACATCCGCATAAATCTTTACATTACAACGAAGGGGCAAGCTGTTTAGCCTGCCATAGCGAGCACACTAAAAAAGCACCGATTTGTGCTGATTGTCATCGCACTTGGTTTGAAGAAATGTAAATAAAAAATATAAAAAATTTACGTATATAAAGGGAAATGAGAATGAAAAAAACCGCCAAGTTTATGTTGTCGATGGTGGCCACAGCAGTAGCAATGTCTTCTGTAAATGTCATGGCTGAAGAGCAAGAAGACGGTATTAACATCGGAGGTGCTGTGCGCGTTAATTACGCTTACAGAGACTACGATGAATCAAATAAAGACAAGTTAGGTGAACTTGATTTTGATATGGCTGCAATTAAGTTTGATGGTAAAAAAGGGGATTGGGGCTTAGCCGCTGAATACCGTTTTACATCAGGTAGCAACTACATCAAATACGGTTACGGCTTTTATGATATTGACCCAAATTGGCAACTGCAGTTTGGTATCAACAAAGTGCCTTTTGGTAACCCAGAGTTTATCTCTAACAGCTGGTGGTTTGGCCTACCATACTACCTAGGTTTTGAAGACAACCATGATGTCGGTATTAAAGCGTCTTACGACAATAATGGCTGGAATACTGATATCGCGTTCTACAAAAACCCGGTTTATAGCGCAACTGAAAACAAACGTTATTCAGCTTCGTTATTCAGTGGCGAAATTAATGGCACTGAATACCATAACGAAGAAACTAACGGTTTTAACTTCAGACAAACCTATACCGCAGAGTACGAAGGTGGTTCGACAACATTTGGCGGTTCAGCTCAATATGGTCAAATCTATAACAGTGAAACAGGCAACATGGGCGACCGTTATGCTGTAGCACTGCATTTAGACAGCACCTATAAAGGATGGAATCTACAGTTACAAGCCATGCAATACGAGTATGACGCTGCCGATTCGGCTGATGACAATAAAATCGGTATCGCAGTGGTTAGCTGGCAATACGAAATTGCCTCAAAAGGCCAAGCATACAGCGCTAACATAGCTAAAACTTTCGCCACTGACTTTGGTAGCGTGAAGTGTTACAACGACTTCGGTTTAATGACCCCTGACGTTGCTGACGACAGCTATGACAACAGCATGCAAAACGTGACAGGTTGTGCTATCGCAGCTGGAGCCACCTACACAATGGTTGACTTCATCTTAGGTAAAAACATGACCTTCTCAACGGCAAATAATGACCATGTTGGTTTACCAGAAATCGGAGATGACTGGGACAAACGTATCAACATTAACTTTGGTTATTACTTCTAAGTCATGACTTCTGGCCATTAACGCCAGCGTAACGACAATATACTGAGTATCAGCAAAACACTTTCATACTCCCACGTTTTGCTGGTGCTCTTTCTATTAACCAACCGTTTTGAGTGACCACTTGTTGTCATCACTTTTTACTGGGCTCATTTCGTTCCAACACGCTAACTATGAATAAACGGATTATTGTCACACCTTTGTGTGCCTGTTTAGCTTTTTGCGCACCATTTTCAGAGGCAATGGAAGTTGAACTGGGTGGTTTTCTTAAAATGAATGCACGCCATGTTAACGGTGATATTGCGTTCCAAGACAGCTGGACCGGAGGCGGCTCGGTATCTGAATCAACTCAACGCACACAATTTAGCGCCCAAGAAAGTCGCTTAAACCTTGGCGTGTCGTCTAATGATGTTCGTGGCTTTATTGAGATTGACTTTGTAGGCTCATCTCAAGGTAATGCCATTATCTCTAACTCATACAGCCCGAGATTAAGGCATGCTTTTATTGAATACCAAGATGTCGTTGCAGGACAAACTTGGTCGACACTAGTCAATACGACAGCTTTTGCAGAAACCGCAGATCTTGGTGGCCCACTCGTTGGTCAAGCCATGGTGCGCCAGGCTTTAGTACGTTATACCTTTAATCATTGGCAGTTTGCACTTGAAAACCCTTATACCTATGGCACTAATCCAGGTTCATCGCTTAATGAACAGCCAGACTGGATTGACACTCGCAATGATTATGTACCTGATTTTATTGTGCGTTATAACACGAAAGGCGATTGGGGTAATGTTTCAGCCTCTGGTGTTATTCGCTACTTAGACCCAGATCAGACCCAGCAAGTCAGCACTGGAATGTCAGTTGCAGGCAAACTGCGTACATTCGGCAAAGACGATTTACGTATTCAATTGCACTATGGCAACTTAGGCCGCTATGTGGGTACCGATGCTGCAAAAGACATAATCGAAGGCGAATTAGAAACCACCTTGTCAGCCATGGCAGCTTATCGTCACTTTTGGGATCACAACTGGCGCACTAGCCTGTTTATCGGTCATACCGCTACCGAAGTACAACGCAGCAGACGGACCCATGTGGGGGTGAATTTATTCACTAACCTAACACCCGAACTCAGTGTCGGTGTCGAGGTGGGCCAATATGCCATCAATGACAAAGCTAGGTTAGAAAGCACTGAGCTTGTTGAAAACGGTCAATCGCAATACTTGCAGCTCAGTATGCAGTTTTCTTTTCAATAATGATTAAGTCTTGCTGCAATTAACAAAGTAATAAAATAATAAACGTGTGTTTTTATTATTTGTAAACATAAAACCCAATTAAATAGATTATTTGAAGATATTCTCAATTAATAAAAAATCGCGATAGCTGTCACGAATAAAATTGTCACTGAAAAAGGTACGTGATCTATTTCACCTTTAATTTACCTTTTTGTATTTATAGTAAAAACATATTAATAAAAAACGAATTTAACATTCAAATATCACAGTTCTAAATAGGATTAACAATGAAATTAAAGATGATTTTTGGTATTGCTGCGCTAGCATCAACAGCTGCTGTTGCACAAGGTCCTCAATGTAACCATGCACAGCTCCCTTACCAACAAATGACACCAGTCCCATTTGACAGCAGTGTGCATGCACCACAAGACACGATGCCAGTGCAATGTAGTAACCCAGAAATTGAAGCATACATTGCCGATTGGGAAGCGGGTAAAATTGACTTTAATACTATTCAAGCAAATGACAGCATCGCTAAAGATCAACGTTTTTGTAAAACATTAGATGATGAAGGTAACGTACTTGAAGCAAAAAACTGCGACGTAGCGAACTCTCCAGTGGGTTACATCTGGAAAGATCTAGCAGACTCGCCAATGGTTATTGGTATTACTAATGGTGGTAAATCTGATCATGAGCCTCACTTCCACGGACAACCTGAATGTTACTACGTGGTCAACGGCGGCAGTAAAACATTAGCTCAAAATACGTTCCAACCATTAAAGAAAGGACAGTACTTCTATATTCCGGGTAATGCCATCCATAACACTCCAATCCTTGATGATGAAGGGCTTGGTGTATTCTACTGGTACCCAAACAATGCTAACTTTAATGGTTTCAAATATTACTGGCGTCGTGATGTGAAAAACCTTCACGCTGCAGAAGAAGCATTTGATCGTGTTGATGAAATTCGTAAGCGCGATCTTAACTTAGGCCCATATGGCACTAACGAAGCATTCTTTAAAAAATAATTAAATCGTCAATATAAAATAGGCCAGCTTATATATCCTAAGTTGGTCTATTATTTATATTTGGCCGTTACATTCTCTTATATAAAACTCGTTCAGAAACTTGTCCCCCAAATAACATCTCACTGTCTTAAAACCAAGCGCCTTAAATATAAATTCAACAAGGCTTAACTTTACCCCTTGTTATTAAATAAAAGCATTCAGCTTTAAAATTCAAGTCGCTGTAATCACCATTAATAATATACTCACTAGCAATTGGTTATATCAGCTAATCCATTTTTTTTACCAGTAAACTCCCATTGACTCGCCACCACTTTCATCTTGAAGTAGAACCCCTTTAGCGCATTTGCTAGAATCCCTCGATTATTGATGGCAACTGTATCGGCTGCCTGACTTTGCGGCTATGTATAACTCAAAAGCTTACTAAGGGCTTGTGTTATGACTATGCTAGAAAAGCAGCAAAGTTTTATTATTCAAAGGCAGGCTATGACCGTACTTCTAATGACCCCACCCATGACTCAGCTAAATACGCCTTATCCAGCGACGGCCTATTTAACCGGGTTCCTTCGCTCTCAGGGCTATGAAGCGGTGCAACGAGATCCTGCCATTGAGCTGTTTTTAGAAATGATGACCGCCCCTGCACTGGAAATTATTCGTCAACATGTAGAAGCAAATTTCGAGCATTTTGAAGACGATGAACTCCCACCTGCAGTACATGCATTTTTAGCAGAATTTGAACGTTATCATCAGTGTGTTGAAGCTGCGATCCGTTTTTTACAAGGCAAAGATCCTAGTTTAGCGCTACGGATCAACTCACGACGATTTTTACCTGAAGGCCCAGCTTTTGATGCCATTGCGCAGATGGAAGCCGTTTCTGGCGATGTTCTCCAAGCAGCCTTTGGTAACTTAGGCGTACAAGATAAAGCCAAGTATTTAGCCACGTTATTTATAAATGATCTTTCCAATGTCATTACTCAAGGGGTTGATCCTTACTTTGAAGTCAGCCGCTATGGCGAGCAACTTGCTGCAGCGAATCCAAGCTTTGATAACCTCTACGACACCTTAATGGATGAGCCCACTTTCAGCTCAGAGATTCTAGAACAACTGGTTGAGCATTATCTTGAAGATACTCAGCCAAGTGTGGTTGCGTTAACGGTGCCTTTTCCAGGCAATATGCTTGGTGCACTGCGTATTGCGCAAACCTGTAAAGCCATTAACCCTGAGTTACCAGTCGTACTTGGTGGCGGCTTTATTAATACAGAGCTACGTGCTCTGAAAGATCCTCGTGTATTTGAATTTGTAGATTTTATTTGTCTTGATGATGGCGAGCGCCCTTTTCTGACCTTACTTGAATATTTTCAAGGTCAGCGGGAAGTCGACGATTTAGTCCGAACGTATTTTCTCGCAGAAAATGAGCATGGTCATCCGTATGTGCATTTTAACGAAAATACTGCCTTGCACGATATTCCACAAGTCGATGTGGGCGCGCCAATTTATGATGGCCTCCCCTTAGATGAATACTTGTCATTGTGCGAAATGCTTAACCCGATGCACCGAATTTGGAGTGATGGACGTTGGAACAAGTTAACCATTGCCCACGGTTGCTACTGGCGAAAATGTAGTTTTTGCGATGTTAGTCTCGACTACATCGATCGCTACGATACTGCAGGCGCTGATATTTTAGTGGATCGCATCGAACAGTTAATTGAAGAAACAGGCCAAACAGGATTTCACTTTGTTGATGAAGCCCTGCCACCAAAAACCTTATTTGCATTTGCCAAACGCCTTATTGAGCGAAATGTAGTGATCAGTTGGTGGGGTAATATTCGTTTTGAAAGAACCTTTAGCCAAGCTCGCTGCCAATTACTTGCCGACTCTGGTTGTATTGCTGTGAGCGGCGGCTTAGAGGTAGCATCAGACAGACTACTAAAACTCATGAAGAAAGGTGTCAGTGTTGAACGAGTAGCACAAGTCACTAAAGCATTTAGTGATGCAGGCATTATGGTGCACGCCTATCTCATGTATGGCTTTCCTACACAAACCGAACAAGAAACCGTTGATTCGCTCGAAATGGTTCGTCAAATGATGGCCCAAGGTTGTTTTCAATCGGCGTACTGGCATCGTTTTGTCGCAACAGTCCACAGCCCTATCGGTATGAACCCAGACCAATTTGGAATTACATTGGCCGAACGGCCTGAAATTTTGTTTGCCGAAAATGATGTTGAGTTTACAGACCCAACCAATACCGATCATGAAATGCTAGGTGAAGGCTTACGAAAGGCTATTTACAACTACATGCATGGTATTGGTTTTGATCAGCCAATGAGTTTTTGGTTTGATCAACCTGTGGCAAAAACTCAAATGAAAAAAGATTTAATCTCAAAGGCTATCAGTAACTTTATTGACAGCAACCAAGCTTAACTGCTGCTAAAGCGCAGTTAATTTACCAAAGCTAACAATAAAAATGGCCACTTTCTTGTTCCAGAAGAAAGTGGCCTCGCGCATTGATAAAAGTAAAAGGATGAAGTAATACCGTTAACAATTGCACTGGTCTTACATTTGTCTTAAATAAACGTGTTCGGCATAACCAATTTAACTTGTTCCAGAAGTCATATTGCACCTCACACTATGTACACAGCTATTGGCATTTAAAGGATGAGTAAAAATGCCAATAGCCTGTACTTGGTTTACCTTGCTAATTACCCATTAATACTCGTAATTAAACTGTAAGGTAAATTCTGTTCCTGGCTCTTTTGCATATACCACCACATCTTGCTGGTCGTACTCTGTTGTTTCACCAAGGATATTCTTCACTTTAAATTTCACTGCAAAACTTTCTGTAGGTAAGAAGCTATAAGTAAAATCTAAGCTGTGGAAAGGTTGCTCGTAGACATCATCTAATCCACCACGACCACCGTAGGCAATACGCTCTCCAAATACGTTATAAACCAGTGTGGCACTGTGAGATTCATCAGGAGAATCAAAGCTTAATTGCATGTTAGCAACCCACTCTGAATGGCCTGTCATACGGCGCTTATTGTTGGTTGGGTCAATTTCACCATTACCTAGGATTTCAATTTCTGAATCACTTAAGGTCACGTTACCAGCCACAAAGAAGTCTTCCCAGAATCCACCTTCACGACCAATAAAGCCAAGGTCATGTAAGAACTCTGTTTCAATACCGTATATGACACCCGATTCTGCGTTATAAAACTTAAGCTGACGACCCGCTTCTGAAATGCGTTGAATCGCTTCAATCGGCGCATCAACGTCTTTATAGAAACCACCAACACTTAAATTAGCACCGTCATCTGAGTAGTATTCCCAACGTAAATCTAAGTTGTAGATATCTGAACTTTCTAGCTCTGGGTTACCAAAGAAATCGAATCCAGTCACTGGATCTTGGAATCGAACTGGCGCCACTTCACGTAAATCAGGACGAACCAATGTTTTACTCGCCCCGAGACGCCACTGGCTTTGATCTGATGACTTCCACGTTAACGACATCGACGGGAACCATCCATCTTCTGCTATCGCATAATCTTCAATGCCATAACGACCGCTTTCATCAGAGATTTCACCATCTGGAGTTAATGGTAGAGTGACACGACGGAAGTCTTCATAACGCACACCCGCAACAAATCGCCATACATCATCAAAATCAAAATCAAAGTTAACGAAACCAGCATCAATCATTTCTGCTGCGACATAGTCTTCGGTATCGGTCGATGCGTCTTTTAATTCTAAATCTAATGTATCGTTAGCGATGTTTTCATCTGAGAAAATCTTGTCAAAATCACTCGATAAAATGTCGCCATTAGGATCGGTTGGGCTTAAGCCCACATCGAAACCTAAACGGGTCGCATAGCTTTCACGAGTACGTTCAAAGTATTCGTAACCACCGCTAATTTTAAGGATATTTGCATCACCAAATTCAATCGGCAATGCTAAGTCGATTTTGTAATTTTCAGTATTATCATCAAGACGACTATAGACATACTTTGGCGCATCTTGTGTATTCAAGTTACGACTTGTCATGTTGTTAGCATCGTCAAAAACAACGTTGTAAGTGTAAGACAGCTCGTTAGGTGCATAACGCTTTGAGCTGGCATTGGAATACATCCAATTGGCTTCTAAATCCCACAGGTACTCAAAGAAGTGCGTCCCTTTAATTTGATTACTGATAAGGTTACGTTCTTCATAAGACACATCATAAACCTGCAGTGCGTTAGGCTCTGAAATGGTATCGATGGTTTCTTCGATGGCCACTGACACATCATCTGAGGTATCACGTAAGTAAGTTGAGAAGGTTTCAATTTTATGGTCGTAGCCAATTTCTAAACCTAAATTCAACATGCCTGACATCTGCACAATTGAGTCAGTTCCCATCACATCTTTAGCGTTTTCGATTTGAACGTTATCAGCATCACCCGCTAGTTCAACTTCGGTTTTGGTGTAGTTTTCTGCTTGTTCTTTATAAGACACAGCTGTCATGGCACCAAAAATAATATCGTCAGTGATATCCCAGCGATCGCCAATGGCGATATTTCCGCGTAACCCAGGATCTGTACCTTCGGTGTATACCGTCATATCACGGTACATATCACTGGCTAAACCACGGTTAATCGCTTGCGCTTCAGGAAAGGTAACGGTGCCATTTGAGCCGGTCACGATATCAATTGGGCTAATGCCGCCATACATATTAGTGACATCATTAATGCTACTTGGCATGGCGCGTGTGCCGTCGTCTTGACCCAACCAATCATCGCCGCCACCGTTATAGGTATATGTGTCATCTGAATCATTAGTGTTGTAACGACCACCGATTGATGCTTTGAAGAAAAAATCAGCTGGGATAGATTTAGTTCGAATATCAACATGTCCACCACCAAAAGCAGCTGGCGTACTTGCAGTACTCGCTTTTTGAACCGACAGTGATTCAATAATCGACGCTGGGAACATATCCAGCGGAACCACGTTACGAGTAGGGTCTGGTGATGGTACAACCGCACCATTTAAAGAAGTACTTGAATAGCGTTCACCTAAACCACGTACATAAATAAACTTGCCATCTTTTAGGGTTAATCCTGTTACACGACGAAGCGCCGCTGCGGCGTCACTGTCACCAGTACGGGAAATTTGTTCAGATCCCATGATGTCCACAACCGTTGGCTGTTCACGGCGTTCTTCAACAGCAGCTGACGCAGAGGTACGTAAACGACCAGTAACAGCAATAACTTCAATTGGGAAATCTTCACCTGCATCAACTTCAGGTGTTTCTTCCGAGTAAGCAGGCAATGTTGTAAAAAGTGAAGCTGCTGAAATAGCAGTTACAACAGCTAGGCTTAGCTTGTTAGCGATAAAACTCGGCTTGGTTTTCATAGCGTTTTTCAATCCTGTCCACAGTTCAGGTAGCGCCATCTCGATATCGCTTTGACTCTTATGTCTACGGTATCAATGGCAGATAAGAAACTTATTAATTCATTGGTCAAACTTTAAAAAGCGCTCAGCAATTGAGTCTTACTGAGCGCTTATGCAACATCAGGGAGGTGCTCCCTGATGTTTAGGGCTTAGCAAGTAACCTCTTTAGTTACTTGATAAATGCCCAACCTTCACGCCAGTCAGTTTGACCGTCGAATGCACCGATGTAGTCAGTTGATTCGAAGAAGCTGTCTTCAGTACTCATATCCAGACCTGTACCTAGCAATACTGTGTCAGTACCTGCTGGCATGCCATCTGTTAATGTTACTGCTTGTGCTGAGTTACCCGTTTGAGCAAGGAACCATGCTTCTGTATCAACAGCATCCGTTGTGGCTGCATTATCAGAGCTGTACTTGAATGGCTCGTTACAATCGATAACTGAGTGAGAAATCATTAATGACCCATCGTTAACATTGTCCACAAGACCTGCATAAGTCCCGTCTAGCTCTAGACACTCACCCGACTCAGTATCAGAGGTTGACCCTTTACGACCTTGAATCAATAAGTTGTGAATTGAAGCTGCCGTTGCAACACGAAGGATAATGCCTTCACCCTTGTCACCACTGGCATTTTCAATATCGGTACCAGGCAGAATCGTTACGTTAGAAATAGTAGGATTTGAAACCGGCGTATCGTCAGCGCCTTTGTGGCTATCACCTTCAAAACCACGGTTAGCTTGACCATCTTCATGAGTGATATACACGTATTGTGCTTTACCCTGCCAGCCGTTAGTCCAATCTAAGCTGTCATCGAAGTTGTCGGTTAGGTAGACATATTTAAGATTGACCGCACCACCCCAGAACTCGACACCATCATCGCCATTCGCATGAACTTGAATGTGGTCTACTTGCGTGCCACTGCCCACTGCTGCGAACGAGATGCCGTTCATTTCTTGGGTATCATTTACTTTAAAGCCAGCATACTTAACAACCACATAGCTAATTTGACCACTGTTATCTGTGTTGTCGTTACCGCCGTATGGGAAATCGCCAACTTCGAATGAAGCGTCACATGCATTTTTATCAGGACAAGTATTGGTTTCGCCGTTACCCAGTAACACTAAACCCCCCCATTGACCACGCTCACCTTCAGCACCAGCAATCACATCTTGCTGTGAAGTCATCACGATTGGGTGTTCTGCACTGCCTTGCGCCATGATTTTAGAGCCACGGCTAATCGCAATATAGCTGTTATCTGTAGCAAATATTTGCGTACCAGCTTGAATGGCTAACGTTGCAGAATCAGTGTTATCACCACCTACAACGACCGCGCCACCATCCACTTTGTACATCACGTTTTGACCAGCAAGTAGCGTGGTATTTGAAGTGATATTGCCTTGAATTGAACACACTAAAGTGACGTTAGCATCTTTATAAAGCCCAGCTACCACTTCTTCTGACGTTGTGCCAACAGGACAAGATGTTAATACTGGCAGTTCAGTCGGTGCAGGCGCAGCATCTTCGTGAATAGCTGTCGTCCAACCTGTAGTCCAGTCAGTTGTGCCATCGAAAGCACCAATGTACTGCGCATCAACTAAACGGTCATCCATATTAGCTAAATCTGCAGCGCCACCAGTCAGTGCGACTGATGATGAATTAGGCATATAACCTGATAAATCAGATGCACCAGCTAAGTTACCATCTTGCTCTAGGAACCATTGCTCAACATCAAGTGCTAACTCACGACCTTCATCCGCATCAGGTTTGGCATCTTTAAACGGCTCAACACAATCAATTAAGCTGTGTTGCATGTTTAAGTTACCGGCTTCAGCAGTGGTTACTGTGTTGTCATCGTTAACTTCTAAACATTCACCAGAATCAACATCACCTTTTACAAGCATGTTGTAAGCATCTACTGCTGTACCTTTACGGAATAAAATACCTTCAGCATCGTCACCGCCACTGTTAGTACCGTTAGCCACTTGAATAGTAAAGTTAGCTAACGCAGGACGAGATTGTGGTTCAGCTTCTGCACTGCTGTTACTGTCAGCTTCAATACCACGGTTAGAGCCATTATCTTCTTGGCGAATATAAACGTGTTGTGCACTACCTTGCCAACCGTTAGTCCAATCTAACGAATCATCAAAGTTTTCAGTTAACACTACGTGTGAAAGCGAAACGTTACCGCCCCAAAATTCAACACCATCATCGTTATTTTTATGAATTTGAATATGGTCAACTGTGGTGCCCGCACCGACTGCGGCAAAGCTAATACCATTCATTTCTTGTGTGTCGTTGATTTTAAAGCCACCAAACTCAACACGAACATACTGAATAACACCCGAGTTATCTTCTGTGTCATCGCCACCGTAACTGTGGCTGCCAACTTCAAAAGCGGCATCACAACTTGTTAAATCAGGACAAGAGTTAACCGGTGCGTTACCAAGTAATACTAAACCGCCCCACTGACCCGCTTGGCCTTCTTGACCCAGTGCAGATTCCAATGATGTAAACACGATAGGCGCTTCAGCAGTACCTTCTGCCATAATTTTAGAGTCACGGCTAATCACTAGGTAAGACTCGCTTCCACCTACAATTTTAGTGCCCGCCATGACAGATAGCTCAACTGAATCTGCTTTATCACCACCAGCGATAACTGCGCCATCAAGCATCCAAACAACATCATTGCCTAGGATAATCTTGTCACCGTCTTGACCACCAACGTTAACCGTTGACGCCCCTGTTGAAGGAGCAAGTGTGCCAGATAATACCCAAACTTCTTTACCGTCGATTGCAGCAATTGTTGCACTCTTCTCAGCAAATCCACCGTAAGCCGCTTCTTGATCTGATACGTCAGGAGTCGTTGGCGTATCTGGAGTTGTTGGCGTTTCAGTGTCTGAACCTGTATCGATATTGATATCGCCACCACAACCTGCAAGTAATAAGGTTGCAGAAAGTGCAGCAGATACAGCGTTAAGTTTAAAAATGTTTTTCAGTTCCATTGTCATCTCCGAGGACGGAATTAAGCGTGTTAAGTAATTTGGCTGGTCGACAAATTAACCTGCAAAAATGACAAAAAGACTTCGCCTAAGTGACAACAAGATTTCAGAATAATGAAGGGAATATTAAAATTATTAAAAAACAATAACTTACACAGAGAAACATTTGATATTAATTGGTCACATATTTAACAAATATTTCACTAAGGTCACCAAAAGTAATTATTTAGGAGGGGGTGAGCAAACTATAATTGGACCAAAAAACCAAAAAACAGCACGCTTTTTTAACTCTATTTACACGAAATATTGAAGCAATATGACAATAAAAAGTCACAGATTAGCAATCAAAATAGGGGAGGATTTACTACCCTAAATAGGTTAATTGAAGTTTTTCTTATGCATCTTAGTCAATGTGTTTTAACATACAAGACATAAGTAAACCCTAATAAACAAGCTGTTAATTCACTTTAAAGGACAGAAGATGGCGATTAACTCAACCTCAGGCTCAATTAAACTCACAAGCACTAAAGGCTTTACGTTAATTGAATTAGTGATTGTTATCATTATTTTAGGGATCCTCGCTGTTATTGCTGCACCTAAATTTATTAACCTTCAAAGTGATGCAAAAATCGCGACCGTACAAGGGGTAAAAGCCGCGATTCAGTCTTCACTTGATTTAGCCTATTCACGCGCTGCTATTGATGGCGTCGAAAAAGATGACCGCAGTTTGATTGATTACAACGGCGAAGTAATAGAGATGAAACTGGGCTACCCAGAAGCCTTTGGCGAAAATGATGGCGGCGGGTTACCGCAAATGCTCGAAATCGGCTCTGAGATAGACTTTTGTTTTGGTAGTGGAAGTTGTACACCAAACGTAGAAGTAGGCTCGTCAAATGTGCGCTACGGCTATGATTTAGATGATGAAACCATTAACTGTCATGTACGCTATATTGAACCGACTGGCACTGGTGGCTCAGCAACCACCTACACATTAACGGTCGATATCACTGGCTGTTAACCATCAATGTGCTTATTAGGTATAAAAAATAGGTTTAGCCGTTCAAGCTAAACCTATTTTTTGTTAACTCACCCTATTAAACCGTAGCTTTATCTTGTGTTTTCCACTGCACAGCTAATAACCCGAGTACAACCACCACGCCAATAACGCCTGTTCCAAATGGATTAAATAACACCCAAGGGACAGTGGTGATTGCAACCAAGCGCTCAACCGTTGAAAGCGAACGTAACAAATAACCTTCAATCGAAATTGCTATCGCGACTATGATACTTGCCGTTTGAACAATAGCGAATGTAAAGGCCAGCATACTAGCTTCAGGGTTAAGTAAGTCAGTGTAAGCCATCATAATTGGGATAATGAACAAACCGCCTGCCAACTTAAATGCCTCAACGGATGACTTCATCGGATTAGCATTGGCAACCCCAGCGCCTGCAAACGCAGCCAGCGCAATCGGCGGAGTCACATTGGAGGTTTGCGATAACCAGAACACGATTAAGTGAGCCGTTAACAGTGGTAAGCCAAAATCACCTAACATAGGCACAGCCATGACAGCGAGGACAATATAAGCTGCGGTAACCGGTAAGCCCATCCCTAAAACCAGTGCCACAATACTGATAAGTCCCAGCGCGACCAACATATAACCGCCAGAGAAATCCATCACAAATTGGGTAAACTGCAAGCCAATCCCCGTCTGCCCTACCACACCAACAATGATGCCTGCAGCGCCACAAGCAACAGAAATAGGTAACGCTAATAGCGCACCGTTTTTCATGCCTTCGATAAACTTCTTAATCCCAATACGGCTATGTTTTCGCAGTGCAGCAGTCACTAAAATCGCCGCACAACCCGCTACGCCAACCAGTAATGGTGAGTAGGCCATCATCAATAACACGGTGATAATCACCAATGGAATAAGATGATGAGCACCATGTTTCATCACTTCAATCACCGCTTCTGTACGACTCGCCGCTTGAAGGTTTAACTTACATGCCATTAAGTGCACATAAAGTAAGGTGCAAAAGAAGTACAAAATTGCAGGCGCAATAGAGGCCAACATGATGTCGCTATAAGGCACCCCCGTAAATTGCGCCATAACAAAGGCACCTGCGCCCATAATCGGTGGCATAATTTGCCCACCGGTTGAAGCAGAGGCTTCAATCCCTGCCGACTGCTCTGGGGTATAACCTAACTTCTTCATCATCGGAATCGTCACAGCGCCCGTGGTTACTGTGTTTGCGATTGCTGAGCCTGAAATAGAGCCAAGCCCAGCTGATGCCAATACTGCAGCTTTGGCTGGGCCGCCACGATACTTACCCGCAATTGAAAAAGCTAAGTCGATAAAGAATTTACCTGCGCCAGTGACTTCTAAAAAAGCACCAAACAATACAAAAATAAACACAGTTGTGGCCGCAATACCCAAGGCAGAGCCAAATACACCATTGGCTGAATATATTTGGAACTGAATCAACTCTTGCAGTGAATAAGCTTTGGTGGCCATTGCGCCAGGGAGTAAGTCGCCAAATGCGCTATAGGCTAAAAACATCCCTGCAATCAGCACCATCACCCACCCCACGGTACGCCGACAGCCTTCCAACAATAAAACCAGCAATGCACTGCCTGCTACTAAATCCACAGTACCTAAACCATAAAGCATATGGTCGATATCGTTGTAGTCAAAAATGGACATTCTATAGCCAGCAAAGAGGGTGATACCACACAATGCAAGATCGAACACACGCCCCGCTAAATAGCCTTTTTTGCGGCGATTTTTAATCAGCGGATAATGTAAAAAAATCAGAATTAATACCCAGCACAAATGCACTGGTCGAAAATAAGTGGCCGATATGGTGGAGGTAATACCTTGCCAAATTTGAAATGAAGACAATAACACTGCGACGATAAGTGTTGTGTAGCCTATAACTTTAATGGTTTTTTCATAAGGAAGTGTGTTGGCAACATCAGGATTATGGCCTGTTTGATGCGCATTATCCCCACTCACATATTGCTCGGCTTTTTTGCCTTGTTCTTGGGTCATATTTTTTCCTCTATGCCAAAGATTGCACCTAAGCACAATCAGTGACCTAAATATACAAAGGCAACCTTACGTTGCCTTTGTGTTCTTGCATTCACCTACAGGTGTTTTGTCGTGTAGAAAATCCAGCGTTCTACTTAATACTATCTAAATACTTTTGCGCACCTGGGTGCAATGGCACACCTTGCAGGCGGTCAGCATTTTCAGGTGTTGTGGCTTCAGCAACCTTCACGACCTTTTGCACTTCTGACATATTCTCAAAAGCAGCTTTAGTTAAGTTAAACGCCATCTCATCACTCATTTTGGCGCTAACCACAATCACATTCCATACACTTAATGTCGGCACAGCGCCCACATTGTTGTATACATCGGCAGGAATGGTGTAATTGCTATAAGCAGGGTTTTGCTTAATAAACGCTGCACTTTCTTCAGCAGAAACAGGAATAATATTAACCTTATGGGTTAATGCCACTTGAGTCACCGCACCAACACCTTGACCACCCACAATAAAGCCAGCATCAATTTGACCATTAGCTAATGCATTGGTGGTTTCTGAATAATTTAGGTACACAGCAGTGATGTCTTTTTTCACATCAATACCAATAGACTCAAGTAATGCAGCAGACGTTACCGCTGTGCCACTGGCAGGAGCGCCTAATGAAATACGTTTTCCTTTAAGATCGGCAAGCGAAGTGATGCCTGACTTTTCAAGACTAATGGCATGCACAAGGTTTGGATATAAGGCAAACAGTGTATTCACTGGCATTGCACTTCTGAACTTACCTTCGCCTTTATAAGCATCAAGGACAACATTGCCCATCGCGATACCGGCAATCATATCGCCACGTACCACTTTAATTGTGTTCTCAACTGATGCAGCTGTCACTTCAGCCTTAACGTTTACTTGTGGGACTTCATCTGACCACACTTTGGCTAACGCACCGCCAAATGGATAATAAATACCGCTTTGACCACCAGTACCAATTGAATAGTTCTCGGCTTTAACCGCAGTTGGCAATACTAGTAACAAAGACAGTATCAACGCACGATAAAACATAGCCTTCTCCTTCATTTTTATTAATTTTATTAGACTTTACTTAACAAAGCCTTTAAATATTTATACATTTTTTTCGACTCGATAGTCTCTAAAGGGGTAGATAATGTCAAGGTATCGGAAGATCGTAGAAATCAGAGTGTGACGGCACTAGAAGATATGAATAGAATACCAGCTCAAAAAATAACAAGTTTAAACCTATCACCTATTGAGCAAGTCTGATTTGAACTGAATACATTTAGATAGAAATAATACTCATAAAAAAATGAACATAATAGTTAAATACATCAACCTATTACAATAAAACGGTTTATTGTTGGGCTGCATGCGGGTGTCACGCTATCTACATTCATTCTAATTTTTATTCCAGAAAAATATGAAGCTAATAGAGTACTGACGAGAACATCATAATTAACATGAGAAAGAGGGATTAAATATCGCCCACCGTTATCGCATGTACTGACATCACTATTACGATAATCAGTCATAAATACCATTCCACTTGCTGATGGATATAAGTGAAGGATTTTTGTATTTTCAGACCAAAAACTCGCTTTCGCACTTAGCGAGAAACCTAAAATAATCAGAACAAAACTTATCTTCATCACTACTTTTATCATTTTCAATCCTTGAATTATATTTGTTGTAATATCCAATATTTTTTTAAAACGGCTTCAACAGCATCCGCTAATAATGAGTTAGCTTTAACACCTTTGTCTCTTACCTCCTCTAGTGGAAATGCGGGGACATTTTCAAACTCTTGAGGATAGCGAATTTTTTGGGCTAACCCTTTCTTATCAGTCCAACTAATAACTAACTCAGCAGCAGTGAGATCGTTATTACCATCGACAATTTTATAACCATATTTTTCAACATTAATCATATATTCATTATCTGAGGAACTTATTCCACTTAGACTCGCCTCTTCGAAACGAATCGTAAACTGATTTACTGTAACGTTTTTCGCTGTATGCGAAAGTAAGTTACGCATATCAAATCCCTGTTCAGAAGTGGCTGCTCGAATATCCTTTGCAATGCCTTCATCAATCGCAACGCCGACAGCAATACCCATTGGGCCCATTGCAGACATTAAAGCGATTCCAGCACCTGCACCTTTACCTTGAAATTGGATTCTATTAGGATCTGAAAAGCTGAACACTAATGAGGCTGCAGATTGGTTGTTTGTTGAGGAACACCCCAAACACAACTGAGTAAAAACAATTATGAATGGCGCAATAAATTTCTTCATATCATCCCCTTAATCAATTGCATATAACCTCGTTATTTTTCTATATGCACTTGGGTTGCTATCCCAAGCCTCACAACCACCAGTATCGCTATAAGAAATAATCACACTTTTATCTGATGCTTTTGCAGCTAATAAAATTGCAAACATTCTAGCCCTTTGCTCTATAGAGTTGTGAAGACTTATAGCAAAAGTAGAGTTATTAGCACACTCTGCGACTGCAGTTCCATGATTATCTAAATTGACAAGTACAGTATCCCTACCCGCATATGTAACAATACTGGCAACTTTACCAGTTGTATTTAACCATATGGCATGACTAGAAGAGCTGGCTAGCAATAGAATAATTACAGTAAAAACTTTCAACATAACCTCTCATACAAAACGAGGATAAATCCTCGATTTACTACAACAACTTACTACTAAAACTTTGAAACACCATGCTATTACATCAACCTACACGATGTACTCGTATGTAGCCGCTCCCACAATCCCCTAAATTATCAAAACCGATATTTACAGGTTGTTTAGTTGTGTAAGCGATTAATAATCTCGAATACATTATCTCTCGACCTTTATCTGATACATCGGTAGCAATGGCAAAAAAACCTGATTTACAGCTAGGATGAGAACTAGGCTGATTATGTAACTTAAAAAGAATTCGACCAGAAGGGTAAGTCAAGATTTCTGAAACTATCCCATTCATATTATCGTTGTATCCAGCAACTCCCTGACCTTGATAAAAAACACCAAATACAAGAATAATTATTACACCCAGATATTTTGAAAAATTTAGCACTTTACTACTCCTTCAGCCAAATTCTGTCCATTTTTAAATAACCACTAATCGAGCCTCGCATTTGCAAAGTCACAGGACGCTTACTCGCTTGAGCAGCTAACGCTGTTGAATAAAAAAAGTTAGCAAAGTCTGGGTTATCACTTATGCGAATCGCACCAGCATTTCCATGGGAAATAGATACATTGGCAACACTTGCATCGCTGGGGTCTATTGCTACATCAAAATACAATAAAATTAACCCACTAGAATTTACATAAATAGTTCGTACTTGCCCCTCATACTGGCAATAACCATTATGGCTACTATAACAACTGGGACTTTTTGCTAGAACATGATGACTCAGTAGCATTAATGCTATTAATAATAAAAATTTTCTCATTTGACATTCCTTTGCTTCTTACCGCGCGAATACTTATCCATTAATGGCTAAAAGTAGCTTTCTTGCAGACTAATTAGATCGATTTCGCAGCTATCATTACTTTCAGAGTATGCTCTAACTTTTGACCCAGAAAGGTACCCCGCCATAGCAATACTCTGCATTTGGCTGACAACCTGCTCTGAATGTTTTGTTTGAGTTATGGTACCAACACCATTGCACATTTCAGTCGTTTGATGAGTAGACTCTTTAGAAAAATAGACTTTAATAACTTTAACGTTATTAAAATCATAATGCTTAACACCTATCACTTTACCGAATGCAATATCAGCAGCATTAACGGTCCAATATGGGAGAAATAAAGCCAATGCAAAAAGTAAGTATTTCATCATCCTAGCCCTGAAGTAATTTGAATATTACTAATTCTGCACCTTTGACCGTCTCCATTGGTATAAACAGTAACAGTCTTATTCGACAGTGACATAGCTAACGCTGTGGCATAAACCCTATTCTTTTCCTCTGCTGAGCCTTCAAAATATAGCCAGCCATACTTGCCTCCACTACAATCTTCGGGTGATATATTACCCGCTAATCTAATTGCTGGTTCCGCACCAGATGCAAGTAATGAAGTGATTTTTCCTGATGCCCAAGTACTTCCTGCAGTCGCAAATTTGCATACAGTTAATATAATGGTGAAAAATAAAGCTCTAAACGCAATAGATGTCATGCTTCCCTACTCGTAACGTAATAATAAATTGGTACACAAATTATTAAGTGTTAATCGTGAATATATAAAGCACCTGACTTTGTCATAGTGTTATAAGTAACACTAGAGACTGAATGCCAAGTAACAGGTAGACAACTATGAATATAAGGCTTCACTTTTTTACCTGCCATATAAGCGGCTAATACAGTTGAATATATTTTGTCATACTGTGGGTGATCGACCTTCACATAAAAACTATTCGATTTAGTGCAATTCCCAGCATTACCAAAAGCACCTAAAACGAAGAAGCCACCTCCCCTTTCGATTTCAATATGAGTAGGCACAGCGGGAGTAGCCCAACCACCAGCATAAGCAAGATTAATAGAGCTCAATAAAATCATAAAAGTTGAAAATTTTAACATTGAATAAAACCACGCTGTATTATGTGTGAATTTAATATTTGATAAGCTCTGTATTTGTTTACCAAATACGTAACGGCCTGATAAGTCAATTAATCGGAAATACTAGTAATGGCTCGAGTAGTAACATAACCATAGGCATCAATCGCTTTGGGGTCATAGGTGACAACAATTTTACTTTTAGCATGTTGAGCAGCGAGTAAGGCAGAGTAAAAATTATCAAATGCCACATCAGATTGTCTGACAGTAAAGTAGGTTACTCCTGCAGGCATTTTATCTAATTTATATAGCATGCCCCCTTTCCAACTATTTCCCCAATCACCGCCGTACAAATTAATTCTTGTAACCTTCCCCGAAAAAGATTCGGCAAAAGAGTTTGAACAAAATAAAATAAACAAACTAAACGTGATAACAACATTTCTTTTCCACATACAATTTCCGTTTGATTTAATGGAGCACTTTTAAATGTCCAAAAGAGGCAAAACTGACATCAGCCCAATGAGTTGTCTGGCATTCACCGAACAAATAAAAATTAACTTTCTTGCCAGCCATAAACGCCGATAAAATCATAGAATAGGAAACTTTTTGACTAGATGGCCTAACCATAACTTGTCCATCAGGGCTAAAAGAACAACCAGTAACATTATTAAAACTTGATAGCTTAATGACAATCTGGTCTTCATTAACTAAATACATCGATTCAATCGTTGCTGCACCTGACCATCCTGATGCAGCAAAACCGTTTGAACTCATCAACATTAACCCAATAAAAAATAACTTTTTCAAATGTACAATCGTCCATGACTAATTTACTTCGGATAAACCTGAAATAACGCAAGTAGAATGAGTATCATCAATAACATATCTCAAACTCTTACCTTTAGCTTTTGCGGCAAGCGCATAAGCATATTGCGCACGATCAAATTCAGTGCCACTCATATTGATTTGCCCGCGGCTATAACTGCAATGTTCAGGGAATTGAGGAGATGAGATATAGGCAACACCATTATTTAAACTTAAAGACCAATCCGTTAATGTAGTGCTAGGCCAATATCTTTTTGATATGGCCACATTAGGTAACACCAAAAGGCTGAGACACAAAAGAATTATATATCGCATTAACGTTCCTTGTTTTTAGCTAAAAGAGCATTGTTATTGTTTGTCAATTGTCACATAAGATATTTGGCACACATTAGAGCTATTTACAGTTCTCACTGAAACTTTTTTACCAGCCATCTGAGCTGCTAATAAAGTAGAATAGATCCGATTAATACCTGGGTCTGTAGGACTTAAAGTGCTGTATACACCAGATACTGCGGAACAATCCATTAGCGTTTCATCACCCGAAGTTGCTATATACACCATCCCCGATGCTTTGATATATAGTTTTTCAACTTCAACCCCAAAGCAACCGTGCGGCACACAATTAGCTTGAACTAAAGGCGTAAAAATAATTAAAAACAAAAGCAAATACTTCACGGTGTAATCCTAAATAAATATAAAGTTAAAGTACTAATTAACTGTCCAACCCCATAACCATGATTCAACTGGACCATAATCATGACAACTCCCAGTTCCTCTCGCCCTAATCTTTTTCCCTGAAACTTGTGCGGTTAGTGCTAAGCTCATTATTGACTTACCACCATCCTGGGAAGAATTAAATGATAAGTGCCTCGAATATCCACCAGAAACACAATTAGGACGTGTGCCTTTTAAATCTCTATCGAAAATCACTATTCCTTTTCCATCTCGATCAACACGCACAGACACAACCTTTGCATCTACGGCATCACTGATGGCAAATGAAACATTTGAATGAAAAAAACATAGCAAGCTAATAAAAATCGTAATAAGTATCTTCATCATTTATTTAATACTGAATTATTCAACAATTAAGTATTTAAAACCTCTTATCCTGTTATACGTTTGACCATCAAAAGTGGCACATTCGTCAGAGTAGCCAGTTACTTTTTTACCCGCTATAAAAGCCGTTAATAATAAACTGTACGCTTTGTCATAATTTCTATCAGTATCTAGCACTCATACTCGTACCTATATAATCTAGCTTTATCAAATGGATAACTTAAAAGTTAATTTATTATTGAAACTCCAAACAAAAATATCGGTTATTTTATTTTAAAATGGCGAATGTTAGCATAATTCCAACTTTCCCAACTTTGACAGTCGCTAGGTACTTGAGCTCCATCAAAATACATTGACTCAACAACTTTATCTGACATTTTTATGGCTAGAAATGTGGCATAGAGTGTTTTGCATGTATCAGGCCCTGTTATATAACTGGTGCCAGTCACTTTCCACTCAGCATCTGGATTACAAAAGAACACAGGTCGATTCATATCGGATAATTGGATCATTAACTTGTTTGGCGCATGGTAAGATAATGTCTCAACCTTACCACTGCATACTAATGTTGCGCCACTTAAAGGGAGTGAACAAGATGCAAAGAACACACTCAATATCAATTTATGTTTCATATAAAATCCCTTTTATAAAAGTATCCATTACATTGTTAATCTGCATATTATTTATTACATATCACCAATATAAACAGGTGCAGGCGTGCCGCTATAAGTCGGCAAAGTTGAACAACTGCCTTCACCGCCATAATAAAATATTGCTTTACCATTATTTTGCTTGATACTTTGCAGCATGCCAGTCCACATTGCACAGGTGGTAACACTCACACCTTTCCAATCATTATTTAAATTACAAATGTAGGTATAATCACCTCTACCTGTATGGAGTATATTAACTGAGCCGTTTCCGTAAATAAGTACACGTGATACATCGACCGAGCAATTAAATGCTGCTGAGGTTGAAAATGACAAACTCACAAAAGAAAAAACAATTAACTTTAGCGCCCATGATTTCATAACTAATCCTTTAGTATTGTTTATTTTTTTATTACTCATATTAAAAACTAATCATTAACTCGGGGGCCAAAATACCAACCAGTTAATTCTTCCCAAGCAGGATGGCTGGCTGGGCTGCAGTCTTTGCTGTCGTTAAACCAAATGGTCACTGTTTTATTAGATAATTGCGCAGCAAGTAATGTGGAATAAATCAATTTACAATTATCGGCAGGTATACCAGCCACATCTTCTGAAATAGAACATAGTCGTGGCCATTGCAGCTCTCCTATTCTCTCTGCGAGCACTAAACCATTTTGCGGTGACACAGATAAGCCTTTCACTAAACCTGAGCAAGTGTATTTAGTGGCATTGGCAGTGCCAGCAATTGCAAATAGAGCGACCATTACGGTTAGCTGTTTTAAACGCATTTCAATCATCCTTGGAGGCGTATTTAATAGCTTAATTATCTATAAACAGTAAAATAACGAATTGTTTCTGACACAGACTGATCTAAACATTGCCCTTCTGTTCTAAATGCAACCGTTTTTTGGGCTGCAAAGGCAAGCATCAACATGCTGAAGTACTCTTTCGCCATAGGCCTACTCATTTTATAACTGAGATAATCCCCATTTGAGCCATGGCAACTAGGTGGATTCTGCACCCCACCTTCAGGGTATACATAAATAATGTCACCTTGTTCGTACATCAGAATTTTAGTGATTTTTGCTGTGGTATTTGCCTCAGCCGAAACGGATAAAAAGCAGAGCAAAAAAGTGATAGTTATCGTTATACGTAACATATTTTTAAATACATCCATGTTTTATAAAAAAGGAGCCACTGACTTAATCAAACTTACTTAATCGTAATATATTGCAACTGGCAATATACTGATCCTGCGCGTTTTACTTCATCATCAATTGTAACTATCACTTTGCTACTTGACATTTTGGCAGCCAATATCATTGAAATAGCAGTTTCATTACCTTTTGACACAGAAATCGCGTACTTACCCGAATATGTTTTACAATTTGGTTGCTGATTAGGGTTTGATAACGAAAACCACATATCACCACGCCAACTACTTGCCAAAGTATTGTCAGCATCATGATATCTAATTTGGCCAATATCAGCGGTTATGTCATATCGTTTTGCAAAAGCATCGCTTACAAAAAAAATTGCTAACAACACGCATGAACTTATTACCTTAAACATTTGTAAATCCATTTTTTATTGTACTTAATAGCTATACCTAACCTTAAACAATGGTAAATAGGTCAATTTATTTATTCACCAAACCCCAACTCCTAGTTTCGACGGTTCCATAATGACCACAACCGCCAGTGCCCCTTGCTGAAATGGTTTTTCCGGAGGCATGCGCTGTTAACGCCATACTCATTATTGCTCTAACAGCAGCAGTATTCGTATTAAATGACAAATGCTGTGGATGGCCATTACCACACCCTGCTGGGGAGATTAGTTAACTTTCTAGTGAACTTAATAATCCCTTTACCAGAAAAATCTACACGAACATATTCAACAGTCGATTTATCCACATGACCATTCGCCATAATTAATGGTGAAAATAATATCGAAAATATCAGTATTGTCTTGTTCATTATTAACAGTTCATTCCTTGAAAGAGATTGTATGGATTCCACAGCCAAAACGATTATTTAGGCTTATTCCATAATTTATTACAAAGCGGTAAACTCACTTTTTATTAAAACTGCAAGTGGAGAGAGACACTAATATTAAGTTTACTCTGACCCCACTTATTCTATCTGGTCCACTTATTTTTCCATCACCTTTGACACCCTTATATAAAAATCTAACAAAGACAATAAAACTAGATAAATTATAATATATATAAAAATAGTAACTTTTTTGTCTGGAACAAATTGGAACTTATAAATTAAGTCAGTAAAAACCATAAAAGCACCATAACCCATAAAACCAGTAAGTAACTTCGTTTTCTTTCTTTTATATATAGAGCTACACAATTTTGAATAGAAGCTATTAAAATGCACTAAACTAAATAATACTGAATAAACTAAAAATTCAATATACCAATCAGAAAAGCCTACCAAATAAACAACTATATAAACACAAAACCAAGTTATCATTACCATAATCGCTTGATTGAAAACTTGATCATTATACTCCATATTTTTTGAGTTTATTCCCCGCATATATACCCTTGCCTCGCAGCACAACTCACAGCTTCTGTTTTTGTTGTATTAAATATATTAGCACCAGGTATATTTATCATTCGATGCATTCCTGAACCATAGCCAGTTAATAAAATACTTAAATAATCTCCCCATTGACCTTCTCCAGTAACTATATTCCCACCAGAATCTAATACTGTGTATCCGCCATAAACATTAATTAAATTATTTACCCCAATAGCACTCACTGCTGACGGTGCAATTAAAGGTAATGTTAATGCCCCTGCTATTTTACTCACCTGACTCTGACCTTGTTGAAATTTAATATTCATTCTAGCAGCTCCCACATCCAGTGAGACCAACATATCCTTTACAAACGTTAATTCTAATTGCGCAACGACTAAACTACCTTGGTCTACTGACATGTCACCTTTAAATTGTTCTAAATATATTGCCACTTCATCTCTTTCAGCCTGAGTTTCAAGCTGGGATAAATCGACATGAACTTTGCCACCAGAAGACTTATACGAGTTAGAGCTTAAAGAAGTACTCCTATTGCGTTTTGCTATCCCTCGTATAATAACGCTAAATGCAGCTGAAATTGCACCATTGGCAAACTTGCCTCCACTTAATTCTGAGACTGTGCCACCTAAAACGCCTGCTACAGCTACTTCACCAGCAAAACTCTGTATATTCATAGCCCCTGCAGCGAAGGCTCCAATTGCCCCAACGCCCGCAGAAATAAATGCACTACCAAAGTCACCTCCCTGAAGGTGAGCACTAACCCCCCCTACAACTCCCTTTGCAATCATTCCACTTACAAAGCCTGCATTCGCATCAATACCCGCAGTGGCATAACTCGTCGCATAAGTAATAGCTGATGCTTTAAGTGCAGCTCCTATACTCCCAGTAACTGCCTGAGTTTGAGCACCATTGTAAATAGCTAAAAACATTGGACAGCCAGGTCCGGTGAAATAACAACCAACAATTTTCACTGCCGAATTTAAAATAGGTACTGAAGAAAGTCCTTTTAGTATTGGCTTAGCAACTTTATTAAAAATGGCTTTACCAGCCCCCCAAAGAGTGCTGATAATGTAACCACTTGGGTCGGTATAAGTCAGCGGGTTATTAAGCACATAACTGTAGCGGTTATAGTTTTGCAGATTAGACGGTGCTTGTATAAAAGGGTCTGCTTGCATAAAGCGCGCTAGGGTTGGGTCGTAAATACGTCCTCCCATTTGGATGATATCCAAATTCGGCAGCATTTCATGGCCAGTATAACCCCGCGCCATTGGGGTAATCGCTTGAATAAGGCTCGAGCCTGCGAGCTTCATCGGCTTGCCAAAAGCTGTGTAAAAATACTGTTCCAGTACAGCGCCTGACTGATTGGTTATTGAAAGAATAGAGCCTTGATGATCAGTATGCTGATACTGCACCTCTTCACTCTTGCCTAAGGTAGTATTGTGATTTCTTACCACCATAATATTGCCGATTAAATATTTATGACGGGTGTTTTCTAGCTGACTACCTTTATAACGTTTTTCCTGTTGATAAATCGAGCCCACATAATCAGTATGGAATGTTTTCCAATCACTGCCTTCTTGGCGATAATCCGTTCGACTTAATACTGCGCGATTATGGTTATATTGATAATCCGTATATTGGCTACCCGATTTTATACGGCTGGCTTTATCGAAAGCATTGTAAGTAAAGTTACGGCGGCCATCTGAGGTGATATTGCCGTTATCATCATATATAAACTTATTGTAGGTTTTACCGTCAACAGTTGCGCTATTTAATCTATTTACACTTACTGATTGTAAATAATCGTAACTGGCTAAGTTTTTAGAGTAACTGCCACCAGAATAACCTTTACGGCTTTTAATATTACCAAATCCATCGTAGCTATATTGCTCATCATAGCTATAGCCGGTTAAGCTACCACCTCCAACACTTAAGTCGCGGGTTTCAATACGATTGAGTTTGTCGTAAGTAAAGGTTTCATTAAAAGATAATGTTTGCCCACCCGCGCTATTAAAATAGCTATGTGCCCTAAACTCAACATTACCTTTAGCGTCAAACTCACCATAACTTAAGGTGTGGATATCGCGTGTGCCTTTGGCTACATCAATATGGCTGATGCGGCCTGTTCGACTATTAAAGCCTTTTTCTTCAGATGTTCCGTTTGCAAAAGTTTGCTTGGTAATATTACCAAATACATCCATTTCCGTAATGCGACGTAAATTTCGATTACTGCTGTCTTTTTGTAAATAAAGGTAGTTGTTAGTGTTATAATAAAAATTAACGTAAAAGGTTCCGTTGTTTGAAGGGTAATGCTGGCGGCTTACCTGACCTTTGGCATTATATTCTGTTTTAGTGCTATAACTGCTGCCATCAAGATTAAAGTCTGTTTGATTTGGGCGTCCATAGTGGTCGTAAAAATAGTATTCACTACTGAGAACCGCAGCAGAAGTCGCGCAATTAGTTTGATTCGCCCAAGTTTTAGCCCATGCAGGCTTACCTACATTATGTTGACTTGTACTGCTACCGTAACCCCAACAGGATAAGTTGGTATCATCTTTACGCCACAACATGCGTCCCATGGCATCGTATTCAGTGGTCGTAACCTGTTGCTTTGCATCTGTTTGCGTTAATAACTCGCCAAACGCATTATAGGTATAGGTCCAATTGCCTTTGTCGGGGTCGTTTGTTGCCGCTTTTCTACCATAGGCATCGAAGTCAGTGGTGATTGATTGGGTTTTCCAAGCATTATTTTTATCTTTTGCTTTAGTCGTAACCTTACGGGTATTACCAAAAGCATCATAATAGTAATAAATGACTTGGTTATTTGGGTCAGTTCGCGCAATCAATAACCCATCGGCGCTGCGTGTTTCTTTATATGGCTGACTTTTTTCATCATAAGATGTCGTGACTAAGCCATTAATGGTATTGGATACTGTCGCAGTACCTGACTCTGTTAACTTAGTTTGTTTGTATACTCGTCCTAAAGCATCATAAAACTGCTGTGACTTAATGCTTGAGGCACTGTCATATTTAGGTACAGTTTGATGAGTCACTCTGCCCAATTTATCGTAAGTTGATGCTGTAACAATCCAGCTACCATCAAAGCCCATCGCCCGCTGTTCGCGCTGGCGACCAAACTTATCAAAGTACTTTATCGATTGAGGTTTATTACTACCTTTGGTGGTTTCAGTTAAGTAGTTTTTGTCACAACTGGTGCACTGACTGCGAGTAATCTCAGTGTAATTACCGTCAGCTAAGACTTGTCGTGCTACTTGTCCTTGAATGTCAAAATAACTGGTCGAGGCTAATTTGTTCGGCCCAGTGGTTGTTTTACTGTAAATACGGCCAAGGGTTGCTGTACTGCCCGACTTGCCATTATATAGGTACGTTTCTGACTGACCGTTTTGGTTCATCTGACTGGCAAGGTATTGACCACGATTATCATAAAACCAGTATTGGCCACGTTTTTGGTAGCTAGTGGCATTATGTTTACCGTAGGTTTGCTCGGCGACTTTATTACCGTATTTATCGTAGAAAAATGCTGTGGTAAGCCCATTTACATTTGACTCTCTTAACATACCGTTTGGATAGTAGCTAAACTTAGTGTTGCGAGTTTGCGTTTTACCATTAGCACCATCAGTATTTTGATAACGTGTTTTCGTCACCGCTGTTGTATACAGTCGACCAAAGCGTTTAGCATCTGGTTGGTTACCTGATTGCACTGCCTTTTGATTATGACTACGAGATAATACTAATGCGGCTGCACTAATCTGATTGTAGGCACTTGATGTGTAAGAATTGGTTGTCTTCGTTTTATGGACCAGTGCACCAGAAGCGGTTTTTATGTCAACAACACTTTCTGTTAAGTTATTCCATGAATCGTGCGTATTGGTGGTTAACGTTTCACTGACCTTTTTGGGGTTTCTTACTGTTTTACCGTCTGTAGATAAATCTAGACTATAGCTTTCTTCTGTCGACGTTTTAAGGTAAACCTGTATACCACCATTACTACTCGTCGTCTGCGTGTAAGTGTTTTCAGCAGTGCTTAACAGATTATCCTTATATTTACGAGTTGTTGATATTGGCATGCCAGTTAATGGGAACTTCTGATGGAACTGAGTCGTAGTGATAACACCAGATTGAGGATCTGTTGTTTGCACTGTTTCAAACCCTAAAAAGCCACGGCCTTTTTTATGAGCAAGCGGCCCACCATAGGCATATTGCACTAATACGGAATCAGTATTGGTTGACTGAGTTGCGGCTTCTGTTACCACATACATGCCTGCTACTGGCGTTATATAATCTTGGGCATTAGTGTTTTGAGATGAGTTGATATTAATTAACGGTATACCGCTGTTTAATGGCGCATACGCAATATTAGTTTCAACGCCAAATCCATTGGTAATTTTCTTTAATACATGTTCTTTAATATAAGGGCGATAGGCTTTTTGGACCTTCCAATATCCCGAACTAGATGACGAAGTCAATAAGTCCATTTTTGCATCACCATCAACATCTGCAAGACGTATGGCGGTATTGGTTGGTGTATTACTGGTGCCCACATTGATAGCGCCACGTCGAATAAAGTTGGCACTTTCAGAGGTTGCACTTGGCGCAGATAAAAAGATGTTATACGACTTTGTTTTGGTGGCAGCAAGAATGTCGGTACGACCATCGGCATCAAGATCAACAAACTGATGACGGTTATAGACACTTTCTGTTTTAGCCTCAATCCCCGTCAGTACTTTGGGAGCAGTGAAGCTGCCATTGCCTTTAGACAATCTGTAATGCCAAGTATCGCTACTGATATAGGCTATATCGGTTAAGCCATCACCATTAAAATCTGCAGCTCTTAATGCTTTTAATGTACTACCTAGGACAGGGCTATTGGTCGCATCATATTTTACTTGACCATTATCAACTGACGCTATAAATGCATATGTTCTATAGGTTCTTGTAACTGTTTTGTCACAATCTATAGCTTGAGTATCAACACTTGGTTGTGAACTTGAAGCTATTGATAGCGGGTTCATCCCACAACCAGGGTCAAATTCAGGCTCTGAAACTTTAAGTACACGCATCACAATATCAGTCAATCCATCACCATTAATATCGATCATGGCTGAGTTTTTGAGATTGGCGGAAGTAGACACTATGTTATGACCGTAAGTTTGTGATGCAGTCGCACCACTAAAGCTTGAAGGTAACACTAGCGTAATATTTTTCGCTGCGGAAAATGCGCCACCTAGATTCTGGTAATACTTCAAGGTACCACTTAATTTAAATACAATATCTTGTAGACCATCGCCATCTACGTCAGCAACGACAGTATTTTCATATTCAGCAGAAGATCGACCCAATGATTTGTAGGTAAAATCGTAACTTACATTGAATGTTTCACATAACAATCTGTTATTAGGTTCTGGTTCACAATGTTCTTCCTCCTCTGTACTAGGCTCTGAACTAATGACGTGCCAATTGCCAGATTTGTGCGGAATGAGCAAGTCTTGTTTACCATCGCCATTATAATCAATAACTTTTGCATAGCCTTTTTCGCCTATACTGGCATTGGATATCTTTTGTGTTCTATTGGTAATCGCACTGGTTTTAATCGTTCGTGCAATGTTCTCATCACTTAGATAATTATTGCGATATTTTGTCGGAATTGAAGCAGTTGATTCAGTGGGCGTGACTTTCCAATCTGTGGTATAAAAATGCCATCTACTATCTTTTTGAAACAACATGTCGGCATAGCCGTCACCGTTGAAATCTAAAACTTGAGCATAGAATCTGTCGCCATTGGTCACAGCGGCATTATGTGTAACGCTTTCAAAAGGTGTAAAATTAGCTGTGTTATTGGTTATTCGACACCAAGTTTGATACTGATTATCCGTAGAGTCGCAATAAGAAACGGCTCGGCAAATTGTGTCTCCAGGCTCACTTTCACAAAGTGCATAGGATGGCGCCGAATTTTTTCTTATTGGTTGCTCGTACTCAAATTTGGTTGCAGGTAAACAATCGGTATTGGATTCGTCGAAACACTCTTGAATTCCAGTTACATAATTGCGCTCTTCTGGGATATCAGTTAATAACCAAGTAAAATCATAAGATCGAAAAATGTCTGAATCTTGCTTAACTTTGATTTGAGTTAATCTTTTATTATTAGTCAGTATGCCACCATTTGCATACCCTTCTACTGAACGCGCTACATCTGTGTATATAAATTCAACTTTGTTATAGTTCGATTTTCCTAAAGTAACATTGCCACCATAAGCAATATTTTTTAATAAATGACTGCCTTTATTGATATCTTTTTCATAGTCATAGCGTATGTAATTACCTTTATTATCAACTATAGCTTTAAGTGCCCATAACTTTGCTTCAGAGTTAGCTGCAAAACCGCCTCTTTCTACATAAGCATCGGTAGAAGACGTTATTAGCGGTGCTTTACCGTAGTAATGTGTTTCATTCGCTTTTGTTGTGACGGTAAAATATTGTGGCCCTTTGCTATTGCTGAACGCCTTAATAACAGAGAAATTATCGATCTCTGTATGATATTCATCAGAGCTATTATTATTTAATATTAATCGCTGCCCATTAAAACAAAGTGCATCACTTGAATTATATTTTAAACCGTCAATTTTTGTATCAATGGCAATATTCTTAGGACAACGTGATATTGCTGATAGCCCAGAAATATTCCAGCCCATTCCCAATATACCCTCACCACCTTGGCTGCTATATGATAAAGCGACTTGAGGTGCGACGCCTGCCGTTGCTGGAGGTAAGGATAGAGGAATGCTATATGTCGCAGCGCCAGATTCAGTTACCTTAAATTGCCCCGCACTTAAGCCAATAACATTACCAGGATTGGTAAATGATTCGCTGCCAGAGGTATTAACGAGCTTCCCAGACCTAGAACCTAAATAAGTAACTTGACTCGCTAAATTGTAATCTAAAACGATATCTTTAATACCATCATTATTGATATCGATAAAAGTTAAGGGTTCCCCTTGAGATAAGTCAATTTCATTTCTACTCAAACTGTACGCATCTACATTTGCAGTACCAGTTAAGTTTGAAACAATAAAACTATCACGGGTACCGCTGACATCTCTAATGATCAAGTCATTAATTCCATCACCATCAATATCATGATATTCAATATTTAAATGAGAGGCATCCGTTAATGTTAATACTTTAAACTGTTGCTGAGTTATTGGTTCTAATACCCAATTATTGCCAGACTGAACTAGCTTAAACACACCATTTTTGGGTGTGATATTTAATGGAATATTTATTTCAGATGCAATCAAAACAAATTTTGAAGGGACTCTAAGAATGATATTTCCATCACTATCATTATAGACTTCAAAACCTTGATAGTCTGAATTAGAGTTTGCGAATGAAAAACTAGAAATAAAGAATAGGAAAAACCCAACGATCCATCGTAGCTGCATATTATTTAAACACATCCATGTAAAATTTTTTATATAAAATACACAAAAAAATACAAATGTAAATTAAATGTTTTAAATATTTTAATACCCTTATTTAATAAATGGTTTAAATAAATAGAGATAAAACCTAATTTTATTGGGTTTTATCTCATTAAGTTATTTACCTTGATATAACCACAAATACATAGTCGGCAATACCAACAACGTTAATGCCGTCGAGCTAAATAAACCGCCAATAATCACTATCGCTAACGGTTGCTGGATTTCACTGCCGACACCCGTTGACAGTAATATTGGGATGACTCCTAATGCTGAAGTTAATGCCGTCATCAACACAGGGCGCAATCGGCCGATAGTGCCTTCAAACACGCTGGTTTGCAGTGATTCAGATTGATTGTGTTCTTCTCGCCGCTGATTAATGGCATCCACCAGCACCACACCGTTAAGCACCGCCACGCCAAATAAGGTGATAAAGCCAATAGCGCTTGGCACTGACAAGTATGTCCCAGTAACGTAAAGCGCGACTACTCCGCCGATTAACGCTAACGGCACATTGGCCATAATCAGCCCCACTTGTTTAAGCGTACCGAATGAAAAAAACAATAATAAGGCGATTAATCCGATAGATACCGGCACCACTAACATCAGCTTTTGTTGCGCACGCTGCTGATTCTCATACTGACCACCGACAACCACGGTATAACCCGCAGGTAACTCAGCATCTGGCACGATGGCATAAATATCCTCAACCACTGAGCCCATATCACGGCCCGATACATTAGCTTGCACCACAACGCGGCGCTGTACATCATCGCGACGAATATTCGGCGGCGCCATTTCTACAGCCACTTTGGCCACATCACCTAAACGAACTTGGGCACCATTAGCGCCGCGCAAAATCAAATCACGCAGTACATCTGGCGAACTGCGGAACTGCTCAGCTAATCGCACGTTGATATCATAGCGGGCATTACCATCAATCACTTGTCCTGCACTGACGCCACCAATACCTTGGCTTACCAAACTCATCACTTGATCGACACTTAAGCCATATCGAGCCAGTTGATCACGTAACGGCCGAATAACCAATTGTGCTTCGCCGCTGACTTGTTCAAGCGACACATCAACAGCTCCTTCAACCTCGCTAACCAGTTCCTTTAGTCGCTGACCTTTTTCAGACAATATCGCTAAGTCTGGGCCGAAGATTTTAATGGCTAATTGCGCTTTCACCCCAGAAAGCAATTCATCTACACGGGTGGCTATCGGTTGTGAAAAGGTGAACAACAAGCCAGGAAAGATATTCAGTTCATCTTCCATTAAGTGCTGCAGTTCAAAACGACTTTCAGCATTTTGCCATTCATCAACAGGCTTTAAACCAATGTAGATTTCAATATTACTCACAGGCTCTGGATCGCCGCCAAGCTCTGGCGCACCAATACGACTTAATGCATATTCCACCTCAGGGAAATCCATCAATATCGCCTCGATTTTTGGTGCGATATCGAGTGATGTTTGTAAGCTTGCTGTCGGCGCTAAAGTCACCCGAAGGTTAATGGTGCCCTCTTCAAGTTCAGGCACAAACTCGGTGCCTAGCTTGGGTACTAGCATCATACTCACAGCGAACATCGCCACCGCCGTTACCATGACTATCCTAGGTTGCTTCATGATGATTGCCAATAGCTGACGATAAACTCGTTCAATAGGGGCAAGTATCGGGCTTTGCTTGACGCTGACCCCACGATTAAATAAAAACACTGCCATGGCTGGCACAGCAATCAGTGCGACGAGTAATGCTGAAACCATCGCCAGAATAATGCTCACCGCCATCGGCTGAAACATTTTCCCCTCAACGCCTTCTAGTGCAAACAACGGCGCAAACACCACGATGATAATTGCGGTCGCAAAGAAGATGGGGCTACACACTTCTTTAGCCGCTAACATCACCTTACTCACGGTAAGCGCGGTTAGTTTGTGATCCAAACGATGACGCTCAAGCTGTTGCGCTGCGAATGTTTTATCACCGACTTGGTTTAAATCTGAATCCGCTTGCTGCAAAGTCAGGTGCTTAAAAATGTTTTCAACCATCACCACCGAGCCATCAACTAACATGCCTATAGCCACCGCCAAACCACCCAGTGACATTAGGTTCGCTGACATGCCGTAATAAGACATGACCATCAACGCTAAACCAATCGAGATAGGAATTGATAACAGCACTAATAACGTCGCCCGCAGATTAACCAGAAATAAGACTAAAATAATCACGATGAACACAAATGCCATTAGTAAAGCATTAACAACGGTAGTGACAGCTTGCTTAACCAGGTCTGATTGATCGTAAAACACCTCAAACGAGACGCCTTTGGGCAGTGACTGCTCAATCAAACTCACCCGCTCGTTAATGTCATCAATCGTGGCCTTAGTGTTCGCCCCCATGCGTTTTAGTACAACGCCAGCAACAACCTCACCCATGGCATTAACTTCAGTTTTGCCATTCACAGGGTTTAGCTCTTTACGGGTAAAGGTTACTGCACCCACACGAATTTCACGGCCATATTCAACTTGTGCAATATCAGCAACTCTAACTGGGGTGCCTGCCACCTCTGTTAATGGAATTTGTGCTATTGCCCTTAATCCCGCATCACCTGAAGGCAGTAACCCATAACCACGAACAACAAGCTGCTCCTGTCCTTGGGGCATAAACCAGCCACCAGCATTACGATTATTACTCTCCAGAGCCTCTGTCACTTGTGCCATTGTTAGGCGGTAACTGAGTAGCTTGTTGGGGTCGATGTTCACTTGGTATTGACGTACATCACCGCCAAATGACAACACCTCGGTAACACCGCCAACAGGCATTAAAATCAACTTCACTAAGTAATCATTGAGACTACGTAGCTCTGCGGCATCAACGCCTGATTCAGGTGTTGCCCGCAAGATATATTGATAAATCTGTCCTAGCCCTGAGGTATTCGGCCCAATCTCAGGCACGCCGACACCCTCAGGGATCATTTCTTTTGCTGCTTGTAACTGTTCAAAAACTTGCTGACGGGCAAAATAAATATCCGTCCCTTCAGCAAAAACCACGGTCACTATCGACAAACCGGTGCGTGACAGCGATCGAACTTCAGTCACCTCAGGCAGGGCATACATGGCAGATTCAACAGGGTAACTAATGAGTTTTTCTACCTCTTCGGCAGCTAATCCTTCGGCCTCGGTATTCACCGTAACTTGTACATTGGTGACATCAGGAAAGGCGTCCAGATTCAGCTTTGGCAACATGAATACACTAGCAATAACAATAGTGAGCAACGCCAAACCCACTACAAATCGGTGTTTAACCGCTGTTTCGATTAACTTATATAACATGCTCAGCTCCTAGTGGTTGTGAATATCAAAACCTGCTTTTGCAAGTTCAGACGCCAACAAAAACGCACCACTGATCACCACATGAACGCGAGGCTCAATACCCCTAACCATATTCATTCCGCGTTGGCTTTCAATCACTTCAACCTCGACCGCTTCAAACCCATCTTCATCTTGGATAAACACTTGCCAATCACCATCGCGACTGCGGGTCAAAGCGGCATCAGGTAACACGACACCACCATCGAGACTATTTGGTAGATACAACTCCGCAAATTGTCCAGCATGTAAACCGTATTCACTATTATCGATGCTCACTAATACTTGTTCTGTGCGCGTCACCAAGTCCAATTCATGGGAACGGCCAATAATCGTCCCCTCAATGGATATCTCATTGACTCTGACTAATGCTTTATCGCCATTATTTATCCCCGCAGCCTGATGAGCAGAAAGCTGAGCTTCGACCCATAAGTGTGACTCGTCCGTTAACTGCATTAACGGGCTTCCACCAGCAGAAACCTGACCTATCAAGGCCACATCTTGCTGCACCCGGCCATTGATCGGTGCCAATAATTGATAACGACCAATGGACTCAGGCTTGGTAATCAATTGATTGATTTGCAATGCCGTCATACTGAGCGCTTCGAGGTTGGCACGAGTCAGCTCAGCTTGTACTTTTGCCACTAATCGTCGACTTTCACTGACGGTGTTTTTACTCATCTGTTTCACTCTATTCCACTCAGCTGCTGCGGTAATATAATCCGCTTGCGCTTGAGCCACTGCCGCGCCGCCCAAGGTCAGTAAAACTTGATTTTTATTGACTAACTGGCCTGGCACCACATGACGTTTTAGCACTCTGACATCCAACTGTGGCGCTAGGGTGACGGTATGATCTCGATCGACAATGAGGGTTGCTGTAGCCACATCATCTAAGTTAAATGTGCTACTTGATAAGCTCATCACTTCGATACCAGCCATTTGCTGCTGACGGTCAGTAAGCACTAACGCATTGCTATGCTCATCAGTGATTTCATTCTGCAGAGTAATGCGATCGTTTTGTTGTGGTTTCTCGGCATGGTTATGCCCGGGCCCCGCTAATACTTGGGGGATATAGCAAATTGACACCAGTATCGCGATAACAGTTAGCGAGCGTTTGCTCAGTTTTTTATCAAGATGTTGAATATTCATAATGTTCCTTTTAAGCCGTTATTCGCTTTATAAACTCAACAAATAACCACTTAATATTGTTGTTAGTTAATCAGCTAAAGCGTCGGTAGTTGCTGCCTTATTGGTCATAAAATGCTGCTGTAGCACTTGTTCAAGCTGCCCGCTGTCGCCCATCCACGTTAGCCAGTGTTGATACAAATTGGCCTCTAAGTTGACGCCAGCAACAAAGCTAGTGCTCATTTGCCGCTGACTTTGCAGATAATCACTGGTGCTAATATCACCTGTTTGCCATTGGCCTGAAATCAAAGCTGTCGCCTCTTGACCTGATTGCTCAACTAATTGCTGCCAGTCTTGATAGCGTGTTAATAATCTTGGGATTGCACGAGTAAATAGCTGCCACTGTTGATGCAGTGCCTTTTCTGTCGCTAGATAAGATTGTTCAGCAATGGCAATGCTTTCGTTCGCTGCAGCAAAGGAGTCGTGGTAGTTGTTGCGGACGGTTAATGGAATCGACACACCTAGCCCCCATTTATTATCACTACCTTCACGCTCTGCGCTGAGGCTAATACTGGGATCTGCAGATAAGTCAGCCTTTAACTGATTCACCTGCAATTTGGCTAGCATGACTTGTTGATAGGCCGTTTTTAATGCGGGTAACTCTGGAGTGACTCGTTGGCTTAATGTCAGCTCTATTAAACTGTTTAGCGTTATATTAGGTACACTCTCATGGCCTAATAAGGTGTAGACTTCTGTTTCTGCAACAAGTAATGCTTGCTCTGCTAAAGCCAAAGCGGCTGCATTGTTGGCGACATCAAGACGCATGAGTTGCAGTTCAACCATAGCAATATCGCCTACTTCGACACGCTGCTCAGCCAATGCAAGTTGCGCCCTTGCTAAATCAAACTGCTGTTGATTAAAAGCGAACAAGGTTTGATTTTGTTGCAGCGCCACTATTGCCAACAATTGTTTTGACAGTATCTGACTGCGCTCAACTGCCACTTCCGACAAGGTGATTTCTGACTCCAATTGCGCTAATCGAATTGCTGCGCCTCGCTTATCACTCCAATCAATAGTTTGACTTAAGGCGATAGTGAAGGTGTCGTCCTCCGGTGCATGTTGATAATCCACACCAAGATCTGGGTTATAAATCGCATTATCTGCGGCTGATAACTTCAATAAAGCTTGGCGTTTTAACGACATTTGGGCCTGTATTTGTGGCAACTGTTCAAAGCTGAGCATCAAGGTGTCAAACCACGATTGAGTACTTGTAGTAACATTAGTGCGCTCAAATGCTGAGTGAGCAGTGTTATGCATTGGCCGATTAAAGGTGCTCGCTAACGCCCCTTCGGCATGCACAGTGTGTATAGACGCAATACTCGCCCCCATCATGCTTAAATGCACAATAAGCGCTGAAGAAATAATAGATTTATTCATCATTTATTCTCGTTTCGACCTAAGTCAAAATCTAAAATTAATTGATGATTAATCGTGCAAAGCTGTTATCACCCTGAAATTATCTGGATGCAAAAATAGTTTTCTAAGCGAGTTAACCTTTTGGCGACTTATAACTAGCCTCAATACAGGCTGCCTCAAACCCAATAGGATGAGACAGAACCAGTCGGTTAAAACGATAACTATGCAAAATTAATCAGTTAAGTCATTAACTGATTAATAAAATAGGAGGGCGGTAACTTAAGCGTGCTTCTGGGGGAATGTAAGTTTGAATAACAGTTTTTGGCGCTTCAGAAATTATTGCCACAGGCATAAGCTGAGCGACAAAATCAATTGTTGCGCTATGACCACCGTGACACTGACAATCTAAACACAGTTCATAATCTTGGTTGTCAGCCAATAATGTATGGTTATGGATTTCAGATGCTGTCGAGGTTGCATTAAATAAGTGAGCAAAATCATCAGCTTTATCGCAAACATCAGCTGGTGCTGAAAATACGATGTGGGAATGATTCACTTGTTCGTTTTCGCCATCACCAAGATGCAATTGATGCTCACCTAAGTTAGTGCTGATAAATTGCAGCAACATAACGGCGACCATTAATTTTGCACATGTTTTAATGGCTGACAATGACACAAATGACCTCTGATAAATAACTCCTAGCCAAGCACTTAACAAGCAAGTTAAATAGCTTAATGAAAGTACTGGCTAGTCATAAGACTGTGAGTTTACCTAAAAGTGCTAAACCCGCTAGCCTTGAATGTCATAATAAATAACGCGATCACGGTTTATGATCATTTAGAATACACAATGCTTGGCATAATCAGCCGCTTCATTAGCAGTCCAATCACCACTAGGCTTATCTTTCATTTGTTTACACCAAGCTTCACTTCCTACTTCAGGCGAGCAAGCACTCAACCCTAGGACCAATGCTGCTGCAGCAAAAATAATCGTTAGTTTAGCCGCTAAACGGTTGGTTTTATTATTGAACATTTAATTTTACTTCCTTGAATTTATAACAAAAAAATATCTAAACTGGTTTTATGTCGCAACACGACACTGACATCACTGCTTAAGCCATGCTATGGCTTGTTGTTTTTGCTCTAACGGAAACCACGCTACTTCACCTTGCATAAATGGCGCAAGTAAATTAACCGAGTTACCTACCCAGTCAGGGCCTCCTACAAACACCAAAGCATCAAATGGCGGTAATTGAACTTTATCTCCGCCCATTAATGAACTGACATCCCACCCTTCTAGCAACACATCAGCTTCGATGTATAATTTTACTTGGCCACTATTGTCACGATATTGAGTAATCAATGGTTGCAAGTGCGTTTGGTAATCATGGGTCGATAAACGTCCACTAACAAACAAGCTAATGACACCTGGGGAAATATCAGGGATTTGGCACAACATAACGCAACTCCAAACTGTCTATGCGGCTGCATAACGATGTATCAACATCTGTTTCAGCCTATATTATTGTTGATAGTAGCAAATCTTATCCGCTGTACTAAACAAAAGTTTGTTAAGCTAACCACAGTTATGATTTAAAAAAGTGAAGCGTTTTAGCACAATGATCAATATTACCAACCGTGTCAGCATTGAAGATAATGAAATTGAATGGCAATTTATCCGTTCAAGTGGTGCAGGTGGCCAACATATCAATAAAGTGTCAACTGCGGCGCAGATCATTTTTGATATTAGGCAGTCTTCACTCCCTGAGTTTTATCAGCAAAAGTTACTAACCAAAGCCGATCATCGCATTACTAAAAGTGGTAAAATTATTATTAAGTGTCAACAAAGTCGTAGCCAAGATTTTAATCGGCAACTGGCACTAGAGCAGTTTATTGAATTAGTGAAAAGCGTCGGGATTGTTCAAAAAGCCCGAATTGCCACTAAGGCAACTAAGGCTAGTCAGCGTCGCCGTGTTGACGCAAAAAAACAGCGCGGAGCGACTAAAGCGCTACGAAGAAGCAAATCTGATTATTAGGGTCTGTTGATCTTTCAAGGTTGTTTTTGCAGCGAATTGTTGACCATTTTTACAAGGAAGAGACTTTGTGGTGTAGTTATTCTACATAAAAAGTTAATAACGCAGTAAAAATGGCCAAAAACGCTGCCCAAAGGGTTCGAGTAAAAGCGTTTTACTCTTTGTTGGATGAATTTTGCTTAGATGACTAGGCATCAATCCATCCGCCTCAATTAAAACGCTTTTATTTCGAACAAAACTTAACCAGCAAAGATCAACAGGCCCTAGCCATTACCGCGGGTTATCATGAAAATAATTCCCGATTTGGCTATCATTATCATGATAAATTACACTCACTTAAGTCCAATCATTTGATCAGTAACATCGCAATTGACTTAACGCAGCGAGCTGCAACACTTTTAGCAAGGAATGAACATGTCAACGCAAGCAAAAGTTTTATTGGTTAACGGCCCGAACCTTAACTTATTGGGCCGCCGAGAGCCTGGATTATACGGTAGTGATAACTTAGACACAGTGGTTGAAAATGCTCGCCAATTAGCTCAGCAGTCTGGCTTAGCGTTTGATCATATTCAATCTAATGCCGAGTATCAGCTTATCGATGCAATTCATGCCACTGATGCGCAGTTTATTGTCATTAACCCTGCAGCGTTTACTCATACCAGTGTCGCACTAAGAGATGCGATCTTAGGCGTTAACATTCCCTTTATTGAGGTTCACATTTCAAATGTGCACGCCAGAGAGCCCTTTAGAAGTCATTCTTATTTTTCAGATAAAGCACAAGGGGTTATTTGCGGGTTAGGCATTCAGGGTTATGAATTTGCAATGCAAGCAGCGATTAAGCACATTAAGGCGAAATAATCGCTGCCCAAGTCAATTGAATTTAGACGTTTATGAGTAAATTAAAAGCAGATATCAAGATAATCCAATCAGGCATCTTCAGTAAGTGGGACTCTGAAAGTGATGAGCTCCCCCGCTTTTTAGAAGCGACAGTCCATGTGCCAGCCGTAATAGACATGGAGTTCGGCTTTGTCACTCGCATTAAAAAAGCGAAAAACCAAGTGCTTAAATATTGTATCTATCATCCAAATATCCCTGATGCAGAAGGTAATATTGAAGCACCTTACGATGGCGAAGTGTATATAAAAGAAAATGATTGGAAGTTTTATTTAGGCGATTGTATTTGGGCACCTGTGAGTAACAAAGTGGGAAACTGGCGCATGACACTAGAACTCAATGGTAAACTGATTGCCGATAAAACCTTTAAGGTTCATTCTGTACCTTCAAATTCCTAAGCAAACCTTGGCAATGTACGAGCTTTGTAAACTATGAAGCTTCAATAATTGCCCCATCGATAAAAGCACAGTTTCGTCCATGTGATTTAGCCTGATACAACGCACTATCGGCTAAAGTGAGATAATGCTGCCAATGTTGCACAAGTTCAGACGATAAAATAGGCTTAGTTGCCCCAATAGAAATCGTCACCTTGAGTGAATGTCCAGAATATTCTACCGGGGTATCTGCTATCACCTGATTAAATCGTTCCAAGATATGCTGTTGCAATTCATCAGACTCAAGCGCTAATAATATCAGGAACTCTTCACCGCCCCAGCGAGCGAGCACATCGTTTGCTCTGATTCTGTTTTGCAAACGAGTGGCACATGCCATTAACACTTCATCGCCAGCGTCATGACCATGGGTATCATTGATTTTCTTGAACAAATCACAATCCAAAATGAGCACACTGTAATACTCTACCCCTGTTTTAGTGATTTTATGCTCAACAAAGTTATTTACAAATCGGCGATTGTATAAACCCGTCAATGGGTCTTTATTCGATTGCATATAGAGATTTTTGTTGGTTGAACGTAATGTTGAGATGCGTTTTTTATTAGACGTATAGCGATGAATGAGAAGCGCGATTCCGATAGTTAATCCACTAAACACTAAGATCCACAACTTTTCTTGGAGCTCTTTTTTCTCTAAGGTGGCAGCTTTTAAGTTATTCTCCGCAGTCAATAACGCAATTTTTTCATCTTGTAATTGCGCATCGAATTTCACTTGTAACTCATAGATTTGTTTTTCACGTGTATCGAACAGTTGCCGTTGAGTGCCTTCATAATAAGTGGTCAAATGTGCGAGTGCTTCAGGGTACTGAGCCGTTTCTTGGTAAATTTGGGCAAGTAATTGATGTGTTTTTAAGAGCCAATCTTGATTATTAATATCTTCAAAATCTAGCAATAATTGGTTTGCATACTCTGTGGCTTGCTCATAGTTTTTTTGACTAAATCTTACCTCACTTAAACCATATAAACATTGCTTTGATGCTAGGGGATCTAAGGCTTCGTGAGCAAGGGATAGACATTCCAATATAATCGGCTCTGCTTGGCTCATTTGTTGTTGCTGCAACAATAATTCTGCTTCAGTCCATAATGCATTTACAATTAACTGCACATTGTCTGACTGACGTGCTGCAACTGTACTCTTATGGCTAAAATCTGTCGCGGCGGCGATATCGTTAACCTGCAACATCAAATTACTGGCATTACTATATAAAACAACCAGTAGTTCATAACTGATATTGTCGTCCTTCAACAACAATTCGGCGGCTTTCTGATTGTATTCAATGGCATTTCGCCAATCTTTCAATCTCGAATAAACCACTGAAATATTTGAATATATTCGACCTAGAAAATGATGTTGGTTACTATCATCTAACAATGAAATGGCTTTTTGATAATCACTTAAAGATGCTTCGTAGTCTAAATTGCGTGAGTGTAATATACCTCGAGTATTGAGTGCTCTTGCTAATAGTCGCTCATAATGTATCGATTCACAGATTACAATCGCTTGCTCAATATAGTCAAAAGCCTGTTTGCTTTCACCTTGGCGGGCAGCGAGGATCCCTTTTAAGGTCAAGCCTTCTGCAAGGATCCAATCCAGCTGTTGCGATTGACCATACTCAAATAATTTCTCAGCAGACTGGGACGCAGCATCTAGATCCGATTTTGCAACAGCAATATTATGGAGAATGCGATAATAAACAGCGGTGTAAAACACATTATTATCAAACACGCCTGACGTGTTCATGCTTGTTATGGTATTAAATGTGTTATCTGGTGAATTTTCTGCTTGAAAATAAAGCTCAACCAGCTCTCGCCCTTGCTGACTATCATTAATCGTGAGCAAAGGGTCAAAAACCAGTTCATTGGCAGATAAAGTCAAGCTAAAACCACATAGGCCCAGGATACAAAACAACATTTTTTTAGCGGAAATACAAAATAGCTGCTTCAAATAAACCTCTAAATCCTAACCAATCAACCTACGGGCTCAATAATATATGCCCTATTCAATAGCTGAAATACTATTAACATCTGAAAACTGAGCCTCCATCACTAAATTTATGGATAATCTTCTTTTAGCCTAGGCGCTATTGCCACAATTACCAGCCTTTCAGGCTAGGGATTTCCCCTTAATCTAGTAAAGCTTGATATAATCACCGTTTATATCTCTATTCGCCACTGAGCACTTATTTATGTCTTTGCAAACATCATTAACCCATGCCATCGATCGTAGAGCAACATTTCTCGCTCAAGCAGAAGCCAGTCAAACAGATTGCTTTCGTATTTACCATGGCACTGTTGAAGGTGAAAATGGACTGAATATTGATCGCTATGGCAATGCATGGTTAATTCAAACATTTCACCAGACCCTAACTGAAACGCAGCTGGAAGCATTGACTCAAGTCCTCACAGAATTAACGGCATTACCTGTCATTTATAATGATCGCTCAAAACGCAATTCCCGTGTCGAAAATGCACTACAGAGTGACCATCACGAATTTGCTTGCTCTGAACAAGTCATTAAAGAGAATGGCATTCAATTTACGTCTAAATTACGCCATGAAGGACAAGACCCTCTGCTGTTTCTAGACATGAGAATTGGCCGTGAATTTGTTAGAGAGCATAGTGAACATAAAACGGTGCTGAATTTATTTTCATACACCTGCGGCATCGGCACTGCGGCAGCAATGGGCGGGGCAACTAAGGTCACAAACGTAGACTTTTCTTCTTTTGCATTAGCGGCTGGAAAGAAAAATGCCGAACTTAATGGCGTGACAGAAGTGTGTGAGTTTATACAAAGTGATGCTTTTCCAGCTTTACGTCAGCTTGCAGGCCTTAAGGTCGGCGGACGCCGCGGGCAAAAATTACCTAAATACCCAAAGCTGCCAGCAACACAATTTGATTTAGTCTTTCTCGATCCCCCTCGCTTTGCTAAAAGTCCATTTGGTACTGTCGATTTAATCAATGATTACCAAGGCTTATTTAAACCTGCCATGCTAGCTACAAAATCTGGCGGCACGATTGTGTGTTGTAATAATGTCGCTAAAGTGGAGCGTGATACTTGGCTGAAGAGCTTAATTCGCTGTGTTGAAAAACAAGGTCGGCGTGTGACTCATCAACAATGGATCCACTGCCATGAAGACTTCCCATCATTTGATGGCAATCATCCGTTAAAAATGGTCGCGCTAAGCATTGACTAATACCAAAGCGCATCCAAAGCTGAGAGCTGAGTATTGACTAGAACGCAGCAGCCTCGCTTAAACTCATAAATTAAAAAGCCGCAATATGCGGCTTTATTATTACTGATTAGCTGTTCTACTAACGATGACTAGGGCTGTTACTTTGCTTAAGCCAAGATAATTTTGCTAAGTACTTTTGCTGACTCTTGCCCATAGATGTTAACTCCAATGCTTTTTCGAGCGTTTTTTTCGCACTTAACACTTTGCCTTGTGCATTCTGCACTTTGGCGAGTTCATAATAGGCTTGATGATAATAAGGGCTATTATTGATAAACTTTTTTAAGAATGCTTCTGCAGCAAAATAGTCTTGCTGTCTCGTCGCTTCTTGTGCCATTGAGTACCAACCGTACGGTGTCTCATTCTCTAGCTGAATGAGTTGCTGATAAATGGCATCAGCTTCTAGTACTTTACCTTGTGAATATAATGAATAGTTATAGTTACTTAATAATGTCAGTGAGTTAGATTCAAACTGTAGGCCATATTGATAGTAAGCATCAGCAACGTGATAATCTCCCACTCGTCGATGCACCACAGCCATCATATTAATCAATGGAATATACTTAGGGGCAAGTTGTAAACCTTTTTCTAATAGAGAGTAGGTCAAGGTTAAGTCATTGGCGAGAAGGGCATCTGCAGCGAGGTTACGATAAAACATAGCAAGAAACTCATCTTCACTGACCACCGCTCCCGTGCGATCGTTTCTATCAGGGAAATAATCTATGACGGTGAATTCACTACCATTAATATATACACCGCCAGCATCCGTTTCATATAAAAAGGTACGGACATGATCTGAGGTCACGACTAAGTCATTTGAAATATGCGTTAATAAAGGCGCCGAGTGGACCACTTGAAAAACAGCTCTCACGTTTAAATGCTTTGCCACACCATACGTCAGCATAGCTAAAGCCATGCAATTACCAGACTTATTTTGCCAAGCTTGAGCCGTATTATAATTTAAACCTTCGTAATTAAAATTAACCATTTTATTGTTAATAAAACGAACCACTTGATATCGCTTCGAAAGCTCAGCAATCTCAGGCCTTGCAATAAAGGCTTCAAGCTCTTCGACTTGATCTGGTAGTAATGCTGACAAACTCTCTACCGATGGAACTAAGTTATTTTTTGCTATATCCAAATCTATTGCGTTAACAAAATAAGCGCCATTTTCAGGAAGAGGCATTACATTTAATTTGGCTGAAGAATGCGAGGTGGTGCTACAACCTGCTAATAAAAAAGATAACATGCCGCCAAAGAACAATGGCGTTAAGTAACCAACTATATTTTTGCGAAACGGTTCAACTGCGGTTCCTTTTATCGTTAATCGCAACATCCTGAGCATAAACACCTCTTATCATCCTTAATATTATTCATTCTGCAATATTCACTGCTTCATAAGCGTAATGAGCCATTGATATTGACATTAAGCTCATGCTTACAAATTCTAACCTAGCACACTTTTTATACACACCTCCAATAGTAAGTGATGAAAAATAATTTCAAACAAACAAAAATCCTCCTTTTAAATAGAGTCTTATGGAAAAATCAACTAATAAAAAGGCTGCCAATTGGCAGCCTTTTAGTTCATTAAATGAAGCAACGTGCGAATTAATCTTCGTTAGAAAGCGTCATCTTATTTAAATCGATACCATCACTATTCTCTACATATCCCTGTTGTGTTTCTGGGATTTTATGCGTTTTATCTTTAATGGTAATTCTTGATAATCGACATTCAGCATAAACCTCTGGAGCGAAGTTATATTCGAATTTATCGTTAGTTTGTAATTCAAAAGGTTTCTCTGGATCAGCAGAGAAATGTTGATTTGCCAATAAAGACACACCGTTTAAACTATCGTCCATACAACCTAATAATTTAACCGCAATCACTCCTTTTTCAGCATACTCTTCATAAGTACCATTATTACCTGTGTACTCGTTAAGGTGTAAGGTTTTACCTGAAATAGGGCAGCTAGCATTAATACCATTTTCTTTTAAAATCAGCTTAAGCTTTCCTGCTTGACCCAAAGATAAGAAGGTATTTTTAGCAGTACTAAAGATATTTTCTTCAATAGAACGACTTTCGTCATCAATAAGCTTATCGCCTTTCGTCCAATTTAGTGTTGCTTGTGTTAAGTCACAGCCCATTAAATTAGGATCAACGTCTCCCACTAAACAACGCTTTAGATCACGACTAAATTCAGGATAATAAGCCGCACATTCTAATTCACGATCATTGTCTTCAGTCTTAAATGCTTGCACACCACGGATCAAGACACCGTAACTATCTGGAAAACCACTGTCACGTAAAATCACAGGCGTATAAAAACGATCAGCTGTAAACGTTATCCAAGCTTTTTTAAAGCCTTGATCCAGTGACTCACCTTCGACAGCGTCAAGTGATAAGTTATGTTTTTCCGAGCCTACTCGTACAATTAAATCACGATATGCATTTGCTTCATTTCGTGCGCCATGAGCTTCATAATCATAGTCACGCTTTTGATATTTAACAGAAATGGCATACTTTGCACCTGGAACTGTTGGCACATAAGTGCGCATTCTAACGGTTCCAAGTTGAGTTTCACCGCCACAGGCATGCGTATCTAATTCAGCAGCATAACCTTCACCGTCAATACCATATGTTGTGGCATAACCCACTTCCATTTTGGCATCGCATGCTTGGTTACGTATATTCTTAATGGCGTCGCGGCGCTCATCACCTTCTAGGTTTTTAACTTGTGCCCATTGCTCAGGGAACATTTTCTTTAACGTTTTACGGGTCCATTGAACATCAAAGTACATTTTCTCATCTTCAGAGTACAATGCCTTCAGTTCTCTCTTTAACGAATTAGGGTTTTCTTCTTGTAACTCAGAAAAATCTAAATCATCAATGATCCCCCAAGAGCCATGATTAAACTGCTCTTCATAGCCGTAGAAGTATTGTCCTGATACCAGTTCAAGTTCATCAGCTTGAGCTACAGAGGCCGTGGAACAAGACAGTGCTAACAGCATCCCTAATTTAGTTGTCAATTTCATTTAAAATCCTAGTGTTATAAGTTGCACAAAATTATCTGTCATCTTTTAACACTCAGTAATGCAGCCCACAGACCCGACTGTGCTGTCACTTTGCGTCCTCATTTTGCAATGAGTTTGCCATTAGAGTATCTACAGTTTAAAAAAACACGCGAATTTTAACACCAGCACCAAGCAGTTAACAAGTCAAATTATTGACTATTTACATTATTATAACTCACTGATAATTAATGAATGTTATATAGGCTCACAAGATAATGGCATAACAAACATTGAAAATTACAACTAATGAATGACATACAATAAGCAAGATAAAGTGCAATTTCATAAACTAAACTGCGATATAGCCCCCAAAACCACAAAATACTAACTAAACTTATAACATTAGCCGCATTATCTTATTGCAAACAATTTTTTATAAGATAAATTGATTATATATATCATTGATATACATTCACTTACTACATAGAGATTTCAAAAATATGAAAATCAGCGCACGTAATTCACTTGTTGGAAAAATTCTTTCTATTGAAGAAGGTTCAGTTAATAACGAAATCGTTATCGAATTAGCTGCAGGTGTTGAAATCACTTCTGTTGTCACTAAAAAATCTTGTGAGCAACTAGGTTTAGTGGTTGGTGGCAATGCTTATGCCATTATCAAAGCTAGCAATGTTATGGTTGCAGTAGATTAATTTTCTATTTTAATTTTTGGAGTGCAGCTTTAATTGCGTTCTAAAGCATTATAATAGTGATAAAAATGGAGTAATGATGAAAGTCATTACTCCATTTTTTTAGCATTGAATTTCATCCTAATCCCCTCCTTTGACACCAAAATAAAATCAATGATAGTTACCGCAGCTCAGATTAATGCTCATCAGCAAACTCAATAGTCACTCTCATCAAATCACCTTTTATCAATGACAAGGGTTTAAATTAACGCAAAATCCAGTCCTTAAAAGTTAACAAGTGACAAGCAAGTCACCTACATCTGTATCTTTGAACTTAACAACTGCATTCGTGAGATTAATTACATGTTAATTTGTGTCTGTTTTAGCGCAATAACCCATCAATTTAGCTTGATAGCATTATCTTTAGCTCCGTCATAATCTATAATCAGCATAACTAATTAATTTAAGTCATATATAAAGGCATACCATGTGGTGATGCGTTAAAGCAGTGTGTTACTTTTTTCATTGCTATCCAAAGGAGTTTCATGAATACAGTCTATTCTATTGGAGAGCTTGAATCGTTTCTTGTAGCGATTTTAGTCCTATTCATTGGCCATTCGGTCAACCGTCATTTACCCGCTTTTAGAAAATATAATATCCCAGAACCCATCGTGGGCGGATTGATCGTTGCCAGCTTTATTACTTTGCTGCACTTCAATAACATCAGTCTTCAATTTACGCTATCGATGCAAAACACCTTGATGCTAATGTTTTTCAGCACCGTTGGCTTAGCGGCAAGTTACAAATTGCTTATGAAGGGCGGTAGTAAAGTCTTTTTGTTTTTAGGTATCGCCTCCTTATATATCATTATCCAAAATGGTGTTGGCGTAACCATGGCTACAGCATTAGGTTTGGAACCTATAATGGGCTTAATTGCCGGCTCTATCACCCTTTCAGGAGGTCATGGCACTGGCGCTGCTTGGGCACAAACCTTCCAAGAGAACTACGGGATGAACACCCTTGAGTTTGCTATGGCTGCAGCGACGTTTGGCTTGGTAATGGGCGGTATTATTGGCGGCCCTGTTGCCCAGCGATTGATTAATAAAAACAAGCTGGTTTCATCCTACGGTGTAGGAGGTAATCATCATGAAGATCACCCAGATTTAGTGACCTACGACCAGCTTGAAGAAGACAGAGTAACTGCTAAACGGATTTTAGAAGTTTTATTTGTTCTGCTGTTATGTGTTGCTGGCGCTAAATGGTTCGGTAAATTTGTTACTGCATACGACATTACTTGGCTGAAAATGCCTGAATTTGTTTATGCACTATTCTTTGGTGTTGTTATCACCAATGCCACTGAGTTAACCCGTGGGTTTAAAATAAATAGTGAGTGTGTTGATATCCTCGGCACCGTGTCATTAGCGCTATTTTTATCAATGGCATTAATGAATTTAAAGCTATGGGAGATTTTTGATTTAGCGATTCCACTGTTAATTATCTTGCTGACCCAAGGCATAATCCTGGCTTTATTTGCCTACTTCGTCACCTTTAGATTAATGGGCAGTAATTACGATGCTGCTGTCATGGCTGGCGGTCACTGCGGCTTTGGTATGGGCGCAACCCCAACTGCGGTTATGAATATGGGTGCATTAGTATCAAGAACAGGCCCTTCACCACAAGCCTTTATGGTCGTGCCAATTGTAGGCGCATTCTTTATAGATATTGTTAATGCGATTATTTTGCAAGGCTATCTAAGCGTGATTGGCTAAGCCTTCACCTGTAAAAAAACGCCACTCAATAGTGGCGTTTTTTATGGTAAATTTGTCAAGGCAATAAGCTAAAACATCAAGCCAAATAGCTCTCCATTGCCTCATCAGTCATCAATTAATCGTGCGAATGACCTTCTTCACCGTGCTCTTTACCAGCACAATGTCCACATTGGTTAATAACAAAACCCGCTTCTGTTTCAGTTAATCGGCCATTACTGATAAATAAATCAACTAATTGAGCCGCATTCATATCACTGGCTCTACAGGTATGAAACTCAGCATTTTCGCCAAACTCTTGCGCCATAAGAGCAAGCCATTGCTGATGTGGTTGTGGCGTGTTTTGCGCTTTCATCAACTTAATAACATTACGACCGTGAATAGAGTCAGACATTTAACGATTCCTTATATTGAAAAATCCATTTTACGATAAAGCGGCGTGCCCACTCGTGCGATAGCTCATGGTTTAACAATAATTAATCTACAATTTAAGTTCCCACTCAAGATTCGGTATAGTGTCTTTAAGAATTCAACACTGTATTTGTAGGCATAATGGCGAAGCAGATTTCTCAAGAAACCCAAAACGAAGCAATGAAAGTGGCCAAAGCCACGCAAAAACCATCGCAAACCAAAGAGCAAACTAAGTTAATTGCTCAAGGTATCGAAAAAGGCATTGCGGAATATAAAAAGCAGCAAAAGGCAAAAGCCCGCGGCCGAGATAAACAACGTAAGCAAGACTTAAAAGCCAAGTCACGCCAAGAAACGAGTGAAATTGAGTTTATCGCTGAAGCGCCGACCTCATCGCCTAAGTTCCCTTGGATATTACTGGCAGCGAGCTGGGTGGGATTTTTAATCTATGCCTTATTAAATGGCAACTTAAACATTTAAACTCACTCTCAAAAAATAAAAAGTCAGCATTTGCTGACTTTTTTGTTTTAATTGCGAGTGAATCATGAGCTACATTTTTAATGTCACATCTGAAGTAATTTTAGTTGAGCACGCCAATACATAACCCGCTGCTATTTCATCTTGAGTCAGCGTCATTGTACTGCTCGACTCGGTCGTCCCTGATGTCACTTGGCATTTACATGCCCCGCAAACACCACTTCTGCAAGCTGCAATAATCGGTAACCCTTCAGATTCAAGCCCATCAAGTAAGGTGTCATCAGCCGATAAGGAAATCGATTTATCAGCAATGCTCAACATAAACCCACTGTCACTATTGGCATGACTTACCTTAACTGCAGGTTTTGCTGGGCCACCGAAACTTTCTTGATGAAAGTTGAGCATATTAAAGCCGCTTGCTTCAACCAGTGACTTTACCGCCACCATATAAGGCTCTGGCCCACAGACAAAAATAGTCCGCTCCATAAAGTCTGGTACCAGCTGAGCAAGCTTTGCCATATCGAAGCGGCCTGACATTCTGCAGTCATTAGCAGTGTGATTAACCCCATCCACAAGCTCAGGTGCCGACTCTAAAAGGTAATTCAGATTAAACTTCGAGCTTCTATGCGCCATCGTACTTAACGTATCAGCGAAAATAATGTCTTGTTCGCTTCTTGCACTATGCACAAAGCCAATATCACTACCGACTTTGGTATCGAGTAACCAACGAGACATTGAGTACATAGGTGTTATGCCGCTGCCAGCACTTAAAAATAGATATTTATCTGCCTTCACATCGACAAGGTTAAAGACTCCATCAGGCCCTAATGCAGAGATAACATCACCTTCATTAATATTCTCAGCGGCAAAGTTTGATACTTTGCCATCTGGAATACGCTTAATGGTGACCACTATAGAATAGGGACGTGAAGGTGACGATGACATGGTGTAACTGCGATAAACCATCTCGCCATCAATTTCGAGTTTTAAGGTAATAAATTGACCCGGTTTGTAATTAAACTTAACCGGCGTTAAGCCTTGAAAGCGAAAACTAACGACATCATGAGTTTCATTCCACTTTTCTACACAGCGAAGCTTTATATCGCCGCGTTGCCAATTATCTGCAGCTAAAAATTCTGCATCAGAATTAAGCGATTCAGCCGATTTCTTAGCAGTGCTTGCGAGTGCATTCGACATTGAAAAACCCGATATCGTTTTGGTTTTTTCAGCTGAGCCTTTGCTCTCGTCTTTTGTTGATTGCACCGCAGATAGTGCTGCAGAAAATGAAAATCCTGATGAACTCATAGGGCACCTTTCACTAGGTCAATGATAAATAACTAGAGATGTAAATCGGTGATACAAGCTGATAGCCTATATCACCGTATACAGCTGATTAAGCGGCCTTAATCATTGCTTTAAGATCTGATTCAACATCAGTGGTATTACGTAAACCAAACTGATCTTCTAGCACTTTAGCTAAGTTTTCAGTTAAGAAAGCTGGCGGCGTCGGACCGGTACGGATGTTTTTAACACCAAGCGATAATAGGGTTAATAACACCACAATCGCTTTTTGCTCAAACCAAGATAGAACAAGGCTTAATGGTAGCTCGTTGATGTCACATTCAAAGATATCTTTAAGCGCTAATGCTAACTGAATAGCAGAGTAAGCATCGTTACACTGACCCACATCTAATAAGCGAGGAATCCCATTAATGTCGCCAAACTCAAGTTTATTGAATTTGTACTTACCGCAACCAAGTGTCAGGATAATGGTGTCGTCAGGCACTGATTTAGCAAGGTCAGTAAAGTAACTACGCTCTGATTTATCACCGTCACAACCACCGATTAAGAAGAAATGCTTAATAGAACCATTTTTCACATTCTCAACCACTGTAGGTGCCGCTTCCATTAGGGCATTACGAGCAAAACCAATGGTGATCTTGTGAGGGATTTCATCATAAGTGAATCCTTCAAGCTCTAATGCTTTATCAATCACTTCGCTAAAATCTTCACCTTCAACGTGAGTCACACCAGGCCAACCAACGATACTACGAGTGAAAATACGATCTGAATACTCACCCACGTTCGGGTCGATAATACAGTTAGATGTCATCACAACAGCGCCAGGGAAAGTGCCGAATTCACGCTGCTGATTCTGCCATGCACTACCGTAGTTACCCACAAGGTGCGGATACTTTTTAAATTCTGGATAAGCTAAAGCCGGTAGCATTTCGCCGTGAGTAAACACGTTAATGCCCTTGCCTTCAGTTTGTTGCAAGATAAGCTCAAGATCTTTCATGTCATGACCAGACACTAAAATCGCTTTACCTTTAACTGACTTGGTGTTCACTTCAGTCGGCTCAGGGTGACCAAATGCACTAGTTTCACCTGCATCAAGCATCGCCATCACGCGGTAGTTTAGTTGGCCAATTTGCATTGCCGTGCCAAATAATTTGTCGCCATCAACTGAATCTTCACCAAGGAAAGACATGATTTGATGGAACTCACCAGCAACATCAGCATCGGTTTGTTCTAATACGCGCGCATGCTCCATATAAGCAGCTGCCCCTTTAAGACCGTATAAACACAATAAACGAAGACCAAGGATATCTTCGTGGACGTCACCACGGTTTGGCAGTGCTAATGGCGCTTGATCTAACATTTCAGGTTTTGAAGCAGCAAGGTTTAGTGAACCTTGTGCAATAACAGCTTCAGGCTCTACGCCTTTGTCGGCGCTCGCTTGCTCGTAAGCTGCTTTTAATTCGTTACGGTAATCTTGTGCCTGATAGGCGTAATCCATTAAACGTTCATCATCAAAGTTCACGTTAGTTAACGTGGCAAAGAATGCTTTAGGCACAAAGGTATCAATTTCAGCATTGATAATATTAAATTCACGCGCTTTTACAGCATATGCCGATACGCCCTGCAACATATAGATAAGCAGATCTTGTAGATCTGACGTCGATGCTAGCTTGCCGCACATACCTTGCGAATAACTACAACCATTCCCAGCTGGGGTTCTCACTGTTTGCTCACATTGAATACAGAACATTGCCTTTCTCCTGATGATTACCTAATCATGCATTTAATTTACATGTTTAAGATTAGTTTACGCTCATCATCGAAAAGCAAAACCGATTTTTACGATCTTTATCTGTTTATTTGAGGTTGATCACTTTCAGCAAAACCTAATATAACGCCAGTTTCAGGCAAAGAGTAGGCTTATCATTAGCTTAAACAAGCACCACTACATCGATAAAGATTTGAACAACGACCAATAAAAATAGCCAGCATTACTGCTGGCTATTTAGTTTATAAACTAGAATGAAAAATCGGCATTAATTGCCATTAATTGGCAATTAACACACTAAAGCGGCGCTGTAGGTTTTCAGGATCTTGCCTGCCAAATTTAAGCAATAAATCATCTTTACCGTCAGCATTAATATCCACCGCCGATAACATGGCTCCTTCAACAGGAATCGTTACCGGCCATTCTTCGGCGCGCTTTTTAAAAGGCTCTCTACCCGCTTGACCATAGTAAATATCGAGTTCTTCATTATCATCTGACAATAATAACTCTTTAAAACCGTCACCATTAATATCCGCTAAAGCAACAACAGGCTCACCACTTTGGCCCGAGGTTAAACTAAAACTCAGCTCAACTTCTTTACTGACATTGGCTTTGTCTGCAAACATACTGGCATCATTCATTTTAAAAACGTGTACATCTTGATCGATACTGCCAGACAATAACGCACTGACGATCTGCGACAAACCAATATCAAAACCTGCGACAATCACTTCATCAACTTCATCATTATCAAGATCTTCAAAACGTAAGCCTGTTAGCGTACCATCCGCTTTAATGGTGGTGTTTGCTTCTCGAGGGAAGGTTAACTTGCCATTGTTGTTAATGCCTAAGTAAATTTCATAATCATTAACTCTATCGAGTACGCCTGAGCTTTTAGTGTATCTCACCACCAGATCGCTGATGCCATCGCCATTCACATCACCGATGCGCTCAACTTTGCGGTAGAGCAAATCACTTTGATCTAAATTCTCACCATAGGCATCACGTTTATTCCACCAATCAACACCACTAATAGGCTGGCTGACTGAGATAAACTCTGCGATTTCAGAAAACTGCCCATCTTCTTGTTGGTAATAGACTTCAAGTGAGCCTTCACCAACTTTAATGATGTCATCGCGCTGATCAAAGTTCATATCACTGTGATACAGCTTGGCATGACTATATTCTGCCCCATTATTTTTAAGCTCAACCACAGGAAGGAGGGGTAAAGATTGTTGGATAAATCCACCATCAGCTTGGCCTAATAGCACAGCTGTTTCTCTAAAGTCACTGATAAGAATATCGGCAATATCATCATTGTTAATATCAATCACGAAATTGCCGCGAGAAATATAGTCAGCTTGCGTCGTCACAGAAATAGACTGAATATCTGCCACTTTTTTAAGCGAACCTTGGGTGGGCATAGCATCAACGGAGTCTAATGCCTCATCATATTCAGCCGTTGATACCAACAGCGTGTTTTGCGCTGGTGAATATTGCAGTAAGGCATTATCGGTAACGAAAAAGAGCTGTTGAGTAAGTACTTCAGCTTGATTAGAACCTGAGACCTTAGCTGGTTCTAGCTCATTAATATCAAAGCTATATATATCTTTTGAGAGCATTAATTTATCAAGCTGCACTAATGCCTCATTCTCAAAACCATAAATAGCTAACCAACGTTCGTGATTATCATCAACACCTACAGCAATTAATTCATTGCCTTGATGCTCAAGAATGTTGGCACTCACTATGCCTTGAGTTAGCTCAAAATCAGCATCAATATGATGAGCGGTAAATTGAGGAGTAAACGAGGTTTCAGCAGCGATAGATTGACAGTGAGCAGCTAACAATAGACCTGTGCAACTTGCCAGTAGCGTATTCAAACTGGTTCGATTAAATAAATTCATCCTGAAATCGTATCCTTTGATTTTGTAATAACGTCAACATTAATGATTGCTTATGTTATTAAGATAACGAGTCTTGATGAAAGTTCACACAGTTTAATTGTTACGATTAATTATGGACTTAAGAAAGGAGTGAGTTCCAAGCTGTTGGTCATTACAGAAGTTAATGCTGAAGTGCTATTTAACGTGTTTTAACCTTCGATCAGTAAACTGTCATAAGCTAATCTCACTTGCTCCTCACCATACGATCGCTCAAGGCGGCGCACAATAAAATGGCCTCTTGCCATGTCTTGGAAATGATCAATAAACAAAGTATTAATGATTGCTCCACCAGCTGCGCCAATTGCAGGTACTGCCTGCGCTGCCATTTTTTGAGTGACTTGTACCCCAAATCGTTCAGCAATCACTGCCACTAATTTCACCATGGCAGGGCCAGCCTCTTTACTAATTCCTTTTGTGGCAACGTACTCAGCAGCTTCAGCCAGTGAATTTGCAATAACGGTTCGCACCGCAAAGTAGCCTTTTTCAGCTTGATCATCGTCGTTAGACTCACCACCCAGTGCAAAAACTTCAAGACAAGCTAATTGAGTTTGCACATCGGTGAGCTGTTCGCCTTCACTGCGAGCAACATCAGCAATGGATCGCAGCATAATCGTCGTTGAAATAGGCAGCTCCAGTGCCAATGCTGATAAGCCAAAAAAGCCGCCAACGCCCCCACTCACTGCCACACCTAATTTGTGCCATCGATCAGATGATTGCTCGCCCGGTACATCTTTCATGGTAAATAACGCTGCACTTGATGCTTTCATCAACGCCGCTTGTGTCACCTTGCCAATCCCTTCACTCACGGTTTTCGGCAGCATAGCAAAACCTTTCTCGATTGGCGTACCAATAAAGTCGGTCATCTTAGCCGCAAGTCCTGGATTATCGAGTAACTGTTTTGCTTGAGCAAGCTGCAGCTTATCTTGTGGTGTAAGGCTCAAATGAGCTTCCTTTTATATTTGTTCGTTCGGCGCTAGCACAATGACATTGAAATAAAAATGTATCTAGGGCGTATGCTTTCGATACATGTGTTCAAAAAGCTAAGGCAATGCTCACTCAGCCAAACAAGCCTTACTCTTCAATCGTGACTTTTTCAATGATAATAGGCGTTTTAGGAACATCATCGTGCCCTGCAATAGTGGCTGTCTTTGCCTTTTCAATTTCTTTTACCACTTCAATACCAGCAATCACTTTGCCAAACACTGCATAACCCCAACCATTATTGGTCGTAGCGGTATGATCTAAAAAGGTATTGTCACCGACGTTAATAAAAAACTGCCCAGTAGCTGAATGCGGCGCATCGGTTCTCGCCATTGCAATGGTGCCTAATACATTACTTAAACCACGGTTAGCTTCATTAACGATCGGATCGCGAGTTGGCTTTTCTTTCATTTTGGCAGTAAATCCGCCACCTTGGATCATAAAGCCTTTAATCACGCGATGAAAAATCGTGTGCTCATAAAAGCCATCTTTACAATACTGTAAGAAGTTCTTAGAACTGACTGGCGCTTTTTCCATATCAAGCTCAATGCAAATATCACCCAAGTTAGTCGTAAACGTAATCATATTGCTCATACCTAAGTTAAATAAGGAGTGACGTCACCCCTTTGATAACGGCTATTATAGCGTGACATCATCAGCGTGAGTTATCTGCTCGCTGTTTTAAATGCTATTTACCATTGAATAAATCCATTGCGGTGCGGGTCATCGCTCGCACGCCAGTTTTAATCGTAAGTGGATAATCTGGCGCAAATTGGCTCGAATGCAATGAAGGTAATGGCTCACCAGAATCTAGACTCGCCTGATACTTTTGGGGCTCTACACCCCCCAACCAAAATAGGGTAATCGGCACATTTTGCTCAGTGCGGCCGTACAATCCAAAATCTTCGCCAGCCATGACCGGCGGCGCGATAACCACATTGTCTTTACCAATTTCAGTTTCAATACTGGCTTGTACTTTTGCAGCTAATTGCGGCTCATTATAGGTTGATGGAATCGTTTCATCGTCATGCACATACACTTCAGGTGCCAGCTCTTCAGGTAAGCCTGCACTTAACGCAATCCCTTTGGTAATGCGTTTAATTGCCGCTATTTGCTGCTCCCTTACATCAGGATTGTACGAGCGCAGTGTTAACTGCAGTTTAACTTCGTTAGAGATAATATTGTGCTTAGAACCACCATGAATTGAGCCAACAGTAACCACATTGGGCTCAAGGGGAGAGACTTCACGACTTGGGATGGTTTGCAGTGCTAATACTGTTCTGGCTGCGATCACCACGGGATCGATCGTAAGATGAGGATACGCCCCATGGCCGCCTTTACCTTTAATAGTAATATCTACAGAATCTACATTGGCAAGCGCATAACCGCTTACTACCCCTACTTTACCTGCGGGAATGCCTGCACTCACATGTAAACCAATCACACTATCTGGAGTGGGAAATTTGCTAAACAGGCCTTGTTTTAGCATGGCTTTTGCTCCACCACCGACTTCTTCTGCGGGCTGAGCTACCATCATTAATGTGCCTTTCCAGTCTGATTTATGTTTCATCAGTTGTTCTGCTGCACCAATAAAGCTGGTCATATGGATATCATGACCGCAACCATGCATGATCCCAACGGTATTATTATGTTCATCAAGCGTAGTGACTTTTGAAGCATAAGATTTACCTGTTTGCTCAACAATTGGTAGCCCATCAATATCTGCACGGATCATAACCGTTGGCCCCGAACCATTTTTATAAATGCCTACCACACCGTAGCCACCAAAGTTATCTGTCACGTCAAAACCAAGCTCTGATAGCTCTTTAGCCATTCTGGCACTGGTGTTTTTTTCTTGATAAGACAACTCTGGAAATTGATGCAAATGAGTATAGAGCGCTTCAAGTTTGGGCATAGACTTCATCACTGAAGCATCAAAGTTTTCAGCATAAAGTGAGGTGCTGCTTAATGCTGTGGCTAAAACCAGTGTGACTGACAATGATACGGGTATAGCAGCAAAGCGTGCTGGTAATTTCATGTTATCTTCCTTGTAAACAGCTAGATGTCTAAGCCGCAGATAAAAACAATTTATTATGCTCTGTTAATAACCTAGCATAGGCTTAATGAATTTTATAATGTGTATAAAACAATAAACCTTTCAAAGGGAAATAATACGAGTGATGATGGAAACAGGTCGATTAGTTCGCTGGAATGGCAGTAAAGGCTTCGGGTTTATCGAGCCTGATAAGGGTGGCAAAGACGTGTTTATCCATATTTCCACCCTTAAACATATGGCTAGAAAGCCCATTGTTGGCGATCAAATTGAATATGTTGTAAAACAGCAAGCTGACGGAAAAGTTAAAGCTATCAATGTGAATATTATAGGCGTGGATACTAAAGTTCAGTCAAAACAAACCAACCGAGCTAATAACAACCAAAAATCGTCTCAACACAGACCTGCTAAAAAGAGAGGCCCGATAAAAATGCACAAGGCGACCACGGCTTCAGGCACCATGAGTCGGATTATTATCATTTTAATTGTCATCGCCATTGGCAGATTTGCTATTCAAGCCTACTACGATGTAACGAATGCTCCCGGTCAATCGAGTCTAGTTCAGCCTGTCACGATAGATAACAGTCCGACTCAATCGACAAAATCTTCACCGCAGTTTAGCTGCGAGGCGGGTAAAACTCACTGCAGCCACATGCGTTCATGTGAAGAAGCGATTTTCTATATTAATCATTGTCCTGATACTCAAATGGATGGTGACTTTGACGGTGTGCCATGTGAACGTCAATTCTGTAATTAAATGGCATAGCAAAATTTATAAGGATCATAATGACAATAATTACTGAAACAGACCGCCTAATCATTCGTGAATTTAATCTTGGCGATGCAAAAGCTGTGCTTGAGTTTAATTCAGAAGAAGTCACCCGCTACACTGGCGACGCAGGCTTATGTAACACGCTAAAAGATGCTGAAAATATTATCCAAGAGATATGGTTAGCGGAATATAAAAAGTTCGGCTTTGCCCGTTGGGCTGTAGTCCATAAAGCCACAAATCAAGTCATTGGTTTTTGTGGCTTTAAAAATGACTCGCGAATAAATGCTATCGATATCGGCTACCGTTTACATCAAGATTTTTGGGGAAAGGGCTATGCCACTGAGGCAAATCAAGCCTGTATTGAGTTTGCAAAGCAGCACATGGATTTAGATATCGTCTACGGCGAAGTGGTGGACGTGAATCTTGGGTCAGTCAACATCATTAAAAAGTTAGGTATGACCTTTATCAGACAATATGAAGAAGAAGGCTTTACTTTACTGAGATACGCAATCTCGTTAAAAGGTAATCCACTACCAGCAAATTAATGGGATGAAGGCACAAAAAAGGCGCCAACGACTTCTATTAGGGCGCCCTTTATACATTCAACTCTTAATCGTCAGCTAAGGCTAAAAGTAAGCTGCCCAACCGATTAGAAAGCCTTGCGATGCCGTATCATAAGCAAAGTTATCTTCATTATCGTAATCAACCCAAGTGGATTTATAAGCCAAATTCAAATCAGACCATGAGTTGATTTGATACCGTGCGCCAGATTGAATAGCGGTAGTAAAATCAGTATCACTGCCCATCCCTGCATCAGCACTAATGTAAAATAACCAATCTTGATTTATCGGTTTTATCCAGCGCACACCAACCACAAAGTCAATCCAATCATCTTCAAAGTTAATGTCACTGAATATGGCATTATTGTCTTTACGATACAGTTGCATATCGATGTCGTTATCCCACCAGCGTAAGCCAACCATATAATCTAACGTGCTATCACCATAGTCATAACGCTTAAATCCTTTAGCCTCTAGTACCCCTTGGCGAATATCAATATCCCCCTTTAATACCAAGTTATTAGTATTATCCAAGACGTTATTCGTTTCGCCATTGAGCTTCATGAAACTATAATCAATGTAATATCCCCATTGGTTATCATAGATACTCTCAAAGCGAACCATGGCGGTCATTTCCAGGGTATCCAATATAAACTTAGGGTCGACATTTACCTCTAGGTTTTGATCAAGAAGAGTCGTATCGCCGCGGATATTCAACGCCATTCCATACAGCTCAATACTATTGTTCCACAGGCCCGTTTCACCTTTTGCTATAACAAGATTAGGCATAACAAGCGAGGCAATGATTATCCCTCCCCCTACTACACGCCTATAAGCTGATTTAGCATGCTTTAAGCAATCTCTTCCCTGTTTAATCATACAACCTCCTTGTTGAGCCATAGGTGTCATCGAGCCACATAAGTAAGCTTTTAATAAGCCGAACACATCTTTATTAAATTTTTCACTAAAAACAGTGTAGGACACTCATCAAACTTAACCAGCCATATTAATGATTTATAATCAATGTCATCTTAATATACTTCAAAAATAAGCAATTAAACCTTGCTATAAACCAAACAAACTCACCAAGAAACATACGGTTTTTGCCTCACGTCACGTAAAAAGTCGAAACAATTTTAGTAACAGACAAATTTATCACCGCAAATGTAAACCATTTAAACTAACTTTGTGAAACTTATGATAAATCACCCTAGCAGTCTGCCGCTAAAACGCATATATTTGATACAGTAACTGGGCTTTTAGGGACATATTCATGGGACGACACCATTGGCGTAAAATTTTCTCAATCTTATTTGTGCTCAGTATTCAATGTAGTGTCTTTTCTGTTACTGCTGCAGATGATATCAACCTAAAAAAAGTCGCTGAAGCTGAAAAGCGCAGCGAAGCCATCACCGAAGCCCAAGGTGGCTTAATCATGGCTCGAGATGGCGAAACGCCATTGACCGCCTTAATCGCCATAGGTCAAGCCATAGAAGAAAATGACTGGCAAGCCGCTGCCGAGTTTGTTGATTTACGATACTTGCCAAAAGGGATTAACCCAGAAGATGGCCCCGAATTACTCCGTAAACTGGTCATTTTATGGAACAAACAGAACATCATCGACTTGTCACAAATTAGCGACCAACCAACTGGCCACTTAAATGACAAACTCCCAAGTTACCGAGATTTGCTTGGCGTATTAGAAACGAATACCGGCCCCGTTCCCGTTTATATGCAGCATGTGCCCGACGGTAAAGGCGGTAAGATTTGGAAAATATCTAATGCTACCGTCGCCAAAATACCAGAACTATGGGATGAATACGGATATAGCCCCCAAATAGAAGCACTTGCTAACTTCCTACCTGAATTCTCTGCTTTTCATATGGAAAACTGGCAATTACTTATTCTCAGTTTAAGCATTCTTTTTGGTTGGATTGGTACGGGGTTAATCAGTCTTGCGGCTATCAGTATCGCAAAGCACTTTGAACCTAAAATCGCAGGATTAAGCCGCTTTTGTGGGCGTAGTTTGCGTTGGTTCCTGTATTTATCTTTGTTGCAATATGCCGCGCTCGCACTCGGATTATCCGTCAGAGCAAGAGTATGGTTTGATAACAGTACCTTGCTGTATCTGGCCAACACCATATTAATTCTTGGCTTGGTTGAGCTTTACTCTGCCTATAAATCAAAACAACTACATGACCAAGATAAAAGCTACAGTGTAGCCCTACTCCGCCCTATGGTAGCCATTTTAAAAATCGTCATTGTGGTCATTATCGCATTGATGTGGTTTGAAAGTTCAGGCTACAACATGGCGACGATTTTAACAGGTTTAGGTGTCGGCAGTTTAGCCATCGCCTTAGCCGCGCAAAAACCATTAGAAAACGTATTTGGCGCATTAACCTTATATGCCGCCAGACCGATTAAACCCGGAGATTTCTGCCGTTTTGGCGCCACTCTCGGTGTCGTTGAAGAAATCGGTTTACGTTCAACCCGAATTCGTAAACTCGATCGCACCGTGGTACATATTCCAAACTCGGTCTTTTCTTCTCAAGAATTAGAGAACTTCTCGGTAATCGATCGCCGTCGCTATAAGCATGATTTACGTATTAGCCTTGATACCACTAAAGAACAGCTGCAAATGTTATTGATGGAGCTACGTAAACTACTGTTATCACATCCAAGAGTGTTAGAGGTTGCCCAGCGAGCACGCTTTCTTGCTATCGAACGTGATGCCTTTGTCGTGAATGTAAATGCCTACATTGATACTGGGGATATCAATGAATACTTTGGTATTGCCGAAGACTTAAATTTTCATTTGCTGAATATTATGAAAGAGCTCGATATTCACATTGCGCCAATAGGTCAAAACGTGGTGTTAAATAATGCCGTACCTGCTGATTTAGAAGTGCAGCAACGGGCAGAACAAACGATTCGCCAACTGATTGAGGAGGAAGAGCTACCATTCCCTAATTACAGCGAAGACACCCGTGATAAATTTAAAGACAGTGTGGCATATCCCCCTATTGGCAGTGTGACAAAACCAAAAGATGTGCTCAAATCTCCAGAAGAATTAGAAGTAGAAAACGAAATCGAAGCTAAATCTTAATGCTACGGCCTTGCTAAACAACAAAAGCCAAGCAGTCGCTTGGCTTTTTGATTTTTTAAATATTGATGCAATGCAGAGTATCGCCTCAATATTAATTCAGTAACGGGTGCTCTGGCGGTAGTTGCTTGCTTATCCATAACACCAGTTTGTGTTTTCTGTTTGGGCCGTCATCTTTATCTTCAGCTAATCCTTGGATCAGGCCGTCTTGTACCAGTAAACGATAAATACATTCCACTTTATCCTTTGGTGAAATCCCCACTCCAAAATCTTTAAAACCTCTTTTTTTGGCATATCCTTCACCAATTTCCATCGCAAGTTTCAATAACTTGCTGTCATTCTTGCCTGGTTTCATCTTCAACTCCAGTCAGGTTTCAATTCATTAAAACTACGCTATTTACTTTAAAACTCAATGGCTAAATCTTAAGAGTTGAGAACTATTTCACTTAAACTGGCATTTATTCATTCAATTGTGCTGCACTAAAACATACAATTCTTAGCGTATGCCAACTTCTCTGCATGCCCAATTACGCTAAGGCCAATAACACAAATGAACACCAATCTCCTTCAAGTCGCACCATCAATCATTGACACCATAAAGCGTCAAATGAATGCGGAGCAAGTAATTAGGCTTGAACTAATTCAATCACTTTGGAGCGGTTATGGTGAGCTATTTAGAGTTTATTTATCAGGTTCAAATACCCCATCGGTTATTGTAAAGCACATAAAATTGCCAACTCAATATGCGAAGGCTTGCGTTAGTGAAGGTAGTATCAATAAAGATAATCTTATTGAAGAGGCGCACATTGATGATAGTTTGCCAAATTCAGTTCACCCTAAAGGCTGGAATACCAGCTTATCCCATCAACGTAAGCTCAAATCTTATCAAGTTGAAGTCAATTGGTACCAAGCCTACGCCAATGAATTAAGCGCATTGGGATCTCGTGATAATAATGCCGACAAGCTCGATTTAAGCACCCTCGGTGATAATGCAAACAGCCCAGTGCCCCACTGTTTGTATGTCGAGCAGACGAGTAACGAAACCTTACTTATTCTAGAAGATTTGCACACACTTGGATTTAATCAGGTATTAAAGCACGCCAATAACACTGCTATATCAGCCTGCCTAAAATGGTTAGGTCATTTCCATGGGCGATACATGTTCATCAACAAGGTTTCAAGTCTGCCAAGGGAAAATGAGCAATATCAAGATTTATGGCAACAAGGCGGCTATTGGCACCTAAGTACTCGCCCAGACGAGCTTGCAGCACTCAGTGATCTACGCTTAAAAAATGCAGCGTCTTTGCTCGATAAAGCGTTAAGTGAGTGCCAATATCAAACGTTAATTCATGGCGATGCCAAATTGGCAAACTTCTGCTTTAGCGAAAACCATCAACACGCTGCAGCGGTAGACTTCCAATACATAGGTAAAGGTTGCGGCATGAAAGATGTGGCGTTGTTTCTAAGTAGTGTACTGTCCTTCAAAGAAAGCGCAGCCCAAATCAATGCCTATTTAGATGAGTATTTTGCTTCATTAACCACAAGCCTTTCCAAACACCACCCAACACTTGATAGCAATCAAGTGATACAAACTTGGCGCCCATTATACGCCATTGCGTGGGCTGATTTTCAGCGGTTTATTAAAGGCTGGAGTCCTATTCACCAAAAGATTAATCACTATACTGAAGCCCTCACAGCTCAAGCACTGAATTTCATTGAAACAAAACGCTGAGTCATTAACATCCCAGCAAATCCACTTATAACACTAATGCACTACCACAGCGGTTTAGCCTCTTTTTTATTGCCAGTAACGACATAAAACCACCTAACCCCATCGACTATAGGTTGATATTTACACAAGTATTCACACTTTAAGTGGTTACATCTCTACCCATTAATTGATATAACTAAATGCTAATGAAACGCACTCGCGGTTAGCTAGTACCGAATGCATGATGCAACGCGCTGATTTTTCGATGGAATGTAACAATGAAGAAAGAGATTTTTTTCTTTGGTGAGTGGCAGGTTGACCCCAACAGTAATAGCCTAAAATTCGGTAAAAAAACCAAACAGCTTGAACCCAAAGCAATGGACGTGCTGATCTTGTTATGCGAGCGCAGCGGCGAAGTACTCAGTAGCGATGATATCGTCAACGATTGCTGGCCCGACTCCGACATTGGCGACAATCCACTTCATAAAATTATTAACCAATTACGCCGCGCTTTCGATGACAAGGCCACCTCGCCACGTTATATCGAAACCATACGTAAACGTGGCTATCGCACCATTGCAGAGGTCAATTTTCCTATTGGTCATGAAACCCTAGCCGAGCAACAACAATGGCAATCAGGTTCTCCATTTCCTGGGCTTCAAGCCTACTCAGAACAATATTCACAAGTCTTCTTCGGCCGCAGTAAACAAATCAGTGTGTTACTAGAGCGGATAAGCCAGCAAGTAAAATTTGGTCGCGGCTTTTGTTTATTACTGGGCCCTAGCGGCAGTGGTAAGTCATCGTTAATTAATGCAGGGATCATTCCCAACTTAATGGTCGGTTCTGGTTACAACGGTGTTCATGTGGCGACTTACGGTAGCCTCGATTTTGCTGATGTGGCTAAATCGAAATTATTCATCGAACTCGCAGGCATAATGCTCGACTGGGAAATCAATGATATCCCTGTATTTGATGGTGACAGCGCCGACTCTTTATCCCACAGACTCATTACTGAGCCACAAGCCATCGTTCAGCAATGCAAGCAAGCCATTAAATCGAACCAACAATTGCACACCCACTTTGCGCTATTTATCGATAGGCTCGAAGTCTTATTGTCATCACCTTTGTTCAGCCAAGAGCAGCGCAATGCATTTGTAAATATATTGGAGCAGCTTGCTAATTCAGGCTGTGTGTTAGTGCTCAGTGCTTGTCGAAATGAGTTTTACCCATTACTGGTTGGCTACCCCAGCTTAATGACCGGAAAAGGCCGTGGTGCGCATTTTGACTTATCACCGCCTACCCGTAGCGAATTACTGCAAATGATCCGCTTACCTGCCGTAGCAGCCAACTTAACGTGGAGCAGCGACCCTGACACTGCCACCCCATTAGATGAAATTTTATGTGCCGAAGCTGCCAGTAACCCAGATGCGCTGCCCATGTTGCAATACATGTTGCAAGCACTGTACTTGCAACGTAGCCAAGACAATCAGCTATTGTTCAGCGTTTACCAAAAACTAGGGGGTATTGAGGGGGCTATCGGTAAAAATGCCGAAGATGCCATAGCAGAACTTACCCCACAGCAAAAAGCCAGTTTACCCCATGTGTTTTCGCTACTTGTCACCTTACGGGAAGACGAGACCTCGATCACCAGTCGAACAGCCCGCTGGGCGCAGCTGCATACTAAAGAGGAACGAACCCTCACCCAAGCCATGATCAACAGCCGTTTATTCGTATCCAATTTACAAAATGGCGAACCCAGCTTTAGCATTGCCCACGAGGCACTGCTAAGACGATGGCCACGTGCCACATCATGGATATCAGAACATAATCAAAGCATTCGTATTAAAAGCCGGCTGCACCATTTATCAAGCCGTTGGGTACAAGAAAATAAAAATCATGCTTACTTACTGGCTGATGGTAAACCGCTGCGTGAAGCGCAATTGCTAAAAGATAATCCACTGTTTGATTTAGAGCCTCAAGAAATAGAGCTCATTAACGCCTCAAGCAAACATGAAAAAGTAAGGCGTTGGCAAAAAACCTTCACCATCTCATTACTATTTTTACTCACTATCACCTCAATACTTGCCAGTGTTCGCAGTTTTGAGGCTGAGCAAATGGCTTTACAAAAACGCCAAGCAGCCGAAAATTTGCTGGGGTTCATGGTCGGTGATTTCGCCGACAAAATGCGCGGTATTGGCAGAATGGACTTACTTGATGGGATCAGTAATAAAGCATTGGAGTATTTCAGTGACGCTTCGAACCCAAACGATACCAACTTGAGTTTTGAGTCCCGTTTTCAACACGGTCAAACACTCGAAGCCATGGGTGAAGTAGCCTATTCACGGGGTAAAAACACCGAAGCCCAAAATGCGCTTTTAGCATCGAGAGAAAAGCTCACCGCATTACTGATTGAACAACCTGAGCATTTCGAGTTACTCAAAACTTTAGGCGCTAATGCATTTTGGTTAGGACAATTGGATTACGATCAAAGTGATTGGCAAGCTGCTAAAGCGTGGTTTGAACAATACTTAGTTTACAGTCAAACCATGTATGAAATTGCACCAGATAATAATGAAGCAATTATGGAGTTTTCTTACGCAAATAATTCATTGGGCTCTATACACATAGAAGAGCAGAACTTTATTTCAGCTTTAGATTTTTTTAATCGCTCTCTTGCATTAAAAAAGCTTGCTTTAGCTAAAGACCCCGAAAATATTCAGCTTGTTGCGGATATTGCAGACACTCAATCTTGGCAAGCTAATGCGGTCATATCACAAGGAGATTTACACACGGCAATAGAAATACATAAACGGCTACAGTCAGAGCTATTAAATAGTAATTTAGAATTAACCCCTTATGCATTAGATAGATTATTCGCTAGCTATAAAATTCACTCTGAATTACTTCGATTGCAAAACCATAAACAACAAGCTTTTGATGTCATACAGCTAAGTTTAAACGCTATCAATAAAGCTATAAGCCAAGACCCAAATAATGAACACTGGCAAATATATAGATTTAACTCCCTATTTCGATTACTAGAGTTAGTTGATAAAGAAACCCATCACAAAATTAAACATGATGTTGAAGAACTTGCAGAAATGCTCAGTTCAAACAATCAATTAAAACTTTCTAATAATAACAGATACATATGGGCTATTTACCATCTCTCATCAGCTAGACATTTTTACCTATTACAAAGGTTCGAAGATAGCTATCAATATGCATCAATCGCAACTGACTTATTTCATGAAATTTCTATCACATATCAAAAAGATGTCAGTTATAAAGCTTTACTATCTTCAAGCCAGTTATTAGTACATACAACTGCTGGAATCATTAAACACGACAAATTAGACCCATCTCCATGTGAGCAATCTATAAATAGACTTGCTCCATTAATCGAAAATAATAAAAGCCCAGAAATACTAATCCCTTATTTAAAAGCCTTACATTGCCTTAGGTTAGATCCTAAGGATGAGAACCTTACTAGCATCGTCAAAAATGCTGGCATTAATTTTATGAACATTCACTAACTATTGGAGTCCTTATGTTAAATACTACCGGCAAAGCCACATTCATAACAGTTACTGTTACATTAGATAAAAATGAAGTACCTATTTTTGATTACAGTAATGAAACAGGCAACGTCGAAGTGTCTGGAGCAAGTACAATTACTTATATTCTTGATGATAATACGAATAAAGGCTTGAAATTTACTAGTGCTGCATTCAATACGCCATTCGATGGTATTGTTGATGCAGTGACGGTGAGTTCTGATGGAAAGATTATCCAGTTAATGGATCTCGATAAGGTGGTTGGTAAAACCACATTTCAATTTATTTTATCAAATACAGACAACACCTTGATGCTAATCAGTAAAGACCCTCAGGTAATAAACATAAAGGTTTAATTAATTCATAACCTTAATGCAGAAGGTTAGCGAAAGGTTATAGCTAACAGAGTTCGATAGAGTATTAACTAGAAAAAGCAGTTACTGCGATGATGTTAACAATCTAGTAAGGATACTCGTTATGTTACAACTCACTTCCACAGCAGAGAATAAGCTGAATCAGTTTTCTCATGTGAATATGAATGCGCTCATTGGCGGCCACTTTGGCGCTATTGAGCAGCCACCAAAACATAATGTCAATCCTGTAACCATTCCTCTCGCCAAACAACCAGATCACATTCCATTAGGTGGAAATGCCCTCAGTTCATTATCAACTTTAGTCGACTATATGATGGAAGCGATGATAGTAGTCGATGAGTTTGGCAATATTCAAATGGCTAACACTCACGCTGCCGCACTATTATTAAGCCCATCAGCAAACAATACCGCTTCAGCTTTTAAATCTCACCTTGGCGAAAATAGCGCAACTCAAAGTTCAGTAAACTCATTGCTCGGTCGACGCTGGCAGTCCTATTTGTGTGAGCCACAAAAATCATTATATCAATCTATGATTATTGCCTCGCAAATTGCGCCAAGACCATTAAACCATTTGCCCACTGAAACCACATTAAATCTATCTAACGGACAAAGTATTGATGTTGAAATGTCAGTGACTCATTTTCCGATGACAGCGCCATTGTTCGGGATCATTTTACGAGATTTAAGCCAGTTTAGAGCCGAATATCAACAGCTTTATAAATGGGCATCGACTGATTGTTTAACTGAATTAGCGAACAGAAGAGTATTTGATGCAGACTTAAAACATCATTGGAAAAACTGCCTTGAACAAGGCGATCCGATCAGTGTATTAATCATCGATATTGATCACTTTAAATCATTTAATGATAACCATGGCCATGTCATGGGCGATCGTTGTTTACAAAAGATAGCCAAAGCAATTAAAAGCGCCTTACCTAATGAAGATTGCACCGCAGCGCGCTATGGCGGTGAAGAGTTTGCTTTAGTGATGCCTAACTGCAATACCGAAGAAGTGCAGCAAACTGCACAGTTAATACAGCAAAACATTAATGCATTGACCTATATAGATATCGGTTTGGATATCTCAGTTACAGTCAGTGTAAGCCAAGGTCATGCTAGTGAAATTAACGGCCAATTTAGAACGGCAAATGCATTATTGTGCGCTGCTGACACCGCGCTATATCGCGCTAAAGCTGATGGCCGCAATCGCATTAATGCTTGCTGCTAGTTAACTCAATTGATGCGGGCTTAGTACCTTGGCTATATCTATAGCTAGGGGCTTAGCTACGGCTATACCAAAGCTCGCAATCTTGCCTAACTCACTACAGGTTAATCACTTGCTGATATTTGCCTGCATTTTCTAGCCCACACATTTCATCATAGGCGGTTTGGTATTCAAGGTTGGCAATAGAATAGTCATGGCTTTTAAGCAGCGCTTTCGCTTCTACAATTGAATGCACACATTCGCCAGCACCTTGACCCGTTAAGCCAACAAAGTTATTTCCGGCATCTGTCAGCCCCACTAAATAATGAGTCGCATCTGCCACACCAATTATCGTCGCGATATTGCCTGATTGATTAACATTTTCCATGTACTGCACCCAATAGTTAACTTGCTTCATAAAGTGCAATACGTAAGCCAACCGTAAACAGTTCAAAAAACAAGCATCAATACGCTAAAGCATTTACGTTAATCGTTTTGCATAACTCCTATAGCCAGCTTGCACACATGTGTATTTTCTAAGGTATAACTGATATAACTATATGATTATAAAGTGAGCTAACTAACAAGGAATGATCATGGATTGGTATATTAAAGTACTGAAGAATTACATTAACTTTAAAGACCGAGCACGCAGAAAGGAATATTGGTTCTTTGTATTATTCAATGTTATTGCTGGAATACTTTTAGGTATCGTGGATAACATCACAGGCACGCTTAACCAAGAAACGGGTTATGGTTTATTAAGTGGCATTTATTCTCTAGCGGTATTCTTACCTGCCCTTGGGGTATCTGTGCGCCGCCTTCATGACACGGATCGATCGGGTTGGTGGATCCTCATTGCACTTATACCGCTTATCGGCGCATTGATATTATTGTATTTCTTTGTGTCTGATAGCCAAGAGGAAACCAATCGCTTTGGTCCTAATCCTAAAGGTAACGAAGTCGAAATCTAATCTTTGAAACACACGGGTTCAACGCTATGGGCAGTGAGTTAACTTACTGTCCTTTTTTATTACTGCCTGTTTGTTACTGCCTATTTATTACTGCCAGTTTGTTCCTGCCTATTTATTACCCCCCTTTCACTATCCCCTGTGCAAATTAACTGCAGGTAAACACCCTCAATATCAAACTGTGATCCGCATCTCTTGAGCCAATCAGTGATATCCCGCATGCTAATTGCCCTTTTTGATTAATGGCTTGTTATTTAACACGCATTTTCAAAAAGATCCGTTCGGATGAAGGTAGCAGGAGAGTGGGGACTAACCCCACACCGACGAGGCAACTTTAGTTAGTGGATTATCCGCTAGTAAAGCACTCTTTCAGGTGCCACATTGTGGTGAGGACTGTTACTGGACGAGCCTCTGGAGAGACTGTAAACAAACGCTATTCGTCAGCGATTGTCATTACAGCGCCGAAGGCGAAAGTGAGGCTGACTTATCAGTCACGCGAAACGCTCAGGCAAAAGGACAGAGGAGAGGATGACTGTATTCATTTATGGTCACTGTCGTTTGTTGCTGCGCCTAAAATCTACCTATGTGGGTGGATGCTCTGTCAGTTGCCCTCTTCAGTACCACATAACAGCCATATCTTTTCCTCCTCCATATTAATTTTGTTGTTTAATATTCGAGGAACACCATGAACTTTCACGCGCTATTAGCTGATATCAATGCCATTGTTTGGGGCCCAATCACCCTATGCTTACTGGTTGGTACCGGTCTTTATCTCACTATTCGGCTTAAACTATTACAAATATTTCAGCTCCCTTTTGCCTTAAGTTTGTTATTCAAACCTGCAACAGGCAAAGGTGACTTATCATCATTTGCAGCCTTGTGTACTGCCCTATCGGCGACCATAGGTACAGGTAATATCGTCGGGGTAGCTACTGCGATAAAAATTGGTGGCCCAGGTGCATTATTTTGGATGTGGTTAGCCGCCTTTTTTGGCATGGCAACCAAGTACGCCGAATGCATGCTAGCGGTTAAGTATCGCACCACGGATGCCAAAGGTAATATTGCTGGCGGCCCTATGTATTACATTGAACAAGGGCTTGGCCTAAAATGGCTAGCCAAAATCTTTGCGGTATTTGGTGTTGGTGTGGCGTTTTTTGGCATTGGTACTTTTGCCCAAGTGAATGCCATTAGCGATGCCATGACGATTGCGTTCAATGTACCTACATGGGTGACAGCAATTGTACTGACAACAATGGTGGCAGCAGTCACATTGGGCGGCGTCAAACGTATTGCAAATGTCGCTCAAAAGCTGGTGCCTACAATGGCGCTGGGCTATGTTTTAGCGTGTATTTGGATTCTGTTTAGCTTTTCAGAGCAAATTATACCGGCGCTCGAATTAGTAGTTCACTCAGCCTTTACCCCCATTTCAGCTGCAGGTGGATTTTTAGGTGCGACTGTTGCTCAGGCGATACAAATAGGTATTGCCCGAGGTGTTTTTTCAAATGAATCTGGCTTAGGTAGTGCCCCAATTGCCGCTGCTGCTGCCAAAACTAAAGAACCTGTAGAGCAAGGTCTTGTCAGTATGACGGGGACCTTTTTTGATACCATTTTGATTTGTACCATGACAGGTTTAGTCCTGATTATTACGGGTGTTTGGAATGGTGATACTGCGGGTGCTGCAATGACCAGTGCCGCATTTTCAACGGGAGGCTCAGCCATTGTCGGTCAATATATTGTGACAATAGCGCTAGTGTGCTTTGCCTTCACGACAATTCTTGGCTGGCATTACTACGGTGAACGTTGTTGGTACTACCTAACTCACAAACGCCTAGGAGACCAAGGGATTAAGGTGTATCAATTAACCTTCTTAGGCTTGATTGCTGTCGGTGCATTTATTCAATTAGATTTAATTTGGATGCTTGCCGATACTGTTAACGGCTTAATGGCCATACCAAATTTAATTGCAATTATTGGCTTAAGACATGTCATTATGACAGAGACACATCATTATTTTGAACGAAAGAAAAAGCAGTTTTCACAGGTAAAACTGGCAAATTAGTACCTGCTACAAATAGAGTTCTGTTTTGGTGTACTTGTCAATTAAGTCTTGAATGGTGCCGTCATTTTTTAACTCTAAAATGGCGGCATTAATTTGTGGCATTAACGCTTGATGCTCTTTCCTTAAGCGCATGACTAACACCCCTTTTGAATGAATAGCAGCTAATGCGATTGGGAGGTTGAGCTTTTTCGCCCAATACAAAGCAGGTAAATCTCCCGAAATGGCAGCATCAACTCTGTTTTTATGCAGAGCTTTTATTAATTGTTTTTCAGAACTGAAGTCCACTCGAGTAAAAATATCATCATCGTGGTACAAATAGCCAAATACAGTGCCTATTGGCTGCCCTTTGATCTTAGCAATGTTAGACCAAGCCTCCTGATTCTCTTTAAGCGTTATGATGTTTTCTTGAATATGAAGCACTGGCTCTGACTGAACAAATTGCGCTCCCATATCTCCATCAGCAAACCAACTTGGACTCACAAAATCAAAATCTAATAACCCTTTTTCAAGTGCTTGATTTGTACGTTGGGGAGGAAAATCATGGCGCTCGATGTCGATTGAAGCCGTTGCAAGGATTTGCGGAACTAACTCACCTAATATACCTGAGTTATTCGCGTCTTCGGTAATATAATAGGGCACCCAACTACTTGAGCCATTGACATTATATTTAAGAGTGGTGGCATGCAGTTTTGCATGAAACAGCAAAACTGCACTCAGCAAGAATAAGTAGTACATTTTATGCAAATAATTATCCCCCAAAACGTACACACTTTAAAAAAGTGCCATCAAAATTAAATTTATCAACACCTTAAACTAAAACAATTGCGCAACATTGTTAAGCTGATTTTAGCCTTACTTAGAAAAAATAGCGTTCTGAAGATGACAAAAGCAGCGCCAAACTCGGCTTTTGTTCACTTAACTCACTCATTAGTAATTGATTCTTATCAAACTAGCAATATAAGCGATCGCTTAATTAGCGTTTCAGTTTACATTACCAGTGAATCAAGTCATAGGCTAACCAAGTGGTTTATTCGAAGTGATGTGTTAAATGAGTCATCGATGTTGCAGTAAATTGGGTATTGGTTAGTCGCACCAACATTATGGCGGCGCGCTACTTCGCTTCTGTCACAATATCTAAGTTGAGCTTAATATCTAATGATAACGTCGCTAATTTTTTATCCATCAATGCACGGATCTTTTGCAAGTCCGGTAATAGTTGATTCGACTTCTTCGGGTTTACATTAATGTTAACCATCAACTCGGGACCTACTTTAGCAATACCTGTAATCTCAAGCTCTTGTAGGCTAGAACCGTTGGCCTCTGAGACACTTTCATGCACTAGAGAGCAAATCTCTTGGCTCGGCTTCATCATCAGCAGCTCTCTTAACGCACCAGTGAGCATGGTTAATGGCACCGATATAAAGTAACTACCGATAAGCAGCATCATGACAGAGTCTGCGTAGACGGCATATGCATGCCAAGGTGTATATGCCATTAACACAGCAATAATAAAGCCTGCACAAACTGCTGCACTGATAATGGTATCCATCTTCCACTGTTTTATTTCAGCAGCAAATAAGCCCGAGCGCTGCGGCCCGTTTTGGCGAGCTAAAAACCACCAAACACCAGCACACCCTAATAAACCAATGAAACCAAAGACAGCCGCAATAGACATATCAATGGCTTTACCACCACTTAGTATTGTTGTCATCGCTGACGATAAGCTAAAGCACAGCAACATTAAAATCACCGTACCTTTAATTGCCACCACGAGGGGTTCGATGATCGCTTTGCCAAACGCAAATTGAGATCTTGAGGGAGCACGCATGTAACTCGAGGCGGCTAATGAAAGCATGGTAAGAAATAAACTCATCAGCGAATAAGCACCGTCAAATAAAATGACAACTGAGCCGCTTAACCCACCCACTGCAACACCTAACACAGCAAACGCTAACGCTGCTGCAGCGGAAAACTTAAGTAATTGTTTGTCTTTATTTTTATCTCTTACACACATGAATTATCACCAATTAAAACCTGTGGTAATTATTGTCATTGGTGACTATTTTCTCAACAGTGATTCTTGGTAATAACAACCCCAAGATAGGACTAAGTATATAAATTGATATAAATCATAAAGTTAATGCACACATTAAGCGTCAAAAAACATGACACTCAGTGAGTTAGTGATACATTCGAAGGCTGAAAGGCATTAAAACTTAAACAGATAATCGCTGATCTGATCGCACAGCCAAGCGACACTTTCAGGTTGTGCGCTGCCTGGCATTGAAAACATGCAGTAATCTTCGTGGGTTAACCCATAGGTATGTTTTATCACCGCCAGTTTTTGATTTCTCAAATGAGGTCTAATCAATGGCTCAGGTAACACGCCCCATGCTTTTTCGGACATAATTGTATTCAACATATATTCGAAACTTGAAAAACCAATATGTCGCAATGAAAAAGGCTGTAATTCAGGGTTATCTTTGTCATTTAAGTAAACCATTACTGCTTGTAGTGATTCACGTAATTGGCTGTCCGACACCCGCTTAAGGCTCGCAAGTGGATGTGTATGCTCACACACTGACATCATTCGAATTCGCCCCAAGGGCAGATAGTCAGTATTGGCATCATCCACTCGTTCAAAATCAACACCAAAGGCAAAGTCCACTTGCCCAGTATTGACTAGATTAGCTAAATCACCACTTGATGCTAATACTGTATTCACTGTGGTTGCTGTGAAGTGGTTATTCAGTTCTATAATAAAGGTTTGCCATACTTCATCAGGAAAAGAATCATCCCTTGCTAGCCAAATTTCTGAACGAAACTTATCGATCGTTTGCTCGCAAGTCTGCTGAATACGCTCACATGTTGCGACGACACTTTCGCAGTCTTTGTAAATTGACTTGCCCACCTCAGACAAGACTAAACTGTTACCAGAACGCACAAATAATTTAGCTGAAAGGCTCGTTTCTAATGCCTTCATCGCCATACTCAGCTGAGTACGATTACTGTTTAGCTGTTTTGCCGCCGCAGTAACAGAACCGGTGTCGGCAATTGCACAAAAGATTTCAAGCTGTTTAAGATTCATAGTTCAGCCGCATATCGTAACGTTATAAAGAAGCTTTATTGCTGTTGGCGCAGGTTAAATTGCTTTTGTGCCAACGCGTTATATTGCTCCAACAAGGTTTGCTCACTCGTATTGAGTGACAATGCTTGTAAATCAATTTTTAGCAGGCCTTGGCGATTAAATTGACTCGCAAATGTCCCCATATTCAACATATCAACTTGCCAATCGGTTAATTGACCAATCACATAATTACCAAATTGAAAGGCTTCATATTCGTTCAGTAGCGTTAAAAAATCACTAAACCCAAAGCCCTTTAATTGCTTTTGAGCGTTGAATGCCGCTAGATACCCCTGAGAAATGGGATCGTTCTCACCGGATAAAGCTTGCTGAAATTGATATGAATGACGAGTTTCATGAACTAAAAATGCCAGTGAGGCATAAGGGTCTTCCTCTGCGAGTTTCTCAGGGTTGAGGTAAACAATGCCACTACCGCCTTTTTCCACATCGAAATCAAAATACACCATTTTGTTCGGATAGCTATGGTTATCAATAATTAATAGTGGAGTTTGGGTGCCAAAGCTTTGCACCGCTAAAGCAAATACCTTTTTAAGCCAAGGTATTTGCTCATCTATGGTTAAATCCGACCAATTTGCTATTGCTTCAGTCACATTTTTATCTTGGTTAATTAACCCAACTAAGCGGTCCGCATGGGATATTGTTAACGCATAAGCTGGTGCAAGGAAGGCATCACTTTGAGGCTGAAGTGCAAAAGCTTGCGGCGCTTGTTGCTGTAATGCTTGATTCGCGTAAAAGCGGTCAGCTGCAAATGATTGCGAGGGACTCAGCCACAATAAAACGATGATTAAAATGGTTGAGACTATTGTAAATTGAGGCATAGTAGACTGGCTTCCAGAAAGATTATTATTGTTATACTGAATATTGCAACGCGCTGATATCGCCAAAGAGTATCACTTATATTCGCCTTATTCAGCATAGATTTAATTGAACTAAATCCTGCTCCCATTGGACTAATAATAGTATTAAGCATGACATGTAAGGCTTTATTCCTACTGAGTATTAAGGCTAATGAACAAGAAACCTGATCGCATCACTGCAATGCAACAGATAATGACTCAGGTGAAAGCCACGTTTCCATTAACTGAGCCCGACACCTTTGTATGTGGCCCTGAAGGGAATTGCCAAGGTTGCCCGAAAAAGTTACTCGAATTGGTTGATAGCGAAATCAGCTATTGGGAAGCGGCAATTGAACATGGCAACACACCACTGCTTGGCGATATTAGTCGCTTTGCTAAACTGTGTAAAAATGTAAAACGTGGCCTAGATAGAAATGGCGTCATTGAAAAATATCGTCAATATAAACAGCCTGAATAGTAGTGCTTTCATCAAGTTAGCTTATGTTCTATGCTTAATTAGCCCTAGCAATTAATATTGTTTTACATACAATGATGAATATATCGGCAGCGATATCATAATACTAGAAAGAGGCACCAATGGATAAAGCGAAAATACTTGTGATAGACGACGATCCAATCTGTACCAGTATGATACTGGCGCTTCTTGGTGATGATTATCTGGTATTAACTGCCAACTCTGGTGACGGTGCGATTGAAGTACTCTCTTCAATGAAACCAGATCTTGTGTTTGTGGATATCACCATGCCTGATGTGAATGGCTATCAAGTGATTAAATACATGAAAGAGCATGAACTGACGCAGCATGTCCCTGTCGTGGTTATCAGCTCACTTACTGAAGAATCAGATCAAAAGTTAGCGCTTAAAATTGGCGCAGACGAATACCTCACTAAACCTATTCTTCCTAATACTGTGCAGCTTACTGTCGATAAGTATCTCGACGGAGCATAATCTTTACTGACACTTTTATCGCCTTAAATAAGGCGTTGTCGTTATTCTATTTCCAAGTTATAAAAATGCCGCAATCTACTGATTGCGGCATTTTTGATTGACTGAGATATCACTCACCACGCTATTGAATAGTGAATGAACTCGATAAATTAAGCATTACTTAGCACCTGGCTCTGCATGCTGATTCATCCATTTTTCAACTTCGTTATACCAGTAAATTGAGTTATTCGGCTTCATGATCCAGTGGTTTTCGTCTGGGAAGTAGATCATTCGCGACTCAATACCTTTGGTTTGAAGCGTACGGAATAACTCAAAACCTTGACCTACTGGTACACGGTAATCTAATTGGCCATGAACCACTAAGGTTGGAGTATTAAAGTTTTCAGCACCGTAATGCGGAGAGATTGATTTATAAATCTCAGGATTATCCCAGTAGTCACCAAAGCGTGTACTATGCACCGAGAAATCGGCTGCCATTTGCGAGTACATGTTGTAAACCGCAGCATGAATGAACAATGCATTAAATGGCTGATCTTTTTGACCTAAAATAATCGATGATAAGTAGCCACCGTAGCTTGCGCCACCAGCAACTAAACGTTCGTTATCAATCCAATCTTTTGCTTTAAACCAATCCGTTGCTTTAAATACATCTTCCAGCGACTTGTTTTTCCAGTCTGGGTTAATGCTATCAGTGTAGTCTTGGCCAAAACTATTTGAGCCATGGAAGTTAGGCCATGCTGTGACATAGCCCCAAGAGGCAAATGTTTGTGCATTCCAGCGATAATGAAAACCATCAGAAATCGCGCTGTGAGGACCACCATGAATCAACATCATTAGTGGGTATTTTTTACTTTTATCAAACCCTGGCGGGTAATGTACCCACATTTGCACATCTTCGTCGTTATAGCCTTTATAGGTCACTGACTCATATGTACCCATATCTACATTCGCTAGAATGTCATCATTAAAACTATCTAAACGCGTGGTTTTGCCATTGCTAGGATTAATTTTAACTAAGCGAGCTGGGTATAAAAAGCTATCATTTGCAGCCACTATCGTGCCGTCATTCGCAATAGCAGGTGCACCGAAGTTGGTTTGCTTGGTAATCGGTTTTACCTTGCCATTACTGACATTGATGTGGAAAATGCGGCGAGTGGCAGCATCATCAATAGCCGCATAAAAACCTTTGTTATCAGCCGTCCAGCTAAAGCGGGCAACAGAGCGATCCCAGTCAGTTGTGATCACACGTTCAGTACGCTTTTTCACATCCAATAACACAAGGTTTGCTGTATCAGCGTAAAAACCATGGATAAGCTGGCGGGTAAACGCTAACGTTTTACCATCTGGGCTAAAGGTAGGGTTTGAATCTGGCGCTTCGTTCTTAGGCGTTAAGTTAACCACTTTACCGCTGCCAATTTTCGCCATGAAAATATCAACTTTTGGATCAACCTGATTGTCCCAACCATTACTGTTAAACGCAATGAACTGTTCGTCAGGCGAAATATCGTAGTTGCCACTGCTTTGTGATGAACGTGGCAGTTGCTTATTCAGTGGTTGAGTGATCGCTTCTACTTCACCACCCTTTGCCGGAATACGAAATACATGCGCTTGTCTGTCTTCTTCAATCCAGTGATCAAAGCTTGAAAAAGGTAATGCATTCCACTGATGCGCAGAAACTTTATTGTCTTTATTCGCTTTTAACTGAGTTGCCATTTCATCCCAATTTTTACCAGGGAAGATACGGCTAATGAAGTAGACATTTTCGCCAACCCATTTAAGGCCTTTAACGCCACCTGGCACATTAGTTAAGCGCTGTGCTTCGCCCGCTTTGTCCAATGGGAGTAAATACACTTGGCCAGCATCATCTTTATTACGCTTACTGATAAACGCGAGTGTTTTACCGTCAGGAGAAAACGTCGCCTCACTTGCACGTTGCCCTTCAGCAGTCAGCGCGCGTTGACCTTTACCGTCTTTATCAAATAGCCACAACTGAGTGGCGCCTTTGTCTTCAGGCACATCATATTGAGTAACAGGGGCAATAATGTACTCACCATTAGGCGAAATAATTGGATTGCCAATTCGGCTTAATTGCCAAAGCACATCAACTGATAACTTTGTATTTTGTTCTGCTTGATTTTGCACTGAATGCGCTGATTTTGTTGGCTCTGCGGCGATTGACGCTGCAGGCATCAACAAGCACATAAGCACTATCCCAACTTTCTTCACGAGAGGACTCCTTGATTTATTTATTGTTATTTTCTTCATTACTCGCATTTTATCGTCATGCCAGTCAGTACAGCTAGTAATAAATGTTAATCGAATTAACACCGAGAGAACGGGACAACCATCACCCTTGTTACATCAGCATAAATCCATTGTCATGCTTAACAATTAAATAAAGCTTAAACCTGAGGAAGATAAAAATAAAACGTCTCGACCGTCATTAACCGTCATTAACCGCTGACTTTTCAACCTACTTTCATTGATATCCATCAATGAAAACAGCTACCATAATTTAGTTAATTATTGATAATTAAGAATAAAAATAACAATGGTGCAACATGCAAAAAATTGATCCAGTTAAAAGTTTATTACTCTTCGATCCTGAAATTAGCAAATTACAATTCAATATAATTATCTGTTTACTGATATTTTGGGGTGGATTAACCCAATATATGGCAATCAGTTATATCCCTTCGCTATGGATAGACACCCTTGGATTTTGGCCGATATTGGGCCTTTTTTTTGTATCCAGTATATGTGGCGTACTCATGCTAGATAAAGGGCAACCTATTTACATTTTTACAGGTTTTAATCTCATTTTATTAGGTTCAGGCGCTTTTCTCTGTTACTTCTTACAATCACTAAGCACTGAAATCATAATAGATTTTATAAAATATGCCGTATTCATGGTGCTATTTTTATTATTTTCGAACGTGTTTTTACCAGAAAGATATTTACAAAAAAAGCCATTTACCTTAATCGCTACCGCGCTAGTCATATTGCTAGAACTTGTTTCATGGTGGCTTTGGGGATCTAACAGCAACATTTTAAGCTTATTGGTGTTGGTTTTGGTTATTGGTGGTCTCAGTAGTACATGGGCTGAAGCCAATGCAGAACACTCTGAGTACATTAAGCTCGAATTAAATGATGCCATATTCTGGGGCGCACATGTGTCTATGGGGTTTATCTTCCTCTTAATCCAAGTGGCTTCTAGACGCGATGACTCATCTAGTACAAATTAACCCAACGATTCTTTAATCAATAATAATCATTTTTTTCAATATATTAGAAACTTAAAAAGCCGGCATTCATAACCCAATGCCGGTTTTTTTCACCCTTACTCGAACATATTAAAAATATATTCATACTATGTTTGTTGATTTATTGTTGTTTTTATATACACTTTTTAACGCACATTAGGTGCCTTCAAGCGGAATGATGGGGAGAAGCTCCGCTGATATATTCGAAATAATAGGGATATGAAAATGAAAAATAACCAAAGTAGTGTCAACGAGACCTATAAAAAGCTCACCATAATAAGTTTACTCACACTCATGCCATTGGGGGCTTTTGCTGGCACTGAGCACAACCATTCAGAGATAAAATCATCATCAAAACTTACGCAAAATAGCGCAAAATACGCTGAGCGACATCGCCCTCAGCGAACTGAGCACCACAGTGATCAGTTCGCCCATAAATGGCGAAAAGATAAATCACATGGCCATAAACACCAAGAACATAATGGTCACCGACATTGCAAATACGAACGTGCCTTTTGCCAAGGTATACCTGAGGTTGCTGAAGCCGACCTTCCAACAGATACTGACTTAACGGGGTATACGGGAGAAGATATTGGCTTCTTCGAAAATAAAGTCTTTGATGATGAACCCGAAGTCCTCTATGCATCAGACAGTTTTGATGACACAGTCAATGACACCAGTAGACTAAAAAAAGCCCTTAGGTTTGCGGCTAAAGAAGACGATGGCGGTGTTGTTATTCTACGGGCGTCTCAAAAAGGGACGAATAACCGCTACAGCTTGGCGCACATCGTCGTACCATCGAATGTCCGTATTGAAGTCGAGCCTGAAGTCATACTTGAAATGCGTGGCATTAAAGAAGATACCTACCCTACTGGCAACCCAAATAACCGACCAAATCGCCAATTTTTATTCTCATTTGGTCGCAGTGTTGGTCCAAGTAAGCTATCAGCTGAACGCACGGTGAACGTTCAAGTCACATCAACGGATCCGACTCGAAACTTTACTGTCGATGCTAAAACCAATATGCCATTTAACTATGGCGAAATGCAGGGCGGAAATGGAGGTGGGCTAGTCAACTTAACTCGTGCTATTCCATTTGGATTATTTTATGTCGAAAACTTTTCAGTGTCGAATGTCACCATTGAAGATAATCATACTGAATCAGTATCTGTGCAAATGTTTGCCGATGCCGACTACAAAGATGGCTCATTCACGTATCGATTTGGCTCAGCGCCACTTTATCTTCAAAATCGCTATGTAAAAAATCCTGAAGGTTCACCCAGCTTAAACAGACCAATGAACCCAGTTAATATTCCAGTTCCTACTAATGAAAATGGCGACTTTATTGATGATGAAGGCAATATCGTCCCTGATATGTTTGCGATTCAACGTAACCCAACTTATGCCCGCACACCGATTAAAGGCTCAATTAAAAATATTAAGTCAGTTAATGCTCATACGGGTTATGGCGTAGTGCAGGTATACGGTGGTGATTGGATTGAAATTGATAATATTGAAGCCTTTAATGGTATTGGTGTTCGAGTTGAGGCAGGTAATGGCACTAACAAAGACAACTTTAACCGCTCAGGCCCTTACTTTAGTTCAGCCAATAAAATCAAAATTTCAAATATTAAAGTCACTAACGGGTTTACCGGAGTGTGGTTAAAGCCACACAGTAAGATAATGAAAGACATTAGTGTAGAGAACATCGAAGCTATCGACAGTGGTTCAGCATTACTTGTCGGCAAAGGCTCATTTGCCTGTAAAAGTAGTTGTCGTGACTTAACACGTGGCCGAATCAACAACTTAACAGTCAGTGGTGACATTATTTTACGTCAAACCATCTATGATGAGCCTGTGGCTGAAGTTGGTAATGTTGCGACTTACTTTTTAAGTGAATCAAACCGTGAATATTTAGCCCTGCAAACAGGTAAAAGCACCACCGATATCTCTCGTGCTGATATTGAGCGTAATGTCTCGGGATCACGCTGGTATTTCACCTTTCCAGCAGCACCGATCCTAGCGCTCTCTCAGCTATCAGCAACTGAAATTGGCGATCAGTCAGCTTTTGAAGGCTTTTATGGCGTCGATTATTGCGACGCAAATATCATTCAAGATGGACTTGCACTGACTGACCGAGAAAAGTCGCGCCCTGACATTCTTTATATGGGAGATGCCCATACTCCAAATGGTGAGATCGCAACCGATTACATTTATAAATAATGCAATATTAAGGCTGAACCCAACTTGGTCAACAAAAAGCCAGCGCAATTGATGCTGGCTTTTTACTACTACGCTCTACACCTGTAGCCATAATGGGGGGAAATTCATTCATAAGTTAATGAAATCATTTAGCAAGTTTTCCACTCTGCAAAATAACGATATCAATGGTAAAATAGTCAGATAATTCGTATCCATTAACACAAGGTCTTGCAATGAATCCAATTATTGCCCTATTAAAAGAACATAGCGTCAGTGATGAAAAAATCAGTGAAGTGTTCCAAGCATTAACTCAAAACCCAATGATGGCTATGAGCATTATTGGTCAATTAGGTATTCCAGCGGAAAAGCTACAACAGCTAATGGCAATGGTTATGCAAAACCCTGGGTTGATTAAAGAAGCCGTTTTGGAACTCGGTTTAGACTTCTCTAAAGTGGAAGCAGCGAAAGCGCAAATGCAACCTCAATAAGCCTGTTGCATTAACCCGCAAGCTTTATCAATAAAAACGGCCAATCTTTGATTGGCCGTTTTTATATCTTATAGATCAATACTCATCACCTTACATGACAAATTGACCATACCACTGTTACTTAGCGCCACACGCCCCACTCACCTGTGGTACCTGGTTCTTCACCTTGAGTCCACCAGTGAGCTGTCCAAGTTTGATTATTATGTATAACGGTTTCACCACCGGTGTACACTGCAGATGCACTCCATTGCTCACCAGGCTCAGGGCCTGGTCCTGGCTCAACATCGCTCGGCGTTACGCTAAAGCTATAAACTGATTTATCTTCCTCACCTTGCCCTGTGACAGTGAGTTCAAAGCTGAAGCTTTGAGCGAGATTATCGAGTCGTGCAGTGTTAATAATTAGTTCGTCATGCTGACCAATTTCAGTCTCAATTGGTGTGCCACTCACTTGCACCCATGCCACATGTTCAATATCACCCAGGCTGTTCGCTGGGGTTAATACGACATACTCGCCATGTGACACCGTAGCATCGGTAATAGGTTTTAATACCGTTGGCGTAATGACGGCTTCGACAAACTCATTCTTCTCAGAAATACTAAACTCACCATAGGCTTGAGCATTCTTTGAGTTAAAGAAATTCTCATGCAGCTGATTTTGAAAATACATATAGTGATTCATCTCAGCATGCCAGCGACCAATAAACACATTGCCATCATAATGGTCGTGATAATAACCACTGACTTCAGCAGCCAATAAACGATCCCAAGCCAGCTGGTTCTCTTCGGTGATAACGAGTGAAAAGCTAGAATGGATTTCGCCATTGTTATTGTAGACTTTGTAGTTAACTGACTCGCCTATTTGTGGCGTTGTTAAGCTCACCTCTTTTGGAATAAACGCATCCCCCTGCTCTAAATAGGGTTCTGTTGGCTCAGGATCAATTGGGCCGTCACCAGTAATTGTGATATCACTACAGTTATAAAACCCTTCACCGACTGGATCTTCACGTTGCCAGCGAGTATACAAAATCGCATCACCAGAACGGTCTGCAGGTATTGTAATATTCATCCGATACTTTTTATCTTCGCCGACTGCAACATTACCGTACTCTTGCAGTAAGACTAAATCATCCCAGTTAAGTGGCTTAGACACATCCACTCCAGGTTTGGTTAAATAAAATTGCCAAAATGAAGGGTTGTGAGGCGCAGTTGCATTAAACACATACTCAAATTCACCAGGTGCTAATTCCGTTCGTGTCCATGCTGTATGTTCAGCCCCCATTCCCCGCTTTTGAGCATCATTGGCGTAACATAAACTGCCATCAGGGATCGCCGCTTTCACCGCATCCATGTCATTATAAGCAGGCGCAGGTATGTTAATGGCAAATTCATTGCGCTGAATAAATGGATACGTACCAGAAATCTCTTTTGCTTGTGCACAAGCCGCATTCGGCGGTGTACCACTCCAAAGCCCACCTTGTTCATAACAATTTGATTGCCTTGCTTCAGGAAATTCAGCCCAGCCATGAGCGTGTGCTTGTTGATTAGACATAGTGAAATACAAAGCAGAAACTGCTGCCATTGCACCTATGAGTCTTATTGTTGTCATTAAATATCCTTTATTGTTTTTGAATATTAACTCACTCATTAATATTCATTTCGGTCGACATGTTGAACAAAGCGACCTATTCAACAAAAAATAAACCTAAGTATCAAATTACTGATAAATAAGAGTAATTATGTAACATAAAGAACTATTATCAGCGTTATGAGTAGACTGCCACATAGGCTTTAACGAAAGAAAAACTGCATTTATTTGCTAAAAAAACACAATATAAACAAATAGAAGCGTTAATAGAGTGAGAAATTTACACGTTATTAAATGAAGCTGAGTGTAAAAAAGGCCGAACCACCGATGCAACATATTGATAAGTTTGTGTCGTGACCTGTTTTTGAATAGAAAAAATGACTCGATTTATCCAAACTAGCACGCTTGGTTCAACTGATGGCTTTACTGCCTATAACAGGCAGTAAAGCTTGTAGAATGAAGTGCAGCTGCGAGGACTTCGCAGCTGCCGTAAGGGCGTTAACCCGCAATGGGCTTTTGGCCTGACGAAATGGTTTCAGCGCTTTTCATCAACATATAAATACAGGTTGTTATTAAGCAAACACCTAGGTACATGATCAAGCCATTTCCGACTTCGGTAAATGTTGTGGCTAACAGCGGACCTAAAACAGAACCCACGCTATAGCACAGCAGCATCATTTCTGTAGCCGATACCATTTTTTCAGTTGGTAAATGATCACATGCCAGTGTGATGGCGATGGGGTAGAGCGCGAAACTACTCGCGCCTAATAGCAATAAACTAAACCCCATCATTACTAACGTAGAAGACTCAAGTACGCCCATAACCGCTAAACAACCTAGCATGCAAAATATCGCCATTAATAAGCTTTTGCTCATTCGGGTCGACATCGCACTGGCAATGGGTTGCACTAACATTCCCCCCATAATGATGCTCGCCATTAGCAGTCCTGTGTGCTCTGCAAAAACACTGATATGCGTTAAATATGATGGCATTAATCCATAAATTGGACCGAGCAATAACCCTGACACCATACAGCCAATAATCGCTGGGCGGTTGATATGACGGATTTCTTTGCGGCTAATAGTTTGTTGATCGTGACTATGGGGCTGGCCAGAACGAATCAGAATGGGAGCCAATGTCGCCATAAACAAGAGTAACAATACACACAAATATGGCTGTATTCCGTCTGTTCCAAACACTGAAATAGCTAACTGGCCTACAGCACTACCGCCATACAAAGCCGCCATGTATAGCCCTAACCGCTTAGCACGTTGCTTAGAGCAATTTGCCATTAACAACCAAGACTCTACGACTACAAATACACCTGCTACAGCCATGCCAGCAACAAAACGAGCGACTAACCAAGTCACTTGATGTGGCACCAATATCATAACAACAACAGTCAGCGTCACCAGAGTCAAAAAAGAGATGAAAGATCGCCTATGTCCAAGTCGTTTAATCACTCGTTGAATACAGGTAGCACCAACCAATAGACCAAAATAAAACACACTGGCGAGCCAAGGTATTAATGATAAATCGATATCAAAATGGGTCACAGATAAAGGAATAAGGCTCATTAAAAAGCCTGATGCGACAGCGAAAAAAGTTAAACCAACTACAGGGGTAATAATGTTATTTTCAACATTATCATTCATGATTATCGTCAATTTAGTACTACTTAATGAAAGGTTTTGAAGGGTTAAATCGTGCTTGTCGGCTAAAGGGGTAAAATCACCCTTAGACTATTTTCGGCGAATGTATTCTTGAAGCAATAACAAGTAAAGCTATTTTTGTTTCCAAAATCAAAAATGGTTAAAAATGCTTCAAAAATGGAATATAGATCATGTTTTAGTACGTAAAACACGCTAGTAAAATAGCACTAGCAAGTGCAATAGTTTAAAGGGAAAGACCTTTCATCAAATAAAAAAGGAGGGAGATATATGAATAAAAAATATATTTATAAGCTAAAAAAAAGCCACAAAGAAAAATTAAAGCACCAGTTATAGACGTTTAGCTTACCTATACCAATGTATTGAACAATAATGACAAGATTAAACTATTTACTTGAATTTCCGTTATTGTTTATCACAAGTAGAATGGTAATGATTAAGCTCTATAAGCCCTTTTAAAATGATGCCGTGATAACGTGCTTTTACTAACTGATAATCCATCTCTGGTGCGAAATAATAAGTGACTTCTTCAGCACCTGACTGCTCAACAGGAATTAAGGTCATTTCTCCCCATGGTTCAATCTGTTCGGAAATAGGCTTTTTGACATACAGTTGATAAGGCTCAATTGCATCTGATGCTTGTCTCACTAATGCAAACTGGGTTCGACCTTGAAGTAAAAACTGGCGCATTTGAATGGCTAAGGTATCCACATCTCTTAACGGGATATGAGTTGAAGCATACTTGTCTTTATCACCATCAATATCGACCTCGGATGCAAGCCCATCATGGCTAAATGACACCTTCATATCCCGAGCGCGAAAGCCTGTCACTAATTGATGAAAGTTATCGGTTATCCATTCATCACGGGTATTCGACCAAGACAGCTCAGCGCGCTGATCGTATTGAGTGCCAATACCTAATATGCTGGCTTTACTGGTTGAGGTGACCACAGCCGACTGACCTTGCCATGTTTCGGTTCTTTTCATGGTGCCAGTGTGAATGCCACTCAAATAAATATCATAGTGAGAAGTACGACTACACTGACTTTCGACAGCAGCATCCTGTTCAGATGCATTGGTGCAAAGTGGAAACAAGATAACCACCAGCACTAATTTAACCGCTATTGTCAGTTTTAATACGCTCATTACTTCTCTACTATTTTACTATCGTGCTCAAACATACAAGTTGAGTGATGTAGATTAAAAAACTTCATTCACATTAAGGTAGAAGTTAGTTTCGTTTTCGCCTACACCCACATCAAATCGTAAGTTGATATTGTCTTTAATTTTAAAGCGAAAGCCTGTGCCGTAAGAGGCTAATAACTCATCAGTTAAGTCACTCACTGAAGGAGCAACACTGCCTACCGCGCCCCAAAATACCATGCCATAACGTTGGAAAATCGGTAAACGATACTCAACTTGGCCCATCATCATTTGCTCATCACGGTAACGGCCTTTAATAAAACCGCGCATTGCGCTAGAGCCACCTAAGTCAGGCAATAAATTCCACGGCACATCGCCATTAGTAAAATGACCTTGTACTTGCCAAGCAATAAGACCAGGCGCATTACTTAACATAGACGTAGAGCTTAAGTCGATGTAGTTGGCCAACTCAACATTGTAAGTTGAAAACGTCGAATACTCACTGTTTTGATATATGCCTGCATCAATTTGAAACAACCAACCTTTAGTGGCATTTAAACGGTAATCGCGAGAATCATAAATACTGGTAACGACCACACCCGAGCTGAAGTTGCTGGGTAAAATCTCATCTGTTTCTATCGACTTCTCGGTTTCAACTAACTCAAGCTTGTCAGCACTTGAGTAAATAAAATCGGCACCGACACCAATATAATAATTATCAGCAAACTCAGTCATCCAACGTGGTTTAAAGCTATAAAGCTGTTCTTCATATTCATGATGATTAATGTCTAGATTACCATCATCAATTCCTTTGCCATAATACACCGCCGCTTCATTATATAATTCGACGTCTAACAGTAAGCGCTGCTTACCGCCATTAAAAAACGTCATGTTTTCAGCTTCAATACCATAAGAGTTGTTCATCGACACAAATGAATTCAATACCAATGATGAAGGCTGTTCATCTGCGGCTCCCCCTTCAGTTTTATATAACCCGACCATGAGTAGCCCCACACCAAACTTCTTTTCTGGTGTGTAATAAGCCGTAGGCAGATAACTCATATCGATGGGTTTACTGTCATCAAACTCACCATCAGCACCAAATATCGACAAGATATCATCGACCCAAGTCGGCTCCATGTCTTCTGGTGTATCGATTAATGGCTCAACAGCAAGAGTAGCACTCGAAAATGCCAATAAAGTGAGTAATAAAATCCGTTTCATAGCGGCTCTAATGTGAAGTGAAAAATATCGGGAAAATTGCCATGTGGCTCGTGGGGCGCATTCTACCATTACAAAAATTTTCAACAATTAATTTTGTTGTAACTTAGGTATTAATTTAATGCGCTTACATTTTATATTACGGCGTTTCAATATGAAGATTGACCTAGCACTGAGGTGTGCTGAACTTCATAATTATGGTAAGAATTTGATTTATAAGCATAAGAAGTCATCAATAAACTTAATCGGAATGACAGAGGTGACCATTAACTCACCACTCTAACTTGGTTTTTACCATCTTGCTTAGCAATATAAAGTGCCCTATCGGCATTTTTTATCATAACCTCAAGGGTGTCGTGATTAATTGATTCATGCTCAAATCGAGCAGCGACGCTACCAGCAACACCAATACTTGCAGTTAACATTAATTCGCAATCAATTCCCGTAAATGAAATGACCTCAATAGCCTCACGTATTCTTTCTGCATGCATAATAGCGCCATCTCGTGTGGTATCAGGTAAAAATACAATAAACTCCTCACCTCCCCAGCGGGCTGAGATATCGCCTTCTCTTGATGTTTCAGCAATGACTTTCGCCACTTTTTTTAACACTTCATCGCCTTTACTATGCCCATACTCATCATTTACTTTTTTAAAGAAATCAATATCAATGAGAGCAACTGAGATATTACGTTGAGTATCGACAATGTTTGGCCAAGTTAACTCTGTAAGCACTTTAAAACCACGTCGATTATTCAGTTCAGTCAATGGATCCGTGCGGGCATATTTTTCAGCTATCAGCTTGTCAATTTGCGCTATTCTAAACTGCCTTGCCAAAATGGATGCCAGTAAAATTGCTTCGAATGCCATACCCACTTCAATCGCTTTAAACGTGTAATCGTTATAAGGCACTAACACGCCTGCAACAGCGAGTGTTGAAATAGTTATACACACCGCGGCAGTCACCGAAGATAAAATGAAAAGAACCGCAAATGGCTTTTGTGCTTGCAATGCTTTTACCCCCATGGCGATAAATAACATGACGAAGCAAGTGTTTAAGATAAATGCCAACACCATCGAAAAAAATAGTTGGTTAAACACAAAGCCAATTAACATTCCTAGCGGAATATACAGCGTTGTACGCAATACAAATTTATCTAACCTTGGTGCATATTCTTTGGTATGCAGTAGCGATCTTGCAAAATGTAACCCTGCAACGCTATAAGTGATCATTAAAAAGATATCGAGCCAATCTTGGAAGTAAGGGCCAAAATCATAGGTAATAATCGTGTGCAACTGACCAGTATAAGACAAGCTATTTAAAACAAAGCCCAACAGGTACAAACCATATAAGCCATATTCACGCTGACGAATAAACACAAATAGCACTAAATTATATAATGCTAGCGCCACCATAATTCCGTATAACGCGCCATACTGATAACCACTGACAATGTCGCGATTTATCGCATTTTCTACACTATTAAATTGCACAGGTAGCGCCATTGGGCCTTTCGTTTCAACCCGCATAATAATGTCAGTAATGCCAGGTAAATAGGCATGTTCGAAAGCGTAAAAGCGATACTGCATTGGCCTAGTATCGAAACTAAAAGCATCGCCACCAGCAATATGTTTGATTACCTGCCCATCTTTAATCAGCCAAGTATCAATATAATCAATCCATGGCGTTTCTACTGATAAGCGATAGTCTTGGCTTGTATTAGCGACATTATTGACCTTAACTGACATCCACACAGGATCAACGCCAATGCCCAAAGAAATAGAGTTACTTGAGCCAAGAGAAAGTTCAGTTGTTTGAAATTGTTGACGCGCTTCTGTTAAAGAAAGCTTACCGTCACGTTCACGAAAATATGCCGTATGTTTACCAACACTGCCTTTACTAAAACTAGGGATTTCAATTGTGTCTGCATGCAGTGTAAAGCTCATGAATAATGACATGACTGAGTAAAAAAGTATCATCACCAGCCTCATATGTTGGAAACCAACACACGCCGCTTTCTTTGAAAATATTTTATTCCATACACTCAGCTCAAGCATAAAAACAAATGATATATAGTTGTTATTTTTTTGATAATAACACTGAAGCAATAAATCTTCGATAGATGCTTGTTTCAATTGAAGAACAAGCCGTTCTAATCATGTAGGGAAAAGTGATTACAGCTTTTAAATGGCATTTTTCATGCCCAAAAACATGATAAAGGAAATACTAAAATTAACATCCTTGGCAGTTTATTAAATCGCAAAAGCCTCTACTTTCAGCTGATACACGTCATTTACACACCAAATACAGCAAAATAAATCACAACATTTATTGATCTAGATCATCTATAAAACCAAGTAATTCACACCTTTGTGCACCAGCCCACAATTACAACAAATGCTAATCATTATCATTTGTATCAGCTTTATCTACGCCATAAAATTGCAACAAGCTTAACAAGTGCAGCACGAAAGCAACATTTACACACACTAACAATCACAAAAGTTGACAATATGAAGCATTCAATTTTAGCCGCAGCAATACTCAGCGCACTGACCTTTTCGGCTCAAGCTGAGACCACAGCCACCGATGATGAAATCGAAAAAATTGAAGTCAGAGGTGTGCGTCAAAAATTACAGCAAGATGGTCGTTTGAAAGATGTCATTCAAAAAACAGAAGTGTTGGATGAACTGATGATTCAAAACAAAAATGCCTTGAGTTTAACTGATGCAATCAATAATGAACCCGGCGTGAATGTTTCAAATGAATGTTCAATGTGTGGTGTTAAGCGCATCATGCTCAATGGTATGAAAGGCGAACATACGACAATTTTAGTAGATGGCCTACCAACACATACTATGATTTCTGGTTACTATGCGGTTGATGCTATTTCAACCACGGGTGTTGACCGTATCGAAATTGCACGTGGCGCAGGCGCTTCCTTGATTGCCCCTGAAGCGATTGGCGGAACCGTTAACGTTGTCACTAAACAAGCCTACGAAAACGAAGTGTCTGTTGATATCGCTAAGGGATCACATGACTTCACCGCAATGAAAGGAATGGCAACAGGAATTTCAGATGACGGCAAAACGGGTATCACCTTAATCGGCCAATATGATAAACAAGATCAGGAAGATCATGATGATAATGGTGTTAGTGAAGCGCCTTTCCAAGAGAACTATACCGTCAGTTCGTTAGTCAGCCATGATTTAAACGACACCAATAACATTCACCTGCGTGTAGCAAAAGTGCGGAGCGAGATCTTTGGTGGCCCTGTGATTGGCGACAATGTTGGCTCTATTCAAGAGGCGATCAGCAGCTATGATGGCGTAGAGTCTGATAGCTTATTTGTTGGTGATGATGTCCGTAATGAGTACATAGGTAAAGCGTGGGAAACCACTGAGTGGATTGAAACCAACCGTGATGAAGCCTACATTAAATTACTCAGTGAATTATCTGATTACACCACCTCTGAGTTTGCCGTAAGCTATGCAAGACATGAGCAAGACTCTTTTTATGAAGGCATTGATTACCGCGCAAAAGACACCATGTACTATGCCCGAGCTAAGTTTGATACAGAACTGACCGACAATCACTTTTTAACCTACGGCGCAGATATTCGCACCGAAGAAATGCGCTCGCATACCGATGCGCTGCATGACGTTGAAGCTTATGTCAGTGACTCATTTGATTACGATGTTAAAGGCGTATTCATTCAAGATACATGGACTCCTACTGACGATATTGAAATCGCGATGGCACTTCGGGTAGACAAAGTGACCGCTGATTTTGTTGATGACAAAAAACCTGGCACTGAAATCGACGAAACCTTTATCGCCCCTCGTGTCGACATGCGTTATTTCCACAGTGACACATGGACTTCTCGCTTATCTGCAGGTCGAGGCTACCGCGCGCCATTATCATTCTTTGAAACTGACCACGGTATTCTAGACTCTGAAAAAGGCTACCTGATTGACGTCGATTCATTAGAAGAATCGTTATCAGCTAACTATGCCTTAAGCTATGATGCTGGCACATTAACGGGAACCTTCTCAGTCGCGCATTCAAACGTGCAAAACTTAGCATCACTGCAAGAAACTGACGACGGTGTACCGATTCTGACTCAGCTTGATGAAGATGCATCAGTCACTACCGTCGACATCGTGGCAGGCTACAGCCTAACTGATGAGCTTACCATTAATGCCAGTGCTGAATACTTTGATTATAACGACGTATTTCGCTCTTCATACTCAATTGCCCCGGTTGAAACCCGTGCAGGTATTGAGCTTGAGTGGAAAACTGACGATTTCACCGTATTTTGGAATACCACATGGTTTGGTGAGCGTGACTTAACCGACTACGGTTACGAAGGTTATGACATCAAAGGTGACCCTAGCTCGCTTAAAAGCCAAGATGCACCTGCCTTTACAGTATCTGATGTAAAAGTACAGTACAGCCTAACAGACCAAATCAAAGTCTACGGCGGCTTATCAAATATCTTTAACTATACCCAAATTGAAGAAGGGGAATCACCACTGTTTTATGATGCTGATGGCGGCTATGACGTTGCTTACATCTATGGTCCATTACATGGTCGTGAGTTTTATGTTGGCATTGAAGGTAAGCTTTAACTGCCTAGTGTTACTGGCAACTCTTGTTGTCAGTAACACTGCGAGTGCAGAATCAAACGGCACTGAGCTTTCTGTGGCGCAAATTCAATTAAAGGATTTGCGCACCAGTCAATCCTCGGTGAGTTACCATGCTGAAAAACCTACCGTGTTGATGTACTTTCAGCCTGATTGCAGTTGGTGCAAAAAGCAGGGCAAAATTATCACCGAGCTATTAGGTGAATGTGGCAATAGCGTGCACTTTACTCTAGTTGGCGATAAAGGTTCTAAAAGCCAACTAAAGCGTGAATTACGTCATTTTTCAGCCGATATCCCATCAAAACAAAGCAATAAAATGTTTGTGCGTAAAAGCGGTGGTGTAAAAGGCTTTCCAACCACTTTAGTGCTTGATACACAGGGTCATGTATTGGCTAAACGCCGTGGTTTTACTGATGAAGCCATGTTACGTAAATTAACCAATGAACTCAGTGCTGGTGAATGTTCACTTTAGCTTCATTGCAGTAAAAACAGCAGTATTGAAGTCGGTAAAAGCAATAGGATTTCAACGACTCATAACATAAATAAAGGCGCTAATATCGCCTTTATTTTAAAGGTTTGGCAAAGAGCAAAATAAATTCATCTATTAGCAGATTTTCTATAAAGGGCATTTTTATTATAAACCTAGCCGTTACGATACTGAGGCAAAATCAGGACGCGAGAATTTCGGAAGCACTTTATATAATCCCATTACTACAACGCACAAACCCGCACCAATGATGAATAGCCAACTTCCACCTAGTGAATCTAAAATAATACCTCCACCAAATGGTGCAAAAGCGAAACCAAATTCATAAAAGGATGCTGCGCCAAAGTAGGCACCGCGTAATTTAGCTGGCGCGAGACGGTCAATATGCACATTCATTGTCGGGAACAAAATTGTTTCAGCAAGGCTCATCACCACCACAGCGCCAATCCAGCCCCAGAACAAATCAACAGGGTTAGCAGCCATCCAGCACTGAGATATCAATAACAACACCAGCCCACACTGAATTCGATGAGTTAGGCTATAGTCGGCCATTAATTTAAGCAGTAGAAACTGACTTGAAATGATCACCAAAGCATTGGTAAAAATCATGCTCGATATTAGCGTTAGTAATTGCGGCGCTTGTTCACGAGTTAAGTACTGAATCAGTGAACTGTCCATTTGAGCATAGATAAACATACATAAGGTATTCGCTAAAATAAGGCAGTGAAATAACTTATCTTGCAGCAAAATACTGGCGATGCGCTTACCTGAAACAGGCTGTGTATCAGCATTGGTTTTCACACTGTCGTCATAATGTTCAGCAGGAACTTTAGCTTCTTTTGCACTGTCTTGTTCACAATTTTGTTCATTGCCAAAATCAAAACTGCCAGAGGCCATAGCACTCGCTTTATCAAGCTCCGCTTGGTGCTTGAAACCCCAAAACAATAAAATCAGCAGTACAACAAAAGCACCAGCAGTAATATAAAAGCTAGATTGCTGACCCGTTAAACCAAGCCAAATCCCAAGCATTGGACCCACAGCACAACCGACATTGACAACAAAATACCAGGACTGCATGGCAAGCTCACGGGTTTGTTTATCGGGAATAATATCGCCAATTAACGCAGAACCTAAAGGCCGCCACAGCGATGTCGCAATTGAACACAGTGTCATCGCGACGACATAACCTTTAACCGTATCCACTTCTGCAAGCAATGAAAAAGAAATAATGTACAGTACCCCAGTCATATACATTAATTTTTGCCGGCCAACCCAATCTGATAGCGCACTTCCGGCAAAGCTAGTAAACACTGAAATGACTGCAGCACCGGAAAGTACCATCCCAACTTCAGTGGCAGTTAAAGCAAATTCTTCGTATAAGAGAACCGCAAGAAATGGCCATACCATGTAGTAGCTGCCACGGGTTATGAACGAGCCAAACAGTAAAATCCACATCAGTCGCGGAAATTGTTTGAGCCTTGCAATCGATACATCAGTTTGCATTTTTTATCCTTAAATCATGACAAAACAAACTTTTAAAAAGCCAAGCCATTGGGAAAATTATGTCGCCACGAATTAATAAAAAGATCAGCGTTATCGACTTTTAAATGCGAGTGGGTAGAAGGAATTAAACCACAAAGGTATGCATTTCAATTGCATCCCCTTAAAACTCGAAACGTTAATATACTGTTAACGCAGATATTTTAAAAGGCACAGGCAGATGTAAACATAAGCAATGAAATGATTTTCTAACTTTCTAGGTCTACTCAGTAGCAAAGCTGTTAACTTCAAAGGAAGTGAGATGATAAGACGTGAGATGATAAAACTGAGTAAATTATTGCTGCCGCTTATTATGGCATTCGCAATAGTCGGCTGTACTAGCTTAAGCAATAAGCCTATTTATAATGACCAAGGATATGCTGTTACAGGTTACGATGTCGTAGCTTACTTTACTGAAAATAAAGCCATTAAAGGTAGCACAGATTTTCAAGCTGAGTATCAAGGCTCACAATGGTTATTTGCCAGCAAAGAACATTTAGCCCAATTTAAACAATCCCCCGAACGATATGCCCCACAATACGGCGGTTATTGCGCCTACGCCATGAGCAGCGGCTTTGTTGTCAGCAGTGATCCACAAGCTTTTACCGTGTATCAAGACAAACTATATTTAAACTACAGTTTAAGTGTGCGAGAAAACTGGCTCGAAAATAAAGCGCAATTTATTCAAGAAGCCGATGAATATTGGCAGCAAAAAGTCACCAAAAATTGAACATCAATCGAGTTATGACTGTTAGTTAACATATAAAAAGGGCCGAATGGAACCATTCGACCCTTTTTAATGACTAAAGCTGTGAAATATCACGCGTTGAGATTTAGCTATTTCACTAATTTATCCACTGCATGATTTCATTGGATTGCATTAAGGCATATTGCCTTTTTACCAAACTACCAGCGGGCTCAAACATGAGTAGCTCTGCAGGTCTTGCTTGGTATTTACGAATAAATTGATCGCCCTCTGGCGTCCCTATTCTCGCAATCAGAAACGACACGTCATCACCTAACGCCGCGCGTGCTGTATTCATTTGCTCAGTCTGACTGTTACTCACAGCAAGGTTAGGATCGTAAACAAACACTAAAACGGGTTTACCAGAACCAATATCTTCATGTGTCGTTTTAAAACCTTTAGGCAATACACTAAATACCACAGCAATTAACATCACAATGGCAGCAATGACGCCTAACGCAATCCAAGGCTTGCGAGACTTAGTTGACTGACTAGATTGAGTTGTATCCTTGATAACAAGTCCCTCTTTAACGGGTGAAATACACAATAAGGTGTGAATTGTAATAAACGTATCTGAGAATTAGCTTAAAAGCAGTCCCAGTCTTTTAATACTTTTAGATACAAGAGAAACACTCATTTTCATATAAGTGTTTCTCAATGCGAAGACAAGTGTTCTACTTTGACAGTATCACTTTTTCATTGGTGACTAAATCAATCTGATATAGCTTGTTAAAGTCATTAGCGAAAGTTTGTCCCCTTTCATTTTGCTCGAGATCGAAAGGTAAACTAAGCGATGAGTTTTTGCAGACATTATCATCAATATTAAATTGGCTAATGACACGATTAGCGAATAGCAGTGAGTTATCATATTTATTGAATGAAATATGATTTAAGCCGTCATCAACGAAATCCTCTCCTTCACAAGAATTTAATAATAAGCTTCTGTTACCTGTAGCAAGATCGATGCTAATAATATTCTTGTTAACTTGACTAGCGGCATAAACCAACTGGTTAGCTTCATCTAACGCAATTGAACTTATCCCATAAATACTAATGCCTTCGCCGACAAGACTATCCGAATTAGATGAAGAAATAATCGTCCTAGAGCCATCAGATAGGTTAACAGCAAGTATTGCTTGACCATGGTAATCAACAACTAAAACTCGCTCGTTAGTCTTATCTAACACTGCATCAGTAATACCACTGAAAAATACACCACTCCCTATTGAGGCGCTGCTAATAACTTCACTAGACTTATCTTCAATATTAATAGCCAAAACTTGATTATTAATCGACGTATACAAAATATTCGTCGCTGGATCGAATGATAAGCCACTCATCATATAGTTATATTCATCTTCAAAACTATATACAGTTTCTCTGTCACCAGTTTCCATATCGATCGCTAAAATAAAACCAGGAGAGTTTCCTCCGTCATCGGCAATATAAGCAATATTATTCGCACTATCTAAAGATAACTCCCTCGGAGCAATCATGACACGGCCAGTTCCTACCCCATTACTAGCAAATGTAGTTCTTGTTCCTGAGGTTAGATTAACAGCCACAATCACATCTAAATCACTATCCCTCACTAAATACTGATCATTTGATAAATCTAGCCCTGTTGAACGAATTTGAGAAATAGCCAATTCATCTTGATCTGTTTCAAGTGAGAATTCACTATGCTCACCTGTCGTTAAATCTATTCGACTGAATCCTTTATACCCAGCAACATAAGCAGTGTTATTTTGATGGTCAACATCAACACTTGCTGAAGTAATACCTAGATTTCCCGTGATAGCTTTACTATCAGAACCGTCAAACTCAACAATGGACAGTCCATCATCATTCCCCCCAAAAGCACTATTAAAAACGATTAACCCTTTGGAAGTGTATGCAATATCGCTTGTTGAAACCGAATTGCCTGACAAGGTTTGACCTTCAATTATCGTAGATAAAGAATTAGTATTTAAATCCAGTTTCATAATGATGGATTGTGCTTGGTTAACACCTTCTACAGGAAAATAAGTCAGCAACATGAATAATTCATCTTCTTCAGGGCCAATAACGAGTGATTTAACATGTGCAAATGACCACTTAGATGAATCGAGTTGTAAATCATGATTTAAAATAACTTCAACATCGCCAGAAGCTACATCAATTCTCGATAATGTAAGCTGTTCCTCTATTAACTCTGAATGAATAAGACTATTTTGATTTTCGTAATAGGTGAAGGGGTTAGACTCGCCAAGTGATTGCACATTAATGACATGCATGAATTTTGTAGGTAAATCAACTATGGCAAATTGAGTGGGATTTAAATGACCGATTAAACGATTATTGGTTTTATCTACAATAAAATTAGATGGGATTATCGCATTAAATACTTTAATTGATTCAGCAGTTTCATCAATATTACCTGCGTCATCTTCAGTGGTGATAACCAGATCTTCATCGATGTCTGACTGAACCTCTATTTGCCAATCAACTTGAGTATTGACTACCTCATCTAGCAGCCCAATTGAGTTACTTTCTTGTTGAGTTGTAATGTTAGCTAACTTTCCATTTACCCTTACAGCTTTAACTCCTCCCTCATCACTAGCTGTGCCTCTAACAGTAATTTGTGAGCCGTTAGCTCTTGAATTATTGGCTGGAAATAGCACATTTACGATAGGGGCTTCGTCATCAGCAGGGGGAATTAAACTAAACATTGCCGAAACTTCACACGTCCCCGTTACAGCATTAGTCAGATAGGTATTGCCTGTTAAGTTACCATCGCAGCCCGACACACTAGTAATCATATAGTTTTCGTCGGCCATAACAGTAAAAGTGGCTGAAGAACCGCTTTCAACAGTGAAGCTAATCGGTTCTATTCTCCCACCTTCATTTACCAAAGTTGATACAAGGTATGTGGTTTTTTCCTGCGGTGCTATTTCGTTATTATTTGTCTCACCACCGCCGCTACTACCACCGCCACATGCTGATAATAGTAATATTGAGCTCAAAAAGGTTAAATTTTGTATACGAGAAAAAAGCATTTAGCGTCCTACTTAAGTTTTACATCCATGTATGTAGGTGCATAATACATTAGCCGCAAAAATTAACAAGACTGCAACAATCGTTCGATAAGAATTATAAAGTAGTTTTAAACGAGTAAGCCATCAATACGCTTTTTACTACTTAGAATTATCGATTTTCTTCCCCCAAAACCACCATATGATCAATATTATTAACGTAATGCCAATTAAATTTACCCACATATTAACCTCCTAATGACCTTGAGTTGCTGATTTCGGTGTGTATAAACGTAAGCGATTAGCATGACGCGAAAGCCAACATGAACAACGCTCATGTTGCAGCGGAAATTTAATCAATTTTCATCATCTACCTAAACACGTATAAAACACACTCGGCTTACAAAAAAGATGAAGACTAATCGAAGGCACCTTCAGATGGAATTGAAAGCCAAGCAAGCATTAGCGACAGGTTCAGGGTTTATTACGGAAAAGGGACAGCAGATCATGAGTAACAGTTTTACATTTTCGATTAAAAATATTTGTCTTGATGAAAACTACCAGCCATCAGACAGCACTCGCATTACCACTAACTTTGCCAACTTAGCCAGAGGCGAAAGTCGTCAGCAGAACTTACGAAACGCATTGACGATGATCGATAACAGTTTTAATGCCCTCGCCTATTGGGATAACCCAAAAGGTGATCGATACTCTGTCGAACTTGAAATCATTTCTGTAGATATGGAAATTGAAGGAAATAATCAAGCCTTCCCATCAATTGAGATATTGAAAACCCATATAGTAGATCATCACACCAAGGAACGGATTGAAGGCATTGTTGGCAATAACTTTTCATCTTACGTGCGAGATTATGACTTTAGCGTCTTACTGTCTGAGCATAATAAAGGTCAAAGCCAATTTAGTATCCCTGATACCTTTGGCGATCTGCATGGCAAATTGTTTAAGTATTTCGTGAACTCAGATACCTATAAGCAGCACTTCAAAAAAACACCGGTTATTTGCCTGAGTGTATCAGACAACAAAACCTACCAGCGAACGGGTAATCAACATCCATTATTGGGGTTTGAGTATCAGCCCAATGAGTCATCGTTAACCGAGCAATACTTCAAAAAAATGGGCTTACAGGTTCGCTACTTTATGCCGCCTAAAAGTGTTGCACCATTAGCGTTCTACTTTTTTGGCGATTTACTGAATGATTACAGCAACCTTGAGTTAATTAGCACCATCAGCACAATGGAAACCTTTCAAAAAATTTACCGACCTGAAATTTATAATGCCAATGCGGTGGCAGGAAACTGCTATCAGCCTAATTTGAAAAACCAAGACCACTCGCTCACGCAAATTATTTATGACCGAGAAGAGCGCAGTAAGTTAGCAGTGAAACAAGGCAAGTTTGCAGAAGAACACTTCATCAAACCTTACCAATCCTTACTTAACCAATGGTCTGCTAATTACGCAGTTTAAGTACTCATTTTAAGTACTCATTTTAAGTACTCATTTTAAGTACTCATTTTAGCAATAACATTAGGCGATGACATTAAGCTACACACGCTAAAATTTAAGGTATCGCAGCATTATTATGAAAACAAATACACAAACACCTCTACTGCCAACATCAACAGCGGGCAGCTTACCGAAACCGTCATGGCTTGCAGAGCCTGAGGCCTTATGGTCGCCTTGGAAATTACAAGGCAAGGAATTAATTGATGGTAAACACGATGCATTGCGCCTGTCGTTACATGAACAGCAACAAGCAGGGATTGATATCGTCAGTGATGGCGAGCAAACCCGTCAGCACTTTGTGACCACCTTTATCGAGCACTTAACTGGCGTCGACTTTGAAAACCGAAAAACGGTTAAAATACGTGACCGTTATGATGCGAGCGTGCCAACCGTTATCGGCGCAGTTTCACGTCCTAAATCGGTTTTTGTTGAAGATGCTAAAGTACTACGCCAGCAAACTAAGCAACCCATTAAATGGGCCTTACCTGGCCCAATGACCATGATAGACACCCTCTATGATGACCATTACCACAGCCGCGAGAAACTCGCTTGGGAGTTTGCCAAAATACTTAATCAAGAGGCGAAAGAGTTAGAAGCTGCAGGGGTTGATATCATCCAATTTGATGAGCCTGCATTTAACGTGTTTTTTGACGAAGTGAATGAATGGGGGATTGCGTGTTTAGAGCGAGCCATCGAAGGCCTAAAATGCGAAACCGCGGTGCATATTTGCTATGGCTACGGCATTAAAGCCAACACAGATTGGAAAAAGACCTTAGGCACAGAGTGGCGCCAATACGAGCAGGCCTTTCCTAAACTGCAGCAGTCTACTATCGATATTATCTCGTTAGAATGTCATAACTCCCATGTGCCCATCGAACTGCTTGAGCTAATACGAGGTAAAAAGGTCATGGTCGGCGCGATTGATGTGGCCACCGACACCATCGAAACACCAGAAGAAGTCGCTAACACCCTGCGTGAAGCACTCCAGTATGTGGATGCCGACAAGCTGTACCCATGTACTAACTGCGGCATGGCACCTTTATCACGTGATGTCGCAAGAGGCAAGTTACAGGCGTTAACAGCTGGAGCTGACATCGTTAGAAAAGAACTAACAATGAGCACACGATAAAAGCTAAAAATCCTACGCTAGAAAAGTTAATGGCAAGTGCTCAACCGGAGCACTTGCCCAATCAACCTAAAGTGAGAAACTAAACAGATAGCAAATAGGTATCAAAATGGAAAGTCCAAATATAAAACTAAACAAATAGCTATAAAAAGGTTAACTAAGTCCGTACCCACGAAGACCAGCAATGAACTTTACCCTAGGGGGCAGAATAAATCGCTGTAGAAAAAGGCTTCTTACCACGAATTTATGTTTCTAGCCTTAACTATTTCAGCGTGACGAGGTAATGTATCCTTCTCTGCAATATATACAAAAATACAATTAAAATAATGAAATAGCTTGAAAGAGTTTGCTCTACCCTCATTTATTCCCCCCAACTATTCTTTTTTAACATTTCGTCGCCTTTAACCAATGAATCAGGACATAGAACTAAAGTTTGTTAGGAAAAAATCCGCCATTTTTTGCGTTATTACTTGCCTTGTGACAGTTACTTATTAGATGGTACAAAAGCACAAATTTGAAAGAGTGTTCAATATTCACACTGGACGCAGATGCCAAAACAATTGTTAATAAATAGTAAAAACAAAAATAAAAAAATGATAGACTGTCAGGAAGCATTCTATTTTGTAAGCAAGCAACTCAAACGTCATTGAGCTATTTTAAAAAATTATTTTCCCTGAAAATAAAAGGATTTTTTTAATGTCAGCGATTTCACACTCTTCTTTCAGAAATCCTCAATTTGATATATTTTTTATCTTACTATTGCCTGTATTTGCCATTGCAGTTGCATCTATTGCTAGCACTTCCTCAATTTTGTACAACCTTATATTTTCATTAAATATATTTTTCTTAGGCTATCATCACGTCATTTCAACCTATACAAGGCTAGGCATATCACAGTTAAGTGATTCAGAAACGCGATTTTTGACCTTGATTTTACCATTTATTGTAATAGCTTTTGTTTTTACGTGTATTTATATTAACTCTTCATGGCTAATATCAACTATATACCTACATTGGCAATGGTGGCATTACACACGGCAAAGCGAAGGCGTGTCAAAAGCCATACGATATAAAGTCCAAAGCAGTGAAGGTGGCAATGAACTATTTAATCGAATAGTATTTTATGCGGTACCTATAGCTGCTTTCTCATTCATGTCAGCAAGGAATCCAAATACGTTCCTATTTATGGAAGTAAAAACTCTTCCAATATCTATGTCCGTTGCTATCGCTCTAGTTTGTATAGTAATTATTATTCAGTGCATATGGCTGTATAACCAAATAGGAGCTCTTCGTAGCGGTAAATTAAAACCAAGACATTTTGGGTATTTACTAAGCCACCAAACAATATACTGGGTAGCTTATGCTTTATTCACCGATATTAATGTTGGCTGGCTCGCTATCAACATATGGCATAACTCTCAATATATTTCTTTTGTATGGCATTACAACTCACAAAAATTTCAAAAAGGGTTTGATAAAAACCACCCTGTTATTTCTTGGTTAAGTCAGCAAGGATATCTAAGAGTTTTTTGCTATTTCTCCGTTTCTATTCTCGTTACTTATTTCTTTTATTCTGGAGTAGATTGGTCTATCAAGCAGCTGTCTCCTTACACATCATTACCTTTAATTGTCATTGCTTACCAAAGCATTAATTTCCATCACTATATCGTAGATACATGTATATGGAAGCTTAGAAAAAAGTCAATTCGTGAAAACATATAGGCCCATGATTGATTATTAAAAATCCACCTATGATGATTGAATCCCTTTCTGGAATAAGAGCTCTAGCAATTTTACTAGTTCTTTTTCGCCATGGAGTTAAAGGAGCTTTGGAAAAGTTCAACATTAATATCGACTCTCCTTTTGTAATATTCATGATTAATGGTTGGAGCGGTGTAGATTTGTTTTTTGTATTAAGCGGTTTTTTAATTGGTTACCATTTGCAAAACCGATGGCCTAACGAACCTTCAAAATTCGAGAGTTTCATAAGAAGTTACATCTATAAACGGTGCGTTAGAATTTTGCCAATATACTATGCTTCTATTGCCGTCGTACTGTTACTTCCTGCAAGTATATATAGTATACATAGCCATAATGTTACTTATGATCTAGCTATTCACAGTGTATTCTTACAAGATTACTTAGGCTCTAACTTTATTGTATCTCTTTGGAGTCTGGCTTCTGAAATTAAGTTTTATATTTTAGCCCCCCTCATACTTTATTTTTTTTTAAAAGTTAACAGTAAAATCCTGTTGATAATCACTTTTACCGTTATTAGTTTAATACTTTACAGTCAATACATAGCTCTTAGTGAAGAACTCAGCTTCATTTCATATAGTCACTTTTTTTGGAAGTACAGAGCACCATTTCATTACGCTTTTTTGGGGCTGTTTATCGGTATGATACTGGCTACCTTTTATGCCAGAGATGGAATTCCCTTATGGATAAAAAATAAAGGAAATATCGTCGTTCTTTTTTCTCTAGCATTGCTTACCTTTATATTATCCTCACAAAGCTATGCTAGTGATAATGCTAACTGGCTTCTTACTATCTTCATAATTGCAATATCTATCGCTTTATATAGCTTATTAATCCTCGGAGCGATCTACTCTAAAAGCCTAATCAATAAAATTCTAAGCTCAAAAATAAGCCACTTCATCTCAAAGATTTCATATCCACTTTACGCAATTCATATGGTCGTTATCCCGTATAGCCTTCAACTTTCGAACTCAATATTGCAATTCGTAGTAATTTATATTTTATCAAGTGTATTAAGTGCATATATTTTACACATTTTTATTGAGAATCCTTTTATGAAACTCAAGAGAAATTTTTAAATTCTCGGCTATATCCTAGATATTAACAGTCTTATATGTAGTGGAATGTTGAAAAGGGTTTGGTTTTATTAAGCCAACAACTAGCACTGATAAAGCAAATGTTTAAATCCACCTCACCACACTAAAACACTTGACTCGAAAGCCTATAGTGGGTAACGAAATCAGTTTTATAAGGTAGTTATAACGTCACGGTAAAATGAAGGCGTCAAAGCAAATAATGAAGGGACAAGACTTTCAATTATCACTCTCATAATATTAATAAAATGAAGTGATATGATTCTGTGAGATGTTTATTTTGACCTCACTTTTTAACTTGTTTTCGAATACAGAAAGTCGTGGCGCATAGCCCACGCCAGACTAAAGGGAAACATTTAGCCAGCAGATCCACTTGAGATAGATTGAAAAAGTTTACTCTGACCTTGACGAACCCGAGAACCAAAGCAACACACCAGTCGTCTGTAAAATAAGCTATTTAGTGTTCAACAAGAACACTATAGCTATAAACTCATCTTAAGTCTCTAAAGCAGTTTATAGGAAATGCTTATATAAGCAACTGAGCTAACATTCTTAAGCCTGTTATGAGCAATACTACTGCAAATATTCTCTTCAATTTTCTCGCATCCAATTTGACTGCCAATATGGCCCCAACAGGTGCAAATAATACTGTTAGCGGCACAATGCAGATAAACCCCACCAGATTAACCAAACCCAAAGTGCCAGCTGGCGCATCGCTTGGGGTACTACCTAATACCAACATAGTAAGCGCTGCAGGCAAGGATATTATTAGCCCTATTGCAGCAGCAGTCCCGACAGCCTTATGCGCCGGATAGTTGTACAAAGTAAGCAATGGCACCGAAATAGTCCCACCACCAATGCCAACCATTGAGCTGAAAAAACCAATCGATGTTCCCATCAACGTTTGACCAGCTCTACCCGGCAATGCGTTAAACAACGCAGGTTTACCTGTTCTAAATAACATATTGAGCGCCGACAGCACCGCAATCATCCCAAACAGAATGGTCAATAACGTGCCATCAACGCGAGTCACTAACCAACTGCCCAGCAATACACCACATAGAATAAATACAAACCAAGCTTTCAGCAGATGAACATCCACATTACCTTTATGATGATGCGATCGTATTGAGCTAATAGAGGTCGGCACTATGGTCGCAAGCGAAGTCGCGGTCGCCACCAACATCGCCGACTCAGCTGATACGCCAAAGCTTTGGAACAAGAAAAACAGCACAGGCACAATAACAATCCCGCCGCCGACACCTAACAAACCCGCTAAAATTCCAGCGAAAACGCCAGTGGCCACCAAGGCCAAAAAGGTCGATATATTCGCGGTTATAAATTCAAAGATATTCATTAATCAAACTTCTATTTGTTTATTATGTCAGTTGAATGAATTGTAAATAAACTCACTCGATTGATGAATTGAATTGCATTCATCAACACATGAGTGAAATTCAATATGAGCGTATAAGTTTTTCTTTAAAAATTTAGAAAGATTCACTCTTTCACACTTAATTTCTAGCTATAACGAGTTACAAGGGAGCTAAAAGTGATGTTAATTCGTTAATTGCTCAATTGACGGCTTATTTGAATATCAAAAAGTTCGATACTTTTTTACTATTCCCTAATACTCAAAAAAGAGATAAATATGTATCAGAATTGGTACATCTTCGATTTTGCGATGCTGAAATTGAATATAGATCATAAACTGTCAAAGGATTGAATATGAAAATCATTATTTATGTGATGTTGTTTGTTTCAACAACGAGCTTTTCTTTTGCATCCTCAGAGTTTTGTGAGACCACATGCGCAGAAGAAGTTCGAGCATTTCGCCAGTACTCTAGAGAAAATGTCCCGTTAGCACATATGGCCTTAGCTCACGTTTATATGCTTGGTAATGGCGTGGATGTGAGTCATAGCCGTGGCATTTACTACTTAAAAAAAGCTGCACAGTTAGACTTCCCGCCAGCACATTATCAATTAGGCTTGTATTACATGTATGGGATGTATGTTGAACAAGATTTTAAGCTGGCAGAAAAATGGATGGAAAAGGCCTCACAAAGTGACCTACGCGATTCGATTGTAATGAGGAATAAATTAGAGTCCATATTGGATGGTTCAGAGCCGCCTATTGAAATAAAACAACCCGCGGCTCAAGAATCGATAAAAAAGGAAACCTTATATGATAAAGAAGGCAGAGAAATAGAGCGAATTACCGTATCGACAAATATGGCTTATTCACACGTGGTAGATACGTTAAAGAACTTGAATTGCAGCAACTGTAGAGGGCACAGGGTGGTTTTCGGGTTCGTGCCTTATATCTTGCCTAGCACCGACTAACTTATTGCGCTTAGAACAACATATAAACTGTCACATCTAATATCTAATAGGTTTTTGGCTAAGAGAAAATAACGCAATCCTAACGGAACGTAATGCTAATATACTTTAATAAAAGCCCAGAATTGCTAGGTTTCAGGGCTTTATAATTTCTTACCCAAGAAGTTTAGCTTCAAGCTTTCAGCTTTAACCAGCAATGAATTTGAAATGAGTGTTGGAACAAAATAATAAATAAAATTATTTTTCTGTATTGATACTAACTGGCCTCGATACATCATTAAGAATGTATTAAAGCTTTTAAATAGCTATTAAGACTAGATTACATAAATCACACAGCAAGGTACAATTGACATTATAAAAAGGATTGAGACACGAAATATAAGGATATTCCATGTCAGCTTATGCCAAAAGAGCGACCCACGATTACCAAAGAAAAAAACAACTCACCAAAATATTATCAGGTAACGAACATACCTTAGTACAAATGAACGCTGCCGAATTCATTGAACTAAATATTAGTCACAAACTAAAACAGGGGATGACTAAAGAGCAAGCTGTAAATGAAGTGGGCGAAGTACTTTCCAATGCATCTGCAGCAGGCAAACAATATTGGGATAAATACCGAGACTCGATTAAAACATTAAGCGGTTTTATACCGGTATTTGATGATAGTATCGCACTAGGTGCACTAGCAATTGAAATGCAGCGAAGTGGGAATGTTTTCAATAAATATAAGCTCGCAACTTATTCTGGTAAATCCTTTATCATATTCCAAGGATATGCAGGTCTTAGAAGAGATCTTACTGGCACTCGATATTTAGCCAACAACCCTAAGGTCATCTCCATGGGGATAGGAAAAGTTGGAGCACTGAAAACTATTAAGACAGGTGGGGTTGTTACCATTCTGATTTCTGCAACATTTCATGCATATGATCAATTGATGAGCGATGAAAAAACCTGGCATGATTTTGTTGCAGGTATGGCCGTTGATATTGTAATAGCTGCTGGCAGCATGACTATTGCTTGGGGATTAGTTTTCACAGCAGCGGCCTTCACAACGGTCGTAATTGGCAGTTTAGCAGTTATTGTTGTCACAGGTACATTGATCGGTATTTTTAGTTCAATGCTTATAGATAACACATATTGGTCTAACAAATTAGTTGGAGCACTAATTTTATTAGAAAAAGATTTACAGACTCATACTTCAAATTTAAATAATAAAATTAATAAAGCTGTAAGACAATATAATAATGATCCTTTACTGTTTCTGCACAATCTATTTGGCATTCCATATCGAGTAATTAACTACTAATGACTAAACAGGAAGTTAAGCATATTGAAAATCCTATGAGTAAACAAAAATTAAAATTTTTGTCACTATTATTCATCTGTCTCTTTACTTTTATGTTCTATGTCTGCGGGAATGTCTTTTTTGAAGAAATAAGCAACATAGACAAAATAAGAGATGGTCGTATTTATATTGCTAACAGAGATCTCGCATTTGGCGCAATTTTCTTTATTCCAATATTAGCAGCCATGGACTATATGTTTCTGCTCGTTTTTATGGAAAAGTTCAAAGATAATATAATGAAAACAATCATAAAAACTGCAGCTATATCAATACCATTGATAATAATTTCAAGTGTCATGTACAGCTTTTGGATTGGTTCAGAATTAAGAGGTTATGGTTACTCCTATTGTGCGGCCTACGGTTCAGCAACGAGGGGAACACCATCAATATGGGTCAAATCGGAGTACTACTGCCAAGAACGAGCTTGGAAAGTAAGATTAGAACTCTATGAATATTTGGACAAATGGGATGAAATCAATCAAGAGCCTAGCGAAAAAGAACTGAACACTGCAATTCTTACTATGCTAGAAAATAACCCTCTCTATCGTCGAGAGCATGGATTATCTGATCTTAAAAGAAGAAAACCTTTATAAGGTTAAGCATATGAAAGCCTCTGCTTCGTTAGGTATCAGAGCTTTGATTTTCGTCTTATTGATATAGTTTTTTTAAATTGACCCTGACCCACTTATCCTATTAACGACGTAGCACCGCTATCCAGCGGCCAAGATTGAGTAAGCTGGCAAGCGAGCCAGCCACGTAGGTGAGCGCCGCTGCTTTTAGGATCTTCTCCGCATGTTTTAGGTCACCGTCATGCAGATAATTGCCCTCTTTTAGTATGGGCAGCGCCTTGCCATAACTGGCGTCGAACTCCACTGGCAAAGTCACCAGATGTGCAATAGTGCTCAACCCCATCGACAGCACGCCAATCAAAATGGTCAACGCGCCAGCCTGCGGTATACGGGTTAGCATAAAGACCACTGGCGCCGCGAACATCATTATGCCAGCAATTCGCTCACCGACCATCGCAGCTCTAGCGAGCTTCTGTCTTGCAAGAAATAGAGATTCGCCGCGAGAGTCCTGCAGCGCATGTCCGACCTCATGGGCAGCGACAGTCACAGCAGTCAGGGAGTAACCAGAATAGTTATCTGGCGTTAGGCGAACAGCCTTAGCGGTGGGATCATAATGATCACCGTCGGGAGTTTCTTCAACCTTGACGTCATGCAGGCCAAAACGATCTAGAAGGTGACGTGCAAGTTCACCACCGCTACCTTGCTGACGGTAGCGATCTGCAGGCTGCTTAAACTTGTTAATGATGTGATTGACCCACAAGCCGGGCAAGAATACGCAGCCAGCAATGACAATAAGTAGAATGATCCATAGCATGAAAACAAGTATGCCATAAACGGGCATATAACTCTCACCATGATGACTCAAGGGCATTAGCATTGGTTGACTCTTTTTTATTATTTCCCATCAAGCTTGGCGCCAAATGGCAAATTAGTAGCCTATTTATCCGTTAGCATAAGTCTAAATCTAGACTTATTTTAGGCTGCGGCCTATTTATCACGAGGTGGCATTAGAGTGACTAATAAACGCGTACAGCTTGTTACTGAACCAGAGAAAATCAATCACACTTTAGGTTTGCTTAATGCTGATAGTCAAATTGACATCGAGTTCGCTTTTTTTAGTAACGAGCGCATCAAAGGTCGTGTTGTAGGTGCTCAAGCTGGCAAGTACTTTCTAGTGGCGTTACCTAAAACGGTATTTCGTACTCAAGAAAATATGCTAGTTGAAGGACAGACTGTGGTCGTAAGATCAATTATTGAAGGTGACACAGGTGCCTGCGTTGCCTTTAAAGTCCGTATTCAGTCGGTAAGTCGAGCTCCCTATTATCTGTTGTTTATCGACTTCCCAAAAAAATTAGAGATGATTAGCCTGCGCAAACAGGCAAGGTTGAGTACTCAGCTCCCAGCTAGCTTGAGCGTTCAGCAAGCTAACTCTGAGCAACGTAGTCAAGTACTGACTGGAACAATCCATGATATTTCGGTATCGGGTTGTCGCTTTAAAACCGATAGCCAACCTAAAGCCTTGCATCATTTAGACCGATTGATTGAGCTAGCTATTAGTTTAGACGCGAGTACTGTGCCACTTAAAATCAAGGCCAAAGTGAGCAATAGTAATGCTGGTCGTAATGGAGTGCTGTCATTAGGAATAGAGTTTTTGAGCGAGCAAATGAGTCCCAAAATCAATCAACAACTCGCTCAGCTTCTGCAATATCCTATGCTCCCTAAAGCTAGCTAAAGAAATAACTGGAAGCAGAGTAAACTTAAACCAAATGATGCTTCCTCTCACGATCAAAAAGCCCCGATACTTAACGGTATCGGGGCTTTAATTTTCATTCAACTAGTATTCTGTAGGTATAAACTAGGAAAAGTTTATTCTTACCCAATTATTATTGATGATAATTTTTAATTTAACCTTACTGGCTGTACAGCTTCAATCAATGCTGTTACATCTACATTATTAAGTTTTCCAGATTTGACCTTAGTATTCAGGTATTGCTCAAACTTTTGAGTCACATAAACATCATCCATCCACTTTCTAAACTCGCCTAAAGCATCGACTGGATAAATCCATGCCATGGGATCTCTTTGGGGAAAGTCTTCAGGAAATTTATGCTGGTGCTTACATCTTTCACCAAACCGAGTGCTTAAATTATTATTTGTCCAATGTTTTCCCCAAGCAATACCAACACTAATATCCGGCATTGTTTGATGGTCAAAAGGCATCCCTCCTCGTATTCCTGAAATAACTAAATTAGCAATTTCAGAAAACACACTAAAATAACCCGAAGGTAAGTCATTTAAAGTAATCCTAGCGTGATAGGTTTTCCAATAGTGTGGGAGGTTGTCCTCAACATTATAACCAGTTCGTTCATAGATAAATTTTCTAAGAGTTAACTTTGCTAAATTACGATAGTTGAGTTGAGCTTGCTGAGATGGTGTCTGACTATCAAAAGCATAATACTCAAGGATAGCCATACAATTAGTATCATTGATCGCATGGTAAGTCTTACCATCAACCTTGATAGGTACATAAAGCTGGCTAGGGTCACCATTTTGAGATGTTATTAAACGTTCTATGGATTTACCTCTTGGTTTGAGGCGGAGCTCTGCCCAATCCTTAACTAAAGTAATAATTACACTGGGTGCAACACCACATAAAGATGCAAGTCCTCTTGCCCCTAAATAAGGAATCCCATTACTCATAACCCCCATTTCTATACCATCAGGAGACGTGTGCTTAACTGAAGATAACTGCAGATCGTACTGTTCCATTAAATTTCCTCAAACTGATTAGATACCCATATTATTAATGGGGTTGAAGGGTTCAAAATTCAACCAGCAAATACGATTATATTACTGAATTATCGAAATATTTACTCATCACTAAAAACCTTAGAGTAAGTTGGGGCAGAGTAAACTAATTCTTAAATTACCCAATTAACAAAAAGCCCCGATACCTAACGGTATCGGGGCTTTCACTTTCTTTTGCAAGAAGTTCGGTTCTAAGTTTTTAGGCTTTAGACCAACATCAACAATAATCATCTAACGCAGGAAAAATTGACTAGTACGAGGCGCTGCAAGCGAAGCATACGTTTTGTGTATGTGAGCGAGTAGCAACACAGTAATAGCCAATTTTAACCAGTTAGATTACATGCCCATGCCGCCCATACCGCCCATTCCACCCATACCGCCCATATCAGGCGCTGCAGCTTCTTGTGGAATTTCAGCTACCATTGCTTCTGTTGTGATCATAAGACCTGCAATAGATGCTGCAAACTGTAGTGCACTACGGGTTACTTTAGTTGGGTCAAGAATACCCATTTCTAGCATGTCGCCGTAAGTGTCGTTACCTGCGTTGTAACCGTAGTTGCCGTTACCATTTTTCACGTTGTTAGCCACAACTGATGCTTCTTCACCTGCGTTAGTCGCGATTTGACGAAGTGGTGCTTCCATTGAACGTAGTGCGATAATAACGCCGTGTTTTTGATCTTCGTTGCTCACTTCAACTTCAGCAATTTTAGATGCAACACGTACTAGCGCTACCCCGCCTCCTGGTACAACACCTTCTTCAACTGCAGCACGAGTTGCATGTAATGCATCTTCTACGCGCGCTTTTTTCTCTTTCATTTCAACTTCTGTCGCTGCGCCAACTTTAATCACTGCAACACCGCCAGCTAACTTAGCCATACGCTCTTGTAGCTTTTCTTTGTCGTAGTCAGACGTTGATTCTTCAACTTGTTGTTTGATTTGCGATACGCGTGCAGAGATTTGAACTTGCTCGCCGTTACCATCGATGATGGTTGCGTTATCTTTAGTGATAACTACGCGCTTAGCTGTACCTAAATCTTCTAATGTCGCTTTTTCAATTTCAAGACCGATTTCTTCCGCGATAACAGTACCGCCAGTTAAAATCGCGATATCTTGAAGCATTGCTTTACGACGATCACCAAAGCCTGGTGCTTTAACAGCAGCGACTTTAACGATACCGCGCATGTTGTTTACAACTAATGTTGCTAATGCTTCACCTTCAACGTCTTCTGCAACGATAAGCAATGGCTTACCTGTTTTTGCTAGACCTTCAAGAATCGGTAGTAATTCACGGATGTTAGAGATTTTCTTATCAACTAATAAGATAAATGGAGAATCTAACTCTACGCTGCCAGTTTCTGGCTTGTTGATGAAGTATGGTGATAGGTAACCACGGTCAAACTGCATACCTTCAACAACGTCTAATTCGTTTTCTAGTGCTTGGCCTTCTTCAACAGTGATCACGCCTTCTTTACCGACGCGCTCCATTGCAGTAGCAATGATTTCACCGATTGATTCGTCAGAGTTAGCTGAAATAGTACCAACCTGAGCAATCGCTTTAGAATCTGAACACTCTTGAGACAATGCTTTAAGCTCAGTCACGGCGGCAACAACGGCTTTGTCGATACCACGCTTAAGATCCATTGGGTTCATACCCGCGGCAACAGCCTTAAGACCTTCTGTCACAATTGATTGTGCAAGAACAGTAGCGGTAGTGGTACCGTCACCCGCAGCGTCATTGGCTTTAGAAGCAACTTCTTTCACCATTTGTGCGCCCATGTTTTCGAACTTATCTTCTAGTTCGATTTCTTTTGCTACCGATACACCATCTTTAGTGATTAGCGGTGCGCCAAAGCTTTTGTCTAAAACGACGTTACGACCTTTAGGGCCTAGCGTCACTTTTACTGCGTTTGCAAGAATGTTTACGCCGTCTAGCATTTTAACGCGTGCGTCACTGCCAAATTTCACTTCTTTTGCTGACATTTTTCTGTTCCTTAAAATTTGTTGATTGAAAGCGATTTAATAGCGCGGATTAACCTACAACTGCCATTAAGTCAGATTCAGATAGGATAAGAACTTCTTCACCATCAATCTTTTCTTTCTTCACACCGTAACCTTCATTGAAAATCACTACGTCGCCGACTTTTACGTCAAGGGCTTTAACTTCACCGTTTTCTAAGATGCGACCATTGCCTACAGCTAGGATTTCACCACGTGTTGATACTTCTGCAGCGCTACCAGTTAATACGATGCCACCCGCTGAAGTTGACTCAACCTCTAAACGTTTTACGATTACGCGGTCATGTAATGGACGAATATTCATCTACGGACTCTCCTAATGATTGCTGCCCACAAACGAGGCGGTTTAAACAAATGATAAGGGTATTTACCCTTTGATGAATGATATATGGGGGTAGATGATCACAGTTCCAAGGGGCTTTTCTAAAAAACTGCGATTTTTTTGTAAAATTTGTAGCGAGTATTTATTAATACAGAATGAATGCTGGTAGTATTTGCCTCCCGTTTTCGTGTTTAAGTCGAGATTAATGATAGATAAACACGGGTTACTCAGCGCACCCATTGGCCGCGTGCTATTTAACATGAGTTTCCCTAACCTTATCGGTATCCTCACCATTTATGGTGGAAGCCTTATAGATACGTTTTTCATTAGCCAATTAGGGACTGATGCGCTTACTGCTGTCAGTTTTACTTTTCCTGTCGCTGTTGTTTTTGCAAGTATTGCAATAGGCATTGGTGCCGCTGTATCAACAAACTTAGCAAGGCTCATTGGCGCTGGTCATCATGATAAAGCGAAAAATTTCTTGTTTGATGCCCTATTACTGACGTTTTTATTAGTCAGTGTCCTGGTGTCAGTAGGAATTATGGCCATTGACCCATTGTTTACCCTAATGGGGGCAAACGAAAAAACGTTACCACTGATCCACGATTACATGCTGATTTGGTTCATCAGTGCTCCACTTTTAGTCTTATTAATGGTCGGTAACCAAGGAATAAGAGCAACTGGTGACACCCGCTCACCAGCAATTATTATGTCTGTTGCCGCCATTATTAATCTGGTTTTAGATCCCTTCCTTATTTTTGGTATCGGGCCATTTCCACGATTAGAAATCCAAGGGGCTGCCATTGCGACATTGGTCTCTTGGGTCGTTTCATTTACCGTGTCTGTTTATATCTTAGTGTTTAAAAAACAAATCCTCGAAATGATGAGTTTATGTAAGCTAAGGATAAAAAAGAACTGGAAAACATTAGGTCACATTGCACGACCTGCCGCCTTAATGAATATGCTAAATCCTATTGCCAATGGGGTGATATTAGCCATGCTAGCCCGAGCAGACCAAGCCGCTGTGGCAGCTTATGGGGCAGGTATTCGCTTAGAAACCTTATTTATTGTAGTCACCATGGCGATGACCTCCAGTCTTATGCCATTTGTTGGGCAAAACCTCGGGGCCGGACAACACAAGCGAGCCAAAGAAGGCATGTTGCTCGCACTACGGTTTGCATTTGTGTTTCAAAGCTTAATGTATATTCCAATATTGTTAAGTGGCGAATCCATTGCTAAGTTGTTCAGTAGCGACCCTTTAGTCATCGATTGGCTGAGTTTTTATATTCAAGTATTGCCTGCTGCGTACGGCTGGCTGGCTATCGTTATCATGTTTGCCACCTGTTTAAATGCCTACCACCGACCACTCAAGTCATTAGTCATTAATGTCATCAGGTTGTTTGGATTGATGTTGCCACTGGCTGCTTTAGGCATGTATTTGGGCGGCGTAAAAGGCTTGCTTATTGCTATACCAGTGACTAACGTCATTATGGGAATAGCCTGTTACATTATGGCTTGCAGAATAACTGAACACCCTTCGGTTAAGTACACCAATAATAACTCAAATGGTAATAGCGGTAGTGATAGTGGCGTTACAAACTCTGCTGACAGCGTTATCTAAGCCATCTGGAATCTAACATCTGGCGCTTTAGCAACTTATCAAGATGACGATTTATTAATTTGTATTACTTGCCCAATGTGTCATAACGTAGCGTTATACAGGTTTATGTAACCGAGTGTCATGACGCAAGCATTCAAGGAAGAATATGAGGAATCATTTATGAGTAAACCCATTAATGCCGCGCTACTCAATGCCTTTGTCTGCCCTGGCACAGGACATTTATATTTGGGCAAAAAGGCAATGGGTTGGGGTATTATCATCACCTGTTTTGCCAGTTTATGCGCCATGATGATTGTGGTTATCGAGCGAGCTCAAGCCATAGCCGATGATATTGTCGCAGGTAACATCGCCTTAGACTTTACAGCCATATATAGCGCAGTGCACGCGAGTGTCACTGCCAACTTACCCACGTCGGCCACTTTGGCAATGTACGCCTTTTTACTCTGTTGGATTGGTGGCACCATTAGCGCTTTTATAATGGGTAAAAAAATGGATGATGCCGTTGCTCATTCCAGTGATTAATATTTGCTAAGCAGTAACAAAAAACATAACTAAAAAGCCGGCTGAGTATTCTCAGCCGGCTTTCTTTTTTAGTCGCATTTATACGAAATGGGCAGTCTTTCCTTAATTGCGTCAGCATTAAGGTATATAGCGCAGTGACTTAAATCGCGTCGCTATTTCGTTTTTTCATCTTCTGACTTTTCGTCGCTTTTTGGCGTGATATCTTTCACTTCAACTTGATGAGTTTCTGGGGTTAATTCACTTGGATCGAATTTACGCTCAAAGTCGCCATCGAACGTATTACCGTTATCTCCATGACGGCCTTGATCAAATGGATTTTGACCAAAACCTTGTTGACCAAACGGGTTTTGTCCAGCTTGTCCTTGAAAACCGCCACCAGCAACAACTCGCATTTGCATGCGTTTAAAAATATAACTCGCAATCGGCGAGCGAGTGATGGGGGTAAGCAGTAATAAACCAATAAAGTCAGTCACAAACCCTGGGAATAACAGTAATAAACCAGCAGCAGCAAGCATCATACCTTCAACAATTTCTTTGCCTGGCGCTTCGCCACGCTCAAGCTTAGATTGCACAGACATCAAGGTGCTCAAGCCTTGGCTACGAACCAATGACACACCCACAATCGCAGTTAAAAACACTAATGCAATGGTATTTAATGAGCCGAACACTTCACCTACTGAAATCAGTACTGATAATTCAATAGCAGGGACAAGAATAAACACTAAAAATATAACTAACAGCATGTTGGCCTCAATTTTTTCATTGGCTATGAACGATATATGGGGGTAGTCGGGTCTTAATTCAAGACGCGTCACGATAATCATTAATGACTAATGCAACCGATTACAAAAAATCGTACAGTATTGCTTTATTGTGAATAATGAAAATTAGTTGCAATAAAGGGTCGTGATAAATATACCAGCCTTGGCAATCACCTATTTTAGGTTATTAAGCTTAAGCTAACTTTAAGATAAACCAAAGATGATAGACTCCCTATGTCAGCAGCGTATTTATTAGTTATAACAACTTGTCCTGATATTGCCAGTGCCAAGAAACTGGCTAGTGCCTTAGTCGATGCAAAGCTGGCAGCATGCGTACAACTGTATCCACAAATGGAGTCAGTCTATGTATGGGAGGATGAGGTTTGTCATAGTAGTGAAGTAGGAATGCACATAAAATGTTTGGCCTGTCATTATGATGCCATTGAACAATTAGTGATCCAACAACACCCTTATGAAGTACCAGAGTTAATCGCTGTGCCGATCGCTCAAGGCTTGCCAAACTATTTACAATGGATAAAAGAAACTTCTCAATCATGAAAAAAATATTTGCGCTTATATTTACCACTTTACTGCTGCTCTCCCCTTTAGCTCACAGTGAAGACATTTTTAGCAACAGTAATAAATTCAGTTTTTTGCAAGATGAGCCTGAATTAATGCCCGTTGAAGAAGCTTTTGTATTTGATTACCAGCAAAAAGGTAATCAAGTCGCCATAAGCTTTGTCATTGCTGACGGTTACTACATGTACCGCGACAAACTGCAATTTAGTGCCGATGGCGCTGTGATTGGTGATATTGACCTCCCCAAAGGCAAGATGCACGATGACGAGTACTTTGGCGAGCAAGCCGTTTACTATTCATTTGTTACATTGCCATTAGCGATAAAAGAAGCCGCTGACGATGCCAAAGTACAAGTAACCTTTATGGGCTGTGCTGAAGGCAAGCTATGTTACCCACCAACCAAGCGTGATGTCATTTTAGATGCGGTTGAAGCAAACGACGGTAAAATTGCAACGAAAAAAGCCATCATCGGCGATGCTTATGCAGCAAAGAAAGCGGCTGATAACGCCTCAGAAAACACTGACACACAAGCGCCAATTACTCAGCAAGATAGTTTGAGCCAGATGTTAGCTAACGACAGTCTAATGTGGACCTTAATTATCTTTTTTGGTTTAGGTATTGGATTAGCGTTAACCCCATGTGTATTCCCAATGTACCCTATTTTGTCTGGCATTATTGTTGGCCAAGGCAAGCAGTTATCAACGGCTAAAGCATTCACCTTATCGATGGCCTATGTTCAAGGTATGGCCATCACCTATTCGCTATTAGGTTTAGTGGTAGCTTCTGCCGGAATGAAGTTTCAAGCGGCGCTGCAGCATCCCGCTATCTTAATCTTCTTAGCCGTCATGTTTGTGCTATTAAGTTTATCGATGTTTGGTCTGTACGAGCTGCGTCTACCTGGTAAATGGCAAGACAAAATGAACACCCTGTCGAATAACCAAAAAGGTGGCAACCTTGTTGGCGTATTCTTTATGGGCGTGATTTCAGGCTTAGTGGCCTCCCCTTGTACTACTGCGCCGCTGTCTGGTGCGCTTATTTATGTTGCACAAAGTGGTGATCTGCTCCAAGGCTTCTTAGCCTTGTATGTATTAAGCATGGGCATGGGGGTTCCCCTTCTTATTATTGGTACATCTGGTGGTAAGCTGTTACCTCGTGCAGGTGCATGGATGGATATCATCAAGACCATCTTCGGTTTCTTACTGATTTCGGTATCGATTGTGATGGTCGGCCGTATCTGGCCTGGCGTAGTATCTGATGTACTGTGGTCAATTTGGGGCATTAGCTTAACTGGCTACTTAATGCACCAGAATAAACTTTCAGAATTTAACTGGAAGCAAACCACTCGAGGCGTGCTACTGATGCTGACTTTGCTTGCTAGTTTCTCGTATGGTTTCCAAGCGGTAATGTCTGCATTGGGGATGCAAGCGCCTTCAATGAGCACTCAAATTAGTCAAACAGCTAAAGTTGAGCATGCTGAGTTTACAATTATTAAATCTGTAGAAGATTTAGAAGTTGAACTCGATAAGGCCAGTATTAGTGGCAAAACCGTAATGTTAGATTTATACGCCGACTGGTGTGTGGCGTGTAAAGAGTTTGAAAACATTACCTTTGTTGCCCCTGAAGTGATGGCACGTTTAGATCAAATGGTGTTACTACAAGCTGATGTCACTAAGAGTGATGCGATTGATGTGGAATTGCTAGAACATTTCAGCGTATTAGGCTTACCTACCTTGTTGATGTTTGATGAAAATGGCAACCAACGTGAAGATTTACGAGTAACAGGCTTTATGGGGCCTAAACCGTTTGCTGAACACCTAGATTTATTACTTAAAAAATAATTTCACCACATAGTAAGCTACTGATAAATGGTCAATTTAGTAATTAAATTGGCCATTTTTTTATTTCATACGCAATTTTTAATATCAAGTTAATTAATTTCTTATACAATCTACTTACCTACAACCTCTTTTCAACAACTAGACTTAAGGCATTATGGAACCAGCAATTTTCATTATTACCCTTCTTTGCGGCATGCTAGTCAGCCGAGTGGGACTCCCTCCGCTCATTGGTTATTTAGCGGCCGGCTTCTTACTGTTTATCTTTGGCGTACAAGATGAAAGTGTTCCACTGCTACAAGAGTTAGCAGACTTAGGCGTCATGTTGTTACTGTTCGCCATTGGCTTAAAGCTGGATGTTAAAAGTTTACTTAAGTCGGAGATTTGGGCCAGTTCCAGTCTTCACTTAGTTGGCTCAATTCTATTCTTTTTACCTATCCTTAAATTGTTAGGCTTGGTTGGCTTAGATAGATTGGTTGATCTTGAAATGAACCAACTATTGCTGCTGAGCTTCGCATTAAGCTTCTCCAGTACGGTATTTGCCGTTAAAGTGCTAGATGAAAACGGTGATGGCCAAGCGTTATACGGCCGTATCGCTATTGGTATCTTGATCATGCAAGATATCTTCGCTGTCTTGTTCTTAACTATCTCTAAAGGTGAATTCCCCTCAGTTTATGCTCTGGGTTTATTGTTATTGCCGCTGTTAAAACCGGTTATTTATAAAGTGTTTGATCGTGTTGGCCACGGTGAAATGCTAATTCTATTTGGTCTTGCTATGGCATTGGTTATGGGCGCTTGGGTATTTGAGGCGGTCGGATTAAAGCCAGATTTAGGCGCCTTGATCATGGGGATTTTACTTGCTGGTCACGCTAAATCCTCTGAGCTGGCCAAATCAATTTATTACTTTAAAGAACTGTTCTTAGTGGCGTTCTTTTTAACGATTGGCTTAAATGGACTACCAACCATTGAAGATGTCGGTTTAGCAGGCCTATTGGTACTATTAGTGCCGTTTAAAATCATGCTGTTCTTTGTCATATTAACTCGCTTTAAACTGCGTGCTCGTACATCAATGTTTGCATCGTTTAACTTAGGTAATTACAGTGAGTTTGGCTTAATCGTAGCAGCCGTGGCCGCGCAAAAAGGCTGGTTACCTGCTGAGTGGCTGATTATTCTCGCCGTAGCGTTAAGTATTAGCTTTTTAATTGCAGCGCCGCTGAATGCCAGCGTCAACCGCATTTATCAGCGTTTTCAGACAACAGTAACGACCTTAGAAAAGCACCCATTGCATCCTGAAGACAGACAAATTCCTGTCGGCAATCCACGCTTTTTGATTCTAGGTATGGGCCGCATTGGCTCGGGCGCCTACGATGAGCTTCGAAGTAAATATAAAGGCGAAATTCTAGGAATTGAACATAAACAAGATTTGGTCGATTTTCATCGTAATGAGGGCCGTAATGTGGTGCAAGGTGATGCCAGCGATACCGACTTTTGGGAAAAGCTTGAGCGTGCCCCAAGTCTAGAACTCGTGTTACTTGCCATGCCGCACCATGTGGGGAATATGTTTGCTGTAGAGCAACTGAAAAAACTGGAGTATAAAGGCAAAATTAGTGCGATAGTCCAGTACTCAGAAGATGCACTGTCACTCAAAGAGCAAGGTGTAGACAGCGTATATAACTTGTACGAAGCTGCTGGTGCAGGTTTTGTGGATAATGTCATCCATGAGTTATTAGAGCCTGTCATTGAAGACGAACAAGACAATTCACAAGACAATTCACAAGACAATTCACAAGATAAGGCTGTCGCGTCTGATGAAATAAACCAAATTCTCAGTAAGCCATAGCTTCTCAGTAATAGCATAGCGTGACACGCTAACGTGAATCTATCTGCGCCTTATGGTTTCATAAGGCGCTTTTTTATGCTCATATTTTATCTACAATGCCTGTCAACGACGGGGAAATGTATTCATCAATTAAACGAGACACCCTATGGATATTAGCTGGTTAGCGCTTGGGTTATTTATGCTGGTATTAATCGCCCCCATTGCGATTAATCAGGTTTATCAGCTTCACTTGGGCAAAGATATGGCCATTGCGGTGACTCGTATGACGGTACAAATGGCGTTAATTGGTGTGTATCTGCAGTATCTTTTTCACCTTGATAACCTTTGGGTTAACCTCATTTGGCTTGTCGTGATGTTACTTGTGGGGGCTAGCGCCATAATCAGCAAGGCTAATTTACCCAAACACCCACTGATGGCGCCTGTTATATCAGGCTTAATACTAGGACTTGTGCCAATATTGCTCATCATGATGTTGTGGTTATTTCGGCCTACACCGATTTACAATGCGCAATATTTGATACCCACAGCAGGAATGTTGCTGGGAAATAGTTTAAGTAGCAATATTATTGCTCTGCAGCGATTATTTGCCGCATTTGACCAACAGCAAGCACAATATCAAGGCGCGCTTGCCTTGGGTGCAACACCTAAACAAGCCGCAGCGCCTTTTGTGCAAACAGCGCTGCAACAATCTTTTGCCCCAATTCTGGCATCCATGGCGACAACGGGATTAGTCAGTTTACCTGGCATGATGACTGGACAAATTTTAGGGGGTGTAGACCCCATTATCGCAGTCAAATATCAGATCGTCATTTTGGTTGCCATTTTTGCGACCTTAACGATTTCTGTGACAAGTTCAATTAGCTTTGCTTTACATAAACTGCTCGCGCATACAGGCAAAATGCGTTTTAACTTGCTCACCAATACTGATAACCAAAGATAAACCAGACATAAAAAAGTGAGCCATGAGGCTCACTTTTTAGTTAATAACATGAAGGGGAGTCATGCTATTTTGTTACTACCGATTCAAAATTGATGACTATTTTTTTGAATAGGCTGCCGCTTGCTCACCTGCTAAGCGGCCAAAGGTAATAATGTCAGAGATTGCGTTACCACCTAAACGGTTGGCACCATGAACACCACCTGTCACTTCACCTGCACCGTATAAACCAGGAATCACTTTCTTATCTTCTGAGAGCACTTCCGCTTTATCGTCAATTGAGACACCGCCCATGGTGTGATGCACACCTGGTGTAACTTCAATGGCGTAGTAATGACCTTCATTTAATGCACGTGGTAAGTTCGCACGTTCAAAGTCAGTGTCTTTGCCTGCTGCAACTAACTTATTGTATTGAGCAATCGTTGCCGTTAGTGCTTTACCGTCAATACCTTCAATTTTACCTAACTTCTCTGGCGTTTCAGCTGATGGCACGACACCAAGTTGAATGTACTTATCGATTTTTTTCAATGATTTACGCACTGAATCATCAAAGATTAAGTAAGCCACTTTACCGGTTTGATTAAGAATCGCCGCAGCAGCTTTATCACGAGTAGTGATTTCATTAACGAAGCGCTTACCTTCTTTATTAACCAAAATGGCACCGTTACCACGCACCGCTTCAGTCACCATCACCCCGCCTTTCACTGACAAAGTAGGATGCGCTTGAATGTATTGGATATCTGTCATGCCTGCGCCAGCGTTACCCGCAACATCTAAACCATCACCTGTCGCACCTGGCTGGTTAGTTGAAATAAAGCCTTTTAACTTAGGATCAAGTTTAGCGACACGTTCATTGTTACGACCAAATCCACCCGTTGCCATGACGACCGCTTCAGCTTTAATCCAGTAGTAACCTTTGTATTTACCTTTAACCAGTAAACCTTCCACTTTACCTGAATCATCTTTGATAACTTCAACACCACGGGTATTCATACGCATGTCGATATCACGCTTAAGTGCATTATCATAAAGCACTTGAATGACGTGAGCCCCTACACCTGCACCTCCTGTAGGACGATGAGAACGGTTAGCTGATGCGCCGCCCATACGACCAACATCATTTAAATCAGCGCCCATGCCTGTCATCCAATCAACAGAGCCTTTAGAGTGAGAGGTTAATACATCCACTAACTTAGGATCGTTTAACTCGCGACCACCTTTCATGGTGTCTTTATACATAGACTCAACGCTATCTTTAATATCTTTAGCTTTTTGTTGATCAGTCCACGCGGCGTTCATACCACCTGCAGCCAATTTAGCGTTACCACCAATCACTGGCTCTTTTTCAATCAAAATAACTTTAGCGCCTGCATCCGTTGCTGCCACTGCGGCTGAGAAGCCTGCGCCACCAGAGCCCACAACCACCACATTCACAATGTCACTTGGTGCTGCTGATAATGCCGCTTTACGATCTGCTGCATCTTTTGCTAATTCTGCAATCGTAGGTTCGTAGCGCTCCCATTTGCTGCCAAATGGCATATCAAACTCAAAGCTATGGCAAGAGTCACAATACACGACTGATTTTTCATGGCCGCTATGACATGATGTACATGCGACATCACCTGGGAAGTGAGATTCATGGGCATTATAATTTTCACGAGTATTGCTTTCTGCCACTTCCGCTAACGTGCCATGACACGACACACACTGTTCATTTTCATAAGTTAAGCTGTCATTAGACAATTCACCACTTGGTAAATGACAGCTTTCACAATCTTGATTTTCTGAGTGAAAGTCAGCAAGGTTGTCAGCTGCAATTGCGCCTCCCGCTAACCCCGCTGAGCCAAGTAGTACAGCTAACAAGGCTGCGCATCGTGTTAATTTCATGGTAACTCCTTAAAAATAGCAATGACGCTAATTCGCCTTGGCATGCTTAATCACTAAGCCATACCTTTTGCTATTGAACCTGATGTAAGACTATTTTGACTCTGGGTTAATGCGGCCTCAATCAAACTCTGCAGACTCGATTTGAAACTTTACAGCGGATCACATCTGCCATTTATAGCTATGCAAAAGCGCATAACCTCAATGGTGACTATGCATTTTTGCATAGCCTGTAGTGATCTGTGTCACAATCAATTGATGCTGAATTTCTTGGTTCTTTCAAACTAAGACGTGTCAAAGCTTAGAAATAAACTGACTAAAATCAAGCTTGAATCTCACTGTTCATCTTTGTGTCATATTTACGCTCAATGCCACAGTTCTGAAGATTATCATTTGCTAAAGTGCAGCTAATATCTCTTGTAAATCCATTATCCTTTGATGAAATATTTTGCGCTATTACTGCTAATACTATCCATACCTGCTAATGCTGAAGAGGCAATTGTGTTTGGTGTGCACTCCACAACTGCGCCGCTTGAGTGGCGAGATAATGGCGTGGATCAAGGGTTTAATGTAGAACTCATGGAAAGCATTGGTTTACTGTTGAACAAGCCTATTACAGTGAGGCGCAAGACATTTCAGCAATTAGTCAGTGACATGCACAGTAACGACAGTGATGTGGATGTAATTGCAGTTGTTAGCCCTGTTAACTTTCGTCGAGAACTGGCGCAATCCGATCCTGTGTATGCCACGCATGCCAAAGCCTTTACTTTGCAAGGTGAAGACTACATCGATAATTGGTCAGACTTAGTTGGTAAACGGGTGGCCATTAAAAATGGCGCTTTTGTGGATATCTTTCTAAAAAATCAGCCACAAGATTTCACCCAAGTGAAAGTCGATTTGTACGAAACAGGCTTTCAAATGTTGATGAGTAAAGAAGTGGATGTGGTCCTAGCGGAGAATTTTGTCGCTAGACGGTTACAACCCAAATACCCATCAGTGCGCAGCGCCAGTGATGCATTAATTTTTGGTGCATTTACCTTTGTTAGTCATCCTGCCAATGCCCCGTTATTGAAAGAAATCAATGATGCTTTAAGGCAACTGAAAATTTCGGGAGAATATGACAGATTAGTCAATAAATGGTTTGGCATGGGACGAGAAAAGTTTGATATCACCTCAACTCACCAAAAGATGCTCACTTTATCTATTGTTATTTCGATAATTTCGGCAATGGGCATGCTGTATACCTTTTCCGTAAGCCGTAGTTTGAAGTATCGCTCTGAAGCATTAGCGCTTGAGCTACAACAACGTAAAATCGCCGAGCAAAAAATCCGTTCATTATCACAGCAGTTCCAAGCTGTGCTGGATGGTATACCTCATGGAATGACCATCTTTGATAAACAAATGCAGTGCCTGTGGAGTAATGACAATAATCAGTTATTGACTCATAGCCAGTTTCATTACATTGATGGGTCGCCTTTTGATTTAGCTGAAAGTGTTAAAAGCGTCATTGACTCTAAAAAGTCCTTTATTGCTGACATGGGATATCTTGCTCAGTATTGGCAAGTGCAAATTCATCCAATTGCTGACGAGCAAGCCGTTGTACTACTTGAAGAAAACACTGAGCAACAGCATTTGCGCCAAGCCAATGATGAAGCCAGTCGCTTAGCCTCTTTAGGCGAGTTATCGGCTGGTGTCGCCCATGAAATTAATAACCCAACCGGCATTATTATTCACTCCATTGCTCTGTTTGCCGAGGCAATGAAAGATCTGCAACCTGCTGCCGAGTATTACCAACAACAAAACCCGTTTTGGTTAATTGCAGGATTAGATCCTCAAGCGGCTTTCGCCGAGATTAACCACAGTAATGAGGTCGTAGAAGAGAGTGCTAAACGCATCTCCAGAATCGTTAATGATCTTAAATGTTACGCATTACCAAATTTGTCAGCGAACCATCAAGCTACCAGCTTAAATGAAGTGGTACACGTAGCCCAGCGTTTAACCGCCAACCAGCTTAAGCGGTTCCAAGTTACCGTTGAGCTTGCTGAGCCAAGCCCAATTATCAAAGGCGACGCCCAGCAGTTACACCAAGTGTTAATTAACCTTATTCAAAATGCATGTCATGCCATGGACACCACTAATGGCCATATCCATTTACGTACAGCAATGAAAGGCAAAGCTGCCTATGTCAGTGTTGAAGATAATGGTTCAGGCATGGACAAAGCGACGCTGAAGCGGATCACTGAGCCATTTTTCACGACACGTCGCTCATACGGTGGAAGCGGCCTAGGGCTCTCAGTGTGCAGCCGCATTTTAAAAGAGCATCACGGTGAGATGAAAGTCACTTCAACACTCAATCAAGGTAGTCAGTTTACTTTGGTGTTTAGTGCCATCGAACCTGAACAATCTGCGCCTTTTTCGCCAATAAGCTCATCAACAACAAATAGCAGGAAGCCAATACAGTGAAACTCGCACGTAATATCTTACTCGTCGACGATGAAGCCTCATGGCTACGTACACTATCAGTGACCTTAAATCGTTTAGTACCAGAAGCTGTTATCGACACCTGTGTTGATAGCCGCCAAGTGATGAGTCGGTTAGAAGGCACTGACTACGCCCTTGTGTTACTTGATCTAACGATGCCATTTCATTCGGGCGAGGATTTACTCGAGCAAATCCGCCTTGAGTATCCCAACACTCGAGTGATTATTGTTACTGGTGTCAATGAAGTAGAAACAGCGGTGCGCTGTATTAAACATGGCGCTTATAATTACTTTATTAAAACTGATGATGTCGCTGAATTAGCATTAACGGTGCGCCGTGCTTTAGAAGTCGTCGGGCTAGAGCGTAATTACCATAGAATAAAAGAAAGCTTTTTAAGCAAAACGTTAACCCAGCCCAGTGCGTTTAATAATATTCTGACCTGCGAGCCAGCCTTGCTTGATCAATTTCGTTATTTAGAAGCGGTGGCTTTTAGCCCTGAGCCAATACTGATTTACGGTGAAAGTGGCACAGGCAAAGATGAATTTGCAAAGAGTTGCCATCAGTTATGCAGCCCTGATGCACCTTTTATTAATATCAATTTAGCAGGAATAAGTGAAAGCGCTTTTGAACTTCAGGTCTTTGGGCGCTTAAGCCAAGAACCAGGCCAATCGCAAGCTGGCGCATTACACCAAGTAGGCAAAGGGTTGCTCTACCTTAATGAGATTGCAGATTTGCCTTTATCATGCCAAGCGAAGCTTGTTGATATTTTGCAGCAAAAACAATATTACCCAATGGGCAGTGACAGACCCTATCCAGTCAATTGCCGCATCATAGCTTCCACTCAACAAGATTTACTCGCCTTGAGCCAAGAAGGTAAATTTAGGCGTGATTTGCTCTATCGCTTACGTGCCCATAAAATCCATTTACCCCCTTTAAGGCAGCGCAAACTTGATATATCGATGTTGATTAATCATTTTATCGCACAAGCTGCAGAAGAAATGAACTCAACACCGCCGCATCAACCAAGCGATCTAGCGACACAGCTTCAAGATTATGACTTCCCAGGTAACTTACATGAGCTCAAAGGCATGGTGTTCGATGCAGTCAGTCGCAGTGATGGAGTGCAGTTAACCATCTCCCCATTTATGGAAGCGATTAATGCACTTAAATCATCAAACTCTCCTAAAGGAAATCGGATTATTTTTCCGCAGACTTTACCGACCTTAGCCGATATGAGCCAAGCCTTGATTGATGAAGCAATGAGCCGTACGGCAAATAATCAAACCGCAGCCGCGCAAATGTTAGGTATCAGTCAGTCGGCATTAAGTCGACGAATAACAAAAAAAGAGTAACTCGATTCATGATCAAGGCTGTCTAAAATGGGCGCTTGATACTGTTTAATCTAGACGGCTGTTGTTCTTTAAACGAAATAATAGCCGCATTAGAATAGTCCTTTAAGATAAGCGGCTACACCAAACGACATGAATTTACTTAATAAATATCCATTTTCGGTCAGAAATGGAATCAAAATAGTGAATCCTAGTTACACCTCCGACCAATCGTGATATAAATCACATATCTATCGGACAATTAACTCAATTTAGTCTAAGTTTAAAGTTAAGTAGTCAATTCGATACTCGTAAAAATATCTAAGTAATTCGGCATTCTTTGGAACTGTAACTGTATGTCTAATCCTGCTCAAAAAGCCATGAAGTTGTTTGTACAAACATTTGGAACTACGGCTGACGACCTTTATCAAGCACCAGGTCGCGTCAATATTATTGGCGAACACACGGATTATAACGAAGGATTTGTTTTACCCGCTGCAATTAACTTTCACACTGTCATCGCTGTTAAAGAGCGCAGTGACAATACATTTCGTGCTGTAACTGATGCGTTTCCGGGTCAGATAATACAGTGGAAATTTGGTGAAGAAAGTACCAGCCAAGACAGTAATAGCTGGGGTAATTATTTAAAAGGATTTACCGCGTCGATGTTTCAATCGGGCCTAAAAGCAAAAGGGCTTGATTTAGCGATTGTTGGCAATGTGCCTTTAGGTGCCGGCATGTCATCTTCTGCTGCCTTAGAGGTCGCTTTTGGCACCGCTATCAGCTATGCCAGTCAACTGCACTTATCACCACTTGCTATTGCCCAAATAGCGCAACGTGGCGAACACCGCTTTATAAAAACTGAGTCAGGTATTATGGATCAAACCATTAGCGCCTTGGCTGAAGCTGATCATGCCCTGCTCATTGATTGTTTAGAGCTTGATAGTGAGCCTGTCTCGATCCCTGAAAATCTCAGTTTATTAATTGTCGATCCACATATCGATCGCCAAAGTTTAATAGAACGATTTGAAGCACGCAAAAAAGAGTGTGCCGAAATTAACGACCTATTAGCCATTGAGTCATTAAGAGAAGTCAGTTTGGTGCAGCTAAATCGTGAAAAGCATACCCTAGGTGACACGCTATTTTGTCGAGCAAGGCATGTGTTAACTGAGAATCAACGTACTGTAAATGCTGCTAGAGCACTTGAGCAAAATGATATAACACGTTTCAGTCAGTTGATGGCACAATCTCATGACTCAATGAAAACCGATTTCGACATTTCCACGCAAGAAATCGATACCCTTGTCGGTATTGTTAAAGACGTCATTGGCAACCGTGGCGGTGTTCGTATGAGTGATGGCTGCGTTGTAGCCTTAATTGATCATGAACTTACCGATGCTGTTGTCAACGCTATTGAAGCCAAATACCCAGAACAAACGGGGCTTGAGGCCATTATTTATTTATGCTCAGCCAGTGATGGTGCAGGCAGAATCGACTAACCCACTACAGCATCAGTTGGCAGTGTCTAATAGTGAATGTAGCGGCTGCCACAGGGCTTAATTATCTCATCAGGAAGAGACTACAATGATTGAAATCACGGCATTGGAGCCATGGCAAGACCCTCGTGGTGGCAGCATCGAACGTGTCCGAATCGATAACGGCAACATCGCAATCGAAATTCTAAGCCTAGGTGGGATCATTCGTGAATTATGGACTGCAGATAAACTTGGACAGCGTCAGAACATTGTACTGGGTTGTGACAGTGTCGCTGACTACTTAGCTCAGCAAGCCTATTTAGGAGCGATTGCAGGTCGCTATTCTAACCGTATCGCTAATGGTCAATTGCATTATCAAGGGCAAGACTATCAACTAGACATTAACCAAGCGACAAACTGCTTACATGGCGGTCGTGACGGATTTCATTTAAAGCAGTGGCATATGGAAAACTTAGCTGATGGAGTGCGTTTAACGGTCGACAGCCCTGATGGAGAAATGGGCTTTCCTGGGCTATGTAAAGTTCAGCTAGACTACCGTTTAGAAGGCAATAATTTACTCATCGACATGCAAGCTCAGGTCGATAAAGCCTGTCCTATTAGTTTGACTCAGCACAGTTACTTTAATTTAGATGGCGCTGATAGTGAGACGAATGTGGATCATCACATTCAAGTCGATGCCCACCAATATTTAACCATGAACGATGTCGGCGTGCCTACCTCAATGGATGAAACGCTCGGCAGCGACTTAGATTTATCAAAACCGACGCCTTTTTCTGAGCAGACACAGCGAGCAGCATTAAGCGCTACCAATGGTTTTGACCATTGTTATGTTCTAGCTCAGACAAATCATGATCTTGTTCGCTTTGGTTGCCTATCAAGCCCTAAAAGCGGCCGCACTATGACCATCTACACTGATCAGCCTGGCGTTCAGCTATATGGGGCAAACTTCCTTGAGGGAACAAAAGGTTTTAAAGGGGAGATTTATCAATCCCATCGCGCTGTATGTATTGAGCCGCAGATGCTACCAGACTCTCCAAATCAACCCCACTTACCGGGTGAGCCGTGGATTGCTGCAGGTGATACTTATCACCATCACACTCGCTATGAGTTTGGTGTGCTATAAGCCCTGAGAATTCGCCATAAAAAAGGCGCTACCCTTGAAGGGAGCGCCTTTTTTATTGTAATGACAATACTATAGTCAACCAATGCCGTTTTACATTGATGCTACCTGTCGTCGCCACCATCATCACTCATACTGGCTTCAAAACCCGTATCTTCAAATTCCATATCGTCATCAGCATCCATGACATCATCCATTGGTTCGTCGGGAACAACCGGCGCCTTACTTTTCACTTCAGGTGCTGAATCTGGCACTGAAGATAGTTCAATATGTGCCTCATGCTTTGCCATAAACTCAGCTCTAGCGGCTTGCCATGCTGCATCATGTTCAGCTTTTGCCGCAGCAAGTTGCGCATCATCAAGTTCATGAAGATTCACTTTAACAATATCTTCGACATACTCACCAATGGTATTTCGACTCGCATTGAATAAGTAGATCCGTCCAGGTGACGCGTCAGGTAAACGGTTATCATGAACGACGATTGACGTGCCTCTTGCAGTTCTTAATTCACCGAACCACACTTGTTTTTTTGCAGTGTTATACATATATGCTAACGCCCTTAAATCAACACATACCTTTAAAAATGTACTGATGAGTACATCGTTTAATAAATAAACCATACAGTTAACGCATGACTATTGAGGGTAATTAATCAAAAACTTCTTCAAAAATCAACTGATGTTTTATGAAGTTTTTGATATTTTGAACTCAACAATAAAATCGATATCATAGTGAGCTAGGCGATTCACCTACCCGCATATCAATCGCTAATAATCAGACAATATGGCTGAAAATTAACCCTCTCATACACGCTCAAATTTAGCCCAAAATACGTAAGCTTCAAGTTCTCAATTCGAAAAAATCTGTTCTATATCACTTTCAATACAATTTTACCTTGATGCTGTCCTGACTCCATATATTGATGTGCTGCGATAACCTCTTCAAAGGCAAAGATCTTATCCAGCTTGATGTTAATTGAGCCACTATCAAGTAATGGCCAAATTTGCGCTCTCAGTGCTGCAGCAATGTCAGCTTTCGCTTCAACACTTTGCGGCCTCAAGGTGGAACCTGTCCAGCTGATCCGCTTTGCCATGAGTCTAAAAATATCCACTTCAGCTCTTATTCCCCTTTGCATGGCGACAGTCACCATTCGGCCATCCGTTGCCACCACTTTGAGGTTTTTATTCACAAAGTCTCCACCCGCTATATCAAACACCACATTGACTCCTTGGCCATCTGTCGCATTAAGTATCGGCTCGACAAAATCTTGTGTGTGATAATTAATGGTAAGTTCTGCCCCCTGTTGCAGACAATATTGGCACTTTTCATCAGAACCAGAAGTGACAAATACGCGTGCTCCCATTGCCTTAGCGATTTGAATTGCTGTTGTTCCGATACCACCTGAGCCACCGTGAATTAACACAGACTCACCTTTACTCAACCCTGCTCTGATCATCATGTTGCCCCAAACCGTAAAGCAGGTTTCGGGTAGTGCAGCAGCTTGCTCAAAGCTATAACCTTTAGGAATAGGTAAACAATGACTAGCAAACGTCACGACTTGTTCGGCATAGCCGCCACCGGGAACTAAGGCACATACTTTATCGCCAACTTGCCATTGAGAAACACCTTCTGCGACAGCAATAATCTCACCTGACACTTCTAAGCCTAAAATAGGACTAGCCCCTTTGGGGGCTGGATATGCCCCTTCTCGCTGCTTAATATCGGGGCCGTTCACACCTGCAGCATGGACGTTAATGACAACCTGATCCGACGTTAATGCTTGAGTGATTAAGTCATCTTGAGATTGTGCAATATTCATAACTTCTGCGCTTCCAGGCTCAGTAAAAGTAATATATTTCATGATATAAACCTCAATAATAGTCAGTCGCACAAGGATGAAATAAGCACCAGAATGTGACCAGATGGACAACATGACCTTGAAACAAATTAGCCTCTAGACACCTTCAACTCGAAAACTGCGCCGAGACAAAAGCATGAAGATAGCATTGCTACATAACTTATCAATAACTCACGACGATTAACGATTTCGCTTTACAAAAGTGGCAAAAATACCAAGAACGATTAAATTTAATCTAATAGATTGCCGCTTTAAGATACAATAACTCAAAGAGTTAGACTCACTGCTTAACCTTATGACTTCAAATGTACACGAAGTAACTTATTACTCGGGAAGATTTAGTTATACTGTTCTCTATTGACTCAACAAACTAATAATGGGTTGCTTGTTAGGCCTGTTATGAATTGCGAACACATAAACTGACTGGAATTTATATCATTGTGAAAATGACGCTAAACACAGCCTTAACTAAGTTGTTCGCTTGCACTACAGCATGTCTATTGTGCCTTAGTAGCCTTTGGTCAGCGTCTTTATCTGCTAAGCCCCTTTTAATCGCATCTGATATTTGGTGCCCTTACGTATGTGAAGGTCAAACAGGCTATGTCACTGAATTAACCAAAAGGGCTTTTGCTGAAATGGATCAACCGGTTCATTTTATCGCAGTGCCATTTAATCGTGCTTTAAAAGAAGTACAACACGGAAATATTGATGCAATATTAGCCGTCACGCCAGAGCATGTTAGCCAATTTAATTTATATACTGATGAAGTCGTTGTGGGTTATGCAAGCAAAGATTTCTACACCACGACAGGGTTTGCTTGGCAATTTAACCAGCTTGAAGATTTAGATAACGTGCAAGTTGGTATCATTCGTGGTTATGACTATGGCGAGCGATTAAACGATAAAATTGCCAATTCAAATCGTTTCTACATTGCGACTGGAAACCAGCCGTTAACCATGAACCTAAAAAGGCTTATCAAAGGCCGCTTTCATGTCATGCTGGGTAATAAAGTGGTTATTCAAAACACGGCTGAAAAGCTAGCTCTAGATGATCAAATTCGCTTTGCAGGTACCTTCGGTGAACCATTGCCTTTGTATGTTGGCTTTAACCAAGGCGCGACTAAAGCTGCCAAAATGTTTAATCAAGGGCTAACTAAGCTCAAAAAAACGGGGGAATACCAACAAATATTGGATAAATACAATATTGAGCACCCAGCAGATCCATTAGCGCTAACTCCTTAGTTTTAAATGCCCTTGCTTTACAATGCCCTAGTTATACATGCCTCGCACTGTACGACTCCCCCCACAATTAGCACCTTTTAGGTTTGATTGTTTATTGCAAATACCCTCAGTTCGATTCACCTAGCGCACATTTTCAAAGACAAATTGATCTAGCTCAAAACTATTGCAACTTTTGTTAAATTTCTGTTGCCTCACTGTGTAACCTTGGCAAACTGAATACATAAGTTAGACCATTCCAATAAGGCGTTTTCTTTTCCATATACGCGAGGAATTACGCTTAAGCGATTGTCATTATTAACTTTCACAGGAGGTGGAATGAGCGGATTAGTTAAGTTATTACAATCTATGCTCGGCAGTTTTCGAGATTTAGTCCCCATTATTTTAGTGGTGAGTTTTTTTGAAATTTTTATCCTCCAACAAGCTCCTGATAACCTTTTTTCTATCCTTGTCGGTGTCATCTTTATCGTTTTAGGACTGACTTTTTTTGTGTTCGGATTGGAAATGGGCCTATTCCCAATCGGTGAGTCCTTAGCTCATGCCCTTGCTCGCAAAGGTAGCACATTCTGGTTAGTCATTTTTTCTTTCTCACTCGGCTTTGGCACGACCCTAGCAGAACCCGCGCTGACCGCTGTAGCAGCTGAAGCGGCTGAAGTCGCAGCAGAAGGTGGCGCCATTGCCGCCACAGAAGCAGCAATGGACAGTTATGCGATGGGACTGAGATTAACGGTAGCAGTCTCCGTTGGCTTAGCCATCTTGCTTGGAGTAATCAGGATAGTTAAAGGCTGGCCAATTCATTACCTGATCATCGGTGGCTACATTATTGTCATGATCCTCACAAGCTTCGCCCCAGAAAATATCATCGGCATCGCTTATGACTCGGGTGGCGTGACCACGTCAACGATTACAGTGCCATTAGTGACGGCATTAGGAGTGGGCTTAGCCACTGTGATTAAAGGCCGAAACCCAATGTTAGATGGCTTTGGACTCATTGCTTTTGCAAGTTTAACGCCGGTAATTTTTGTCTTACTTTACGGCATGGTGTTATGACAATGATGTGCAATAAAGGCATTACTTTACTTAATGAGCAGGTACAATTTTCCAAGGAGGCCAAATGACGTGGCTTTATCAGTTATTAGAAACCTTGCTGCTCACAATGCGAGATGTGATCCCGATAGCCATCATTCTATTTGGATTCCAATTAGGTGTACTTAAACGTCCTATAGCTAACTGGAAAACGGTGGTGCTTGGGTTTGTTTATGTCACCTTCGGGTTAAGCTTTTTCTTAGTCGGACTCGAACTGGCGCTGTTCCCAATCGGTGAAAATCTTGCAAATCAGTTAACCTCACCAGAAATTTTGCATCCTGATGGTTCTGCTGGGCCTTACATCTGGCAAGACTATTTATGGGTGTATGTCTTTGCTGCCGCTATTGGATTCAGCACCACCATTGCCGAACCCTCATTGATTGCAGTCGCTATTAAAGCGAACGAAGTGTCAGGTGGCACGATTAGCACTCAAGGGTTACGTATTTCGGTGGCAATTGGCGTGGCTTTCGGCATCTCGCTAGGCTGCTTTCGCATCGTCGTTGGTGACCCAATCCATTATTACATCATGGCAGGTTATGTGGTGGTAGTGATCCAAACCTTCTACGCACCTAAATCCATCATCCCACTCGCGTATGATTCAGGTGGCGTCACCACTTCAACTGTTACCGTGCCCCTGGTCGCGGCATTAGGTTTAGGTTTAGCCTCAAATGTTGAAGGGCGTAATCCACTTATTGATGGCTTTGGGCTTATCGCTTTTGCCAGTTTGTTCCCCATTATTGCTGTAATGAGCTATGCCCAACTTGTAGCCTGGCTAGATAAACGAAAATCCCAAGCAATTGATGAACCTGAGCTCAATGAAAAAAATGCAGCCGTTCCAGCAGATATATCAGAGGCACTTCCTAGTTCAGCAGTGCCAACTTCAACAATAAAAAATAATCATTCCATTAAGGAGTAATAAATGCGATTTAAGTTAATTATCGCTTTTGTTGACGACATCACGACAGACACTGTACTTGATGCCGCCCGAGAAGCTGGCGCCACTGGCGCCACAGTTATCAACCATGCTAGAGGTGAAGGTCTAAAGAAAAAGAAAACCTTCATGGGCTTAGGCTTAGATGTTCAGCGTGATGTGATTTTATGGCTAGTAGAAGAGCATATGAGTCGCCATATTTTAGAGACAATATGCGAGGTGGGCGGGTTTAACACTAACCCAGGCCAAGGTATTGCGATTCAAATTGATGTTGAAGATGCCGTTGGTGTTGCTCATCAAGTTGAAAAACTCACCAATGATATTAAGGATCAAATATGAAGCCGACAACGCCTATTAAAAATCGAGATGTATTGATGAATCAATACGCTATGATTGACGGTATGCTGACCATTAGCGAAGCTATTGCGATCGCGGTGGAACAGAATGTCTCTATTTTGGTCGTCAACAAGCGTAATGAGCATGACGAATACGGCATGCTATTGCTCAGCGATATTGCCAGAAAAGTCCTCGCAACAAATAAGTCACCGGAGCGAGTTAACGTATATGAAATCATGATAAAGCCCGTGATGGCTGTCAGCGCAGATATGGATATCCGTTATACCGCTAGGCTATTTGATCAATTCCAAATCAATAAAGCACCTGTGGTTGAAAACAGCAACATTATTGGCTTTGTGACTTATGACGATATCGTGCTTAAAGGCATGGTTAGTCAATAGCATTAGGATTTTGCCAATAAAAAAGCCTTGATGATTTACTCATCAAGGCTTTATAGATTTGCCATCAATCTATGATTACTGGCCGATAAAATGTTGGTCTTTTAGCCAATCTAAATACTCAGGCACTGCTTGTTCAACCGTTTTGAAAACATGGTCGCAACCCACTGAACGAAGCAAGGTTAAATCTGCTTGAGTGTAGCTCTGGTAAGCACCCTTCAATTTATCAGGGAAAGGAATGTATTCAATGTCGCCTTTACCATGGTACTGAATAACGGCATTTGCTACATCATTAAAGCTTTGTGCTTCACCTGTTCCACAGTTAAACACGCCAGACACCGACTTGTTCTGCCATAACCAAATGTTCACTTTAACGACGTCTTCAACAAACACGAAATCACGTAGTTGCTGACCATCTTCATAGCCATCTACACCGGCAAATAAACGACAAACGCCGTTCGCTTTGATTTGGTTATTAAAGTGGAATGCTACACTCGCCATGCCGCCTTTATGCTGCTCTCTAGGACCGTAAACGTTAAAATAACGAAGACCTGCAACTTGGGCAGTTGTGTCTTGTTGACGGACGTATTGGTCAAATAAGAACTTAGAGTAAGCATACACATTTAGCGGTTTTTCAACTTCGCGCTTCTCAACAAAAGTGTCACTACCACCGTACACAGATGCCGATGATGCATAAATAAATTGCACATCATTTGCTTGGCTATAATGCAGTAATACTTTTGAGTATTCATAGTTGTTTTGCATCATAAACTTGCCATCCCACTCAGTGGTCGATGAACATGCTCCTTGATGGAAAATCACTTCTAATTTACCGTCAAACTCGCCCGCTTTAATACTGGCTAAAAAGGCATCTTTATCTAAGTAATCAGCGATTTCGCAATCGGCTAAATTAAACATTTGCGTGCCATCAGTAAGATCATCGACGGCGATGATATCTGTACGGCCCATTTCATTAAGCGATTTAACTAAATTACTACCAATAAATCCTGCAGCACCTGTAACCACGATCATAAGCTCAATTCCTGTGTATTGGCGTGAACATACATCACGCTTAAACCAAATCTTGTTTTGATAGCCTTAACTTAACGACTAACGTCTGAATAAAATGAATCTAAAAACGCTGCAGCCTCATTGGCTGCCTTGTCAAAATCAACTAACGCCATATTGCGACCCGTTCTTTTGCCAACAGGCGGCGTATAGGTTAAACGGCGATCATCTGCTGATAATGACTGCCAACGTATATGCGGTGCAGAGCGTCTGCCAGCATAAAACCCTAGAGTCGGGACATTATGAAGGCCTGCTAAATGCAAAGGCCCTGTCGAACCTGCGATAAACATATCTGCAGCCACTAATGACTCAGCAAAGTCGCTTAAGCTCGGCAGTGGTTTGGCTTTTTCAACCTTAATGCCGCTTTCAGACAAAATGGCAACCATTTCATCGGCAAGCACTTCTTCTTGACCGCTGTAAGTGACCACAAATCGGCAATCTAACGCAGTACGCTGATTAATATCAATAAGCATATTTGAAAATGACTTAACTGGCACTCCGCCCGACGAACCGCCCGTTCCAGGGTGAGCGAAAATCAACTTTTCTTCACCCTGTTTATTGTAATACTCTTGCCACTTGTGTTTTTTATTGCTCATATCCCAAAAAGGTCGCTTCACTTCTGGAATATCGTAACTGTGCTCTTTGAGAAAGTATTCAACAACATTACAGGCTCTACGCCAAACGGAAAGTCCGTCTTGATATTGTGCGTTGGTTCTGTGTTTATAGAGATATTGGTACCAATTTAGCGTGGGAACCAGTACATAAGGAATTCGAGCTGGTTTAAGTAGTTTATAAACTCGGTATTGAGACAATGAAACGATAGCTGCATCGTAATGTTGCTCTTTAATCAGCTCTGCAATAGCCGCATCATCACCTGTATCAACTAAGACGTTATCCACATGAGGGCATGCCTCGGCAAAACTTTTCACTACAGGAGCAACAAATACGTCAATCGTAGCATCTGGCATCGCTTGCCTGAGCATACTCAGCGCTGGCCACTTGGTAGTGAAGTCACCAATTTTATCATGGCGAACATACAGAATTTTTTTCATTTATTCAGATCCTAAACTCTTTGTTATCCGTCAAAATAAACCAATGAATGTTTCATTTTATACCAACAAAGCGTGCTTCACACTCATCATCAATCAAACTTGTTAATGAACAACAAAAAATCCCTGCATAACAGGGATTTTAAATATCACTTCGATTAATCCAGCGAATACTGTGTATTAGAACGGGATATCGTCATCCCAATCACCGCCTAAATCTGGCGTAGTGTTCTGCGGTTGTGGTGTTGGTGCAGGACGCTGTGCTGGAGCAGATTGTTGCTGGAAACCACCTTGCTGTTGTTGAGCAGGTTGTTGGAAACCGCCTTGTTGCTGGGCAGGTGCTGGACGTTGAGCAGGCTGCTGGTAACTACCTTGCTGCTGCGCTGGCGCTTGAGGCTTAGGCGTGTAAGCAGGCTTTTGAGCTGCTTGCTGTTGAGCAGGCTGCTGATAACCAGCTTGAGATTGCTGCTGTTGGCCGTATCCGCCTTGAGATTGCGGTGCACTTTGCTGAGGCGCATTACCATAGCCACCTTGACCTTGGTTCATACCACCTTGCTGACCGCCTTGGCCACGGCTATCAAGCATTTGCATTTCCATTGCATTGATTTCGGTTTTATAGCGATCTTGACCCGTAGTCTGATCCTGCCACTTGCTGGTTTGCAGTTTACCTTCTAAGTAAACTTTAGAACCTTTTTTCAGGTATTCGCCAGCCACTTCAGCTAATCGACGGTACATTACAATGTTGTGCCACTCAGTGCGTTCTTGTTGCTGACCTTGTTGGTCTTTCCAAGATTCACTTGTTGCTACAGTAAAGTTAGCGACTGCGTTACCGTTTGGCATGTAACGAACTTCAGGATCTTTACCTAAATTACCAACCAAAATTACTTTATTCACACCACGACTGGCCATTGAAATCTCCTGCGATTTACCATGTTCTACATTTATTAATGTTCAAATTCTGTTGAATCAATTATGCCATTTTTATGTCTGTTGACACATCAACTATCACACAAAAATACGAATTTAATTCTTAGCTGACAGAGCCTAACACAGCTCGAGCTTCTCTTAAATCGAATTGATCATCTACTTTTAAATAAGCCGCTTTCTCTTCAATCACGACAATTGCCTCAGCAACCCCTGTAAGTTGTGATAGTTGAGTTGCCATATCTTGGGCATGATTTCTATCTTTCGCTTCAGCTTCAAGCGTATAGCTTTTAAGAAGCACTGGTTTTTCCATGCCAATGGTCAATAATAACCACACAAACATCAACGCTAACGCGACATAAAAGACACCTGAAGCGCCGACCAATTGATAAGCGCCGCCACCTAACATACCACCACAAAAAGCACCTAAGAATTGACTGGTCGAGTAAACCCCCATCGCAGAACCTTTATCGCCCATAGGACAAAACTTTGCGATTAAGCTAGGCAATGATGCCTCTAAATAGTTAAAGCCGGTAAAAAATAACACCACAGCGCCACTGAGCACCCACAAATTATCAGCATAAACTCCCATAGCAGCGAGTGATAGCATCATTATAAGCAATGAGATTTGGAACATGGTTTTAGTGTTATTGCGCTTAACGCCAATGATGATCAAAGGCACCATTAAAAAGAATGCGCCAACAAAAGCGGGGAAGTACAACATCCAGTGCTTTTCTTTGACTAAACCAGCATCAACTAAATCCAGCGGCAGCGCCACAAACACGGCTGTTAATACTAAATGAAGAATAAAAATGCCCGCATCTAATCGAAATAACTGAGGATCCATCAGCATACGTTTAAGCTTGGTCGGCGTAGCAACAGTATCCCCTTTAGGGGCTTGAGACACAGGGTTTGGTACTAAGACCTGTACAATCACCATGCCTAACACAGCTAAAATGGCAGTTAAAAAGAATAAGCCTTCAAGGCCTGCATATTGAGCGACTATCGGCCCAGCAAGTAAGGATAAAGCGAAAGAAAAGCCAATACACATCCCAATGATTGCCATGACTTTGGTTCGTTGTTCATCACGGGTTAAGTCGGCAGCGAGTGCCAATACCGCCGCTGCAATGGCTCCCATGCCCTGTAAAGCACGGCCCAGCACCACGCCGTAAATATGATCAGACATCGCAGCGACAATACTACCAATAGCAAAAATGACTAAACCACCCAAAATGATAGGTTTTCGGCCATATTTGTCAGACAACATGCCCATGGGAATTTGCAAACAAGCTTGCGTTAAGCCGTATGCCCCTATGGCAATACCGACCCATAATGGCGAGAATCCTTCTAAGTGTTGGCCGTAAAGCGCAAACACAGGCATGATCATAAACAAGCCCATCATTCGTAAACCAAACACGCTGGCTAACGAAAAAGCGACTTTTTTCTCTATGCCGGATAGTCCATTCTTGGCCATTCACTTGCCCTTAATTTTGTCACAGTAAAAATTTTGAGTTGCGCATATTATCACAGCGTCCTAATTTAGCTCAAAAGGAATAATGAACCAAGCAGCAACTGATTGTCGTATTTGCTAATGAGATTAAACAAACAGGTTATAATGTGTTTTATATCCCAGTTCAGGTTATCCCGAATAGGAATGACACCGCAGAAAATGAACTAAGCACTTAGCCCTATACAACACTGTATAAAATACTGTATAAATACATCATAAAATCGACAAACCAACATAAACTATTTAGACAAAAATAGCTTAAACCCATTTAAAATTCGGCGGCTTAAAGAAGTAGATCTCTTACCAAGCCCCTGAGAACAACATCAGAGTGAAGAATGGATACCATTGAAATTCGCGGTGCACGAACCCACAATCTAAAAAACTTTGACCTCAAAATTCCCCGTGACAAGCTCATTGTCATTACCGGGCTGTCAGGTTCAGGCAAATCTTCATTGGCCTTCGACACCTTATATGCCGAAGGTCAACGCCGCTATGTTGAGTCTTTGTCAGCATACGCACGCCAATTTTTGAGTTTGATGGAAAAACCTGATGTTGATCATATTGAAGGGTTAAGCCCAGCGATTTCAATTGAACAAAAATCCACTTCACATAACCCACGTTCAACTGTGGGCACGATTACCGAAATTTATGACTACTTAAGATTATTATTTGCCCGTGTAGGTGAACCTCGCTGTCCCACTCATGGTCAGCCCCTCGCCGCACAAACAGTAAGTCAAATGGTCGATAAAGTCCTTGAGTTACCTGAAGGTAGTCGTCAGATGCTGTTGGCGCCTGTCGTTAAAGCACGTAAAGGTGAGCATGTAAAACTGCTAGAGAGTCTCGCAGCCCAAGGTTATGTGCGGGCGCGTATTGATGGCGATGTTTGTGACTTATCAGACCCACCAACCTTAGACTTACATGTAAAACACACCATTGAAGTTGTTGTTGATCGCTTCAAAGTGCGTGACGATCTTAAACAACGTTTAGCGGAATCGTTTGAAACCACCCTTGAAATGTCAGGTGGTATTGCTGTGGTCGCTGATATGGCTGGTGAAACGGAAGAGATAATCTTTTCAGCAAATTTTGCTTGCCCTCATTGTGGCTATTCAATGGCAGAACTTGAGCCACGTATTTTCTCATTCAATAACCCAGCTGGCGCTTGTCAAACCTGTGATGGCTTAGGGGTTCAACAGTATTTTGATGCCGACAGAGTGATCACCAATGGTGAGCTATCACTTGCTGGAGGTGCAATACGCGGCTGGGACAAACGTAACTTCTATTATTTTCAAATGCTCAGCTCACTGGCGGAACATTATAAGTTTGATGTTGAAACACCGTTCCAACAACTTACAGATAAAGTGCAAAAAATTGTACTACACGGCTCTGGCAAGCAAAGTATTGCCTTTAAATATATTAATGACCGTGGCGATGTGGTGATCCGAAATCATCCATTTGAAGGCATCTTAAATAACATGGATCGCCGCTACCGTGAAACTGAAAGTAACTCGGTTCGTGATGAGCTTTCTAAATTCATTAATACACAACCGTGTAAAAGTTGTGGTGGTTCTCGCTTACGTGAAGAAGCACGTAATGTCTTTATTGGCGAACTCACATTACCTCAATTGACGCAGTGGTCTATTGGCGAAGCCATGACCTACTTTAACGGTGTCGAATTTTCAGGGCAAAAAGCGCAAATTGCCGAAAAAATCTTAAAAGAAGTGGGTGATCGACTCGGGTTCCTCGTCAATGTGGGATTAAATTACTTAAGCTTAGATCGTTCAGCAGACACACTATCAGGTGGTGAAGCGCAGCGGATCCGGTTAGCGAGCCAAATTGGCGCCGGACTCGTTGGTGTCATGTATGTATTAGATGAACCCTCTATTGGCCTGCATCAGCGTGATAATGAGCGCTTACTTAATACCTTAATCCATCTTCGTGATCTAGGTAATACCGTGATTGTGGTTGAGCATGACGAGGATGCCATTCGCATGGCAGATCATGTTATCGATATTGGCCCTGGCGCAGGAGTGCACGGTGGTGAAGTTATTTGTTCTGGTGGCTTAAACGATATCATCGAATGTGAAGAATCGATCACAGGTCAGTACATTTCGGGTAAAAAACAGATCCATGTCAGTGAGCAGCGCACCCCAATAGACCCGAAAAAGGTCATTGAACTCACTGGAGCAACGGGTAATAACCTTAAAAATGTCGATTTAACGATTCCTATCGGGCTATTCACTTGTGTAACTGGAGTATCTGGTTCTGGTAAGTCGACCCTAATTAACGATACTTTTTATAAGATTGCTCACCGCATGCTTAATGGCGCCACAATTGATGAGCCCGCTCCGCATAAAAGTATTAAGGGCATGGAGCAATGCGACAAGGTCGTTGATATCGATCAAAGCCCAATCGGCCGAACACCTCGTTCAAACCCAGCCACATATACGGGCATTTTTACTCCGATACGTGAGCTATTTGCCGCAACACAAGAGTCGCGTAGCCGTGGTTACCAACCTGGCCGTTTCTCATTTAACGTAAAAGGTGGACGCTGTGAAGCTTGTCAGGGCGACGGTCTCATTAAAGTAGAAATGCACTTTTTACCTGACGTGTATGTGCCATGTGATTCATGTAAAGGCAAACGCTATAATCGTGAAACCTTAGACGTGAAATACAAAGGCAAAAACATCCACGAAGTGCTGCAAATGACCATCGAAGAAGCACGTGTATTCTTTGACCCTATTCCAGCCATTGCACGTAAACTGCAAACCTTAGTGGATGTCGGCTTATCGTATATTTGCCTAGGACAAAGCGCCACGACCTTGTCAGGCGGTGAAGCCCAGCGAGTCAAACTTGCTAAAGAACTGTCTAAGCGTGATACGGGTAAAACCTTGTATATTCTTGATGAACCAACAACCGGGTTGCACTTTGCTGATATTCAGTTATTACTTGATGTATTACATAGACTAAAAGCCAAAGGTAATACTATTGTTGTTATTGAGCACAATTTAGATGTGATCAAAACAGCCGACTGGATTGTGGACTTAGGGCCAGAAGGTGGTTCAGGCGGCGGGACAATACTCGTAACAGGTACGCCTGAAGATGTGGCTAAAAACACTGAGTCGCATACCGCACGCTTTTTACAGCCACTGTTGGAGAAAATGCCACAAGTTACTGAGGCAAAACCCAAGAAAGCGGCAAAAAAGACGATAAAAAAATCTGTTAAAAAATAAGCTATCAAGCAACATCGGACGATAAGCCAGAGGGAACGAAATGGAATTTCTAATCAAGCCTCTGGCTAATGCACATACTGTTATCAACAAGGGTATGCGCTTCGCGCTTAAATTACTGAGCCTGATGATGATATTGTCGCTATCTGCTTGTGCATCTAAAAACTGCGGCAATCAACCTATCAGTCTTTGGACAGATAAAACCCAACTGCTCGAAGATATACGTATTTTAACTAGCCCTGAATTTGAAGGACGTAAAACCAATACGCTTGGCGCCGAACAATCTCGGCAATATCTCATCAAACGCTTTCAACAACTCGAACTTACCCCTTGGCAAGATTCGTTTTTAGTCCGCTTTCAATATCGGTCAAACTTCGCTGATAAAGAAGGGATCAATGTTATTGGCACAATTAGAGCCAAAAATGATAGCCAACGATGGCGAGTGATTACCGCCCATTACGACCACCTTGGCAAAAAAGGCAATAAAGTATTTGCTGGTGCAGATGACAATGCTTCAGGCGTTGCTGCTATGCTAGCCATCGCCGAGCATTGGCAGTCAAACGGTGATGACAAGGTTAACTTAATGGTCGTAGCAACCGACGCAGAAGAGTCAGGCTTATATGGTTCTTATGCAGTGGTTGAACAGTTAACTGCACAACCTAGCATGCAGATAGAAATGTCGATAAATTTAGACATGGTAGGTCACCCTTCAAGACCAAAGTCCATTTATATAGAAGGCGAGAGAAATTTAACTGAATTTAATCAGCTTAAATACCAACTCCAAGACTATAATCAATTATGTGTCAGAGAAAGTCGTTCAAGAATGCAAAACGGCAGCATGGTAAAAATTGACTGGTTACGAGCTTCAGATCATTACCCGTTTCATAAGGCAGGGATTCCATGGCTTTATTTAGGTGTTCCTACCCATAAATATTACCACACGGTAGAAGATACAATTGAAACACTGGATATCGGATTTTTAGCCGCCGTCACTGAGACCGCTTTTGAATTAGTCTCAGTGGATAAGCAACAAATTGCTTTTCAATAATCAGGCCAATTTTAGTTTTATATTGAAAATATATAGTCATAGAGGCTAAAGCTTGCTATAATATTGCCCCTTTGACGCGGGAAATCGACACGGGGTTGATTTTCTGTCTGTGAAACTTTAGCACGAATGCGACTATTTTCGTGCATACCCACAAGGCTACAACTCAATGTCATCCGATGAAAGAACTTTCCGCGAACTTGGTTTATCCGAGAATTTGCTTCGTGCCCTTGACGATTTAGGTTACGAAAAACCAACACCAATTCAAGCTGCTAGTATCGATCCTTTAATGGAAGGTAAAGATATTTTAGGTCAAGCTCAAACTGGTACTGGTAAAACTGGTGCATTCGCACTACCACTACTTAATAGTGTCGATCAAAAACTCAATGCGCCTCAAATCTTAGTACTGGCTCCAACTCGTGAGTTAGCAGTACAGGTTGCTGAAGCATTTGGTAGCTACGCAAAACACATGAAAGGCTTCCATGTACTACCTATTTACGGTGGTCAAAGCATGCATCAACAACTTAGTGCGCTACGTCGTGGCCCACAAGTCGTTGTTGGTACGCCAGGTCGTGTAATGGACCACATGCGTCGTGGCACACTGAAACTTGATGCGCTTAAAGCATTAGTACTTGATGAAGCTGATGAAATGTTAAAAATGGGCTTCATCGACGATATCGAATGGGTACTTGAGCACAAGCCAGCTGAAAGCCAATTAGCACTTTTCTCTGCAACTATGCCAGAGCAAATTAAGCGTGTTGCTAACAAGCACCTTAACAAGCCTGTTCATATCAGCATTGCAGCAAGTCATACGACTGTTGAATCTATTGAACAACGTTTTGTTCAAGTATCTCAACACAACAAGCTTGAAGCATTAGTCCGTGTATTAGAAGTTGAAAATACAGAAGGTATTATCATCTTCGTGCGTACTCGTAATAGCTGTGTTGAACTAGCAGAAAAATTAGAAGCTCGTGGTTACGCTTCTTCACCATTACATGGTGACATGAACCAACAAGCACGTGAACGTGCTGTTGACCAGCTAAAACGTGGCAAGCTAGATATTCTTATTGCGACAGACGTTGCAGCCCGTGGTCTTGACGTTGAACGTATTGGACACGTAGTAAACTACGATATCCCATATGATTCAGAAGCTTATGTACACCGTATTGGTCGTACAGGTCGTGCTGGCCGTACTGGTATGGCAATTCTTTTCGTTACTAATCGTGAAATGCGTATGTTACGTACCATTGAACGTGCAACGAACAGCCGTATTTCGCCAATGAAAGTACCTAGCCCTGAAACAGTAACAGAGCGTCGTTTATCTCGTTTAGGCGAGCAAGTTCAAGAAACCATTAATGGTGACTTAGACTTCATGAAGAACGCAGTAGCTGAATTATGTCAACAGCTTGAAATCGATACAGATTTACTTGCTGCGGCATTATTACAACAAGTTCAGGCTGAACGTCCTTTACAACTTCCTCCAATTCAAGAGCGTCAACGTGATTCACGTGACCGCGATCGTGATGGTGGCAGAGATCGCAACAGCCGTCGTGATTCACGTGGTGGCCGCCCAATGCCTACAAGCTTTGGTAGTGCAGAAGGCTTAAAAGATAAGCCTGATGTTAAAATGTGTCGTTACGTAATTGAAGTCGGCCGTGATAATGGCGTTGGTGTAGGTAACATCGTTGGTGCAATTGCTAACGAAGCTAATATCGACAGTCAGTTCATTGGTCAAATTCAGTTATTCGACCAAGTGACTTCAATTGACTTACCAGACGGTATGCCAAAAGATGTGTTAACACACCTTCGTAAAGTACGTGTTTGTGGTAAGCCACTTAACATCAAAGAAGCAAGTGATACTCCATTCCCAGAGTCTACACGTAGCGACCGTCCACGTCGTCCACGTAATGACCGCTCTCGTGGTGATCGTAATGATCGTCCTCGTGGCGACCGTCGTCCACGTAAACCACGTGACAGCGAGTAATTGATCACAGTATCAACAATCTGTTGAAACCCTGTAATAAAAATGGAGCTTAGGCTCCATTTTTTTATGCTGTTTTCTGTATAATCCTTCGCTCATTTCGATACCTACTGATACATAGTTTTGTTTCATGTTACTAAGTACATACCCAGCCAAACATATTACTCGCGCATTTGCACTAATATGCAGTGTTTTACCTATTGTTGTGTCTGCAGCAGGGGGCAACGCTGAAGATCAACATCAGCAGGTTTTAGCGACATCAAATGGTGACTGGGTACAGTTCAGTTTTGAGAATGATGCATTTGGCCTTATTAATACCAGTGATAATGGCTACAGCAATGGTTTAGAGTGGAGTTGGGGTAAGGCAATCGTCGATGATTTTGATGAGCTTAACATGCCCACTTGGCTCACAGGTCTTTATGGTTACAGCTATTTAAACCATGGTGCATCAAGACAGTATCAAATTAGCTATAGTGTATCCCAGCGCATGTACACCCCTGATGACCTACAACAAGCGGAACTCATAGAGTCAGACAGGCCATATGCTGGCACCTTATTATGGCAATCTACATTACGTAGTTTTAGTGATGGTATCGCCGATAACTTAAGTATAACTTTAGGTCTTGTCGGGCCAGGCTCACTTGCAGAGCAAACTCAAAAACAAGTTCACGAAATCATTGATGCCAAAGAGCCAATGGGCTGGGATAATCAGCTAAGTAATGAGCTTGTATTCAGAGTTGAAGCACAACGCCTATATCAATGGGCATACACCCCAATTTCAGAAAATGTCGAATTTGATACTGTTATTCATGGAAATGCGGCAATAGGTAATTTAATGAGTGATGTTGGTGCTGGTATGTCATTTCGTATCGGTAATATTCTGTCTCACAGTTATGCCTTCGTAACGCAAGCGGCATCAAGAAGTAACAATGGATACCAAGTAAAACCTGCTAGCGAGTTAAGCTGGCAGCTGTTTTTGACCTTGTATGGACGTTATGTATTTAACGATATAACCCTTGATGGCAATAACTTTACAGATAGCCACTCAGTCGAGCTAACGAACCAACAAGCAATGATCAATTCAGGATTTATGCTTAACTGGCAAAACTGGGGGTTAACCTTTTCAGTCATTCGTGGCACTGAGCAATATAAAGATCAGCCAAGTACTGCCAATTTTGCAGCAGTCAATATCAACTACCGTTTCTAACGATACCTGTCAGCTGATGGCTGCTTGCGTTTTTGCTGTAATAAAGGCCATATCTGCATGGCAAAAACAGCGCCGACAATTAAGATAACCCCAAGCAATGACCAAGCATCAATGACATCAGCACTAAAGGTGTTGGGCCATAAGTTCATCTTTACCACCAGACTATTAGCAATGAAACTCAACACAGGTGTCAGAGCCAGCATAGCGCTGACTTGCGCTGTGGGCCAATACTTGATGGCTTGTCCAAAGCTACCGTAAGCAATCAACGTATTGGCTGCGCAGAATAAGATAATAAACCACTCAGGTGAGTTCATCTTAGAGAATTGGCTGAAATCACAGAATGGCGCCATCACGACAACACCCAAACCATAGATATATAGCAATACGTTATTAGGCGATAACTTAGCGAACAGCGACTTTTGCAATAAAGCATAACTGGTCCAAGAAAGTACAGAGAACTGCACGATTAACACCCCAAAACCAATATGACTATTATCACTGGCAGACATATCAAGACTTGGGTGGAAAAACAGTAATACTCCCAAGGCCAGAGTTGCAAAACAGCTCAACTGCACCGCAGTTAAACGCTCCTTAAAAAATAACGCACCACCGAAAGCAAGGTAAAATGGCGCAGTCTGAAAGTTAAGTTGTGCAGTACCTGGCGATAAATAATCTAAGGAATACACAAACGAAGTGTAGTTACACATGAGTAAAATGCCGGCAGCACTGAGCTTAACCCAATCCCCTCGTGAAAGTGACATGAACTGACGTAAATACCCTAGATGCCACATCACCAAAAAGGTCACGATAAATGCCACTAAAAATCGAAACCAAGTCAAGGTAACCGGATCGATAAAATTTCCAGAGAGTGTTAACGCTATCGGTAATATGCCCCAAAAAATGACGGCAATAGACACAAAAAATAAACCGAGTTTGGTAGGATGCACAGAATGTCTCACAGATGTTAACAAGAGTATAAGCTGCAATATCTTGCCTGATACAGACCAACGAATAAAGCATTAAAAACTAATATTAAGCCCCTCAGTATTCGCTATACAGGATTAAGAGTTTAGCCCTGTTATAAGCATGGAAATCTGGCTTAATAAAGGTAAAATAGCCGCCATTAAAATACCGACATATCCTGTTATTAAAGGATAGCTCCCTACACTTAACCTCTAAGGAATACTGGTCATGAGTCTTGCTGATTCAGTTCTCGCAATTAACAATGATTTGCCTATTCGTACCGACAAACCGGTACACAGTGGCAAGGTCCGCAGTGTTTATTGGCTAACCGATACTGATAGTCGCCGCCTTATTAAAGACAAAGGCTACGATGTTCCAGCGGATACACCGTTAGCCATCATGGTGATCAGTGATCGCATTTCAGCATTTGATTGTATTTTCCACGGCGAAGGTAACCTGCAAGGTATTCCTGGTAAAGGCGCAGCACTGAATGCGATTTCTAACCACTGGTTTACCTTGTTTGCAGAGCATGGCTTAGCAGACAGTCATATCCTAGACATCCCACATCCATTTGTTTGGATAGTACAAAAAGCACGACCAATTAAAGTTGAAGCAATTTGTCGCCAATACATTACTGGCTCGATGTGGCGTGCATATGCAAAAGGTGAGCGTGAATTTTGCGGCATCACCTTACCTGAAGGCTTAGAAAAAGATCAAAAACTGCCTGAGCTGTTAATCACTCCTTCTACCAAAGGGATTTTAACAGGTATTCCTGGGGTTCCAGAGCAAGATGATGTCAACATCAGTCGTGCAGATATTGAAGCCAATGTGGAAGCATTTGGGTTTGAAAAGTCATCCGATATCGATTTATACGAAAAACTGCTTAAAGAGGGCTTTAACGTAATTTCAGATGCCTTAGCTAGCCACGACCAGATGTTTGTCGATACCAAGTTTGAATTTGGTTACGTCGATGACAAAGAAGGTAATTCGAAACTGATTTACATGGATGAAGTGGGTACGCCTGATTCATCACGTATTTGGGATGGCCCAGCTTACCGTGACGGTAAGATTGTAGAAAACTCCAAAGAAGGTTTCCGTCAGTTCTTACTCAATCACTTTGATGATGCTGACATTTTATTAAATAAAGACAGAATGCCTGAACGTGAAGCATTAGCACGTGACAACGATCTACCTCTTGAAGCGATGATGAATGTATCGCGTACCTATACCGGTGTTGCAGAAAAAGTCACAGGTAGCAGCATTAAGCTTCCTGAAAACCCTAAAGCCGATATTATTAAAGTGTTAGCTGAGCAGTACGACTTAATCGACTAATTCGTCTGAATCGATATAAATCTACACACTAAAAAGGCGCCATGAGGCGCCTTTTGTTTACTCATTAACAATTAGAAGTATTTAATCCACGCCTGCTTGCTTTGATGCTTGTACTGACTAAACCACTTGGTCGGTAAGTAAAGTAATACCGCTAAAATCACCGTCGTAATCCATACCCAACTAATATCAGTAAAACCATATACATCACCATAGTTTGGCCCAATCACATTAAGCGCAAATTGGTACATGAACAGTAATAAATACAAGTGGACAATATAGAAAAACATCGGTGCAGAACCAAAAGTAGACAAGACTTTACCGTAGCGTGGGTTCACTTTTTCAAGCGCCCTTAAGCATAATAAAGTGCCGCCAATTGTGACTAATAAAAAGCCTAACGAAGGTGGGTACTTGGTTAAGTTAAATACCGATTTCAGCGTCATCAGCAAATTATCACCTTGCTGCCAATCCAAGGTTTCACCATATATATTAAAACCGCGTAAAACAGCAAAAACAGCAAAACAGGCTAATCCCAGTTGAATAAGGATTTTATGGCGCTGTTTATCATCAAATGTCGCACTGTAAATCGGTGCCACCACATAACCTAACAGTATCACCCCAATCCAAGGCAGTACTGGATAGCTGGCTCTAATTCCAATAAAGTCATTAGGTAAAATATTACCGCGATCATGCAATATCGCCCAGAGTGTGTAACCCCACTCACCTAGTGAGAACTGTATAGGCGTTAACATGTTGTGGCCAAAGACGATGACTAGGCCAATCACACCAAGCCAAACTCGAGGTAAGCCAATCAGCAATGCGAGCGCTAGCATACTAATACCAATCGCCCACATAACCTGTAGCCAAATCATCTCGTAATTACCCATCCACTGAAAAGTAATCACGGTGCATTCTAAGGCAATAATAAACAGACCACGTTTAATTAAAAAAGACCTTGCTGAGCGCTCAGGCCCAAACTGAGGGTGACTATATAACCAAGCTGACACACCAGTTAAGAAGACAAAAGTCGGTGCACAAAAATGTGCAGCAAATCGACTGATAAATAACCCTGTACTGGTACTGTCCAAGGTCATTGGGTCAGTCACTTGTTCATGAAAGAAAAATCGCTCCCTGACATGATCTAACAACATGATTAACATCACGATACCACGCATGATATCAATACTATCAATCCGTTTTTTCAATACTGACTGGCTTACCGTATTCATTTATCTCACTCAGACTCATCGTTTACATTGCGACTATAAAGCGCAAGGTTTAGCACATAATTATAAATGATATATCATAACAAAACTCATCGTTAAGCAGTGCTATTTCGCATTTATCCGCTTTTTTAACGATAAAGACTGCGATGCAATCACCGCAATTAATTTACAAATAGCCTCATTTGTAAATGATAACCATTATTATTTAATTTTGATTCACTTTTTATTATCATCTACATCGAAAAATTAACCCACTCTCAACACTCCCACTTTAGTCATAAGCACCGCGCTTAAACTCTAGTTAAGATGATAAAAACTATGAAACTCAATTTACTATCTCAATCTATATGTTGTGCATTAAGCTTAATGCTCCCAGCCACTGTCTTTGCTCAAGATTTAACTTCTGCTCAGGATGCTGAACAAGTTACTGACTTAGAAAAGATAGAAGTTAAAGGCCGATATATTGAAGGTTATAACGCGCACTCAGCAAGTGGTGCTTCTCGATTAGACTTAGCAATTATTGACATTCCTCAATCCGTTTCTGTTATCACAAGCGCGCAGCTACAGGATTTTCAGCTATATGATATTAACTCTGCATTAGATAGCGCTACCGGTATTAATGTTGAGCGTATCGAAACGGATCGAACTTACTACACTGCACGTGGTTTTGATGTCACCAACTTTCAAATTGATGGCGTCGGTTTACCACTAACCAATGGTAATAACCACGCAGATGAAGATACAGCGATTTATGACCGTATTGAAGTTATCCGTGGTGCAAATGGCCTAATGACGGGTGTCGGTAATCCATCTGCCACCATTAACTTTATTCGTAAACGCCCTACGGCACAAAGTAACCTTAATTTACGAGCGAGTTACGGAAGCTGGGATAACAAACGCATAGAAGCCGATGGCACTTACGTAATTAATGATACTTTTGCAGCAAGAGCTGTTGCCGTCAAGCAAACCAAAGATTCATATTTAGACAGGTATGAAACTGACAAGACAATTATGTATGCCTTTCTCGAAGCCAACTTGGGTGACAATACATCACTGTCTATTAGCCACAGTTATATAAATAATGATGCTAAAGGCAATAATTGGGGCGCTTTACCACTTTTCTATACTGATGGCAGCCCAACCAATTATGATCGCTCAACCAATACTTCAGCTGACTGGTCAAATTGGCAAGTTGTCAAAAACAATACTGTCGCAGAGCTAAGCCATTACTTTAATAATGACTGGCATTTACGTGCAACCTACTCACACCGCACCACCGATGAAGGTACTGAGCTCTTCTATGTATATGGCACACCTGATAAAGAAACGGAGCTCGGATTAACCGGTTATGGCAGTGAGTATGATCTTGATGATGAACATGATTTAGTCGACGTATATTTAAATGGTGACTTTGAACTGTTTGGCAGAGACCATCAGCTGGTCGTAGGTGTGAACTATGCGAAAGTAAGTTATATCGACACATCCTTATATGATTACACCACTGGTAATGGTTTCCCAGCAATGCCAGATCTCAACACCTGGGATGGTAATACTCCTAAACCAACTTTTGCTGACGGCCTGAGTGGCAGTGATGTTGAAGCGACCCAAAAAGCGGCTTACTTCACCGGTAGATTTAATTTATTCGAAGGTTTCCACTTGATTGCTGGCGGTCGCTTTAACGATTGGCAGGTTGATGGAGAAGCTTATGGTAATGATCAAACTGTAGAAGATGCTGAATTCATTCCTTATATTGGCGCAGTTTATAATATCATTCCTGAACTTTCAGCCTATGCGAGTTATACCGAAACATTCACCTCTCAAACAGAAAAAGATATCAATAACAACATCTTGAAACCTGTTACGGGCGAAAGCAGCGAAATAGGGCTAAAAAGTGAGTTATTTGATGGCAGGTTGATCACCACTGTGGCTTATTTCAATGTCATTCAAACCAACTTAGCGACGCTAGACCCAGATACCGCTGAGCTTCCACCGACTGAACAGCGTTATTACGGTGCAGATGGCATCGAGAGTAAAGGCTTTGAACTTGATGTCGCTGGCGAAGTTTACCCAGGGTTAAATGTGAGTCTTGGCTACACTGACTTTGATATCAGTACTAGCGACGAAACGAATCAGGTAGCTAATTACACTCCTGAAAAATTATTCAAGTTAGGCACCACTTATGAAATTCCATTCTTAGAAGGCTTAACAATTGGTGCAAACATGCGCTGGCAGGATGATATTTTCCGTTACCAAGAACCAACGAAAACAGTTGTGACTACGCAAGATGCGTATGCCATTGTTGATCTGATGGCTCGTTATGAGTTTAACGAAAATATTGAGCTAAGCGTTAATGCTAAAAACATCACCGACGAGAAATACTTAACGAGCCTATACTGGGCGCAAGGTTTCTATGGTGCTCCAACAAATTATAGCGCGACATTAAGCTGGAAATTATAAGCTGATGTAGGGGCTTCTTGCTGTAAAGCAAGAAGCCTTTTTGATCTAATTAGAGTCAATTATGAGAAAAACATTATTTAAATGGCACTCCTATGGAGCCTTAATTGCGATGCTGCCGTTATTGATCATTTCAATAACTGGCAGCATTTTGGTTTTTAAGGTCGAAATAGACAGCCTATTGCGCCCATCGCATATGGTCGTTGATGCCACAGCAACCAGCGAACGAGTTAGCCTAGATACCTTAATGCAAACGACACTAGCTGCAAATCCAGGTTACGAGCTCGGTGGATGGGAATTATTTGACGATAAGCACCGTTCAGATGCAGGTTACTTGATTAAGCATGGCACTGAACAATGGGAAAAGATTTATATCAATCAATATAACGGCGAGTTATTGTCAGTCTCCCAGCCAATGGGACACTACATCACTGATTGGTTGCTCGAATTGCATTACACCTTTTTACTCGATGTTAAAGGCGCTTGGGTTGGCTTTGCTGCCGCACTGATCATGTTATTTTTAGGGGGCAGCGGCATCATTTTATACCGTCGTTTTTGGGCAAAGTTGTTCACCATGCGCTTTAAAGCCGTTAAGCGTGTTTTATTCAGTGATATTCACAAGTTCATCGGGATTTTAAGCTCACCCATTTTAATCATCATGGCTTTTACCGGCGGCTACTGGAACATTGCTGGCATCTTGCATGAAATAAACGAACACGGTGATGGCGGCCATGTTTACATCACTGCTCCACTTCATAGCCCTGAGATTTCTTTCGAGTCATTGCGGCTAAAAAGCCATGCTGAAATTCCCAGTTACCAAGCTGGCTACTTGGCTATGCCCCATGAACCCGAACGTGATATTACTTTTTATGGCGCAGTACAAAGCAGTAACCCTTTGCATAGTGAGTACGCAAGCACTGTCAGTTTTGACAAAACCACAGGCAAACTCCTTAATAAACAAGATATTCGAGAAGCGGGTTTATTAATGGTGTTTTTAGACAGTTTTAGAAAACTGCACTTTGGTTACTTTGGCGGACTTATTACTCGTATTATTTGGTGTATTGTAGGGTTAATGCCAGTACTACTAGGCTTTACAGGCTTATATTTATATTGGAATCGGCGTCAGCAAAAATCCGCATCCAAACGGGCCAGAGTGGCCATAGACTCTCAGTCAGTGGCTTGAAGTGACAACAACCAATAAAAAAAGGAGCCTAAGGCTCCTTTTTACTAACCTACCATACCCAATCTCGCCATTAGTGATGAGTTGACTCATTTTGAAGCGAAAACGTACGGCGAAGGCATAAGATCAATAAAAGTAATAAACCCAAGTAACCTAAACTGCCACCAGCATTTTGTTTAATTTCACCGACTATTACTTTTGATACTGCCGCTTGAGGGTATGCCAGCGCAATGAGCACTGGATCATGATCTGATGAAGAGTAAACATTGTCAGACTTGGCTAGCTCTCCGGTATATTTACTGCTGTATTCGAACAAGTTAGATTCAACCGCATTGATATGCCAATCTTCAATGGCGACCAAACGTGCTGCTAAGCTGGCATTACCTATGGCGTGGTCTAAATTGCCTAATTCCCCCCGATAACTGTATGAGTACGTCGCTACACCATGGGCTTGCGTATTTAAATTAATAAACCCATAGCCTTTATCAATTACCTGGCCTGTTGCTTCATACTCAACGCCATTTAAACGGGTATGTGATGCCGTTTTAATGACTCGTTCACTTAGCGCGGCATCATAATCAGTTAGCACTGCTAATGGATCTTCTTTGCCATAGGCATTTAAATCACCAATAACCAATACATCCCCTTCTATGTCTTTAACCGACTCGCCTATGACCTTAGCAGCAGAGACTCGAAACGCATTACACTTGCCTTGTAAATCTACTGGCTCTGTTTCTTCATTGAAGCTTAACCAATCTTCGACACAGCCTGAGCCTTTAGATTTAAAGTGATTCACTACGATTGTCAGTTTTTGCTCATCAACCATAAAAGCTTGCATTAAGCTATGGCGCTGGTATTTATGATATGCAGGGTTCGTTTCTTTTACATCGCCATTGTTACGTGTAATCACCCCTTCTTCTAGGTGCTGTTCAGGCGTTGGTATCACCTTTGCTTTTCCATCTAAAGTCACCATAGAAGGTCGATATAATAGACCGACAGCAATAGCATCTGAGCCGACAAAACCGCCATTGTCAGTGACTTCAACAAATTGATAAGCAAGTTCAGCAGGCAGCTTTGCATTAAGCGCTGTGACTAAGTTTTGAATGGCACTTAATTCACCAAAGCCATTATTCTCAACTTCCATTAAACCAATAATATCTGCATTCATTGCAGCCATTGCATTAACGATTTTGGTCCGCTGCAATCGCATTTCTGATTCAACTTTTGCCCCTCGGTTATGGCCTAATGGGTTAGCATCTCCGCCAAATTCGCTATTAAAGAAGTTCAGCACATTAAAACTGGCGACCCGAATATCACCTTGGTTTGCAATCGTAGGTGCCGCCGCTCTGTCTTGATTACGAATAAAGTCGCTAGCATTGATGCTATTGGTTGGCATCAAACGGTATTGATCGTAGCTATAGCCAATGACTCCTTCAATGTTGGTCAAGGTATCTCCGATACGAATATAACCGTTATCGGCATTAAAATTTGAAAAATACGGCACCTCGCCATGCGCAGCTTTATAGTCAGATTCAACCACAAGTTGATTGCTGAGATTGGCACTGTGTAATGCGATTGCGTCAGTGGATAAAGGTGAATAAACCTGGGTGGCTTTCATTAATGGTGCTTGATGTGACAACACCATGTTATTACGGTATGAATCATAATCGAGGCTAAATGAACGTGTGACTTTCATGTCACTCGCTGTTGTTAACACAACTTTCATGCCTTCAAATCGCTCAAGAGCTTGAGCCAAACTTTGACCTTCTTGAACCAATAAAGGCGTAGCAGCAAGCTCACCAACATGGTTACCGAGTGTAAATTTTTGCTGTTGTTCTATATTGATTTGGGTAAAGCCTGAATACTCTTGTACTTTACCTGTGACACAGACTTCCATCCCTGGGACGATTTCTGCGGGTGCAGACGCTCCCCAATGCACAAAAATACCGTCTGATGCTAAAGGTGAACCTGCAGCGAGAGGATCTTGAATAAAGAAACCTTTGTATAATCTATCAGCTCGAGCTGTTACCACGCCTCGAGTGGTTAATTCATTAACCGATTCATTGGTGCCTTCCACCACAAAAGGGCTACTGCTTCCTGTGCCTTGGATCTGAGAAATCGGGGTAATCGTCGAGGCCGCTTCACATAACACATCACTCGCCGTTGATGCTGCTTCATTGACCGTTTTAGCTTGTAACCACATCGGCATGGACAACGTAATCCCTAGCGATACTGCCGATAACATCCTTAATCTCATTGACCACTCCAACTCATTATCTTTCTGCTTTGTAATACAAAATAACTAAATAACTCAATCAACAACTAGGTTGATTTCCTAATCAAAATAGGAGCCGAAGCTCCCATTTTAAGTGTCATCCAGTCAAGCTTAAATCGCCGCTTGCGCAACTGAAACATGATTTATTAATATTTTGCCGCCATATCTGGTTTAGGCATGGTGTTCTCAATAAATTCACGTAAATCTTGGTTTGACTGTTTTAGATCTTCAGAACGTAAGTACATCATATGACCACTTCGATAACCTTTAAAACTTAAACGGTCTTTCATCTTGCTACTTGGATCAAGTTGCCACATGGTGTATTTGGCATCAAAGTAGTTGGTCGCACCGTCATAGTAACCAGCTTGTACCATGACATTTAAATACGGGTTTTGTGCCATTGCTTGACGTAAGTTTTCACCGGTTTTGTTGTTAGTGCGATCCCACGGATGCACATCACCTAACATGTAATACTTAATATCGGTTTTATAGTTTAACTCTTCACGAATGTACGCATTAATTGCTGGTGTAAAAGAGTGTAACCATGACGTTAACTCAGCATTGTAATCTGGACTATCGCCAACATCTTGCTTATCAATCCCTAAGTAACGAGAATCTAAACGCCCCACAGTTTGACCACGCTCACGTAATAATTCTTTCCAGAAAAAGCGAGTTGAAACATCTAGATTAGACTTCAATACAGCATCGACACTTAAGCCTGAAAAGTAAGCTACTTTCTCAGCAATTTTTTGCTTATGATCAGGCGCAATAAAACCACCCATTGCCAACGCAGGTATGTATTCATTAATGGTAAATGCCTCAACCTCAGGTAAAAACTCAGTTAAATCTGTATTTTGTAAATCGGCAGATAACGCCTTGTGATACCAAGCGGCTGCGGCAAAATAAGGAAGGCGGTTAGCGGCTTTTACAGGGCCTTTGCGTTCAATACCAATATCGGTTGGTGAAACCAGCACGACGCCATTTAAATACATCCATTGACGGTCTTGTAACTCCAATGCCAAACCAGATACACGTGTAGTACCGTAACTTTCACCGATTAAGTATTTAGGTGAACGCCAGCGCTCATTGCGACTCACAAAGGTATTTAGCCATTCTGCTAAATACTTAATATCAGCATTAACCCCAAAGAACATTTCCTGTTGTTCATCTTTTGATGGCATCTCGCCATCTTTATTAGGTAACACCCGTGAATAACCGGTATTAACAGGGTTTACATACACGATATCGGCAACATCTAAAATAGAATATGGGTTGGTTTTAACCCCATAAGGCTGCAAAGGATAGCCTTCGTCATCAACGTTAATGGCACGAGGACCTGTGTAACCTATGTCCATCCAGACGGACGCTGAACCTGGACCACCATTAAATGAGATCAATAAAGGACGTTTGGCGTTATTTCTAACGTTATCTCGCTGATAATAGGTATAACTTAAGGTTGCGACCGCATCACCATTTTCGTTCCACACAGGTTGGGTACCAACCGTTGCAGTATAAGAAAAGCTATTACCATTCACTTTCGTTTTATGTTCAGTGACTACCGTTTCATCAATGGCAATTTGACGACTATGCATACTGACATTTGTCTGCTTATGAGCTGACGCTTCATTACTTTGGTCAGCAATAACGTCGCTTACTGTCATCATTGATGCAACGCTGACCATCACAGCCGCGAGGGGAATTAGCTTCATACCTGTTCTCTTTTTGTTATCTATATTAGGATATTGATGTGATCTTATTAAATTACCAAATCATGAGAAGTGCAATCACAGTAATATAACCTCAGCCCGCGACTGCACTCAAAGTAAAATAAGCAACTGAATTTAAAGTACAAAAAAGATCAACAATAATCGTAAGCAAACGTACATTCACATTTAAGGTCGCTTAATGACACAGGTAACATCTCAATCTTGGTTACAACCTGATTGGCCCAAGCAAGCACAACAGTGGGTAAATCGATCATTAAGGGAGCTGGATTACCAAGTTATTGGTTCGTTAGTACTGATAAAAGGCTGGAGTCTCGGGTACGTTTATAAACAAAAGACAAACAAAGGTGATGTATTTTTTAAAGCCACTGCTTCACTACCTTTGTTTTCTAATGAATCGCAGTTATGTGCAACATTGTATGACCTTTTTCCAAATGCTATAGCAACCACGCTGGCTTATGAGCCTCAGCAACAATGGTTATTAACCGCTGATTTTGGCACTGCTTTTGTTGATACTGTGCCATTGTCAGATTGGGCGCTCCCCTTTAATGCCTTTGCAAAATTGCAGCAGCGCTCTATCCTGCATCTCGATAAATTAATCGATTCTGGCTGCATACAACGTGATATTCGTAACTTACCCGATCAATTAACAGCCATGTTTGCTGATGACAACATAACCGCTCGCCTACCTAAGGACATACCACAATCTGCTGCGCAAATCAGCGAGGTTATGACTAAATTGACACAACAGATTAATGCATTGCTGCAACTTGGTCTCCCTAACACCTTAGTGCATAGTGATTTACACATCGAAAATATTGCACCCAATACTGCATTAGCAACTGAACAAGCAAGCGAGCCGTTTATCTATTTTGATTGGAGTGATGCATGTATTAGCCACCCATTTATCGATGGCACCTATGTCTTTCGTATAGAAAAAACACCTGCAAAGCAGCAAATTGTTCAAGCCTATTTATCCCAATGGCAAAGTTATGCTGATATGGAGGCGCTTCATGAAGCTTGGCACTTAGCCGAAGGGATCTGTTATGCCCATCAAGCAGTCTCTTATGGCGCGATGAACCACATTCTCGATCACGATATGGATTTATTACATGCCTTCGAAAATGCCTTTAGGCGTTTCATGGTTAATTTATTGAATAAATAAATGAAAACACATCTTTACTTAGCACTGTTTTAAGGTGTGTATAATCAGACTGCGCCAGTGTTTGTTGAGTCAATGTTCCCTATGTAGCATAACCGATAAAAAAGCGCTTTTTTTGTGAAAAAACCATATCAAATCGACGCCACCTGCTCTAGAATCCAATTAATTTCTTCTATTCAAGTGCTGATTTTATGAAACAAGTTGAATTTCGTAATATTGATAAACTGTTTATCAAAATGTCTATTAACGACAAGTTCTGGGCAATTTTCGGGTTATTCTTAGTAATATTGAGCTTTGTCTCAATTAATACCTACCTAGACCGTATCGATCAGATAGAACAACAATCAATGGCAATGTTAACTGAAAAGGTCAACACCACAGTTAATACGCTTATCGCCACTGACCAACTCGAACAAGCTGCAACCACTGGTTTATCAGTATCGACTTATCATCAGCAAAGCGAACGTAATGGCAACAACATTAACGCAGTAATGCAATCAAATGGACAATACTTCTCGCTTAACCAGTCTGTTTATCAACTAGAGGCAGATGCCAAACAAGCGGCACTTTATAGCTTATTGCTCACGTATTTATGGGTACTGCCTTTTGCATTAGTGATTTATTGGAATGCGACCTTTATTGGCGGCGCACTTTTCGTGCTGTGGGATACCACTAAAAAAATTGGCAATGGTGATTTAACGTCTCGCTTGGGCTTCCACCCAGGTCGTGATGAGTTCGGCACCATAGGTTGCGCATTAGATAAAGCGATGGACACATTAACCGAACTGGTTGTGACGGTTAAGCAAAGCGCAGATACCTTGCACCATACTTCGTCTTCATTTGCCGATGAAACACAGCAAAGCGCCGAGCAAATAGATCAACAATATGTCTCTTTAGACTCTGTTGCGACTGCGATGGAAGAAATGACGGCATCGTCGTTAGAGGTATCAAACATTGCTAAAAACGCCACGCAGCAAGTTGAGCAAGATTCTGAATACACTAAGCAAAGCTACAATCGTGTAAAAAGAGCAATCGAAGAGATTGAGCAATTATCAACATACATTGAAAAAACCTCAGACTCCGTAGGCAGCTTGAAAGAAAACGCGACCAAAATTAATGAAGTGATTACTACCATTAATGCTATTTCAGAACAAACGAACCTATTGGCATTAAATGCCGCTATTGAAGCAGCTCGAGCGGGTGAAATGGGACGAGGCTTTGCCGTCGTTGCAGACGAAGTCCGTACCTTAGCCAGTCGTACACAATCAGCAACGGTTGAAATCCAAAGCATGATTGAGCAATTGCAATCTGAAACCCTTAACATTGATAGCATTACCCAAGATACAGTTAAGCAAGCACAAAGTAGCAGCGATTTAATTGCCAACATTGGGACAGACGTGAACTCAATTGCCGAGTCTTCTCGTTCGATTATGGACATGAGTTTCCATATTTCTACCTCTTCAGAAGAACAAAGCGCGGTGGCAAACGATATTGCTAAAGAGCTGACAGAAATTCGTGTTAAGTCTAATACCATCAGAGATCTTGCTAACCAGTCATCAAGTGGTGTTGCTGATTTATCTGAAGCATCAGCCAACTTAGGCCGAATTTTAAGTAACTATCAAACAGCCTAAATAGGTTTGATAACGACGCATGCTTTAAAGCTCAAACATCGACAGGCCAGAGCCTTATAACAAAAATGCCGATAGCATCAACTATCGGCATTTTTTATGAAACAGCTTCCATTCGCAGTAATGTTATTGGCACTCTACGAAAGATTACAATTGGTGTAATGTATAGCCAAACTGACTTTGGCTATCTTGGGTAAGTACAAAGCTGTAATTCGTGTCACCATCAAAACTGATTAAATCAGACTGATATAGCAAGGTCTGTGTGCCGTTATCAGATTCATATACGACATTTATTTCATAGTCATCTTGCGGCATAACCAAGCTATCTTGCTCTTCAAAATCGAGGTTTTCAATGGTGTATTGTGCTGACTCAATGGTTTCAGTGCTGCTGACAAAGTACACAATCACATCATCGTAATCTTGAGATAGGTTAGCGACATCAACATTATATTCATAAGCTCTTGGACGAAGGTCATGCTCTATCACCATGCCTTTGACGGTATCATCTCGATACAACAATAAAGTGCGGATGTCGTCTTGGTTAAACGTCACAAGTACATTGTCTAAAATGACTTCGCTAGTCTCCGCATTGGTTACCGTCACACCATAATCATTAAACCCTGTTTGCGAATACTCACTGGTAGTAAATGGCGTAATGTCTTTCAAATAGTGGGACTCTAACTTACTTACGACATCAATATCTAACGTGGTATCTTCTAAACCATTGAACACTCTAAAGTCGGCCGTTGAATCAATATTGGTGTAAGTCACAGGGGTTGATGTTGAATCAACACTGTCCAAAGTGATTTTTAAATCGCCAGAGCCAAAACTATTTCTTAGAACAAACTTATAAACCGTTTCACTGGTTAAGCTCATGCTATCAGTGGTATAAACCACGTTATCAGTGCCCTGCTCTGTCAGGTAAATGATGTATTCATCGGTATTTAGCATCAGCTCTGAAGTATAACCACCGTAGTTGATACTGCCTATCATAGTGGCATCTTGATAACTGTCACTATCAAGCGAGATATAGGCGTCATAAGCGTTATCTTCACTGGTTACATTGGCAACCAATACCTGCATTTTACTGTCGTCACTATCCTCGTCATCATTGATATCATCCATATCACTGCGATCATATTCGATATCTAATAACTCAGATGAAACATAATCACCGTAAAGCACATATAAGTGATTTGCCTCATTACTCAAACTGATCGTCTGGCTATAAATACTGACAGTATCCTCATATTCATCTAGACCATAGATTTCCATATCAACACTACCCGTATCATATCCGTAACGTGGCATTGCATCACCAAATTCAACGTCTGTGTATTGGTAGTCATCTAAAACTAATGATGTTGCTGTGCTATCCGCTGAGGCATTATAAAATTGTACGTACGCAACAGAATCCGAATCATCATCACTGCTGCCATCAATCGAATCACATGCTGCTAATGAAACACTTCCCAAGCAAACCATCATCAAACCACATACATTTTTGTTAAACATACTCACTCCATTAACTGTTTAATTACATTCTCAGGAGATAGGACAGAGCACGGATGTAATTGACCGTAAAGAAGTGTAAAGAAGATAAAGCCTGCGTAAATGGCTATTTATTCGGGGAACTCAACTATTTTAAAGATATAAAAAAGCACCGCCTAAGCAGTGCTTTAATGGGTTAAGTCAACAATTGGCTTAACTACCAGCGATTTTCATATCACTTAATAAAATACCGCCAGTGCGAATAGAAGAGCGTAAATCTTGATCTTTCGCGACAGCTTGAATTCCCATAAACATATCTTTTAAATTACCTGCAATGGTAATTTCTTCGACTGGGAATTGAATCTCGCCGTTTTCAACATAAAATCCAGCAGCACCACGTGAATAATCACCTGTGACCATATTCACGCCTTGTCCCATCACTTCCGTCACAATTAACCCTGTGCCCATTTGCTTAATGAGCTCATCAAAGGTTTGGCCTGTATGACTTAATGTCCAGTTATAAATGCCACCAGCGTGACCCGTATTAGTTAAGCCAAGTTTACGTGCAGAATAGCTAGTTAAGAGATACGTTTCTAATTGGCCACGATCAATGATCTGACGCTGTTGTGTCGCCACCCCTTCACTATCATAGTTAGCACTAGCAAGTGCACCAATCAAATGCGGGTTTTCTTCAATACTAAACCATTCAGGAAATAGTTGGGTATGAATTGAGTCTTGTAAAAAGCTTGATTTACGATACAAGCTACTACCACTAATAGCCCCCACTAAATGCCCTATGAGTCCTGTCGCAATTTCTGGAGAAAACAATACAGGCAAGTGTGCCGTAGGGATCTTACGTGCATTTAAGCGATTTAATGTCTTATTTGCAGCCAATAAACCAACCGACTCGGGTGTCATTAACTCATTATATTTACGGGCAATGGTGTAATCGTAATCACGTTGCATATTGCCATCGGCTTCTTCACCAATAACGACACAACTTAAACTATAGCGAGAGCTACAATAGCCGTTTAAAAAGCCATGACTATTCCCGTAAACCTTTGCTGCAGTATGAGCGTTAGCAGTTGCGCCGTCAGAATGTTTCACTTGTTCATCAACTGACAAACTGGCTTCTTCGGCACGTATAGCAAGCTGTGCTAACTCATCAGGTGAAATGTCTTGCGGATGGTATAAGTCTAAATCACGAATGGTTTCTGCCATAAGCGCTTTATCAGCAAGCCCGCTAAATGGATCAGATGAAGTGTACTTTGCGATATCATCAGCGGCCTTAACGGCGACAGCAATCGCTTCAGGACTTAAATCTGACGTGGATGAACTGCCTTTACAGCCATCACGATAAACCGTAATACCTAGTGCGCCATCTTTATTAAATTCAACCGTTTCAACTTCCTTTTCACGGGTTGAAACCGATAAGCCTTGCTGCTTACTTATCGCCACTTCTGCAGCACTGGTGCCTAATTTTTTAGCATGCTCTAATGCAACAGCAACGGCATCTTTTAGCGCCGCTAATTCAGTATCAATTTTATTGGTAGACACACACTTACTCTTCAGTTTCCATTGTTGGCACTAGCATATCAAATTCAAAACTGTATTGATAACCATCAAAACAAGGATTTAAGCGCACAAATTGCCTTAAATAAACTAACCTTTAGTTATCATGTTGAATTATCACTTAATGAACACAAATAGATTTACGCAAAATTGACGACTTAGCCGTTATTCAGTGGCCGCAATGCCCCTTGAAGTGTTATTATTCACGGATATTTATTAGAGGTTATTTACTATGAAAATTGTTGGCGATTCCGACCACTTCCATCAGCCATATGACAATGACGATGATTACGTCAGCAGAACAGAGTTCAAAAAAGAAAGTGAGGAAGCTCAAGCGCTTGGCATGCGACTTATTGCCCTAAGTAAATCACAGCTAGACAAAGTTGGTTTAGACGAATTTTTATATGATGCTGTACTAAAAACAAAAAGCATCAAACCTAAAACAGAAGCTTACCGTCGTCACCTTCAGTACATCGGTAAACTTATGCGCGGGTTCGATCACGAACCAATTATTACAGCACTTGATAACGTATTGAATAAAAACAACAATGAAACTGCTCAAGTACAAATTATTGAGAAGTTACGTGCTCGTTTACTTGAAAATCCAAATGAGGAAGTAGAAGCGTTATTGGCTGACAACCCTACATTTGAACGTCAAAAGTTACGTCAACTGATTCGCCAAGCAAATAAAGAACTCACTAAGAGTCCTGATGCAGAATCAAAATCTCACAAAGAACTATTCAAATACTTACGCGCTGGTTTAGCAGACTAAATATACTCATACAGGGATGTTGCTGATGCTACTAAAAAAAATAAAATACGCACTACCTTTATCAATCGCTTCACTTGGTTTTCTCATCGGTTGTAATGGCCCTTCAGATGACAATGGTGATAACGGAGGAGAAGACGGCAGTTATAGCATTAGTGTTAGCTACCAAACGGTAGTAAACGGACAATGTGATGCAGCCACCGACTCACTCACTTTTGATATCAACGAAAGTTTTTGTGCAGTAGCCCATTTAACACTCTCTAATAGTGATGTTAGTGGTGCGATTATCAACTTTTCACCTGACTTTGGTGAAGCAAGTGCTGATAGTAAGCTCACTGACAGCGATGGCTTAGCAAGCGTTTTTATTAGTTCAAGTGGCGATGTCGGTGCTGGCAGCCTTTTAGTCAGCCATACACCAACTGATGCAGATAGCGTTACGGCAACCCGTAATTATCAATTCGAAGACACCAATACAGTCCCGACACCTGACACCATTTCTGTGGCTTCTAGCATTACTCAAGCAGGTCAAACGGTAACCAGTTTCAAAATTGATGATGCGGTTATCTTAACGGCCAATGTGCTCGACGGCACTAACCAACCCATCGTCAATCAGCTAGTAACATTCCAAGCAGGTAATGCGAGTTTATCTCCAAACACAGCACTCACATCAGCCGAAGGTGTGGCGACAATAAGCTATACTGCATCGACTGAAGAGCTAGGTGCCTACACCTTAGTAGCCAGTACTGAATTTAATGGTGAAACTGTATCAGGCACCAGTGCATATGAAGTACTTGCCGGTGATGAAGTGATACCTGATGGTACGCTCAAGTTTGGTTATATTGATGACAGTAATACTTTCCACGAAAATCAGTTAGGCTCAACATTAATTGCAGATACTGACGGCGATTACGTTATTGGTGCGGGCGCAAGCTTTGGCGTGATAGCTGATATTATTGTAGAAGCCGATAACGGCAGCTTTGCTCCTTTACAAACCCCAACCAGCATTTCATTCACCTCTGATTGTGTCGCCAGTACTGATGCCAGTATAGACTCTCCTGTGACCACTTCTGCTGGGCGTGCAAGTTCAACATACCAAGATACAAGCTGCAGCGGCAATAGTGTTCGTAGTGAGCAAATTGTGGCTTCAGCGGTTGTTGGTAGCGAAACTTTTAGTGCAACATTTGATTTTTCCTTAGAACGCCAAACGCTTGGTAGCCTAAGCTTTATATCTGCCGAACCTACACAAATTCGTATTAAAGGCGCAGGCGGAACTGGCTCAACAGAAACGTCATTAGTGACATTTTTAATAAGTAGTGCCAGCGGTCAGCCTGCTGCCCAGCAATCTGTTGACTTCAGCTTGGATACCATTGTGGGTGGGCTAAGCTTTTCAAATGGTGAGATTACCAGTGAAGCAACCAGCAATAGTGAGGGGTTAGTTACCGTGACTGTTCAGTCTGGCACTATCCCTACCCCTGTGCGCGTGCTTGCCTCTGCAACCGACAGCGATACGGGTGATGTCATCACAACGCAGTCTGAGCAACTAACCGTGAATACCGGTTTACCTCAGCAATTAGGCTTTAGCATTTCTCCTTCGTTATTTAACCCAGAGGCGGGAAACAATAACGGTGAAGAAGTCACCATAACAGTATTTGCATCAGACAGCTTTGGTAACCCAGCACCTGATGACACTACGGTCAACTTCACAACTGAAGGTGGCCAAATCCAGCCTTCATGCTCAACGGTTAATGGGACTTGTTCTGTGATATGGACATCAGCCGATCCACGACCAGCTGATCATCGTGTAACTGTGCTCGCTTACGCGTTAGGACATGAAACTTTCTTTGATACTAACGGCAATAACATCTTTGATGATGCTGATGGAACAGCCATAGCTAATGCTTGTTTAGATAGCGCAGGTGCTCCTATCGCTTGTACTGGTAATGGCATGGACAGGGAAACCTATCATCAAAGTGGCTTTAGCGATTTAGGTGATGCCTTTAGAGATGATGATGAAGTCGGTGTTTATGTTTCTGGCAAACCGTTTTTCAATGCTGAAGGCAATACCAGTTACTCTGGCCCAGATGGTAAATTCAATGGACCACAATGCGAAGGCAGTCTTTGTGGTGAAGGCCAAGCGAACAAAACTTACATTCGTGCAGCCACTGTACTGACCATGTCAGGTTCAGCCGCTAATATTATCGCTACCGACGTGGATAGAAATCCAGTGACTAATTTAGTCTTGGCACCTGAAGCAATGCAGACAGTATTAGTGGAGCTATATGACAGTGCCAGACAGGTCATGCCAGCAGGATCGACATTAACGGTGACTGCCATAAACGGAACAATCAACTTCGAGGGTTATACCGTTCCTAACACGACGTGTTATAGCTTCGCAGCTAATGATGCAAGCCATGCCTGTGATGAAGTTGCCACTAAGTTTACCTACACAGCTGCTGATGAAGTGGGTCAAGACTCTATTACATTAACAGTAACAACCCCAGGTGGCTTGATTACGAAAACGGACCTAAGTGTCACTGTGCAGTGATATCTGATAATAGGTTAATGGTTTAACAGGGCTAATGCCTTGTGCCATAAGCTAGTGTCATCAAGCTTAACCCGTAAATCACCCACTATCTAGAAGCTCGCCTCGGCGAGCTTCTTATTATTGAAATATCATAAAACTAGGATATACTCTTTCGCAATTGGGAAAACAGGGTTCGTTTTCTTACGGTTTAATACTCAAAATTAAATCTAAAAAACCGCTTAAAAGGATATTTAAATGCGTACTACCGCTATTTTAGCCACACTTGCTGGCTGCGCTTTACTCACTGCATGTGCATCAACTCAACCTATCGTTGCTCAAGAGAAAACTGTTGAATTTGAAGGGCAAACTTTGGTCTTCTCAGGTATCTATGATACTGAAAAAAATAAACTTGAACTGTCAGTTAATGGCGATCCGCTAATGAAAGGTCGCTTTCCACCATACACACCAACTCAAAACCTAAAGAGTAAGTATCGAGATTTAAAAATCGAAGGTAAATGCTATTTTGGTTCGGTATTAGGTGATCAAGGTGGTGCATTTGGTGCCGTTGCTGGAATCATTCAATCTTCAAAATCAAGCACAGGCGACAAGTGCGAAATGCTTGTAAACAACAAGCCTGTTGAAAACCTGTATTTCTAAAACATCACCATAAGCTGTAATAACGAACCCAAACTTTACAATGCATTGTAGGCTAGTTCGGCTGCACTATACTGGTGCACTGAACTAGACTTATAAGCCCTTAACACACTGAATAAAGGCAGCTAAAGCACTCAAGCGACTTGGCTTGGCAATTGCTTATTTCTTGCTTTCATTATACGAGTCCATCATGTTACCACTGCATACGTCCCTTAGAGGACTACGTTGTTTTTGTATTGCAGCCGAATGCCTTAGCTTTAAAGAAACGGCAAATCAATTATTCCTCACGCCTTCAGCAGTGAGCCATCAAATCAAGCAATTAGAGCAAAACCTGCAACAACCTCTTTTTATACGCCAAACGCGGGCAATCAAGCTCACAGATGCGGGTAAGCAGTTTTATCAGCAAGTTGCACCTATCATGGTAAAACTTTCAGAAACCGTAAACCAATTCGCACAAACAAATACCACTTTAGAGGTAAGCATTTCGATGCCAGAGTTTTTTGCCAGTGAATTATTTGTCCCTCAACTTATCGGCTGGTCTCAAGAATACCCGCAGATAAATTTGAAATTAGACACAGTAAAAACTAGGGCGGCACAAACTGGGCAAACCGACCTATCAATTGTTCTGTCAGGTTCTAAACAACAAGATCAGCATAGTCATGAATTATTTCCGCTCAAGTACATCCCAGCCTGCAACCCTCACCAATTTCAGCAGTTGCATTCTCAAGGACTATCGGTGATATCTAAAGTCCCATTAATTGTTCACCAAGCAAGACCTCATTCATGGGAACAATGGGCTGAATCAGTTAACTTACCGCATTTTTCGCCAAAACAAGTGATTCAACTGGACAGTATGTTTAGCGTTGCTCGCGCAGCAGAGCAAGGTATTGGCATCGCACTTATCCCAATGCCTATCAGTAAAGCATGGTTTGAAAATGGCAGTTTAGTAGCACTCTTTAATGAAGCCTTAAATAGCCATGATAAATACTACTTACTGCAACACGGGCAAAGTGAAGCAAGAATGGAGGTCCAGCAATTAATAGATTGGACGGTTGCTCGCTTTGGCCAACAATAATCAGACTCGCGCGGCTAATAAGTGAAAAAATCTCATCTATCACAATGAATTTTCTCGTTTGTCAGCCAAGCAGATATTCCCTAAATTAGCCACGTAGCAACCCGCTACTACCTACAAAGGAATACACAATGAAAACATTACCTACTCTTATCGCAGCAAGCTTATTACTTGCAAGCTCACCCATGGTTATGGCTGATGCCGCTGAAAATAGTCGTTATAAAATGGTGCTTATTGAAGACACACCTGGCGTAGATGCTATTCAATCAGGCGACTTAATTGAAGGCATTGAGTTAACGAAATCAGCAAAGCACTCAGCCATTGATACCTATACTCGTAACCTCAACTTATGCGTGGGATATACTAAGTTATCTCAATTTGATGTTGCTGAAAAAGCGTGTAGTGATGCAGTTAGAATGGCAGTCAATGAAGAAACATTACCGTCGATGAGAATGCGCGCATATGCCTTCAATAACCGAGGCGTAATGAAAGTGCTGGCAAATGATAACATTGGTGCTTTAGAAGACTTTAGACAAGCCGCAAAAGCGACTAAAGACCCGATTTATAAGCAAAATCTGACTCGTTTAGAGGCTGCACTTAATAGCCTAGAAACGGGGACCTTATAATTTGGAAGATGACCAACAGCGACAGCAAAGCTTTCTCTGTCGACAACCAGTAAATGTGGAACCAATAGGCATTAAGTGGACACTTTAATGCCTATTTTTTTACTTAACCATTCTCCGTTTTCAGCCGTTGCTTCACACCAATAAAAGCCAATAACAGAAATAGCACAAACAGGGTCCACATATGTATCCATAAAGGTAATACACTCGTCCAACCTGCGCCCATTTGACTTAACTCTAACATAGCCATAATAGCTGGTACGGCAGGAATCACTTGGGATAATTGCACCAAAAGATCAGGAATTAATGCGATAGGCCACACAAAGCCAGACACAAATAAAATGGGCATCGACACTAACAGCAAGACTTGTGTCGGTAACTCTCGCCTTACAAATAGACTACTTAACGCAATGCCACATGCCGCAGTGGATAAAATAAACGGCACCATCAATAAGGCCACCTCAGTTAAAGTCGCTTGCACACTGACATCGTACCAATAAAAGCAATAACCTAGATAAAAGCTCGCAAACAAAGCATAAATGGCGCTAAAAACAGTCAGACGTGCACCAATTAATGCCATAGGTGAAACGTGATTCCAATAGCCCTTTTTGCGCCATTGTCCTGCCCCTAAAATCCCTGTACCAATCAATAACGTTTGGTGCAAAATTAGTAAAAACAATCCAGGCACCACATACGGGGTGTAACCTAAACTGGGATTAAATGCAGGGACGCTATTAATATTGACTGAATGTAAACTTTGCTCAGCTTGCTGCGGGTTTTCTCCTCGTGCTAACAACCCCACTAACTGAATTTGCCGACCCGCATCCATGCCTGCACTAATTAATCCTTCAGCAACCGCTGAATAAATTAAAAAATAGCTCGCATCGCCACCGTAACTTAAGGTGGCTCCTTTACCGAGTAATAAATTACGCCTAAACCCTTCTGGAATGACTAATAAACCATGGGCTTTCGACTCTGATATCCATTGCTGTGCAATATCAATACTGCCCACCTGAGCAACGATAGTAATTTTGGGAGAAGCATCTGCATGTCTAAGCAACTGGCGACTTAATGAAGAGTTATCGTGATCAACCACAACCACTTGTTGTTGAGTCGGAACTTGGTTCAGATAAGGGAGAGGATAAAGCACCGAGTAAAACAGCACGCCACCAAACATGGTCACGACTATGGCTTTATCCGCTAAAATGGCTTTTAGCTCTACAAATAGCAGTTGCAACCAGCTCATGATTTGACCCCTACAGCTTCACCTTTTGACCTTGTAATCAGCGCAATTTGCTTATTCCAAATAACACGATGTAACCCCCAAGCTAACGCTAAAACGATAATAAAGTAGCCATAAGAAATACTTTGCTGCAATACCTGAAGCGCTCCAGCGCCATAGCTGATAATACTGACATGGGAGTCGATATAATGACTAGAAGGCATAATTAAACGCCACCACTGCGCTAACTCTGGCATATCATTGACAGGAAAAGTGATCCCCATAAATGCAAAAGCTGGGGCGAATAAAGCGGTACAAAAACTGACGCTTCTCGCTGGTTCACGCATCAATAAAAATACCAAAATAACCAAGGTCCACAATGCTAAAAACATCATTGCTTGCGCTGCTATCAGTAACAATAGATTACCCGCAATCGGTAAACGCAACACGCCGTATAACCACGCTAAGATAAAGCCACCATGCACTAACATTACAGGGGTATAAAACAACACTTTAGCGCCAACATGCCGCCAAAACTTTGCTGGTAATAAATACTGTTCGCCTTGACGAATGAGGCTGTCGTTTAATGAGTTTACAAATACCATCATTGCCAAAAGCTGCAATAAGGCGATTAACACGGGAGGAACCAAAAATCCCACGTAATTGTTGTTACGGTTAAACAAGGCCGTGGTTTGACTGGTGACAGGACTTAAGTTGACCGCAACCGTTGCACGATTAGCACCATTGAGAAGCTGCTTCATACCAGCCACTTCCATGAGTCCAGCGCCTACACTCAGCTGTAACTGACTCGATAATAGTTTCCCGACTAATAAAAACTGACTGTTATAACGAATATCGACGGTGGGACTGCTACCCGTTAACAACTTACGCTTAAACTCATGCGGAAACACAACCACAGCGTAAACTTCTGCTTGAGTCATCGCAGCCTTTGCATCAGCAAACTGAGTATAGGTAATAGGCTTAATTACGGCATTAGCGGCTAAATTACGGGTTAAGGTTCGAGTAAGTTGGCTATTATCTTGATCAACCACAGCCACAGGCAGTTGCCGAGGTAACCCAGCACTGAATAACCACCACAAGCACAAAATACTGATTAGCGGAATATATGTCACCAAAGCCAGTTGCCAGGGTGAACACCATAAGCGTTTCAATTCTTGTTTTAGTAAAACCCGCATCTTCGCACCTTAGTCATAAGAAGCACCTTAATCAGTTTGTAACTAATGATGCTAATTGACACTTAACAGCACAGACATGCCGACTCTTAAATCTGCAATCGGGCGATTGGGGCGTAACTCAACTTCAAAGGTACGCATATCAAAGTCATGGCCACTTTCAGTGGATCGCCAAGTCGCAAAACTGCCCATCACGCTAATATGAGCAATGGTAAAGTCCTCAGTAACCTTTAATGCAGGAATGGTTAAGGCAACCGTTTGCCCTTGCTTGAAATCTGCCAATTGGTCTTCACGTATTTGCATGACAGCCCATGCATCAGTAATATCAATTAAACTGACAACAGGGAAACCACTCGGTGCTAGCTCACCAGCCTGTAATAAGACTTCGCTTACTTCGGCATTTTTAGGCGATCGCATTTGACTGTCAGCTAAAATTGCACTGACTTCCTTCACTGCACCTTCTGCCATGCGAGCATTACCAGCGGCAGCGGCTTTGGTTTCTACTCTCGCCCCTTCATCAGCCATCTGATACATGGCTAAAGCTGCTTGTTCGGTATATTGCGCTGCTTTCCACTGAGTAAATGCTTCATCACGCTTTTGTCTGGCAACAACACCTTCATCAAATAGATTTTCAACTCGCTGATAGGTGGTTGCCATTAAATCGGTTGCCGCTTTGGCTTTTAACCATTGCTCTTTCGCCGCTGTCACTTGTTGCTGACGTGCCCCGTTATCCGCTTCTTGTTGCATGGCTTTGGCAGCATCACGCCCCCCTTCAGCTTGCATTAACTTTGCATCTAACTCAGGACTATTAATCGCATACAGTAAATCACCAACTGCAACTTTATCGCCTCGGCGCACCATCACTTGCTCAACTCTACCCGGTACTTTAGATGAGATATTGTATTCACGAGCCTCTATTTGCCCTTGTAACAGGTTCTCTTTCGGCTCAAATGCTAGTTTCAGGCCATAACCCAATATCCCCAACAGGATAAGACTGGCGATAACAGCAATAATTCGATTAGCCCGCATTTTGATTCTCCTGAAGTTGGGTGCGTCCGATAAATTCATCTAATTGGCCACTAATTGTCATTAGCCTTGCGTAAGCTTGCACGAAACGATATTGCGCCCCAAGCTGCTGAGTTTTAACTGCACTTAATTTTAATTCAGCATCCACTCGATCAATCGATGTTGATAGCCCCTGATTAAAGGCCAGTTCACGTAGGCGAAGGTTCTCTGTTGCTAACGCTAATGAGGCATTCAATGCTTTTACTTCTTCATCGGCCTGCTGTAGTTGTCGATAACTTTGATCAAGCAGCAAACTCAGGTCTTGTTGGGTTTGCGCCTTGGTATACTTAGCTTGCAATAAAGCACTTTGTGCAGCCTCAACTTTGCCACTGCGACCATCACGACTAAAGATAGGCACGTTTACCCCCACTCCAACCATCCAGTCAGGTTCAATTTGTGAGAACAAGCTATCGTCTTCATATAAGGTGTAATTACCATATAAAAACACTGTTGGATGATAGCGACCTTTCTCTAGTTGAATGAGACCATTGGCTTGCGCTTCTTTCGCTTCCAGTAATTTGAGCGCTGGGTGCTGCGTTAAGGTCAACTGACTTAACCGAGGTAATGACGGCGACTGAGGCAAACTGAATAACCCTGAAGTAGGATCAGATTCAGGTAAATGCAGCATTCTTGATAGAGCAATTTGAGCCATTTCATGCTGACGCTTTGCACTGCCAAGGTTTACTTTGGCATTTTCTAGTGCCACTTGTGCATTTAAGCGTTCAACTTTTGCAATTTGTCCTTCACGTTCTAGTTTTTGTGCGTGAGACTCATGTTCCGTTAATGAGTCCACTAATTGCTGATTCGTTGCCACTAAGGTTTCTGTTACCGCCACAGCAAAGTAACGATCAACAAGCTGATTAAACATGTCTCTAGAGGTAAGCGAATATTGATGTTTTTTCTCTTCGACATGAGCAGCATGAATACCTTGAGCCGCGGTAATTTTACCGCCAGTATAGATTGGCCACATAGCTTGTAAGCTAGCACGGAAAATATCCTGCTCAGTAAAAGGAGTCACAAATAAAGAGCCAGGAATAGCCGCTAACGCTTCACCCAGTGCTGGAGGAAGCGCACCTGGGTCAATTGCAGCAATGGGATTCAGATCTCGTAAATCTAATTCTATGGGCTTTTCAAGACGGGTATAGCTACCAGCAAGATTTAATGAAGGCAAATTCATGTCTTCACCGGCTCGCTCTTCAGCTTCAGCACGGCTGACTTCTTGAGATTGGGCTTTTAATTTATCACTGACAGTTAATAACTGTTTCCATGCATTAGCAAACGAAAGCGATTCAGCGCTAACCACATGGGATAATGAAGCAGTGATAACAAATACCCCAATGGGTACTAGTGACAAGACTTGTCTTACTTTGATATTGAAAACAGCTAAATGCCTCATGAACCTCATCCTTTAGTTAGAGCAATAACTCTAAATTGGCGAATTATAACTAGTTTTACTGTTTACTTCTAGCGTAAGAGATTGATTTTAAATATTCTAAATGAGTGTAGTACAAAATAAAAAGGTGCCATTACAGCACCTTTATTTTTCCGTTTATGCCGTTCCACCAACGGTTAAGCTATCTAGTTTCAATGTAGGCTGACCCACACCAACAGGCACACTTTGTCCATCCTTACCGCAAACACCCACACCTTTATCTAACGAAAGATCATTACCGACCATCGAGATTTGGCTCATGGCTTCAGGTCCATTACCAATTAATGTGGCGCCTTTGATTGCTTCGGTCACTTCACCATTTTCAATCAAATACGCTTCGGAGGCTGAGAATACAAATTTACCCGAGGTAATATCCACTTGCCCGCCACCAAAGTTAGGAGCGTAAATGCCTTTTTTAACCGACTTAATCATCTCTTCTGGCGTCGAAGTACCCGCTTCCATATAAGTGTTTGTCATACGTGGCATAGGTAAATGAGCATAAGACTCACGGCGACCGTTACCCGTCGTAGCTTGTCCCATTAAGCGCGCGTTTAACTTATCTTGCATATAGCCTTTTAAGATACCGTTTTCAATCAAAGTCGTTTTTTGCGTTGGCACGCCTTCATCGTCGATGCTCAATGAACCACGACGATTTTCAATTGTACCGTCATCCACGACCGTCACTAACTCTGATGCCACTTGCTGACCCACTTTGCCACTAAATGCACTACTGCCTTTACGGTTAAAGTCACCTTCTAAGCCATGCCCTACCGCTTCATGTAACAATACACCAGGCCAGCCATTACCGAGGACAACGGGCATCTCACCTGCTGGGGCATCAATGGCGTTCACATTCACCTGCGCTTGACGTACAGCTTCTCGAGCAAACTCAAAGCAAACAGGTAAACCAGCTTCATCTGTCGCTAAAAACACACTGTAATCATGACGACCGCCACCACCAGCACTGCCACGCTCACGTTTACCATTGTCTTCAAGAATGACGCTACAGTTGAAACGAACTAAAGGTCTAATATCAGCAGCAAGCGTACCGTCACTGGCTGCAACTAAAATTTCTTCATGCACCCCTGATAAACTAACCACGACTTGGATAATACGTGTATCTAGACTGCGAATGTATGCATCGGTTTGTTTAAGCAGGTTGATTTTTGGCGCTTCTTCCATTGCTGCAATGGGATCGTCACTTTTGTATAGTGCGTGAGTATTGTGACGCTTAAAGGCATGCACCTGATGTTGCTGACCAGCGGTTGCGATACCTCGTGCAGCTTCAGCTGCTGATTGCAGTGCTGCTGGAGTAATTTCATCAGCATAAGCAAAGCCTGTCTTTTCACCCGTTATGGCTCGAACCCCTACGCCACGTTCAATATGAAAACTGCCTTCTTTAATGATGCCATCTTCTAACGCCCAAGTTTCATGGCGGCTACCTTGAAAATATAAGTCTGAAAAATCAATATTATGTTGGTGAATAATATTGAGGTAATCCTGTAGCCCATCAAGGGTTAACCCATCATGTAATAAACTTTGTTCAACTTGAGCTAGAAATGGCATTAATTCTCTCTTTAAGCCCTATGGCTTGTAAAAATGTAATTCATCAATCGCAACAGCGATGTTTCATTTATCTTTCTGACTTTAATACTTTGATTAAAGTGCTGTCGTTAGCACGGGTAAATTAAAACGGTTGTGCTCCACGACTGGAATTTGTTGTCTAATATCGTTTAGTTGTTGTCGGTCTATCTGACCTTGCACCCAACCTGTTCCCGTTTTTCGTTCGGCGACAATGTGACCCCAAGGATCAACAATCATACTCTGCCCCCAAGTTTCTCGGCTGCCTTGATTATGTTTGCCCCATTGATCAGCTGCCAGAATGTAACATTGACTTTCAATCGCTCTAGCTTGCACTAACACTTGCCAATGAGCTTCACCTGTCACTTTAGTAAACGCTGATGGCAGAGCAATAATATCAGCACCTGCAGCTCGTAAAGCACGGAATAAATCGGCAAATCTTACGTCATAACAAATAGCTAAACCCACTTTACCAAACGGGGTATCGATAACACTAATACGATCGCCAGGACAAAAAGTATCACTTTCACGATATGAGCGTGTACTGTCGGCAACGTCGACATCGAATAAGTGTAACTTATCATAACTGCCTAAGGTATCACCTGCATCATCAAATAAATAACTTCGGCTATATACCCGTCCATCATTCGCTAAAATAGGAATGGTTCCAGCCACCATATACACTCGATGATGTTTAGCCAATGCAGCTAAAGCCTGTTTCAGCTCACTGGTTTTATCATCTCCAGCGACTGATAACTGTTGCTGTTCATGACCACCAAATAACAAACTACATTCTGGTAATACAACGAGCTGAGGCTGATTTTCTTGCCTTGGAAGTTGACTAAGCTGCTCGTCGATAAAAGCTAAGTTGGCTTGAACATCCCTGCTGCTCTGACATTGCAGTAAGTTGACTTGCATTAGCGCCTCCTTGGCTTTGACGTTGCTGGTAATCAACAAATGATATCGGACTGCTACCCTCCCCTTTAGGAGCGTTATCGGAATCAGTCTCGGTTTGAGTATTGCTGTTAATAATGATGTTATCGCTGTTTTTGCTGCTATCCGCCTCGATACTGATTGCAGGTACATTGGAACTGTCTGGTACAGTCATCTCAGTTACAGTTTGAGTGCCAGAGTCATTGACATCTAATCGCTCACTCGCCTGTTGCAATTGGTCTTGTTGAGCACCTTGCAGATTGCTTTGTGGCTCAGTTTCCACTTTTTCGCGAGGTAAAATTGATTCAGGGATTTCGATTTCTTTACTCTTACGCTCTAACTCTTCTAGCAAAGGATCATTCATTGTACCGCCTAATCTGAAACGAATTTCAGAAATAACTTCAATGACTGGCTCCAATACTTTTGTGAGTGCAAAGGCGCCTAAGCCTAATGTCCAAGCGCTGGTACTTAATAGCACTACAGTTGGGACGCTCGAGGCTAATTGCGGAATAAAGCGAATATCGTAATTCAAACTTTGAGTGGTTAAGTCAGTATAGCCTCGTACTTTCATGTTGCCTGCTATCGCATCCATTTCTGTATCTGTGGTTTTTACGACGCCATTATCAATATCCAATGAGCCACCAAAAGAGTCGAAATATAACCCCTTGCCAAACACATCAGAGAAGTCTAACGAGAGTTTTCTCACTAACGAGTCCAAACTAAACAAGGAGAAAATACGAGCACCTTTATCGCTCACTTCAGATAAATACCCTTTACCCAAATCAAAGCGTAATTTGCCGTTTAAGGTTTCTAATGAGAATTCATACGGCGCACCTTGCCATGAAAACTCTCCCACCATATCCACAGGCGCATCTTTAAGACCAGGACTGATGCCTAACGCTTCAGATAACGCATCAAACTTGCTGGCTTTTACATTGACATCAAACGTGGTCATGCTTTTTCCTGCGGCGAACGTCCAATCTCCAGAGGCTTGCAGGCTGACTATTGGCCTCGTTAAGGTCAACGTTTGGAAGCGGTAGCCATTCTCATACGGTATTCCTTGTAGCACAAGGTGGCCTAAACGCGTTTTATATAAACCAAAATCATCTACATCAACTGCAAGTGGCGGTAAATTATCGAGTAAATTGCCTGGGGTAAATTCGGCATCTTCTGGCGCTTTCACATTAGGTGCTAAATGCAATTTACTGGCAACAATTTTAAGGCCTTGCTCGCGCCAACTTGGATAAAAATCAATATTACCCACCATCTGCTCTGATTCAATATCGAAGCGCCATACATGCTGAAGCGGCTTGGCTGTAAACGATAATTGCTCAAAGTTTTGACTTAAAATATTCAATGAACCAATTTGGGCATTGATTAAGGTTAACGGCGGGAAAAAGCTCACCTTGTCATCAAGGTCAGTAAGGTTAACTACTGGCTCTGATTCAACGTTTACTGAAGAAGATTGATTAGCCAGTTCAGCAATTGGCTCAATGTTTGACGTTTTAGCAGTATTATCAGGGGCAGTTTGCGCAGTTTCATCATTGACGACTATTGATTCTTTATCTACGATAACATCGATACTGGAAGTCACTTTATCAGTAAATTTACTGATAAGAGGTAGCCATGTGGTCAACTCAGCTTCTGGTAAGTCAATTTGAATGTGACCTTGGTTTTTAACGAGCTTATCACCCAGTTTAAAATGACGGCCGAGTAACAGATCATAATGTGCGAGGTAGTCACCACTTTGCTCATTAAACCCGCCCCAAAACTCAGCTTCTTTGCCTAACTTGATCCCTAAGGAAGACTGCTTGTTATCACCAATTAATTCAGCACGCAGCATTCTAGGTTCGTCGGCTGCTTTAGTAAAAGGAGCTGGTAAGGACAATGCTGTGCCTGTGAGATCTGAATTTAATTGTACTTGTAAACGATAACCAAGCGGATCAAAAATCATCGTTAACCCACCATCCCAATCTAGGCTTCCTGAATAATAATCAGATAATGGATTATCAATGTAATTCGGTAAATTATCTAAGTCCCATTGGCCGTTCAAATCGACGCTTAAAGCAAGATCACCGCTATTCGTTTGCTCTGTTGCAAAACTAAACTGCAATGGTTGCTCAAATAAATCTGCCGCGATTTCTTGACCACTCACTTCAGCATTAATAAATTCGACAGCGCCGCTCACACTGTTTAAATGCAGCCCGGGAGAGGTGATATATACGGCATTATTATCGAAGGTTATCACGCCTTTATTGTTCGCTTTCGCGCCATCATAAAGCGGAATGGTTAAATCTAAATCACTCACAATGTCACCAGAGATTTGCACAACATTGAGTGTTGAGCCCACTGAAGTTTTAAGCGGTGAATTATCAATAACGGCTTTGGCAGCATCAGCATCTGCGCTAACCTCAGCTTCAATTCTTAAGGTCGTTTCTTTACCCATATAAGGAATATAAACGTGTGCACCGTCGGCATCCACATCCAATAACTTCCCTTTGTTAACAACAATATCCATTGCCGCATTTTCAAATAATGCATAAAGGCTTAACGCTTCAACTGCTGGCCAATCGGGTTGAAACAAAAATGCACCATCATTTAAATTAAAACCTGCTTGAAAGATGCCAGAATGATCTTGATATGGAAACTGATTAAGTTGACCGTGCCAGACAATTTCAGCGTCAGGAATTTGGCCTTTTTTAAGCGATCCATTTAGATAATCTACCAAGTTATCGCTCATCGCATCTAACGGAAAATAACGACCCGCATGTTCAACATTATTGATGGCTAAGTTAGCATTTAAGGCAAGGTGTGCTTGCTCTAATAAATCCAGTTGCATTGATGCAGCGAGATCGATATCGGCATTGCTAAAGTGAACATGAGGTAATATCAGGCGCGACTTATCGACGTTATATTGAACTTGAAATGCATCACCTTTAAGCGCAAGCGGAGCTTCAAACCCATCTTGAAAATCAAGTTGATAATCTTGTGCTGGGAACTCAGCATTGACTAAGCCATTGGCCCAAGAAAAGCGTAAATCAATTGGGGCACTACCGGGTACTCCCTCTGTAGCAGACCACTTGAGTTGGTTAATTTCGGTTTTGAGTAAGAATGGTTTCCCTGACTCTTTAAGTAATTGCAGCGGCCCAATAACGCCACTTGGTGACAACTCTTGCCATTGAGCCACGCCCTTTTCTCCCATTTTAGGAAATAAAGGGAGCAATGGCGTGAGCACTTCAGGCGCAATTTCATTTACGCTAACCGATAAGTCACTGTAGTTAGTTTTCAGTGATAAATTAAGCTCAGGCCATGGAACACCATTGGTCGAAAAGTCTAAATCATGGCTTGTAACTTGCCAGCCATTGTCATTTGGTTGCCACTTTAACGCACCGCCATTAATCGCAAACTTTTGCAGTTGTTCATTATTTTGCTGATCAGATGTATTCCACTGCAACCAGCTTGGTTCGAACATCAACAAGCCTGTATTGATAGTTCGATGCTCTATACCTAGCCAAGCTTTAAGATTTACAACACCTTCAAATTCAATACTATCTAATTTTAATAAAGGGTCATGTTGACGTGAAGCCCACTCACCTAGATCTAATGATTCAGCAGAGAGATAAATTTGACCCACTAATTCATCAGGTTTGTAACCATCGCCAGTGACATCAATTCTGAGAGCCAATAATTCACTTGCTGACGCTTCTGAATCCAAATGCATAAAGCCTTTCGCTTGGTGAAGGCCTGGTTGGTTATGCCACATCAAATTACTGATAAATATTGGTCTAAAATCATGGCTATGACTTAGCAACTGTAACGTACCGTCACTGATAGAAAAATATTCAAGCTGCTCAAGTAACAAGGCATATAACCAATCTAAATTGGTACTCGCATCCTCATCGCTTTTCGAACTAGAAAGCTCATCTACATTTAACGCAACATGGATACCATCAAATTTTACGGTTTCAATTTTAGGGGACAGAGTGAGTAATGTTTGCCAAAAATCGAGTTTTAAGTGCACTTTGTTGGCGATTAAGGTCACAGGTAGCGATGGCTGTGGGGGAATAACGAGATTATTAACCGTTAATGCAGGTCCAAACGCTTGCCACTCGGCACTGAGTTTACCCACTTGAACTTCAATCTGATATTGCTCTTTGAGGTAATTCACCACTTCGTATCGCGCTTCAGGAAGCTGAGGTATTAATCCTCGGATGAGACTCACCGCTAGCGCAAATAGTACCAGTACTACGGCTACAAATTGGAACAAAAAACGACACACTTTTACGGTTTTACTTTTGGGCACTACACCATCACCACGTCATACTTATTTTGAGTATATAAAGTCTCGTTTTGCAGGCGGATCTGTTTGCCAATATACACTTCTAATTCTGCTAATAAGTGGCCTTCTTCAGTACTTAAACTTTTGAATACCGCCGGTGAACAGTACAGCAAAAACTCATCTGCTGCGTATGCTCGATTTAATCTAATAATCTCTCTGAATATCTCATATGAAACCGTTTCAACCGTTTTCATTGAGCCTGTACCTTGGCACGCAGGGCACTCACCGCACACCACATGCTCTAAACTTTCACGGGTACGTTTACGGGTCATTTCAACTAAGCCTAAGCCTGAAAAACCACTTACACTCGTTTTAACACGATCGGTTGCTAACGCTGCTGTTAAGCTGTCTAACACCCGCTTTTTATGATCATCATTCATCATGTCGATAAAATCGATAATGATGATGCCACCTAAATTTCGCAGCCGTAATTGTCGAGCAATAGCTTGAGTTGCTTCTAGATTGGTATTAAAAATGGTTTCGGCAAGGTTTCTATGGCCAACAAAAGCGCCAGTATTAATATCAACCGTTGTCATGGCCTCTGTTTGATCGATAATCAAATAACCACCCGACTTCAGTTCTACTTTACGACCTAATGCACGCTGAATTTCATTTTCTACATCGTACAGTTCAAAAATAGGAGAAGGGCCAGCGTAATGCTCAATTTTGTCTGCGATTTCTGGCATGAACTCTTGAGCAAACCCTTGAAGTTCTGCAAAAGTACGTCTTGAGTCGACTTGAATATGATCAAGCTCCTCACCGACAAAGTCTCGAATAATACGCACTTGAAGCGCTAAATCTTGATACAGGAGAGTGGCACCTTTACGTTTACGGCGTTCGCTCACTTTCGCCCAAACACGACGTAAAAATGCAGCATCTTGGGCTAACTCATCATCACCCACTCCCTCCGCTGCGGTGCGAATAATAAAGCCACCATCTTCATCGACATAGGGTTCGGTAATTTTCTTTAGGCGAGCACGTTCTGTTTCTTCTTCAATACGTTGAGACACGCCAACATGACTTGAGCCTGGCATAAAGACGAGATATCGAGAAGGAAGAGTTATATCTGTGGTTAAACGAGCACCTTTGGTGCCAAGGGGATCTTTAACCACTTGAACCATAATGTCTTGGCCTTGGCGCACGAGCTCAGCAATATCACGCACCACGAAATTGCCTTTTTCTACATCGGCAACACATTCAGTATGCGGCACAATATCTGATGCGTGTAAAAAGGCAGCTTTTTCGAGTCCGATATCAACGAATGCGGCCTGCATACCCGGTAATACTCGGCTGATTTTACCTTTATAAATATTACCAACTAAGCCACGTTTCATTCGGCGTTCTATATGAACTTCTTGTAAAACGCCATGCTCAACAAGTGCAACTCTGGCTTCTGTTGGCGTAACGTTAATCAGTAATTCAGATCCTTTTTTGCGCTGTGCTTTTGTGTGCATAAGCCACCTGTTTAACGCCGCGCTTCAAGGATAATGTATTACCAGCAAAAATGGGTGTGGTAACATTCACATGTTGGCGAACGAAAGATTAAGTTAATTCAATTTGATTCATTTCATGGAGCAGTTCGCGCGTTTCTACTAACGGCAATCCTACGACGGCAGAATAACTCCCCTTGATCGATTGTACGAAACAACCACCTAGCCCTTGTATGCCATATGCACCGGCTTTATCCATAGGTTCTTCGGTGTTGATATACGCATCGATAGCCTCTGCTGATATCTCGCAAAATGTCACTCGAGTCTGGCATAAACGAGTCAGCGTTATTGCACCGTTGGTCACCGCTACTGCCGTCATAACTTGATGAGTTTGACCCGATAACAAGGTTAACATGCGCTTTGCATCGATAATGTTTTCAGGCTTACCTAAAATTTCCTCGCCCATAACGACAATAGTATCTGAACCCAACACTTTCACAGCTGGCTCATCATTGCATAAGGTCAAACCCACTCTGGCTTTTTCTTTAGCTAAACGGACAACAAACTCGGCAGCAGGTTCATTATCGTGGTGCGACTCATCAATATCTGGTGCCACTTGCCTAAAAGTAAAATCTGGCTCTGTAAAAGCTGCTTCAGCAAAAAGCGCTTTACGTCTTGGCGAAGTCGAAGCGAGAACCCATCCCATATTAACGGACCTTATATCGGCGACGAATATTTCGCAAAACCCAAAATACCCACCACCACATGAAAATACTGGACACTGCAGGCAAAAACATTGACCAATCAAATGCCACGCCGTTCACTACAAACTCAACCCAGTAAATAATAAAATGATACAGGCAAATAAAAATAGCGACCAAAATAGACTGCTGCCAGCGAGTAAAATTACGTAATCGTTGTGATTGCATTACAATCACATAAATCACAATCGAAAAAGCAAGTGAACGAATACCTAAGGTTGCACCTAGTAGCACATCCAGTAATACTCCTAATACCCAAGCTGTTAAAATACTATAGCGATGTGGCAATGCCATTGCCCAATAGATCATTACCATCAATAACCAATCAGGACGCCACGCCTCGACGATTTTGGGTAACGGCATAATCTGAAACATCATGCCAATAAATATGGTCACTAGCACGACAAAGCGGCCATTGGCGATATGCGCACTCATTGGCTTACCTCATCTTCCGCTGATTCAATATCAAGTTCAGCCTCGTTCACCATGGTAGCAGGATCAACTTGCTCTTGTGTGCCATCATCAGGCCATATGAGCAACACATAACGGATCCTATCAAGTGCCGCTAATGGCTGAGCTGAAACAACCGAATAACTTTGCCCAGCATCCCGTGAAATTGTCATCACTCGTGCGACAGGATAGCCTTCTGGAAAACGATTCCCAAGTCCTGATGTAACCAGTAAATCACCAACTACGATATCGGTACTTTTGGCAACATGTCGCAATTCAATTTCGTCGATATCCCCAGTGCCTTGTGCTACGGCGCGAACATCATTACGGGTAATTCGAACAGGGATCCCATGAGTAGGATCAGTTACTAATAACACCCGACTCGTCAGCTCGCTGACTTCAATCACCTGTCCAACAACCCCTTGGGCATCAACGACAGACTGGCCGACAAAAACCCCTGTACGTGCACCGTGATTTAACACGACATAATGCCTGAAGGGATCACTTGCCACTTCCATGACTTCTGCAACCACTTTTCGAGCATCCATATGCACTGGAGAGCCGAGTAACGCCCGAAGGCGTTCGTTTTCTTGACGTAAATGTTCAAAGCGCTGTAATCGCTCAGACATCATAAGTTGTTGACGCAATAATTCTTTATTTTGCATCGCCAACATATTTCGCGTAGCGATGGAGTCAGCTGACCAATCCAACAATAAACCGGGGACATTCGCTAAATATTGTAAGGGACTTAAAACTGAGGAAATGGACTGACGAATGGGATCTAGACGATCATTGGCGATAAGCAACACCACCGACAAAAATATTGCCAGTGTTAATCTAAATTGTTGCGATATACCACGAACAAAAATGGGTTTCATAATATGTAGGCGGTGACACTCTTAACATACTTGTCAGAATAAACACCGCCGTTGTTTCGCTCTTTAGTTCTCTTCAGAGAATAAGTCACCACCGTGCATGTCGATCATCTCAAGGGCTTTACCGCCACCTCGAGCAACACACGTTAATGGATCATCAGCAACCATGACAGGAATGCCAGTTTCTTGCATTAATAAACGATCTAAATCGCGTAATAATGCACCACCACCTGTCAGCACCATGCCACGCTCTGAAATATCAGAAGCCAGTTCTGGCGGAGACTGCTCTAATGCAACCATAACAGCACTTACAATACCTGATAAAGGCTCTTGCAGTGCCTCTAAAATTTCATTGCTGTTCAAAGTGAAACTTCTTGGAACACCTTCTGCAAGGTTACGACCACGAACTTCAATTTCAAGCACTTCATCACCTGGATAAGCAGTACCGATGGTATGTTTAATACGCTCTGCGGTTGCTTCACCAATCAAGCTGCCGTAATTACGACGAACGTAGTTGATAATGGCGTCATCAAATTTATCACCACCAATACGCACTGATGATGAATACACCACACCGTTGAGCGAGATAATCGCAACTTCAGTTGTACCACCACCGATATCAACGACCATTGAACCAGTCGCTTCTGAAACAGGTAAGCCTGCACCAATCGCCGCAGCCATTGGTTCTTCAATTAGGTAAACTTCACGTGCACCAGCACCCATGGCTGATTCACGGATCGCACGGCGCTCAACTTGGGTTGCACCTACCGGTACACACACAAGCACACGTGGACTTGGACGGAAAAAGCTATTGTTATGCACTTGCTTGATGAAATGCTGCAGCATTTTCTCTGTCACATAAAAGTCAGCGATAACACCGTCTTTCATTGGACGAATAGCTTGAATATTGCCAGGTGTACGACCTAGCATTTGCTTTGCATCTGTTCCCACAGCAGCTACTGATTTTTGTCCGCTACTGCCACGTTCGCCACGGATGGCTACCACCGATGGTTCGTTTAACACGATACCTTCGTCACGAACGTAAATTAATGTATTTGCCGTACCTAAATCGATCGATAGGTCGTTTGAAAAAACTCCACGCAGCTTTTTGAACATGTATCTAGCCTGTATTCTGTAACATCAGAAAAAAGAAAAATCAGGTAACTTTATCAATGCCACTGGTTTTCCACAAGACCGAACAGGTTAACAATCGCTAATCTAGGTGTTTTTTTTACAATAATGCTAAATTAATCCATCAGCGCAGAAAAACACCAACTATTCGAGCAAAAAAACAGCAGCATGTTTAAGGCAATCTAGTGTCAAAAAAACGCGCTTTCAACATTTTTTGACATAGTGAACGACCTCACGCTCAATACTGACTCATAACCACTCGGCTTCTACTTGCCTATTAACGTTTTTCACGCCAATAGATAATTCGATCGTGACCACGATAACGGCCAAAATAAGCACTGGCTCTTGGATCATATAATGTCGTCGTTGAAGCATTATCCCAGTTCCAATACCACTGTAACCATTCAGGCACGATAAGTGGTGCTGTGACTTGCCCACGATAGTCAGCAGCAGTTCCAGTAATAACCGCATTCCAAAGTAAGGTAAATTCACCTGCAGCGAACATCGAAGATTGCCCAGTTCTAACAATGGTTTGCCCAGATGTTAAACTAGGCTCGAATTGATAGCCTAATACTGAATCATCGACTTGTGTAGCTAAGGCAGGTGTCACCGTGGAGCAGTTATCCAGAATATTCACACTCCAATCAGCGCCGTCCCAATACTCTGCACGAGTGGGCATTTGCAAGGTATCATTTTCTGCACCATAGGTATTATCCATCACCACTCGACCATGTCGAAAACGTTGGGTTGTGATTTGCTTAGCATCGCAATTGCCACCACAGCTACCAGCAGTAGCAGCATTCATGTCAGGATCTGCCACAAAGCTATTATCGCCATCGTTATCGACCATAACCACACCGATATCCATATCTTCAAATGGCCCATCTTTATTAGGGGCAGCCAATCGGGATAAGCTGGCCATGTAACTGCTATCAACTGTGGCCACTCCAGCACTCCATGAACTAGCAGATACTGGTAAAGCACTTAAACGATTTCGCTTATCATCACCATCATCACTGTTTTCCCCGACCAATATCGCCGTGGCAAAAGCAAAGTCGCCTTGATAGTTTTCCGTGACATCTGAGCCAATGTTAAATGCAGAAATATTCATCGCCATTGAAAAAGGCTGATCCATATAATTAAATACAGTACACGCTGGTAATACGCTAACACCACTAATCGCAAACCTATCGGGTATAAAGCGGCCTATATTACCTGAGCTCGCCAATGGAATATCATAAAAGCTCGAGCCTGAATAACTTGAATCTGACTTAACGGTAAACTCAAATACACCCACTTCACTGATTGATTGAGTAATCGTGTTGCTGTTATTTGCTGCTGCAAGATGATCATAACTGCTTAAGCCAATATCACCTTCGATACCTGGAGATGGTGCTACAAGGGAACTTGCGAGTGTCATTCCTGCATGAGCATAATTTGGTGTTGCAAGGTTATCGCAATAATCGCTATCTCCATCTGACTCCCACGCCATACCTTGAATCGTTAATTCAAACTCTTCGCCCGCTTTTTTATAAACGGCGCAAGTCTGATTTCCGGCAGGACAACTCGCAGCAGCATCAACTGGGCTAACACATAATCCGACAGGGAAGCTGACAAATGTGTCAGCCCCGACCATAACAAGGCCATCCTCATCACCTGTTCCGTCGTATTGCGCGTTAAGTTGGATAGCGCCCGCATCAGGGTAATTTACGTCAATTTCTGCAACACCATTGCTGTCAAAATCCAAATTAATTGGCGTTCGTGTGCCAACACTTGTACCAATACTCGTTGCAGTACCAGCCCCTGTCACAGAGACATTTTGGCCTGAGATAACGGTACTAGGCTCTATATAATCACTCCAGAATCCCACGCTCTTGGTAACATCGGCAAATTGAGGAACACACTCCAGCGTTTCGCTATCTTTCTCTACTGCGGAGATATTTATCATCCCAGTGGGTTTATTCGCTAATTTATCCGGCACATCAAAAATAAAGCCACTATCTGCAAAATTAAACGTACATTGTGCAGCCGTAGGAGTATTACCTGCGATACTACATAAAGTGGTACTGAATGGTTTGGCTCCAGGGGTTGAACCTGTTACATCCACAGTCACTGAACCAGCGGTATTATTTCTTAACTCTAAATTGGTACTTCCACCACTAAAGCTAACGACGTTACCGCCAATCCAGCCGCCACCAGTAGCTATTGTTGCAGGACTCAATGTTGCAGTAACAAAATCCGGAACTGTTTGAGTACAGTCTGCATTCGCACAAGCTTTTAATGTCATGGGCTCTGCATTACAGGTTAAGGCTGCACCAGTATGAGTGAATTCAAAATGGTCAATGACAACCCCTATTGGGTTGGAATCAAGCGCACAAATTTCAACATTATCAATTTCATGGTTATTAGTTGCCCCGCCAGTAGAACCTGTTAATGAAAGTAAAAAATCAGTAGGGACAGCTGACTGATTAGGTTCTAATGCAGCATCAAAAGGAGAAATGAGCATTTCGTAGCCATTGCCAGTGTCACGCTCAACACTGACCATTGATTGGCCAGCGACCTGAGAATCAACGGTTATACGGTAACGATGATTTGCATTTTCATTATTATCAACCGTAGGCGATAAACAACCTCCACTAGGGTTATCTTGCCCATTATTACAGGTACCACGTAGATAATCGTAACCACTAGTCCCCGAACCTGAGCCACGAACTGCTACAGACTGCTGTCTTCTACCAGGTCCACCAGGGCCTCCTTCGGTAGAAAAGTTACCATACTCATCAATACCAAAACCCAACCAACCGCCCGCAAAACCGTCGACATTCGAACGAGCACCGTAGCCTAATGGACCACCATATGAACCAGGCTGAGGAGTAATTGAAGCATCAGATAACACAAAAGCAATACCATCAGCACCACTACCCCCATAGGCATAATGATCAAACTCAATGGTCACTAAGTTTCCTGCGGCAGGGAAAAGTCGCTGATATGTCGAAGACGTAGCCTGATTTCCAGCAGCTTCGGTTATCCGAAGTCGGTTATTCACAATAGAAGGAATAAACCCACCGCGACTTTCAGAAACGACCCAATCATCTCCCACATCACTGCGCTGAAAGTCATCATTAAAACACGTTAACACCTGTTCTTCTTTTTCTAAGGCGATAAAACTATAATTTTCCCATATATGGCGACGATCTGTATCCCGGTAGGTATCTTCATCAACCACCATACTCACCAGTGAATTTGTCAATTGGCAACGCCTTAACCAACCACCATCACCACCACGGCGACTATTTTTTCCTGCGACAAAGATGGGGGGATTAGTAAACCCTTCAAGCGCAGTCGTAAAGCCGCATTGGTAACTTAGGTCTTGAACACTACCTGCGGTAAAAGTCTGCGCTTGTCCGAAATGATAATTGAGGTTTTCACTGTTTAATACAATTGAGCCACTGCCTGATTGCAAGCTCAAATAAGCAACCGTTTCCGCCTGAATCTGATTATTATTTAAATTATCTGGCTGGCACCGACTGTTATTACTCCTGACTTCAGAAGTATCCATCGCTAAACGGATCCCTGTATTGTTAAATTGCGACAAGCTCGTCAACCAACAATCATTTACCTGAGTTTGCAATTGATTCAACACAACATTCTGTGTGCTTGGTAACGCCACATTAACGTATTGACTATTGGAGCCAATCAGAGCGGTATCAAGCTCTACTGTTCCTGCGATAAGCTGAGTACCATTGGATAAATCATGGGTTCCCGCATTCACCGCAACCCAGTGAATTTCTGTCATATCTACAGATTCAACATAACGACTTGCGGGTGACGGAGACTCCTGTTGAGACCAACTAAAACCGGTTGTCGTCGGTGTGCCATCTAAAAATACAGAAGCTGGGCCATCACTATTAGTATTCGTTTGCTCGATAGTCGGCATTAAAAAAACAAGAGGCGTAACACCGTCAGGAAAAGCCGTATCAAAAGTCACGCTACCAGAGGTGGATTTACCATATTGAATATGAAAAGAAACTACTGGTTCAATGGGTTCATTTATCCGTCCATCAGCATTCATGACTAGATACTTTGAAGTGACTCGTCCATTAATATCGCCTGAATTGATGGTAATTCTATTTTCACTATAAACATCTGCATTAATGGTACTCGGAATAGATTGACCATCTAGGTTTTTAGAATTAAGGGTTAGGTCATTATAAGTAATAACCTGTACTCCTGATTCAGCGAGCGAGTTAATTGTTCCACCATTAATTTGAGAACCATTATCAATAAAAATTCTTACTGAACCACTAGTTACTATTTTACTTGGTGCATCTAATTGTAAGGAACCAATCCAATAGTCACCTTCAGGAAAGTTTAGAACTGACCCGCCACCAGCTCGTATAGAGTTAAAGCGGTATTCTGAATTACTACTGGAAAAGGTCACTGTACAATCAGAAAAAAAACTTAACTGATTAAACTGAGTATCACCAGAGTTGCCAAGGGTAATATTATCTCCTGAATTACAAAAACCAATACTGCCTGCAGAGCCATTACTACTTTTAAAGGCTTGATTACCATTCATCTTTAAACCACGAATAGAACTGCCTGAAATTGAACATGCCCTACTTCCGCCAGCTGCAGTATCACAACTGTCATTTGGGACGCTATTCGTGTTAATGGAACAATATGATAAATCAGCACCATTTGTGCCACTGATACTAGAGCCAGAATAAATTGTTAATTGCGGACTATTGATATTATTACAGCCACTTCCGTTATCAGAGTGATGTCCCTGCGCAACAGCAGGCCAAATTGCTGACTCGTCGATATCATCAAAAGCAAAAACATTGAATGAAATAATGAGGAAGTTTATTGCCATAAAGGCTTTTAGTAACTGAAGTTTATTAATTACCACGAGCTTCAACCTCCACTTGACGATTGACCCTTAAACAACTTGTCGTTGCAGCATTACCCGCACAGTCACCTGTTTCACACACAGCATTACTAATAATTTGATATTGTGTTACTCCGTCAACACTAATAGGTGTGCAAGTTACCGTGACACTGCAACCATGAAATCCGACAGAGCTAGGTGGTGTCCAAGTTGAATTAGCGCTACATACACCAACAGCACCAGAGAGCGGAAATAACTTTGCTAGCTCTGCATCTGCAGCACTATTGGCACTAAATAAAGCCCTTGCCCCCCAGACTTCAACGTTCACTGATGCGTCTCCATCCTCAAGCATCCGAATCAAGGTACCTGCTAATAAAAACATCACAATAATGACAAAAACCGCAATAACTAATGCACTGCCTTTTTGCTTGCTCGCACCAAGGTTTACATATTGCTGTGGTTTTCGATTAAGTCGATAGTTATGGGACATTGGTCACCTGCACTTGATGCTGATATTTAAATGTTTCCCCATTCACACTAAAGCGTGGTTCAAGGTGGACTATCGCATTCGTCATTAAATTCTGTTCAGTGACTTTAATCGCCGGTTCAACTAACAAATTATTGGTAATATTTTCAGCCATTAATACCCCAGTTCCCATACTTGATGGCACTGGTTGGCTAATGAAATAACCATAGTTGGCATAACGATATAGATTGACAATCGAAGAATTAATTGCGCTTTCAAAACAATAACTCACAGGCTGATTAGCAAAATAAATTCGCTTAATCGGCGACTCTTCAGCAAATTGAACAGAACTTGAAAACGTTAATGTTATTTTATCAGCGGCAGAGCTGCTTGATTGCACCGCAAAACGTTTATTACGGCTCGCTTGATAGATATCGTTAACGCCGCCTATACTTTCATTCGCTAGAGGATAAACAATCGCAAACACGCCTGACGCGACATTAATATTATTATCAACAATGGTGCCTGTCGTTGATGATGTATCTGGATAAATAGGCAAATCTAAATAGCTACTGCTTGCCTCAATCGGAAGCAATTCAATACACTGAAAAATACCTAAATTGGCCGTCCTAATTCTGACACTGTTGGGAACTGAATTGCGTATATCCCTCGTCATTCTTTCCATAGCAAATCGGCTTTGCCCCAAGACTTGGTCAATCGAGCTCGACTCAACAAAAATACGTGTTCCGAATATGACGAAACTGCTGACCCCAACCACTAAAATCCCCAAAATGATAATAACCGTGACCATTTCAACCAGGGTAAAACCCGCTTGCTTCATCTTCGAATAACGCTTGCCATTTTGCTTCATTAATAATTACTCCTTACCGCTTGGTAAGTAATAACTTCGCTTGAAGGCGTAGTGACATCAATGGTAATCAGCTTTTGCGCTTGACCATTTACGTATTCCACATTGACAGACATCTGATAGCCAATATAAACATCTGCATAGGTCTGGCTAGAATCAAGCATGGTGCTGTTAATGTTGAGTCCGTGATAATCGTCGACATCATTAAAGTCATTGCGATTTTCGCCATTAGGTCCAAGTGTAGAAGAGCAACTGGCACCTAAAGGGGAATTACACGCTGGAATACCGCCATTAGAGTTCGTGTTTTCATCAAAACGTTTACCCCAGATTTCATTCATCACTGAATGAGCAAGTTCAGCAGAGCGAACCCGTGATAATGTATCAACAGCCCGATCAGCCTGTGGCAATAACATCGACGTCAACATCACGATGGCAATACTAAGCACCAGCATGCCAATAACAAGCTCAATTAACGTAAACCCTCCGCCTCGACATTTATAAACCATGAATATATCCCTCGGATTCCATGGCTATAGTGAGGCTTTCATCAGCAACAACGACAAAGCAACTACCAGTACAAGCCAATGTTGAGCGGCCTAAATTATCGAAATCCATGCTAAAGCTGGTACTGGAATTACTCGCAAGCTCAATATACGCACCACCATTAAAGGTTTGCTTTAAATCGGTTCGTATCAGCTGGGCTGGGACACACCCCGCAAACGACGCATTAATGTTATGACTATAGGTTGTTAATTGATAACCGTCTGAATCGACAGTGATGCGATAACACCGATCACTATTATTAAGCGCTTTAATTTGAACCTGCCTCAGTTCACTTATAAATTCATTTCTCAAAGTGTAGGCACTGTAGCTCGATTCAGGTATCAGTTTGGGTATGACGAACACAGCAAGAATCCCTACAATTAAAATCGTAGTGACTAGCTCAATAAGTGAAAAGCCTGAAGCGTATCGTTTACTCTGATTGTGCTGCATCCGAACGGTTAACGCCTTTTATTACATTTTCCTATACACAGTATGGCAAAATATAACATAAACGTCTTGATATCCTTTATTAAAAATACTTTTTAGCAATGATGTTTCAAAGGTAACAACACGACATAGAGGAGAATATTTCAGACAATAAAAAAGGCCTGCATGCAGACCTTTTATTTACAAACGAATGTTAGCAGTCAGCCGCTGTAGGCATAGGTAAAAAACCACCATTACCGTCAGAAATACCACTTGAGAAAGTTGGAGTACTTCCTGATGTTTGCGCTTCGGTATATTCAATATAACAATTAGTTGGTGCATCTTTTTGCTGAATTTTCACCGTACCGCCTGTTCCTGTAATATCCCAGTCGTCAGTAGACATATCAACTGCTTTAATAAGTTCATCGGCATCACCTTCAGCATAGCCAAAAACTGTCACCAAATTACTGCTTGCGCCAATATCAACAGAGCCAGGATCTTTCTTTTCTTCACCAGCTAAAGCCGCTTTTGAATAAACTAAACTATTGGCACTTTGAATAGCAGCTTTCGCACCTTGCAATGTGGAAACTCGAGCATCACCTTGTAAATTGATAAATTTAGGTGCCGCGGTCACAGCCAAGATCCCTAAAATAATGATCACCACGACTAACTCAATAAGTGTAAAACCTTGTTGCTTTTGCATTTGAAAACCTTCACTAAAAAGTAGAACAACGACAGCTCTTGATGACACTATAATTAATGTTCATGAGCATATTCTTTTATCAAGGTAATGTTATCATTCCGTTGATTTATAGTGTGTTACCGACAGCACAAAAGTGTTTTAAAACCTGATATTTAGACACAAAAAAGCCCGCAATAATGCGGGCTTAAATTTTATTTACTTATTAACAATCTGAAGGGTCAGGAATTGCTGTATAAGTTGGAACTGCTGTAGCCGAAGCGGCAGCTGTATAAGTAAAGAAACACGTTGCTGGAGCGCCCACCTGCCAGAAAGTTGCAGGATTTGTTGTGGTATCAACAATCCAATCAGTAGTTAAACCATCAGCAGTAGGATCATCGCCTTCAGCAATACTTACTTCTAATGCATTTTGAAAGTCAGCTAAAACATCTGCAGTTAAATAACCATAATCAGCTGTGACAGTAATAGGAACGGCAACTGTTCCACCAATCCTTACAGTTTCATCATCTCCTTTTTCTTGACCAGCTAAAGCAGCTTTAGAGTAAATTAACGTATTTGCTCCTTGTAAAGAAGCCTTTAAGCCATTCAACGCAGATACACGAGCATCACCTTGAAGGTTAATAAATTTAGGTGCTGCAGTTACCGCTAAAATACCTAAGATGATGATAACGACAACTAACTCAATTAATGTAAAACCTTGTTGCTTTTGCATAATGTAGACCCTTTATTTAAATCAAATATGTGAATTTTGTACATCTGTTCATTTGTAAAATGCCCACTCAACATTCCATATTTTGTGGTTGTTTTTCGAGCCGCTATATTGCGACTTTAATTGTTACTCTTAGTTTGGCAATGTTGAAAACCTTCATTGACAAACAATTAATAAAATCTAGTCATTGCTGAAACTAAGCACTTGCCCAGTACCAGGGTTATATGTCACACCCTTCGCACCTGCAGTAGACAAGTCAGGAGCGGGTGAAGGAACGCCGGAATTTTGATTTAATGTTAAAGACGCTACTTGGTGGTAAACACATAAGTCAATTCCAGTGACGGTTGTGCCATCAATAGACGTGGCTGAACCGCCAACCCCATTTTGCACTCTGACCGTGTAGCGTTGCTCACGAGCATCTTCATTGTAAATCACGTTACGAGGCGCACTTTGTAAAACGTTATTAAACACTTCTTGGCACGTAGCATCTGTCATAGCGGTGACATCAGTATTACTTGTTCCTGTAGGGAAACCAAATCGCGTGTCTAATGACACCACTGTGCCGTCTAAAATAACGGACGTATTGCGGCGACCATCAACTTCCCACTGAGCACGTACAAAGCCAACTGCTGTTGCGAGTCCACCAGCAACACCATCAATACTGGCATTTTGCGCATCTTCAGTAACATTTAAAAAACGTGGTATTGCTGTTGCGGCTAATAAACCGAGAATAACAATAACAATAACCAGCTCGATTAATGAAAAGCCTTGCTGTCTTAATTTCATATCTAAAATACCTATTTTACGCCTTACAAACATTGAATAAACATCTCAGCAGTAAGACCATTGTTACCTAGCTAAAGCTTATATGTAAACAAATTTTAGCATCATTTCTACATTTAAACAGTTGTAATAGTTAAATTTTAATCACTGCCTTCTAAAAAAATCACTCGCCCAGAGCTTGCTTGATAGCTGATGCTGCCACTTTGCTCTGTGGTAAAGCGACAAATTTCTGGCTCTTTTTGATAAAAAACATCAGCTTTAATGTCATGCAAATCACTTGCCATTAGCTGTTGCCATAATGCCCTACAACCTGCTTCATCACTCGAGTTTAATAGCGGCCACCCCTGAGGCGACATCTGAATAATGTTATTTTGAGGCTGAACCTTAACCTCATCAAGCTGTCGATTTGCTGAACCAACACCTGTATCTTCCCAACTGAGTTTAAGTGCGCTGGGCCTGCCCTGGCTTAGCCATTGGCTTTTCACCATAGCCAACACATATAACAGGCGGCTATGCTCAAGCTGTAGCCCCTTTGTTCCAATACTTTCAACACTCGAAAAGTGCTTACTGGCGATAACGGCCATAATAACCAAGACTAAGGTTAACGTAATAATACGCCCGTAGGTTCTTAGGAGATCGCTTTCTGACTTCTGTTGTTTTTGCATTTTGCAATCAACCCTTAACAACGTTCAGCATATCCCACATAGGTAAGTAAATACCTAGTGCTAGGATCAATACGATACATGCTACAAATCCGATTAAAATCGGTTCTAACTTTGCTGTTAAGTTTTTTAAGTCGTAATCAACTTCCCCTTCGTAAAAATCTGCGGCGTCATTCAACAGCTGATCGATTTGCCCAGTTTCCTCACCTACAGCCACCATTTGCAAAACTAACGGAGTAAACAGTCCACTTTGGTTAGATACCCGCAGCATTGATTCACCTGATTCAATACCTCGACGCATTGCCACAATTCGGTCGTGCATATAGCTATTATCAACGGCATCGGCAACCAAGCTTAACGCTTGGGTCATAGGCACACCTGCTCCCAACATCATCGAAAAACTTCGGCAATACCGAGAAAGCGTTGAACGTTCAATAATTGAGCCTACAGCTGGGATATGCAGTTTCCACCGGTCCCATTGTCGCTCACCTTTTTCTGTATGATGCCAATATCTAATCCCAATAATTGCACCAACCACAGCAACTAACATGACATGCCAATAATTTACGAATACATTTGAAGTGGTGATTAAAATTTTTGTTGCCCAAGGTAAGTCAGCGCCAAACCGTGAAAACATATCTGCAAACTTGGGGATGACCATGATATTGAGGATCACCATGGCGATGGTAATCGCAATTAATACAAAAATAGGATAACGCATTGCCGATTTTATTCGACGTCGAGTCTCTTGTTCACGTTCTATATAGCTAGATAATTGAATAAATGCATCTTCCAGCTTACCGGTATTTTCACCCACATGAACCATCGAGATAAACAATGAATCGAACACATCTTGGTGTTGGTTCATTGCCGCAGAAAGGGGCCTACCAGACGTTAATTGCTCTGAGATATCATTTAAAGCATCTTTCATTCGCTGAGAATGCGTGGTTTCAGCTAACCCCGCTATCGCCCGCAGAATTGGAATGCCAGATCGAGTCAATGAATACATCTGTCTGGTAAAAATTTGCAACTCTTCAAGCGAGACTTTGCTTGCAAAAAGGCTACCCAATTTAAATGGCTGAGATTGTTTAACTTCACGCAGCTCAAGGGGAATGATGCCTCGAGACATCAAAGCATCAGCAGCACTACTTTCATTTGCTGATTCAATAAAGGCTTCTACGGCTGCGCCTTGATTATTCCGACCTCGATACCGGTAAGTTGGCATACTTAGCTCCCCATACCCATATCTGCAGGCAGGGTTTCAGTGCCTGGTATTTCACTGACATCTTCTACCAATTTGGCAACTTCCTCGATGGTTGTCATGCCGTTATAAAGGTACTCAAAGGCCGAGTCAGCTAATGGCACAAAGGTCGGACTTTTTTGCGCAGCACGAGCAAAGTCTTGCGGGTTTCCTGTACGCATGGCATCGACCATATCGTCATCAAGTTCAAGAATTTCAAAAATACCAATACGACCACGATAACCCGAACCGTTACAGCTTTGACAACCTGTCCCTATTTTATAACTCGCAGCACTAAAATCTTTTTTAGCAATCGTGTTAATCCAGGCTAATTCTGAGCTTGTAGGTTGATGATCCGTCATACAATTTGAGCATACACGCCTAACGAGTCGCTGGGCAATAATCACTCTTAATGCACTCGCAACCAAATAGCTTGCCGCCCCCATATCCAGTAAACGTAATGCACTGGTAATCGCATCATTGGTATGCAAGGTCGATAATACAAAGTGACCGGTTAATGCTCCCCTTAACCCAATTTCTACCGTTTCTTGGTCACGCATCTCACCGACCATGATGATATCGGGATCTTGACGAAGCGTTGTTCTTAATACGTTAGAGAAATTCAAACCAATTTTATGATTAACTTGTACTTGGTTAATGCGAGGTAACTGATACTCGACCGGATCTTCAACAGTAATAATTTTCGTATCAGGCGTATTTAGCTCACTTAAAATGCCATATAAGGTTGTGGTTTTACCGCTACCTGTTGGCCCTGTTACCAAGAGCATGCCGTGAGGACGTCTAATCTGTTTTCTGATCCGTTGCAAAATATGATCAGGCATACCCGTTTCATTTAACGTCAGTAGGCCGGCTGATTGATCTAGTAAACGCATCACCACAGATTCACCATGATAAATTGGCATGGTAGACATACGAATATCAATCTTATGGCCTTTGATTTCAATATGAAAACGGCCATCTTGTGGCATTCTTTTTTCTGAAATATCCAAACCAGCCATTAACTTCAAACGCAGCACCAGTGCGGAAGCAATATTAACTTCATCTAAGGTATTTTCATGCAGCTGGCCATCAATACGTTGGCGTATCCGTAATACTTTTTCACCTGGCTCAATATGAATATCCGAAGCACGCATTTGTACTGCATCTTCAAAAATTGACTGCAATAACTTAACCACGGTGGTTTCGTTATCGCTATCGCTGTCAGTAATGCTCGCCAAATCAAACATGTCATCAGCGGCATATTCTTCTTCAAGCTCACCTGCAATTTTGGCAATTTCACCAGTACGACGATATAAGTTATCGAAAGCATCCAGTAATTGTTGCTCAGGCGTCACCGCAATAGTAATTTTCTTTGGTGCTACGAACACTTCTAAATTATCGATAGCCTGTAAGTCTGCAGGATCACTCATGGCCAGTGTGACCGTATCTTCAGTGGCCTTAACCACAAGCGCACGATAGCGTCTAGCCTGCACTTCAGGAATAAGGTTGACGACTTCAGAAGGAATCGATAAACGGCTTATGTCTAAATACGGCAGGTTTAATTGCTGAGATAAAAACTTGAGCAATTGATCTTCTGTAATACAGTGCAAATCAATTAATGTGCGTCCCAATTTCTTACCTGAGTTTCGTTGCTCAGATAAAGCCTGGGTTAATTGGTCATCAGTAATAATGTGTTCTTGAACGAGAAGATCGCCTAAACGCATTTTTAATTTTGGTTTCATTGGCTACCTTCAAGTTGAATTAATCGTTGTTCTATATACGTCATAGCACCAGTTGATAAGCCTCGATAAGATAACGCTTTACGGTAAGTCTCTGCCGCCTCTTTATATGCTTGTTGTGAATCGAGTGCATATGCTAATCCCATCCACCAACGCGCTTGTGAAGGCTCCAGTCCGACTAATGAGCGATATGCCGACTCTGCCAATTCAAATTGACCATTTTTCTGGGCAATATCACTTTGTAAAATCCATTTATCCCTTGCCCAGTCGCTGTTATCACTCACTCCTGATAAGGTGACTAATGCTTTATCAGGACTAAATGACGCATTCTCAACTTTGGCTTTTAAAATAGCTAATTCCACTTCCTCAGGAAATTGAACCACGCCTTGTGCCAAAATCTGCTCAGCTCGCCCCAAATTATTAAGCGCGTAATACAAAGATGCTAACTGCTTTCTTGCTTGATGCATTGATGGCTCTAACATCAATGCTTCGTAATAGTATTTAATGGCTCTATCTACTTTTTGCTGCTGCTCTGCAACCTCTGCAATATCAAATTTCTTTTGTGCAAGCTCTGCATTAGATAACACTACCTCAGTGACAGCCATGCTGCCTTTATTCGCTGTCGCGCTAACGCGATTTCTTGCCGTTGTACTCGTTGGCTTTGATTCATTGATTGTAACGACATTATTGGCCGTTTCTTTTTGGTTATCAGCGACAATGGCCGAACTGCGAGTGTTTTGGCTAAACCTGACTTGTACTGAACCTGAATCATTGGTTTGAGTTTGCTCAACCTTATTTACTTTTACTGCCCTATCAATATCTTGCTTGCTTTCATTTTTCGTAATTTCCACCGCCGCGATGTCAGTACTTTTTGGTTTTACATCCCTATCGACGACACTTTCCTCTTCGGCTATCTTGTCGTCATCTTGTTTCATGGCATCAGTAGGTTCATTAGATGACAATGACGCATCCGCTATCGCTGACTGGCTCAGCGAGATAGATTCATCACTGCTTTTTACTGCCGTAACCATAGGCTGATCATCAGCTAAATTCTCATTAGGGTTAACCACTACTGAAGCATTGTTGTTAACCCGTTCAGGTGTCAATGGCTGCAATTTTTGCAGCTGCATTCCCTGTCGATACAGCATTATGCCTAACAAAGCTACCGCGACTAACATCAGTACCGACATCAGCAAGCTTTTGTTAGAAGAGCTTGCACTGTCAGTAGTCGTCCCTTTTGCCATATTAACTTGACTAGTAAACTGTACTTCAGGTCGCTGAAATCCGTTGGCCTCTGCGCCTTGTGGACTCTCATCAGAATGTTGTTGCTGACGCTTATCCAAATCTTTTAATACTTTATTAATGACGCTCATATTGACTCTCTTAACATCGATATCCAATCAACATCAGCGACATATAGCATCGCCAGTGAAGCGCATAAAAGTAGTAATAAAAAAATCCATCGTTCTTGTTGCTGAGCAGGCGGCAAGGGTTCAGCATCTTCTGTATCCACAATGGCCGCTTTACAATGCTTTGTATGAACTCGAGTTTCACCCTCTGCGAAACAAAGTAACAGCGCTTTATTAGTAATCACATTCACCAAACGAGGAACCCCTCGTGCTGCAGCGGCAATAAGTTTCACATCTTTGTCATTAAACAATGAATGACCTTGATAACCAGCAACGGACAACCTGTAGTCGATATAGGCTTGGATTTCATCCCACGCTAGTGGTCTTAATTTATAACTAAAGGTGATTCTTTGTTTTAGTTGCCTTAGCTTGTTATCTTCAAGTCGTTCATCTAATTCAGGCTGGCCAAACAACACCACTTGAATTAACTTGGTGCTTTCTGTTTCTAGGTTGGTAAATAGCCTTAAAGTTTCCAAACTTTCATTCGGCAAAGCTTGGGCTTCATCCAATACTAAAACGACCTGTAAACCTTGTTGATTAAGCTCAAGTAACCTGCTTTGAATTAAACTCGTTAGCTGTTGCTGGTTTAAGTTCTCATCTAATGAAAGCCCCAACTCTGTCGCTAATGCCCAACGAAGCTCTTCTGGGCTTAAATAAGGGTTTGGCACATATGCGCAATGGTATTGTTCCGGTAAATCATTGAGCAGCTTTCTGCAAATCAATGTTTTACCCGTGCCAACTTCCCCTGTGACTTTAATAAAGCCTTCACCATTCTCAATCGCAGTTTGCAGCACTTGTAATGCTTCAACATGCGGCGTTAACCCAAAAAAGAATTGCGTATTAGGTGTTAACGTAAAAGGTAACTGAGTTAAGCCAAAGTGTTGTTGATACATAGCATTTTCAACGGCATTTAGCCGTTACTCCTGCTCTGGATACCAACGATCAAGTAAATCTTTAGAGCGTTGTAATTCATTACTCCAAGTATCAGCTCCTACTACGGTAGGTTTTAGCATGATAATAAGTTCTGTTTTCTTTGTGGATTTACTGCGATTAGTAAAAGCTTCTCCAATAAATGGAATATCACCTAATAAAGGCACTTTAGACAACGCTTCGATGTTCTCACTTTTCATTAAGCCACCAATCACAACGACATCCCCTGAAGAGGCTTTAATCACAGTGTCTGACTCACGAATTTCACTTTGAGCCAGTGGTAACTCTAAACTTGAACCGCTAACTTTAATTTCTTTAACTTGCTCTGAGACATCAATAACGGATGGGTGAACATGTAATAACACATTACCGTCTGCATCGATTTGTGGTGTCACATCTAACGCGATACCTGAAAAGAAAGGAGTGAGTTCAACTTGAGGAGTCGTTACAGGTGTTGTACCTGCCACTGTCGTTGACGAGACATCAGTAACGAAGTATTCATCATTACCAACCTTAATTACGGCTTTTTGGTTGTTTGATGCGGTGACTCTAGGACTGGACAGCACATCTACATCGCCTTGGGTATCAAGTAAGCTGATCATGGTGCTAAAGTCTGTTCCTGTAAGGCTAATTGACGTCACACCACCAATGACATTAGTGATTTGGTCGCTTAAGCCACTACCAGGTGAGGTCCCAAAGTTAATATCGGTACTGCCTGCGTGTCCTAATACGTTATCCCACTGAATACCCTGTTGGTAGCCATCCGATAATGTTACTTCTAATATCTTAGCTTCTAGGATCACTTGGCGTTGTAAGTGCGTTTCCGCTTTTTTCAGGAATGTACTGACTTGACGTAATTCATCAGGATACGCTCTTACAGTCACTAAGCCTGCTTGTGGCGTTATCACAACTTGGCGCCCGCCACCTGTATTACCGATAATTGATACTAAGGTTTTCTCTAATTCACCCCAGAAATTAGATTTCGTTTTCGAGCGAATAAAGGTGCCGTTAGTGTTGTCGTTACTATCGTTATTATTGTTGGAGTTGTTATTATTACTCGAGTTGCTACTTGATGAGCTACTGTTGGAGTTCGAATTCGAGTTGGAGTTTGAATTGTCATTATTATCTGAAATACGGCCAGAACTCACCGAGGTTAACGATAGCCCTTCTCGTTCCATATAAAGATAATTTAGCGGATAAGTTTCTGTGCGCATTCCAGCAGGGAAAATACGCAAAATACGACCTTCACGGCTCACTTCGTATCCGTAAATATCTTCAACAACTTTAATCACTTCCGACAAGGTTACGCCGTTTAATGAAATGGATATAGTCCCGCTAACTTCAGGGTGAACAGCAACACTGAGTGGCGTTCCTTGAACAAGGCTTGGGAAAAATACTTTTGCATCAACATCATTAGCAGACACATCAAATCGACGCTCTTTAGGTAAAGATGTCGCCCCACCAAGTAAACTGGAACCATTGAGTTCACGTTGAATTTCCTCAGGCATTTGCGCAGGAGGCGGTACAATATTTTGCGCCGTTTGCGCTTCGGCGAGTGATTGACTCAACTCCGTTTTAGACGTCGTTGGATCAGGTCTGTCTGTTGTTTGACAACCTAGCAAACAAAGAGATAGCAGAGGGGTTGCGTATTTAATAAATGTCATTGTTATTCTTGTCCTATCGCTCTGTTATCGACTGAAATAGCTTAAGTTTTCGTCCGTCAGACAAATTAACGTAACTCTTGCCGATATATTCAATTCTGGCGCCATCAACACGCTCACCAACAGAAAAAATTTGATTATTGATTACAGCGTGAGGGCTAGCACTTTTTACAATGCTATTGAGTACCAATGATTCAACTCGCTCCCCACCACTTGAGGCCGTCACATAACCTTGTCCTGGTAATGTCGGATCTCTTAATGACTTGGCTGAAGCTAGCCCGCTAAAAACACACAAGCTCAGCACTAATAAAATTAATTTATTCTGCGACACTGATAAACTCCTTATTAATACTCAAGGTATATAGCTCGAGTTCGACAGTGGCATTGGGGTGAGTATCAACATGGTAATTGAGACGCTTCCAATACAATTTATCTGGCATGGATTCTATTGACTCAATAAATGCCAAAATGGAAAAGAAGCTCCCTTCCAACGTCAAATGAATGCCATGACTGTATAAGTTCATTTTGTCTTCTTCGCCCACTTGCAATAACGGTGTTGGCGCTATCGATCCAAAAGATAACAGCTTCACGCCTTGAACATTGGCAAGCAGGTTAGTGAGCACGGTTGGCATATAGGTAGCAGGCACCATAGATACCATTTGTTTATCAAGCTCTGCATCAGCAACGGCAGTTTGCTCTTCAATCAAGGTTAATCGGTTGCGATAATCTGTGTTGGGATCCATTGCTAATCGTTGCTGATACAAAGCGATTTGCTGCTCAGAAACGGATATATCGGTATTCAATTGGCTTAACTGTCGATTAAGCTTTTGTCTTTCTTTAAAGATACTTTCAACAGGAAGGTAAACGACCATCGCGATAACAACTAAAGTTGCAATGCAAATTAAGACCCGCTCACGCTGACTCAGCTCATTAAATTTAGTGTCTAATTGCTGCCATAATTGCTTCATTTTTTTACCTCCACGTCTGGCGTGCTAGATAACTTGAAAGCAATAGGTTTTGACTCGCCTCTATCCATCGTCATGGTTGAAAAGGCATACCCTTTCAATGTTTCGGTGTGCTTTAACTTCTCGACCCATAACGGAATACTTTGTGGCTGTGCCCCATATCCTTCGAACTCAAAGTGTTGTTGGTTAATGTTAATTTGGCTGAGCCACACCGAACCATCTGATACGCTAGCAAGATCGGTCAGTAAATTTGAATAGCCTTGACTGATTAAATTCTCACGTTGCTTGAGCTCACCCGATAATAAACGTTTTAAATCTAAACGCTGTTGAGCCAATTCAACACTCGCAACAAGTTCTGGATCTGGTGCACGAGTTGATATCTCTAATTCAAGTGCATTTTTTTGAGTATCAAGTGAAGATTTAGCAGCAGAAACGCTCGACACTTCTGCATTCAGACCTGTAACAGACCAATAGCCAATTGCCCAAATCAACATACTAAATACGATAAGCCCGCCAACTGCCATCATCATGCGCTGGAAAGACAATCTTAATTTAGCAGGCAATAAATCCGCACTGTAAAGATTAACCGTGGTTTTTATCATGCATCACCTCCGGTTAATTCCACCGCGGCCAAATAAGCCAATTGACTTGCCACAGAGATATGTTCAATCGCACTGACTGGTTGATTAAAGTTCTGCGATACCAATGGCACTAACGCTTGGCATTCGCCATCAATCAATAAATCAATTGAAGCAACCGGTGCTTGACGCAGCTGACTTTCAAAATAATCCATTGAACGCTGAATTTCTAAGCTCAGATTATCAGCGAGTCCATACTGCAAATCGGCGGCACTGGCTTTATCTATTTGGGTAAATCCACGTACTCGACGCTGCATCAACAGCTCACCTTGTTTGACGACCGTTAATAACAGTTCTTGCTCTGGTACATGACTCACCACCATGTGCGGCGCTTGATCGTCAAATAAACGCGGCATAACTAATTCTTCAATGGTGATATCCTCAATTACAAAGCCATGCTGCTCACAGGATTGTGCCAAGGTAGAAAGTTGCATTTTATTGGCGACCACAACGTTTATTTTTCCTGTTGTCGTGAGCGATGATTCAAAATAATCTAATTGAATGTTCGTCACCTGTTCGGTCACTAAATCTTTTACCGCCCATAACAATGCTTGGTTTAATTCATTCGCCTCTACATTGGGTTTATCAGCCACAATCAATTGATAAAATGATTCAGCCAATACAATGTGTAATTTCGCTGCACCAAAGCTCGCTTTAATCTCAGCCAGCACCTCTGCCCAATTCTCACCATTAAAGGCAAATTGCTGTATGTTGTCAGATAAACTGAGGTTAGCGTTTTTTTGATTTGTAGAATCAAGTTCTTGCTTTTGACTATCTGATAAATCGGCCTGAAAAACACTAATGTGAGTTGCACTGATATACACCCCAAGTTTTGCAGAAACTTGAGTTTGGCGCCAAAAGGTCAATTTACTTAAAAAACCATTATTCATTCAAAACCCTGTGCCCAGATAATCAGGAAAATAACACATAGCGGCAAACACCATGCAACTTCACAGCAACGATTCACTTCACTCAAAAATACCAGCTCAAAACCAACAACTATGTAACATAAAGAACGTTCTGAGCAGGAAAATAAGTCAAAAAAATACCGTACGACATTTTAACTGCTAATCACTTAATTTTATAGAAAAATAATCTTAAAAATATTGTATACATTTAAGATAGATTGTTATGCCTTGATACTCAAGTTTCACAATCTCATCACGCCCAATATGTAGCGCAATTGTTAATAGCGAATGAGATATTAATTTGGCGAAATATAAAGCAATACAAGTTACATACCACTTTGGATTGGAAGGTATCAATGTGCGACACAGGGTTGTGGTCGCTGTTAATTAAAAAAATCCCCTTGAGCGGCACTCACACCTAAAATTTTCAATGTTTGCCATTCTTCAAATTGAGTCACACCTTCAGCAAATACCTGCACTTCAGCACGATATAAGCCGCCAATTAGGCTACGAATAAATAACTGGTTTTCAGGTTTTAGGTGGATTTGGTGAATAATCGAACGGTGCAGTTTTACTAAGTCAAAGTGACACTCTTGAATATAGTGAGTACCCACAACTTGCAATCCGACATGGTCAACACACAGCTTAGCTCCTATTTTGCGAAGCATATTCAAATTCTCGACCAATTTATGCTGATGTTTCACCACAATATCTTCTGATACCTCAAAAGTAAGACGGGAAGCTAAATGACGATGTTCCATCAAGGTGATTTTTAACCAACGGCTAAATGCACGACTCGTTAACGAGTCGAGGCTTAAGTTAATACTATAGTGATCTTGATTATTCACCATCAAATCAAACATGACTGTTTCTATTAATTGCCTTTCAACTTGAGGCATCAAGCCACACTTGTTCGCCATTGGAATAAATAAGGTCGCCCTAACTTCATTACCCTGATTATCAATTGCACGGCTAAAGGCCTCTTGATGACAAGTATGCCCATCACTATCAATGACCTTTTCCGTAATCGCAACAAAGCGCTTATTCACTAATGTGTTTTCTAAAAAGCTTCTCCATCGCACAGAGCCTTTTGCTATTTCTTTATCTACAGCGCCTTTGTCATACATAAACCAGTTATTACTACGTTGAAGCTGCGCGGCTTTTAGTGCCATTTCAACTTCTTCTAATACTTGTTCTTGCATGTCTCCAGCACTATAAAAAGCAGCGCCTAAATGCACATAGTTATCTTGAGTGTCTGACTGATTTTGTAGTTGCCTAATAGCCAGTTTCAGCAGTTTGTTTGCCAAACTATCTGCTTCATCTAAAGAAAGCTGAGGGGCGACAATCACAAACTGATTAAAATCATACCGTGCAAAAGTGACATCTTCATAGGGGTGTAATACTTGAGTAATCGCTTGTACGAAGTCGTTAAGTTGCTCATTAACAATGTCATCGCCTTCTTGTTGAAGCAGTAAATCCAAATCATCAAAGTTAATGAGCAAGATCACACCGTGGGCAATCATACTGCTTTGATGCGTCAGTGCTTCGAGTCTATTTTCAAAGAAAATTCGATTACCAATACGAGTAGCAGGATCGAGGAAGGTTTTAGAGCGAATAAATTGGTCAAAGCGGCCACGCTCTTTTTGCGCATCTTGCAGTTGTTCAAGCAACTTAGTCATTGCCCTATTGACTAAGCGAGGGCGGCCTTTGCCTGAAAATTGCAGTGCTTTTTCATGCTCCCCCTCAATTACAAGCATACTGCGCTCGGCAATTTGCTCAATACCATCAAGCTCATGGTTAAACCAGCGAAGACCATAGCGGACAAATAAAGCAATCGCGATAAATGAAATCAATAAGCTTAAATACTCGTACCAGCCTAATTGATGTAATAAAAACGGCTGGGGCAGCTTAAGCTCCATCGATAACGACTTATCTGCGTCGATAACGTGTTTATATAAGGTTGGATTAGGCTCAGGTGTGGGCGAGTAATACTCAAATAAAATGGTATCGCCCTGAGTTAATTTAAATGAAGTGGTATTGTAGGCGATTAAAATCGGCGGTAGCCAAGCATGTAGCTCCCAATGACTGTCAGCCTGATAGTGCTCCACGAGCATTGATTCTAATTGAGTGACTTTTTGTTGCTGAAATTTGTAGGTGAGCTGGATAAAGCTGATTAATGCACCAATAAAAAAAATCGCTCCGACAGCAGTTAATGACAATAGCCAAAAACTGGTCAATTTTTTCGTTAAAATTTTGGTTAATTTCATTTATCAGCGTCCTGCTAAAGCGCAATACTGTGAGATTTTATTATTATCAGCATTTGGCCTAATCATGCCAAATACTCACCACTCAACTGTAGATGATTATTCAGTAGCTTATAGTAAAAGGCAAACCTAATCTTTATCGAGTTCTGTAGACACAAAAAAGGGGCTTTCGCCCCTTTTGTATTTCACCTTACCAATCGCTTACAGTGAGTAATCAGTAGGTACTTTATCTAATACTGCCACACCTGAATCAATAGCCGCTTGTGACACCGCACTCGCAATATTTTTTAGTAAGCGTGGATCCATTGGTTTAGGCAACACGTACTCTGGACCGAAGGTCATTGAATCGACGTCTGGATAAGCAGCAAGGACTTCAGCAGGAACTGGCTCTTTAGCAATAGCAGCAAGGGCTTTAACTGCCGCAATCTTCATTTCATCATTAATTTGTGACGCTCTCACATCTAATGCACCTCTGAAGATGAACGGGAAACAAAGTACATTATTAACTTGATTAGGGTAATCACTGCGGCCTGTTCCCATAATCAAGTCTTTACGGATACTATGTGCAATCTCAGGCTTAATTTCAGGGTCGGGATTTGAACAGGCAAAGATAACTGGATTTGGCGCCATTAACGCAATATCGTCAGCCGTTAATAAATCTGCACCTGATAGGCCTAAAAACACGTCAGCATCTTTAATCACATCTTGAAGTGTACGCTTGTCAGTATTGTTAGCGAATAATGCTTTGTACTCATTGATGTCTTCACGGCGAGTATGAATAACGCCTTGTCTGTCCAGCATGTAAACATTTTCACGTTGTGCACCACACTTAACAATCATTGTCATACACGCAATGGCAGCAGCACCTGCACCTAGGCACACAAAGATGGCATCTTCGATTTTTTTACCTTGAATCTCTAATGCATTCAACATTCCTGCTGCGGTAACAATGGCAGTACCATGTTGATCATCATGAAACACAGGGACATTACAGCGAGCGATCAACTCACGCTCAATTTCAAAGCACTCAGGCGCTTTAATATCTTCAAGGTTGATACCGCCAAACGTATCCGCAATCGATTCAACCGTATTGATGAAATCTGCAGTGGTGCGGTGTTTCACTTCAATGTCTGTAGAGTCGATATTCGCAAAACGCTTAAACAGCAAGGCCTTGCCTTCCATAACTGGTTTAGATGCTAATGGGCCTAAATTACCTAACCCTAAAATAGCGGTACCATTTGAAATAACTGCAACAGTGTTCCCTTTATTGGTATAGCGATATGCATCGTCAGGATTTGCGGCAATTTCACGTACAGGCTCGGCAACACCAGGACTGTATGCCAGAGATAAATCATGGCTCGTTTGAGCAGGTTTAGTAAGACTAACAGCAGTTTTACCTGCTACTGGAAATTCATGATAATCGAGAGCTTGCTGGCGGAAATCTGACATTTTTTATTCCTGAATGAGGCAATTTATACGGCGAAAGTAAGATTAATTCAGTCGCAACGCATTAAAGCTAACTTTACTGAATGTCAGTAAAATGAGCTGTAGCGTGCTTTGGAAAGGGAGTATAAATGAAAAATTAACAAAAGTTATCTTTAATCGACAGAATTTGATCAAGTTACAATTTATCGACATTAAATAAATCATCACAATAAGAATCAAAGACTTAAAACTGTAGAAAAATAACAAGATTTGACATAAAAAAGCAGAATTAGCATGATAAAGTTACAAATAGTTTGCCTAAATAACAATATTATCAACCTAACTGGCAACACATAATTTATAACTAAAAATTTTAATTTTTTTTAAAAAATTTAATCCAAAAACAAAAAAAGACGCCGAAGGCGTCTTTTTCTTAAAATAATTGCAGTCGCAATTACTTTTTACCAAGTGCACCAAAGCGCTTGTTGAATTTGTCGATACGACCACCAGTGTCAACAACTTTCTGTGTACCAGTGTAGAATGGGTGACATGCACCACATACGTCTAAGTGTAAGTTTTTACCTACAGTAGAGTTAACTTTAATTACGTTACCACAAGTACAAGTTGCAGTTACTTCAGCGTAGTCTGGGTGGATACCTGGTTTCATTTGGATTACCTTAATAGCAGGCCATGTCGCTCTCCCAACCCGAAGTTGAGCACCACATGCGTTAATAACAATAGTGTTAAGGCGCGCAATAGTACAGTATCTGTTCAGCCCAGACAAGTAAAAATTATCACTGTCGATGTTGTTGCTGTAACGCCTCAAATTTCAGCTTATCTTGTGCTTTATCACCATACTGATTTAGCTGCTCTTGTGAAGGGCATGCCAGTGTGACATCTTGTCTGATTAAATGAATTTTCTGTTTAGAAAAGCCTTGAGGGTTAGCATCAAAAATTGCCATCATCACTCCATAGACGTTTAAATCCCACTCACTTTGATAGCGAGTAGCAATGCGCCATAAAGTATCTGATGCCTGCCTTTCAATATAACAATGACCCATTGTAGACGTCGGCTTATTATTGAGAACTTTTGCTGTCGTTGAAGGTCGACTAGTTGAAGGTTTTTCAGCAACTGATTGACTTGATGACGCCAATTTAGGCTTAGCCTGAGTGACCACTTTTGGCAGTTGTTTTTGCTTATCTATTTTTATTTGAGTTTTAGCTGTTTCTTTAATAAATGGAGAATCAAAAACCGGTAATACAGCAAATTGACGCCAGCTGTTGCCTTTATATTCGCTGACGATCAGCTTTGCTTTCGGATCGCTCACATCTTCAACACCAATAGCAAATAACATAAAGCTACTGATAGGCTGTACCATCAACTCTTCCATGCTTTCTTTATCATCATTAGTTTGTCGCAAATGAATACTAAGTCGAGACAAGTCTTTGCTAGAGGCAACAATGTTAAGTTTGATTTTTGGGTGTTGACCCAACTCAAACTGCCTACTGTTTATGCTGATATGCGTCAGGGCAGCCTGAGCAATAAATGAAAATAAAAAAAGGGAGAGAGCTAAGCTGGCCTTACTGAATATTCCTTTTAACATCAATTTTCTCTTATTCTATTTCTTTATGTTCTGGCTCTAGTAAACTAGACCCTCTCAATTCTTAATGATGATAACTTATGCCCGTGTTTGTTGAGGTTGCTTTGCCGGTTCCTATGCGGCAAACCTTTAGTTACCAAGTCCCCGAAGCCAACGTATCGCAAATACAACTTGGGCTAAGGGTTAAAGTCCCTTTTGGTAGACAGCAACTTGTCGGCTTAATTACCGCTATCAATAATGAATGCGACGTCCCTGCGAATAAAATAAAACCATTTACCGCACTATTAGACGACAAACCTTTATTACCTACCTCACTGTATAAGCTCACTTTATGGGCGGCAAGGTATTACTTTGCAAGCCAAGGCCAAATGTTAAGTCAGGCCTTGCCTGTCGCTTTGCGAAAAGGCTTAAGTGCACAACCGCAAACCGTCACCTTTTATTGCCTCAACGAGGCAGGAAAACAGGTCGATGTCAGTGTACTTAAACGTGCTCCAGCACAAAAAAAACTCTTCGAACTTTTACAAACATCAGCCATTAGCCAAGAAGAATTTACCACCCAAGAACTTAGCAAAGTTGCCCTCAAAGCATTAGAGGATAAAGGCTGGGTAGCGCGTAAACATGTCACCAGTGAAACCGACTTAAGTTGGCGCCAACAACTTAATATGACTGAAACACCGTTAAAGCTCAATAAGCAACAGGCAGTTGCCGTTTCAGTTTTAAATCAACAACAAGGCTTTCATTGCAGTTTACTTGAAGGTATCACCGGTTCAGGTAAAACAGAAGTCTACTTATCGATTTTAGAAACCATCTTAAAACAGGGTAAACAAGCACTCATCTTAGTGCCTGAAATCGGGTTAACACCACAAACCATTAATCGCTTCAAACGTCGATTTGATGTGAATATTGCCGTTATTCATTCTGCATTAACAGATAATCAACGTCTTGAGGCGTGGCGCCAAGCTCGTTGTGGTGAAGCCGCTATTATCATCGGTACTCGCTCCGCTTTATTTACCCCAATGGCCTTTCCTGGGCTGATAATTTTAGATGAAGAGCACGATAGTAGCTTTAAGCAACAAGAAGGTGTGCGTTATCACGCCCGCGACTTAGCTGTCATGCGGGGGCATTTAGAAGATGTCCAAGTCATTTTAGGCTCAGCAACCCCATCACTAGAGACGCTGCAAAATGCGATTTGTGGCCGCTATACGCATTTAACCTTGGCAGAGCGCGCAGGTCCTGCACAAAAAGTTAAGCAAGGTATTATCGATATACGCTCACAACCTTTAAAGTCAGGGATGTCTGCTTCGCTAATTAATGAAATGCGCATGCATCTTGATGCGGGCAATCAGGTCCTTTTATTTCTCAATCGTCGCGGGTTCTCACCTGCATTATTGTGTCATGAGTGCGGTCATTTGCATGAATGCGATCGCTGCGATGCCTTTTTTACCGTACATCAAGGGCTGAACGAAATTTGTTGCCACCATTGTGGCAATCAATACGCTATTCCACATCAATGCCATGAATGTGGTAGCACCATGCTAATGGGCCATGGCACGGGAACAGAGCAGCTTGCTCAAGCATTAGAGCAAGAATTCCCTCAGTACCCCGTGGTACGTATCGATCGTGATACCACACGCAAAAAAGGCTCATTAGAAAAACAACTCACCAGTATTTTAAAGGGTGAGTACAAAATTTTGGTGGGCACTCAAATGCTAGCCAAAGGGCATCATTTCCCCGATGTCACACTTGTGGGGTTAATGGATGTTGATGGCGCACTCTTTAGTGCCGACTTTAGAGCACCTGAGCGCTTTGCTCAGCTTTACACCCAAGTCTCTGGGCGAGCAGGACGCGCCGACAAACCCGGTAAAGTATTACTGCAAACCCATCAAAGCGAAAACCCAATACTGCATGATTTATTAAAAAATGGTTACGGTAAATTTGCGCGAGCTCAGTTAGAAGAGCGCCAACAAGCACTACTTCCTCCCGCTTGGCACATGGTACTGTTGCGAGCCGATGCTCATTTAGCACAAGATGCTGATAATTTTCTACAACAAGTCGCGAACCTGTTGCCTCAAGATAGAGATTTTGAAGTCATTGGCCCCATGCCTGCGCCCCTGGATAGAAAAGCCGGAAAATATCGCAGACAACTGTTATTTCAAGCTAAAAATCGACAGCGTTTACAACAAGAGTTTGAATCTGTTCTTCCCCAAATCGAAGCGTTGACAGAGAGTAAACGTTGCCGGTGGAGTATCGATCGCGATCCGCAAGATTTAATGTAATCAAATTGCAGCACAATGGGTTTAGCTTGATAGCAAAGAAAATCAAAAAAAACTCGATTAATTACCCCGCTGAGATAGCATTTGCATAGCATTAGCGGGTAAAATACAAGGTTACTCCACTCATCCACTTTAAGTTAGTGCTAATAAACGCCCATGAAATCACATATTGCATCTTTACTAGAACAAACCATCGACTCTTTTAAGCAACAAGGCATTATCCCAGCTGATTTTCAGGCACGCATTCAAGTGGAGCGAACCAAAGATAAAAGTCACGGTGATCTCGCCACTAACTTGGCCATGATGCTAACCAAAGTCGCTAAGAAAAATCCTCGTGAAATTGCTCAGTTGATTATTGATAATCTTCCAGCGTCTAGCCATGTGGCTAAGGTCGATATTGCAGGCCCAGGATTCATTAACTTTTTTATCGATGAAAATGCCTTAGCAAACCAACTACAACATGCCCTAACAGATGAACACTTAGGCGTTTCGTTACCAGAAAAACAAAGAGTGGTCGTAGACTATTCATCGCCTAACCTTGCTAAAGAAATGCATGTAGGTCACCTTCGCTCAACGATTATTGGCGACAGTGTCGTTCGTGCACTTGAATTTTTAGGCCATGATGTTATCCGTCAAAACCATGTGGGTGACTGGGGCACACAATTTGGCATGCTACTAGCCTACATGGAAGAGTTACGAGCAGCGAATGGCGAGCAAGCAGCACTTGAACTTTCAGATTTGGAAACCTTCTACCGTGCCGCTAAAGTCCGCTTTGATGAATCAACAGATTTTGCAACACGTGCACGTAATTTAGTGGTCTCACTGCAATCGGGCGATGAGTACTGCAATAAATTATGGCGTGAATTTAATGACATCTCGTTAAATCATTGTCATGAAGTTTACGAACGTTTAGGTGTGAGCTTAACCCGTAAAGATGTTCACGGTGAAAGTGCTTATAATGACGACCTAGAGCAAGTCGTAACAGATCTTGATAGTAAAGGCCTATTAAGCGAAAGTAACGGCGCTAAAGTGGTATTTCAAGAAGAATTCCGCACCAAAGATGGTGAGCCATTACCCGTTATTATCCAAAAAGCCGATGGTGGATACTTATACGCCACCTCTGATTTAGCAGCAATGCGTTATCGCTCAAACGTTTTAAAAGCTGATCGTGCTTTATACTTCGTTGATTTACGCCAAGCACTGCATTTCCAGCAAGTATTTAGCCTAGCGAAAACAGCTGGTTTTGTCCGTAAAGAGCTATCTCTTGAGCACACAGGTTTCGGAACAATGAATGGCACCGATGGCCGCCCATTTAAAACTCGTAGTGGCGGTGTGGTTAAATTAGTCGACTTATTAGATGAAGCAAACACCCGTGCAATCGAATTAGTTCGCAGTAAAAACCCTGATATGGACGAAGCGACAATCATTGAAATTGCCCGTGTTGTTGGTATTAGCTCAGTTAAATACGCTGACTTATCTAAAAACCGTAGCAGTGATTACATTTTCAGCTTTGAACAAATGCTGAGCTTTGAAGGCAACACTGCACCATACCTTCTTTATGCATACACACGTGTGGCTAGCATCTTCAAACGTGCTGAAGATATCGATTTGAGCCAAGCGAAAATTGTACTTGAACATGATAAAGAAAAAGAACTAGGTACTAAACTTGCTCAGTTTGGTGAAGTACTGGCTCGTATGACAGATAAAGCATTACCACATGTGATGTGTGCTTATGTTTATGAGTTAGCCAGTGAGTTCTCAAGCTTTTACGAGGCTTGTCCAGTTCTTGCAGCGGAAACTGAAGAGCAAAAACAAAGTCGCTTATTGTTGTCACAGTTAACCGCTAAGACCTTAAAAACAGGGTTATCTCTGTTAGGTATCGAAACGTTAGAGCGTATGTAACATGAGTCGAGATTACGCCAATAAAAAGCCTAGTGGTAAAAAACGTTCGACTTCTCGAGGAAAAAAACCACAGCAAAAGCGATCGATTCCTTACCTGCCGACATTAATCGTCTTGTTACTTGTCGGCGGATTTGGCTATTTTTTATGGTGGATAAGCGGCAGCTCTGATGATGCTCCAGCAACTACGGCACCCGCTGTCACTGTTGAACAAACTAAGCCTAAGCCAGTGAAGAAAGATCCCAATGCGCTACCGCCAAAACCGACGGAAGAATGGACTTACTTAGAAGAGCTAGAAAATAAGAGCATTGATGTTGAAGTACCAGAAGATGCATTGAAATCTAAAGGTCCATATCAAATGCAATGTGCATCGTTTAGAAAGCTTGAACCCGCAGAAGAAATGAAAGCCATGATTGCTTTTCAAGGTATGGAAGCACAAGTCAGGGCGACCACAGGCTCAAGTGGCGTCTGGCATAAAGTCATTTTAGGCCCATTTGAATCTAAACGTGCAGCCGAGCGCAGCAGGCACAAACTGCAACGTGCTGGTATTAATGGTTGCCAAATTTGGCTGTGGGAATATTAATTAGTTTTAATGTGAAGACTTTTTCCGCAATATTAAGCGCTTACTTTAGTAAGCGCTTTTTTTATCCCTTGAATTATTAACAAGCATCCCCATATCTGTTTTATCAACCAGCAGCAGACTCCTATTCGCTGCCGTCGTTAAGAGGATTTACCGTGACTACTATCGTATCCGTACGCCGCAATAATCAAGTTGTCATCGCAGGTGATGGCCAAGTTTCCCTCGGCAATACCGTCATGAAAGGCAATGCACGTAAAGTGCGTCGTTTATACCAAAATAAAGTGATCGCCGGATTTGCTGGCGGCACAGCCGATGCATTTACCCTTTTTGAGCGCTTTGAAACCAAGCTCGAAATGCATCAAGGTCATTTATTAAAATCAGCTGTAGAGCTCGCTAAAGATTGGCGTACTGACAAAATGCTCCGTAACCTTGAAGCCATGCTGATTGTTGCAGACACCAAAGAGTCATTAATCATTACAGGTAATGGCGATGTAGTGCAGCCTGAACATGATTTGATTGCTATCGGCTCAGGTGGAAATTACGCTCATGCCTCAGCGTTAGCACTACTGCAAAACACTGACTTAACGGCTCGTGAAATTGCAGAAAAATCACTAACGATTGCCGGTGATATTTGCGTATACACCAACCAACATAAAACGGTTGAGCAAATCGACTACTAAATTAGAACGTAAGGAATTATTTATGTCTGAAATGACCCCTCGCGAGATTGTCCATGAATTGGACTCGCATATTATTGGTCAAAAAAATGCAAAACGTTCTGTTGCCGTAGCCTTGCGTAATCGCTGGCGCCGTATGCAACTTGAGCCTTCATTGCGCCAAGAAGTGACCCCTAAAAATATTCTGATGATTGGCCCAACAGGTGTCGGTAAAACTGAAATTGCCCGTCGTTTAGCTAAACTTGCTAATGCGCCGTTCATTAAAGTAGAAGCAACCAAGTTCACAGAAGTTGGTTATGTAGGTAAAGAAGTCGAACAAATCATTCGTGATTTAACCGATTCGGCTATCAAAATGACGCGTGAGCAGCAAATGAAAAAATGCCGTCACCGCGCAGAAGAACAAGCAGAAGAGCGCATTCTAGATGCGCTACTGCCTAAGCCTAAAGATGATTGGAATACTGAGCAAAAAGATGACTCTAATACCCGTCAAATCTTCCGTAAAAAACTCCGCGAAGGTCAGCTAGACGATAAAGAAATTGATATCGACTTAGCTGCGCCACAAGTGGGTGTTGAAATCATGTCGCCTCCAGGCATGGAAGAAATGACCAATCAGCTTCAAAGCATGTTCCAAAACTTGGGGCAAACCAAAGAAAACCGTAAGAAAGTCAAAATCAAAGAAGCGTTCAAGCTATTGATTGAAGAAGAAGCGGCAAAACTGGTTAATCAAGAAGATCTTAAAGAACAAGCGATTGATTTAGTCGAGCAAAACGGTATCGTATTCTTAGACGAAATCGATAAAATCTGTAAACGTGGCGAAAGCTCGGGCCCTGACGTATCTCGTGAAGGCGTACAACGTGACTTACTCCCGTTGATCGAAGGCTGCACAGTGACAACTAAACACGGCATGGTTAAAACTGACCATATTCTGTTTATCGCATCTGGTGCGTTCCAAATGTCTAAGCCGTCTGACTTGATTGCTGAGCTACAAGGTCGTTTACCTATTCGTGTTGAGCTTAGCGCCCTAAGTGCTGACGACTTTAAGCGTATCTTAACCGAACCACATGCATCACTTACAGAGCAATACGTTGCACTGATGGGCACTGAAGGCGTAAAAGTCGAGTTTGCTGAATCAGGTATCGAAAAAATCGCTCAAGCGGCATGGCAAGTCAATGAGACCACTGAAAACATCGGTGCTCGCCGTTTACATACCGTGATGGAAAAGCTCATGGAAGAAATCTCATATGATGCTTCTGAAAAGTCTGGCAGTACGTTTGTCATCGACGAAGCTTATGTTACTGAGCATCTCGACACCTTGGTGGAAGATGAAGATTTAAGCCGCTTTATTTTATAATCAGTGGTAGGTGATATGCCTCAATTGTGAGCTATCACTGTGTTAGCTGTCCTTATTTTAGTTAACATTAACTATTATAAATAGGATAGCTACATGAAAAGAGGTGGTTAACTCCCAGAGTAACCACCTTTTTTATTGAAGCCTCGACGCTGTTTTTAAGCACCCTGTTTAACTATGAAGTATCATTCTTGAAAAGCTATCATTAGATAACGTTCCATTATAAGAGAGTAACCGTTATGAGCTCACCCAATGTCACTAACCTAAAATTAAAACGTAAATCCAAGCTACTTGAAGTCACGTTTGATAATGGCGACGTTTTTAATATCACCTGTGAAATGCTCAGAGTTAACTCTCCATCAGCAGAAGTACAACGCCATGGTAACCCGATATTAGTCACCCATAAAAAAGCGGTGAACATTACCGCCATTGAACCAGTCGGCAATTATGCCGTAAAAATCATTTTCGATGATGGCCATGATACTGGGCTATTCTCATGGAAATTATTACACGAGTTTGGTACTCATCAGGTTGAAATTTGGGAAAGATACTTAGCGAGATTACGTGCAGAAAAAGGCTCTCGTGAGCCGCTAATTGATATGAATATTAAGTACTCTTAGTGTTCATTTCCTGATACAGCTTAGGTTGAGGACAAAGCACGACAACTGTTTCTCAGTGACCAAGACTGAAACAAGGGAAATGATAGTATTTCCCTTATTTACGACTTTTCATTCCAGAAAATTTAATGAATACCGATGTTAGCCAAATTACCAATCTTCACCTCCATGCTTATCTAGCCTTTTATATCGTCTGGCTCGACCTTATCACGCTTACCGCCATTACTTAGTACCATCACTTAGTACCATCACTTAGTACCATCACTTAGTACCATCGCTTGGTACCATGAGTTTAACCTTAAACCCAAGACTCAATATGTAAATCATACTTATATTACCGATAACTTATTGAATACTCATGATGCCAATGATAGATTAACGATCTTTTATGATATAACATATCATCAGCATACCTAACCAATTAATCACTTGAGTATCAACATGAATAAGCCCGCCCAAATACTATTAGATCGCCTTGCTATTTCAGTCTCAGCGTTGTGCGCACTTCACTGTATCGCGGGGCCATTATTATTAATACTGTTTCCAACGATGTTGTCCCTACCTGTAAGCGATCACTTTTATCATATTCTCATGGTGTGGGTTATTATCCCGACAAGCAGTATCGCAGTCTTTCTTGGCTGTACACGACACAAAGATCCTACCGTTTTAGTGTTAGCATTTTCTGGAATGATAGGGCTAGGAGTGACCGCAATTTATGGACATGATTTATTTGGTGAGACTGGAGAAAAGCTAATGACACTTGCATCAACCATCATTCTGGTTTGTGCACATTGGCGTAATTACTCTCTTTGTCGCAGTGATTCTTGTGAGCACAGCGAGAAGTGATTTTTGGTTATTAAGGGAAACTTGTTATTAGCGCTCCAACCTTCGTTTGGATTAAGATTGTAGAATCCCAATTAATCTCTAGTTGTCGAGGTAAGCTAATTACTTAGCCAAATATCAATTGAAGTCAGTCTTTAGATGAACCGGCCGTTAGCAATCATTCGCTTTATAGAATAGCACTGGGCGATGTGGGTTTATTAAGAAGGATAAACGCCTCCTTTTGACTCGGGTATGGATGAAGTGCCGCGACTTTGATCCAGACAAAATCCAGACACAAAAATGCCAGCTAATGAGCTGGCATTTTTCAGTTTACGCTTTTAAAACGTAACCATCTTATCAAAGGCTACACTGCTGATTGGAAAATTACACTATCAGCTTTCTTCGTGTAAGACTCAATCTCATCGAAGTTCAAGTAGCGGTAAGTGTCAGCTGCTGTTGCATCTAACTCTTTCGCATATTCTTGATATTCTGCTGGAGATGGTAAACGACCTAATAGTGCAGCTACGGCAGCTAACTCAGCAGATGCTAAGTAAACGTTTGCGCCAGTACCTAAACGGTTAGGGAAGTTACGTGTCGATGTTGATACGACTGTTGAATTCTCAGCAACACGTGCTTGGTTACCCATACACAGTGAACAACCTGGGATCTCGATGCGTGCACCGACACGTCCAAAGATTGCATAATAGCCTTCTTCTGTTAGCTGGTCTTTATCCATTTTCGTTGGTGGAGCAATCCACAAACGTGTTGGTAAAGTCTTAGCAAACTTATCAAGCATTTTACCTGTTGCACGGAAGTGACCGATGTTGGTCATACAAGAACCGACGAAGACTTCGTCAATTTTAGTATCAACAACTGATGATAATAACACTGCATCATCTGGATCGTTCGGCGCACAAAGGATTGGCTCTTTGATATCAGCTAAATCAATTTCGATAACTTCAGCGTATTCAGCATCACTATCTGCGCTCATTAGCTCTGGATTAGCAATAAACTCTTCCATGCCTTTAATACGACGCTCAATAGTACGACGATCGCCATAACCTTCAGAGATCATCCACTTCAACATCACGATGTTAGAGTTTAAGTATTCAATGATTGGCTCTTTGTCTAACTTGATTGTACAACCAGCAGCACTACGCTCAGCAGATGCATCTGATAACTCGAATGCTTGCTCAACTTTAAGGTGCTCTAGTCCTTCAATTTCAAGAACACGGCCAGAGAAAGCGTTAATCTTACCTTTCTTCTCTACCGTTAATAGACCCATTTCGATAGCTTTATGTGGGATAGCATGTACAAGATCACGTAATGTGATACCTGGTTGCATTTCACCTTTAAAGCGAACCAAAATTGACTCAGGCATATCCAATGGCATAACACCAGTTGCTGCAGCAAATGCAACAAGACCAGAACCTGCAGGAAATGAAATACCTATTGGGAAACGCGTATGAGAGTCACCACCAGTACCAACAGTATCCGGCAGAAGCATACGGTTTAACCATGAGTGAATAACACCGTCACCTGGACGAAGTGAAACACCACCACGGTTCATGATGAAATCTGGTAATGTTTGATGCGTATTCACATCAACAGGCTTAGGATAAGCTGCAGTATGACAGAATGACTGCATCGTTAGGTCTGCACTGAAACCTAAACATGCTAAATCTTTTAGTTCATCACGTGTCATTGGGCCAGTGGTATCTTGCGAACCAACAGATGTCATTTTAGGTTCACAATACTGACCTGGACGAATACCTGTTACACCACAAGCTTTACCAACCATTTTTTGCGCCAGTGTGAAGCCTTTACTTGATGCTTCAACGTCTTGTGGACGTACGAATACGTCTGAAGCACTAAGACCTAGCGTTTCACGTGCACGGTCTGTTAAACCACGACCAATGATTAATGGAATACGGCCACCAGCACGTACTTCATCTAGCAGTACGTCAGTTTTAAGTTCAAACGTTGAAATCACTTCATCAGTGCCAGCACGCTTAACTACGCCTTCATATGGGTAGATATCAATAACATCGCCCATGTTCATTTTTTCTACGTCTAGCTCAATTGGTAATGCGCCTGCATCTTCCATCGTGTTGAAGAAGATTGGTGCAATTTTACCACCTAAACAGAAACCACCAGCGCGCTTATTAGGTACATAAGGGATATCGTCACCCATGAACCATAGCACTGAGTTAGTCGCTGATTTACGAGAAGAACCAGTACCAACAACGTCACCAACATAAACCAGTGGATGACCTTTGCCTTTAAGTGCTTCGATTTCTTTAATTGGGCCAACTACGCCAGCTTCATCAGGCACAATGCCGTCACGGGCATTTTTCAGCATGGCTAATGCGTGCAATGGGATATCAGGACGAGACCATGCATCAGGAGCAGGAGACAAGTCATCTGTGTTTGTCTCACCTGACACTTTAAATACAGTCAAGGTCACTTTTTCTGCTAATTTAGGACGGTTTAGGAACCACTCAGCATTAGCCCAAGAGTTAACAACTTGCTTAGCAAAGTCATTACCTGCTTGCATTTTTTCTACCACATCATGGTAGGCATCAAACATTAATAGTGTATTTGATAATGCAGTGACTGCGATCGGAGCAAGTGCATCATTATCTAATTGAGCGATTAACGGCTCAATGTTGTAACCACCTTGCATAGTACCAAGTAGTTCAGTAGCACGCTCAGTTGATAGGATTGGTGACGAAACAGTGCCTTTGGCAACTGCATCTAAGAATGCCGCTTTTACGTACGCAGCTTCATCAACACCAGGGGGAATACGATTTTCTAATAGATCTAGAATCACGGCCTCTTCACCAGCAGGCGGAGTTTCAACTAACTTCACTAATTCAGCCACTTGTTGTGCATCTAATGGCTTAGGGACAACACCCTCTGCAGCACGTTCTGCGACGTGTTTACGATATGCTTCTAGCACGGCAACATTCCTCTTTGTTTTGCGCCTAACAGCGAAACTGAACATCATTTAATAGAAAAAATGACCATTCCACAGGTTCGGGCTTGAAATCCGACCCGTAGTATACTACAGGTTTGCAAAAGTATGAATTAGATCACACTCTAATGGAGACGAAATCGATACTAATATTGAGCTCGCAGTATAATTTAACTTCTGCTTTAAACAAATAAAATTAGACAATAGTTTAAAACATTAAATAAACACTTTAATTTCAGTAAATTAACCTGACACCACAATTTAATTCAGTCCTATAAATCAATCGTATAACTTAGATGAAATTTTGCTTTTTTTTTCGCTATTCTGCATAGTCTTTGAACAGCACCACCTAATACATGCCTAAAACACTGTTTATTCAACTTTATTGACTAGCTATGCAAACTAAGTAAGGGAGTAATATGTCATTAACCACTATAGAAGCGGTCATATTTGATATGGACGGCGTGATTATTGATACCGAGCCAGCTTGGCAAAAAGCTGAGGTCGAAGTGCTCAATCAACTCGGTGTACCCATCACCATGAAAGATGCCGAAGTTACCACAGGATTACGAATAGACTTATTGGTTGCCTATTGGTACCAGCGATACCCATGGGATAACTATGATAACCGTGCTGTCGCGCAGCAGATTATCGATAAAGTCGTCACGTTTATTGAAACTGAAGGTGCACCAATGCGCGGCGTTATCGATGCACTGAAACTATGCCAGCAAAAGCAGCTTAAAATTGGACTAGCGACCTCTTCTTCAACAGATCTCATTGACTCAGTCATGGCAAAACTAGGGATAAGATCATATTTTGAAGCAATTGCATCTGCTGAAAATCTTCAATACGGAAAGCCGCATCCAGAAGTCTATTTGAATTGCGCCAATGCATTAAAGGTAAATCCTGCACATTGCCTAGCCATTGAAGATTCATTTAATGGCCTAATTGCAGCAAGAGCAGCGACAATGCAAACCGTGGCGGTTCCTGCTCCTGAATTGGCAGAGCAATCACGTTGGGTTATTGCGCATCAACAGCTCGAGCATTTAGGCCAATTAGCTGATGTGCTAAATGCCACTACCAGAATCTAACTAAGCAACAAAAGCGATATAAAAAAGGGCTGCACCCGCAGCCCTTTACATCACCAAGTCTATTCGAATAAAGACTTAAATTAGAAGTTTTTACCAATGAATAAGTAAAACGCTTGCTCGCCAGTATCAGTAAAGCCAAAGCCTAATGCTGCCGGCCCCCAGCTAGTATCGGTACCTAAATAAAGACTACTCGCATATATCAAGTCATCTAAATCAATGTCATCCTTTAGTAGCCACACGTTACCAGCCTCAATACTGGCACCCAAGTAGAGTGGCACATCCGATAATAAAACATCTCGACCAAGATCATACTGATAAATCAGTGCGCCAAATGCTTTGTGAGGTCCAGCAAGAGCACCTTTGTGATAACCCGATAAATTCAAGAATCCACCTAATTCAGCAACATGAATGGTGAAATCACGGTCAACATCCACTGTAGTGATTGCCGCTTTACCTACAATGGCATGGTTACCTAGATTTAATGCCCCTTTCCAATCTGCTTCAAATTGCCAAGCCAGTTGATCGGAGTCATTGACCACGGCACCTGAGTATTTTTCATCACGCACTGCCGCTTTAAAGGTTAAGCGTTGACCTTCAGTCGGGAAGCTGATGCTATTTAATGTATCGTACGTCATCAAAAAGTATCCACCGACTGAATCATAATCCAAATCAATTTCGGAAACGGCACGATTAGATAGTGTCCCTAGTTCACCCACAGCACCAATCTCAATCAAACCAGCGTGAGAGTAGTTATAACCAACACCCATAGAGAATTGATTTAACGAATTTTTAAGCTCATATAAACGGTCATTGCCATCATAAAAATCCCAGTCTTTAATCTCATACTCATAAATCGCTCGGCCATAAAAATCTTGGTCTTTTGAGAAAGGCTGGTAAAACTCAGTACTAATTCGTTTTTCAAATCCAAGTTGCATCTCGTTTCGCCATTCGCCACCATTATCGGTAAGTTCACCCATGGTGTAAGCCAAGCTCAAGGTAATCGCCGAATCTAAAGTAAAGTCGTCTTCCCAATTAAAGCCGACATCAAAATAATTAGGTCCCCAAGATTTTGCATGGGTACTGACGGTTAAAACACGGCCTTCTTCAGTATCTTCAAATTCCGCATCGACACGTTCAAATTTATTAAGCGAATATAGTCGTTTGATTGCAGCATTTAACTCTTCTTTAGTGATCACCTCGCCTTCTTTTAGACCTAACTCTTCTCGTAATAAGCGCTCACTAACTTTAGAGTTATTGTCGAAAACAATCTTGGTGGAAGGACGGTTGACTTGATTCACAAACACCAGCTTGGCTCGTCTTTTTTTATCTTGATAAGCTTGATAATCAGCTTCACTGATACTCAAGTGAGCCAACATAGGCAGAGCAGCATTACCAGCGATAGTCCCAGCTTCTAATGCTTGCGGCATGATTTCAAAGTCAGTAGTGCTCATGTCGTCAATCGCGGGGCGAATGAGCACGTCACCATCCGTTAAATAGGTCTTCTGCTCTTCAGTGGTTGCTTTGGTCAAAATCGTCGATAGCTGCTCCAATACTGCAATGGTGCTATCTAGCTGCTCTTTAGTTGCCAATGGTGAGCCAATATCAACAGCGATCACCACATCTGCTCCCATGGCTTTAACCACATCAATCGGCATATTATTCGAAATACCGCCGTCGACGAGAAGCTTACCATCGATTTCTGCTGGTTGCAGCGCACCTGGCACAGTGGCAGAAGCTTGCATGGCTTTTACAATACTGCCCTTATCTAATACAACGGCGTGACTTGTGGATAAATCTGTTGCAACTGCACGGTAAGGAATCGCTAAATCATCGAAATCACCAAACTGCTCAACGAGGTCAGTTGAATGTTGCAGTAGCTGTGACATTGTTTGGCCTCGAAGTAAGCCACTTGGCGCAGCAAGCCCGCCATCTTTATAGCCCACATTTAATGGGATATTAAATTTATCTCGATGTTGTTTATCACGGTAGGTTAAATCTTCGCGGGGAATAGTATCTGAGTAGCCCTCAGCCCAAGGAGAGTTCAGCATGATCGTTTCTATTTCATCAGCGGTATAACCAAGTGCATACATACCGCCTACATACGAACCAATACTGGTACCCGTCACATAATCAACTGGAATACGGTTTTGCTCTAATACTTTCAGGATGCCAATATGAGCCGAACCTTTTGCGCCACCGCCACTTAATACCAGTCCTACTGTTGGACGTTCTTTTGCATAAGTGAAACTCGTGGTTAAACTCAACAACAGTAACAATGCGATCTTACGACCCATATAAAGCATCCCTATCTTTAAATTATTATCGGCGCCATTCTAGCAAAGAAAATGCATCATTAATAAAACCTTTCAAACCATCTTATTAACCTTTATTTGCATTATCGTATTTGGAATGTATTCGCTAGTTTATGAGTCCGCCTTTGAAATTCCGATAAATGCATCAAACGCGTCACGTGGCATCGGCTTAGCAAAATAGTAACCTTGAATGATATAACAGCCACGGCTGAATACTTGCTCCATTTGATCGTAAGACTCAATACCTTCTGCAACCACATGTAATTTAAGGTTACGAGCTAATTCTATAATACTACTCACAATCGCTTGATCGGCCTCGTTATTAACAATATCAATCAAGAATGACCGATCAATTTTAAGTGTATTAACCTCAAAGTTTCGTAAATAAGCCAGTGATGAATACCCAGTACCAAAATCATCAATCGCCACTTCTATCCCTAAGGCTTTTAATTGTGCCAAATGTGCATTTGCCACCTGCAACTCTTTCATTAAAACACCTTCTGTGATTTCAACAGCTAAGCATTGAGGTGGCATGCCAGTATCGGCCAAAATTGTTTTTAGGCTATCAATGAAATCCACTTGCCTAAATTGCACTGCTGAGACATTAACCGATAACTGAAAATGCTCATCATGTAAGGCATGCCAGCGAGCACCATCAGTGCAAGCCTGACGTAACACCCAACGGTCAATATCAATAATCAAACCACAGGACTCGGCAACTTTAATAAATACATCAGGTCTAATAAACCCTTTTTCAGGATGCTGCCAACGGATCAACGCCTCCATCCCAATAAATTTATCACCTCTTAAAATATCAATTTGCGGCTGGTAATACAGTTGCAGTTCATTATTCTCAATGGCTTTTCTGAGCTCCGATTCAATCCATAAATGGTATTGTGCTTCTGCGTTTCGCTCCGCTGAATAATATTGAAAATTTCCCCGCCCTTCTTCCTTGGCGTGATACATTGCTAAGTCAGCATTTTTAATCAGAGTTTCAGGGTCCAAAGTGTCTTCAGGCCACATGCTAATACCAATACTAGTAGAAACGAAAAACTCTCGTGAGAATAACCTAAAAGGTGCCGCAATTTGCTTAAGGACTTTTTCAGCAACCAAGTTAATTTCGTCGATTGACTCAACTTGCCTTAATAGAATAACGAATTCATCACCACCAAATCGGCACACAAGATGCTCGCTACCCACACTTCGTTGAATACGCTTAGCGGCTTCGACTAATAACGCATCCCCCATGCTATGACCATATGAATCATTCACGTGCTTAAAGCGATCTAAATCGAGAAACAATAACGCTAATCGTTCATTGGAGCCATGAGCGTCTGAAGTAATTCGTGCTAATTGCCGATTAAACATGGAACGGTTAGATAGCCCTGTTAATACATCATTATTGGCTAGATTGCGTAAGTTAAGTTCATTTTGCTTACGTAACGTAATATCAGAAAACACCACCACATAATGCTGAATAACCTGATGCTTATCAGTCATCACCGAAATATTGGCCCATACTGGAAACTTATCATTTGGCTGGCGTATAAATGTCAATTCGCCATTCCAGATGCCTTCTACAAGCTTTAAGACATCTATGTCATTTTCAGGGTTACTTTTGTGCAGCAGTGACTCAAAAGGCTGTCCAATCAATTGTTCTTCTTCAGCGCCTACCAAATTGTTGGCCGCTGCATTAATGACCTTGATGTGCTTTTTAGCATCCAGAATTAACATTCCTTCGGAGGTATTCTCGAAAGCTTTTGCGAGTAAATCAATTTCACTTTGAAGTTCTCGCTGCTCTGTCACTTCGGTATAAATACCCGCAACCTTCTCCACTTGCCCTGTTTCATCATTGACTTTTACTGCACGTCCACGGATACGTAACCAACCTAGAATGCCGGCGGCTCGGGTATATCGAAACTCAATATCAATCGAGTCTTGCTTGCCTTTGAGTAAATCCATCCAATGGCGAGTTACACCTTCTTTATCCTCATCGATAATAGGCAAGTCCGGTACGAGATAAGATAACTGAGATTTAGCGCCTAAAATCCCCGCTTTATTTTCGAATAAAATACTATTTGAGTGGCTGTTCCATTCCCACAAGTCAGAATCACTTCCCCGCAGAGATTGACGGAGTTTGTCTTCACTTTCCCGAAGCGCCGTATTAATCTTTAATACCCGCCTAACTTGCTTTTGACGCAAAACCACTGATGTGAATGCAGTTAATAAAATGATTAATAACACCAACATTTTAAACCACTGCGATGCCCACCAATATTCATTAACTTTGAATTGAAATTGAAACGGTTCTATCGACCATATTCCCTGCTGTTTATGCAGTAACTCCAAGGTATATACGCCGGCATTTAAGTCAGCAATATTGACCTGTGTCTGCCCTTCAAGAAGAATATAGTTAGGCTTTTTAGCTGAACCATCCAGCACTAAACGATATTTGATACTAATTGGCGCCGTATCGATATAATCAAATGTGGTCATTTGAAAACTAATCAGTTTGGCATCAGGCCTGACAATATTGAATGAGTCTGGCAATAAATACAGCTCGGTTTGATCGTCGTAAAAAACTGAGATCGATTCCAATGAAATATCATGGCTTTGACTTCGGTGCTCAAGCTTATCAACATCCACCAGCATTGCCCCGTCAGGGCTACCAATATATAACCCCGCTTTGGGGTCATAAAAGGATGCAGCTTCATTAAACTCTGATGCCGTAAAACCATCATTCACAGAGAAAACGTCTACGACATCTTTAAGGGGATCGTGGCGGATTAAAATCGATTCACAACCAATGAGATTATAGCGTTCAGTTTGCTGGATAAAATACACAGTGCTGCAGTCTAAATCCCATAATTTGTTCATTGATTCTATATCATGGGTTTTCGTATTAAATCGAAGTAAGCCTTCCTGGTAAGTCCCTAACCACAACGTATCATCGTCAATTTGATTGATGTTATTCACACTAGCATTTGGATATTCTCTCACCAAAATGTCTGATAACGAGTTCAATTGATTCTGATTGGTTAAATAACCTAAATATTTATCTCCACCGACCCATAGCGTGTTTTCATCATCACGATAAACGCTGCTAATACTGGTTCGGGTATTTCGCTCACCTTCATTGAATATTGATATTTGTTTAATATCAGTCAACCCAGGCTGCCAATAATGGACTTTATCAAACGTACCCCACCAAATTCGCCCATCAATCAGGGGATCGTTATAAGAGGTGAATAGCTGCGATCCTCTAAGGCCGTCACTGTTAGGAGCAAATGTTGAAAAGTCGACTTCGTTATTCGTATCTTTGTCATACACAAACACGCCATTGGTGGTCGCGAGTGAAACATATTGGCTCTCTAACTCAGATAGACTGTATACTGAATCACTTGCTTGAAACCCATTTGGGAGATGCAAACTAGAAGAAACAGCTTGTTTATCGACAATATTCAATCCACCATCACCGCCAAGCCATAACTTATCGTCTTGAGCAAATACACTCCATATCATCTCATCGACGAGTTTATATTTAGAGGCCTTATTAAAGTAATCCAGTAAGAAATCAGGTTTTAACGCTAATAAAGCCAAGCCTTCACCAGAACCGCCAAGCCAAATCAACCCATGCTGATCAACGGCAACATCGTCAATGTAATCAATATCAGCATCACGCTTTAGCTCTTCTTTATAAGATTTAATCTCGTCGGTATGCGGTTGCCAAGAAAACAGACCAGAAGTCGTCGACATCCATAAACTACCTTGCTTATCTTCTACCAATTGATGAATATTAAAGGGGGCAATAGCCACGCGGTTAATGGTTTTTTTATCGATATCGACAAGGAATAAGCCTTTATTACTGTATACCCAAATATCATCTTTGCTATCGATAAATAAGCCACGAATAAAGGTATTTTTTATATCCCAATCAATTTGAGATAACAGTGCACCTTGAGCATCCCTAAGTTCAATAGCAAGGCTATTTGAATATAAAAAAGTGTTATCAGCCCATTGATGAATACTGTTCCAAGCCACATTTTCATCGAGTGAGTGTAACAAGGTTAGCTGTAAAGACTCGTTATCAAGCAGCAATACTCGACCAGCATTGGTTAATAACACCACACTTCCGTTTGCAAGCCTTGTGTAACCTGAAATAGGATCGTTATAAAAGCTGTCAGGTGAATCAATAAGCAGATCAGAGAATTGGTTTGTCGAAATATCGTAAAGGGTTAAAGAGAAATTGCTGTTGAGTAATAGATGATTTTTACCGACTTTAATCAGTAATTTGATATTTTGATAACTGAGAGCATCAGCAGTATTAGGTTGGTCAATTCTGCGAATTGCAGAGCTACTGACACGATACAACCCCTGCTGAGTTGCAAGCCAGACATAACCATAATCATCAAAAGTAATATCATTAATCGAATAGTTAATTAACCCATCTTGGGCATTAAATAGTCGCTGGACAACATTTACAGCTGAAGTCTGGTTACAAAATAAAATGGTTAGAAAAATGAAACTTAAAAACTGTTTAACGCGATTTATCATTTGTTAATTATTACTCTGGAAAATGATTTATTCGTAACGTTGGAAGTTTCCTTGCAAAATATAAACTGGCTTCATGCCAACAACTATCTAAAACTCAATTGATACACATTTTAAATATATCACCATATTGTAAAAATTGATCAAAAAAAAGCACCCCGTAAGGTGCTTTGATACAAATAGCTACAATGAGTTGCTAGTTATTTTTTCTTTTTTGCTTTTGGGTTTGGCAAATCAGTAATAGAACCTTCATAAACTTCGGCAGCAAGACCGACAGACTCATGTAAGGTTGGGTGAGCATGAATAGTTAATGCTAAATCTTCAGCATCACAACCCATTTCAATTGCTAGGCCAATTTCACCTAGTAATTCACCACCATTAACACCAACAACAGCACCACCAATCACACGATGAGTTTCTTTGTCGAAGATTAACTTAGTCATGCCATCACTTGCGTCAGAAGCAATAGCACGGCCACTTGCAGCCCAAGGGAAGCTTGCAGTTTCGTATGCAACACCTTGCTCTTTTGCTTCTTTCTCAGTTAGACCAACCCATGCTACTTCTGGGTCTGTATAAGCAATCGAAGGGATCACTTTAGGGTCGAAGAAGTGCTTAAGACCTGAAATAACTTCAGCAGCCACATGACCTTCATGCACACCTTTGTGAGCCAACATTGGCTGACCTACGATATCACCAATAGCGAAAATGTTAGGTACGTTAGTACGTAACTGCTTATCAACATTGATGAAACCACGCTCATCAACATTTACACCAGCTTTTTCAGCATCAATTGATTTACCATTTGGTGTACGACCAATTGCAACCAATACAGCATCATAACGCACAGGCTCAGCAGGTGCTTTCTTGCCTTCCATAGTAACGTAGATACCGTCTTCTTTTGCTTCAACCGCTGTCACTTTCGTTTCAAGCATCAAGTTGAATTTCTTCTTGATCTTCTTAGTGAAGATACGAACGATATCTTTATCAGCAGCAGGAATGACTTGGTCAAACATTTCAACCACATCAATTTCACTACCGATTGATGAATAAACGGTACCCATTTCTAGGCCAATAATACCGCCACCCATAACTAATAATTTACCTGGCACTTCTTTAAGTTCTAGTGCATCAGTAGAATCCCAGATACGTGGGTCTTCATGTGGAATGAACGGTAGCTCGATTGGGCGTGAACCAGCAGCAATAATTGCGTGTTCAAAGTTAATCACTGTAACGCCATCTTCACCTTGAACTTCCATGGTGTTTGATGAAGTAAATTTACCATAGCCATTAACTACATTAACTTTACGCATTTTAGACATTCCGCCTAAACCGCCTGTTAATTGACCCACTACTTTTTCTTTAAAGCCGCGTAATTTTTCTAAATCAATCGTTGGCTCACCAAATACAACACCGTGATGAGCAACTTCTTTTGCTTCTTCGATCACTTTAGCGACATGTAGTAATGCTTTTGACGGAATACAACCCACATTCAAACAAACACCACCTAACGTACTAAAACGCTCAACGATAACTGTTTCTAAACCTAAATCTGCAGCTCGGAATGCTGCTGAATAGCCTGCAGGGCCTGAACCAAGTACTACTACCTGAGTTTTGATTTCTTTACTCATGTTTTCCTCTATTTTTCTCTTGTTGGCGGAAAAACCGTCCAAACTGCAAAATGGGGTCATTATTGAATCTTGTAAGGTGGCCGCATTTTACCCTTTGTTTGACACTGATCACAATCCTGTGACGAGATAAAAAAGGCTGCTCACATTGAGCAGCCTTTCTCTTTACAAAATTAACGTACGGATGTCGCTAAGAATGCTAGATAATGTGACGCTAAAGCGCGCTGCCATTGCACCATCAATCACACGGTGATCGTATGATAACGATAATGGCAACATCAACTTAGGCTCAAAATCACTGCCATTCCATTTAGGCTTCATTTCAGACTTAGATACACCCAAAATAGCCACATCAGGATAGTTAACAATTGGGGTAAATGCCGTACCGCCAATGCCACCTAAACTTGAGATAGTGAAACAGCTACCTTGCATATCCGCTGACTTAAGCTTGCCGTCACGAGCACGCACTGAAATGTCCATTAACTCACGAGATAGCTCAACGATACCTTTCTTATCAACGTCGCGAACAACTGGTACCATCAATCCGTTTGGTGTATCAACAGCCACACCAATGTGGAAATATTTCTTCTGAATTAATGATTCACCATCAGCACTTAAGCTTGAGTTAAACACTGGGAATTCAGCCAATGTTTTCGCTACAGCTTTCATCATAAAGACAAGCGGCGTAATTTTGTAATCCGCTTTCTTCTTAGCAGCAAGTGTATTTTGTTCTTTACGGAATGCTTCTAATTCAGTGATATCAGCTTCATCAAATTGCGTCACATGTGGAATCGTAACCCAGTTGCGATGTAAGTTAGGTCCAGAGATTTTCTGAATACGACTTAACGGCACTTCTTCAACTTCACCAAACTTACTGAAGTCCACCTTCGGCGCAGCAATCACATTCAATCCACCCGCACCACCAGCAACAGAAGTTGCAGCAGATGCTTTAGGGCGACTTAGCTCATACTTAATAAAGGCTTGTACATCTTCTTTTAAGATACGGCCCTTACGTCCGGTGCCTTTAACTAACGTTAAATCGGCGCCAAACTCTCTCGCTAAGCGGCGTACAGCAGGTGAAGCATGTACCACACCCGTTTTAGGTTGATTACCCGCACTTGGATGATGTGGCACTGGTGCAGCCTTAGCTGGAGCAGGTGTCGCTGCAGGAGCTGGTTTGCTTGCAGCCGGTGCAGGCGCTGGTGCACTTGGAGCTGGGGCGGCAGATGAAGTCGTTTCGACAGTGGCAATAATGCTACCTTGAGAAACTTTATCACCCACATTTACTGTTAAGCTTACAAGTTTACCAGCAAATGGTGCAGGCACTTCCATCGTCGCTTTATCCGTTTCAAGGGTAATTAATCCCGTATCCACTTCAAGCACATCACCAACGGCAACCAAAACTTCAATAACGTCGACATCCGATGCATCGCCAATATCAGGAACCGCAACTTCTTTCACTTCAACAGTGCTAGCAGCAGGCGCAGCAGCTTGTGTTGCTTCTGCAGGAGCTGTGGCAACTTGTTCAGCTGCAGCAGGAGCCGATGCGCCAACTTCAAGCATCAATACTAATGAGCCTTGAGACACTTTATCGCCAACGGCAACTTTAAGTTCTTTCACCACGCCCGCTGAAGGTGCAGGCACCTCCATCGTCGCTTTGTCAGTTTCTAAGGTGATTAAACCAGTATCGGCTTCAATGGTTTCACCCACACTCACCAGAACTTCAATAATATCAACGTTTTCAGCGTCACCAATATCTGGCACTGCCACTTCAATGATTTGCGAGCCGCCAGCTGCTGGCGCTGCAGGAGCTTCAACGATTGGTGCAGCAGGAGCCGCTGGTGCTACTGGAGCTGGTGCTGCTTGTGGCGCTGCTTGTGGTGCTTCAACAGGAGCCGCCGCAGAAGCTGCATTTAACATCGCAATCAGCTTACCTTCAGCGATGGTATCGCCTACAGCCACTTTTAACTCGGCTACAGTACCGGCAAACGGCGCTGGAATATCCATGGTTGCTTTGTCGCTTTCAACGGTAAGAATTGAGTCTTCTGCAGCGATTTCATCACCAACTGCAACACAGACTTCAATAACCTGAACTTCATCACCACCGATATCAGGAACCAAAACTTCTTTTAATTCAGCCATTTTGTTTCTCTCTATGCGAACTGTGGGTTGATCTTATCAACGTCAATACCGTATTCCTTGATAGCTTTAGTTAGCACATCAACTGGTATTTCGTTACGGTCGACAAGAGACTTAAGTGAAGCAATAACAATGAACTTAGCATCAACTTCAAAGTGGTGACGTAAATTCTCACGGCTATCACTGCGGCCGAAACCGTCAGTACCTAACACTTTGTAATCAGTCGGGATGTAAGCACGTAATTGTTCGCCGTAAATCTTCATATAATCTGTTGCGACAATCGCTGGTGCATCTTTTGATAACACTTCAGAGATATATGGCACTTTTGGCGTTTCAGTTGGGTGAAGCATGTTGTAACGCTCAGTGGCTTGGCCATCACGTGTTAACTCGTTAAAGCTAGTCACGCTGAATACATCTGCGCTAATTCCGAAGTCTTTTGATAAAGCGACAGCCGCTTTACGCACTTGCTCTAGAATCGTGCCGCTACCCATTAACTGAACTGAACCTTTACCACTACCTTGATGACTTTCTAGCTTGTAGATACCTTTAACGATACCCTCTTCGCTGCCTTCAGGCATCGCAAGTTGTTCGTAGTTTTCGTTCATAGTAGTCAGGTAGTAGAACACGTCTTCCTGCTCACCATACATACGACGAATACCGTCTTGAACAATCACAGCAATTTCGTAACCGTAAGTAGGATCGTAAGAAATACAGTTTGGAATAGTGTTTGCTAAGACATGGCTGTGGCCATCTTGATGCTGAAGACCTTCACCATTCAGGGTAGTACGGCCAGAAGTACCACCCACCATAAAGCCACGCGCTCGCATATCACCTGCAGCCCAAGCCATGTCACCAATACGTTGGAAACCAAACATTGAGTAGTAGATGTAGAATGGGATCATAGGAGTATCGTTAACTGAGTAGCTTGTTGCCGCTGCGACCCAAGATGACATTGCACCTAATTCGTTAATCCCTTCTTGTAATACTTGACCGGTTTTATCTTCACGGTAGTAAGCAACTTGATCTGAATCTTGCGGCTCGTATTTTTGTCCTTCATGGGCATAAATACCCACCTGACGGAATAAGCCTTCCATACCAAAAGTACGTGCTTCATCAGGAATAATCGGTACGATGTTCTTGCCGATTTTCTTGTCTTTAAGCAGTGCAGTTAAGATACGGACAAATGACATTGTGCTTGAGATTTGACGGCCATTAGAGCCTTTCAGCACTGAGTCAAAAATCTTAAGCGATGGTACTTCTAACTCTTCAGAGAACTTCTCAAGGCGAGTTGGCATCGCACCATGGAGTGATTCACGACGCGCTTTGAGGTATTTAACCTCTTCAGAGTCAGCACCTGGATGGTAGTAAGGAATATCTTCTAACTGATCATCGCTAATTGGGATATTAAAACGATCGCGGAAGTATTTAAGCGATTCTACGCCCATTTTCTTCACGTTATGCGCGATATTTTTACCTTCACCCGCATCACCCATACCGTAACCTTTTACTGTTTTAGCAAGGATAACTGTAGGACGACCTTTAGTATTTTTAGCATGTTGTAATGCAGCGTAAATCTTAACTGGATCATGACCACCACGGTTCAAACGCCAAATGTCATCATCTGACATGTTAGCAACCATTTCGGCAGTTTCAGGATATTTACCAAAGAAGTGCTCACGTGTATAAGCGCCACCTTTAGCTTTACAGTTTTGGTATTCACCATCAACGGTTTCTTCCATTAACTGTAGTAATTTACCGCTAGTATCACGTGCAAGTAATGGATCCCAGTAGCGACCCCAAATCACTTTAACGGCTTCCCAGCCTGCGCCGCGGAACTCGCCTTCTAATTCTTGAATGATTTTACCGTTACCACGAACAGGACCATCAAGACGCTGCAAGTTACAGTTAACAATAAAGACTAAGTTATCTAATTCTTCACGAGCAGCAAGACCGATAGCACCCAATGTTTCAGGCTCATCACACTCACCATCACCTAAGAAACAGTAAACCGTTTGCTCAGAGCAATCTTTTAAACCACGGTCAGTGAGATACTTAAGGAAACGCGCTTGATAAATTGCTTGAATCGGACCAAGGCCCATTGATACTGTCGGGAACTGCCAGTAGTCAGGCATTAATTTCGGATGCGGATAAGAAGACAGACCTTTACCATCAACTTCTTGACGGAATCCGTTCATTTGATCTTTGCTAATACGACCTTCAAGGAAAGAACGAGAGTAGATACCCGGCGCGATATGACCTTGGTAATACACTAAATCGCCGCCGTCTTTTGCATTAGGAGCACGGAAGAAGTGGTTAAAACACACATCATAAATAGTCGCACTAGAGGCAAAACTAGAAATGTGACCACCTAGCTCTAAATCTTTCTTAGAACCACGTAATACCATTGCAAGGGCATTCCAACGAACGATAGCACGAATGCGACGCTCCATTTCCTGATCACCAGGCATATGTGGCTCTTGGCCAGATGGAATGGTATTCAAATAAGCGGTCGTTGCCTTGTAAGGTAGATGAGTACCATTACGGCGCGCTTTATCGATTAACTGTTCAAGTAGATAATGCGCACGTTCAGGGCCTTCTTGCTCTAATACCGCTTGCAGGGAATCTACCCATTCTTGAGTTTCTAATGGATCTAAGTCTTGTAGCATATCTTCAGACATGTCGCTGTCCTTCTCTAGATACTGATAATTAATGTGTTTCGGTCAATCTATAGTGATGTTCACTATATTTTGTATCAAACACCGCTCTTTAAACGGCGCAAGCTACGCTGCAACCGACTGTCTTCTTCCCTCACTGACAACATGACTTCCTCGATGTAACTCAAATGTTCGTTCGAGGCTTCACGTGCCGCATCAGGATCACGGCGAACAATCGCAGCGAGTAATGCTCGCCTGTGTTCATTCGCCATAGTAGAGGCTTCTTCGCGACGGCTTAAAAGCTCTAAGTTCTGTGCCACGTTTTTGTGCAACACAGGGGTTAAACTGAGTACTAGGTGTAACATCGCCACATTGTGCGATGCTTCTGCAACTGCACGATAAAATCGCACAATCGCATCGGCTTGAGCTTCAATATTGCTCGCCGTTTCAACTTCATTAATTGAACGCTTGATGCTTTGCATATCGGCATCGTTTCCACGAAGCGCAGCAAAATAGGCCATCATACCCTCTGTAGCATGACGAAATTCCAATAAGTCGTATTGGCTTTCAGAGTCGTTATGCATCAGCTCTACAATTGGATCTGCTAGGCTCTGCCAAAGTTGCTCTTTGACGTAAGTGCCTCCACCTTGTCGGCGCATTAGCAGACCTTTGGCTTCTAACTTTTGAATCGCTTCACGCAGAGAAGGACGAGACACTTCAAACTGCAAGGCAAGCTCACGCTCAGGCGGTAATTTTTGCCCTGGTTGCAAGCTACCTTCGAGGATCATGCGCTCTAGCTGCTCCATGATCACATCTGAAATTTTTGGCTGGGTTATTTTGCTATAAGCCATTTGGCCCTCAGCTCCGTTGTCAATTGGTCTTACCAATTTATATGAGATAGCGCACTTTATCAAATCAAACAATTGATGTCTAGTTAGGCTAGTGTTGAATGGATGTTGGCTAAAAGTTTAAAACATCACAACTCTTAAGGTGCTATGAGCATAACGAAAAAAAACTTTTAAGGGGTCTGACCATTTCACAAACGCAACCACTGAGGGGATACGGAATGTTTCAATGTCGTTAGCGGCTAAAATATAAAGCGCATTTCTAGTAAACTTTAGCAGCTAATTTAAATGCTAATCGTCTATAAAATAAAAACTGTTTTTCTATTTCAAATAAATATTAGTTATGCATTAATTTCGCATAAACTTAATGGTGTATTAACTCACCACACCGAAGATAGTGAGTACCGACAAAACTGTCAGTAATAAAATAAAGTTACGTTTACTTAATGCTAATAATGCCAACGTTGGCTGCACACAAACAGGCGCCGAGGTTGATTCAGGTATACTTTCAGCGGCTATGGCTGTACGGGTGACAATATTTTTTGCATGATTGCTGGCACTGAATACCTGTTTACGCCATTCGGCAATGCCTGAAGCGAAATGACCACTTAATACAAAACCAAAGCTAAAAATGCGACTCGGTAGCCAGTCGAGTAAAAACAGTAATCGACTAATAAAAGGCATATTGAGTTGGTTTAACTGATTATGTTGGTCATAAAAACGTACCGTGCAATAAAGCACCGCACCAACTGGCCCAAAGAAGATCAAAAATAATGCTACAGCACCGTAGTACCGATAATTAACCCAAGCCACTGTTTTACCTATTTGTTGGCCCAAATCTTTTTCATCAATAGCATCTAAGCATTCAGCACAATCTAGGCTTTCGGCATAATGGTAACAGGCCTGTACATCTCCTCGACACGCCGCAAGCATGTATTTTTTGAAGTTATTACGCAGAGTTTGATGGCTAAAACAAAGAATGGATATTGCTACCCATAGCAATAATGTCATTAAGTCATAAACGAGACCATCCAAGAGGACTAACAAGAGAAAAATCATAACCGCAGGAATAAGGATAACAACAGAAACCCAAATAGCTGAATCAAGTTGCTTATCTTTCCAAAATAAAGACTGGTATTTAGCGAGCATTGAATCAAATTGCCAACTTGCAGGAAGTAGCTTGAGTCTTTCGACCATGATTGCAATTAATAACGAAAAAAGTGCCATGTGACTCCTGCAAACTAAACAAAAATAAAGTTACTGGATAAACGCAAAACCAAGTACAACAATAAGTTCAACACTATAATTAAAAAATGACTTTATAACAAAGGCTTACTTGGCCTTACCTTCTGAAGTATACAAGCTAACAACATCATAAAAACCACTGACACAATAGACATTTACTGTTAGATTCCGAACATCATTAATCAGTGGCATTAGCTGGCACCACGGTTTGCTAATAAACTAAAATATCGTGACCAATCAAAACTATCGCCAGGATCAGTTTTTCGCCCCGGTGCTATATCGCAGTGCCCTACAATTCTAGTTTGATTAAGCATAGGGTATACATTGAACAACTCCAAGGTTAATTCAGCTAAAACTTGATATTGCTCATTGGTATAAGGAGCATCGTCTGTTCCCTCAAGTTCGACCCCCACCGTAAAGTCATTACAATTGTCACGACCTTCCAAACTCGACACTCCAGCATGCCATGCCCTGTCATCACAACTGACATATTGCACTAACTCGCCATCTCTACGTATTAAAAAGTGCGCAGAGACTTCAAGACCCGCAAGCTCTTCAAAACTAGGATCGGCACTGACATCTAAACAACCTTGAAAAAGGCCATCAATGTGCGGTAAACCGAAGCAGCCTGCGGGAAGGCTGATATTATGAATAATTAATCCACTCACCTCATGTAGGGGTCGTTGATTAAAATGAGGTGACTTACATATGCGGGCTTTTCGGTGCCAGCCTGCATGAATACTTTTGTTCATAATCTATTCTTATTATCAGCGTTAAACTACAACCTTTAATGGGCTGTTATATACATAATGAATTTAATCACTAAGCTTGTTTCTGCGTTGCTAGTAAACAAGCTTAATGTATCAGTTAAGCGCTATATTTTGAAATAACAACTGTGGTAAAGTTGCTCGCATACCTGTTTTATTATCAGTTGGATTTCATTATATATTGACCAACTTGATGCAGCTGTTATAGCAAGGACAAATCACATGATTGAAAATGACATCCGTCACGCAGTGAAAACCGCTCTTGATGAAGATCTAGGACACAATCCGTCTCATACTCCAAAAGACATGTTAGCTGCAGATATCACAGCACAACTTATTCCTGCTGAAAAGTATGCAGAAGCCGAACTTATCACCCGTGAAGAAGGTGTTTTTTGCGGTAAAGCTTGGGCAGAGCAAGTATTTAACCAACTTGGTGGCGAAGTCGCTTTACATTGGCATGTTGATGATGGTGATTTATTAGTTCCGAACCAAGTGCTATGTGAGCTTTCAGGGCCAGCGAGAGCAATCTTAACTGGCGAACGCACTGCAATGAACTTTATTCAAACGCTATCTGGTGTAGCGAGTTTAACCAAGCATTATGTCGACAAATTAGCAGGCACACACACTCGTCTGCTTGATACGCGTAAAACCATTCCAGGACTTCGCACAGCACAAAAATATGCAGTCACCTGTGGTGGCGGTAAAAATCATCGCATCGGCTTATTCGATGCATTTTTGATAAAAGAAAATCATATTATGGCTTGCGGTAATATTGAGCTGGCTGTCAATGCAGCGAGAAAACTAGCGGCTGATAAACCCGTGGAAGTTGAAGTTGAGTCTATTAATGAGTTAACTCAAGCATTAGAAGCTGGCTCAGACATCATTATGCTCGATAATTTTGATGTCACTATGATGATTGAAGCAGTAGCACTAAATGAACAATTTAAGCAAAAAGGCTTTAATACTAAATTAGAAGTCTCTGGTAACGTCACTATCGACACCATCAGTGATTTTGCAAAAACTGGTGTTGATTTTATTTCTGTTGGCGCACTCACCAAGCATGTTAAAGCGCTTGATTTATCATTACGTCTAAAATCATAAATATCGGCGAACTCGTTACTGATATAGATAGAAACACAGTTATTAGCATTTAGGTACTTATAACAAATGACATCAACATATTGGCACAACTAACAGTTAAACCTTGCTGTTTCTATGAAGCCTGCTTAAAGCAGGCTTTTTAATACCTTGCTAGTGCTCCCAAAAAGTACGGTATCAGCTTTCCTAAAAACTTCAGCACTACCCACCTCACTTAGGGAATATGACTTTGGTTACGGTTACGGTTACGGTTATGGTTATGGTTATGATTTCACGAGCACAAATAACATGTCTAAACATTGGCACATCGATCTATATAAAGCCTTTATCTTATTCTCTCTGAGACAATAACACTGCTATTTAGGCTATAAATGAGCTACATATACTGTCATTGCAACCTTTAATCTGCTCATTGTTTTCTTATTTGAAGCTGGAGTTCATGCTTTCGATTTTAATTGAATTTCAGTATCTCATAATACCTTAAGAGGTCTTACCATTATTAAAGCTTCATTTATATAGTACTTATTTCTATATATATAGGCTGTTTAACAATGCCATAATTTTGACAAAACTAATCGACAGTCAATTATTATTCAAACGAAGCAAACATTGTCACAAAAATGTTACTTCCCGAGTCGTTTCAATGAAATAAAACCAGCAAAAAACGCTTTTTTCGCACTTTACGTCGATAAAGTATTCCCTTTTTGGTAACTTTATAATAACGTTCACTACAGACGAGTTAATGTTGAGATGCAAGCTTTAACAAATGACTTTTCAAAGTGTTACCCTGGTAACAATTAATTACTTTGATAAGTAATTTTTAAGCACTAACTCTCAGCTGAACACTCCGTTAACAATGTAGCAAATATGTTACACTGCTAATTGTGGTCAAAGGTAAAGTGGCGAATATTCAAACACTACTCTATCCTTTAACACTAATGTAACGATATGGCTTATGACTGGTTTCCCTGAGAATCGAGTTATTTAGCTGTCTAGTAACTGCATTACCATTTTAATAAGAACACTAGTTTACTAATGTCGGAAGGATTGTGGTGATAGGACACCACTTAAAGTTATTAAGGGCCTTTAATAATTTTAAGTTTCAAGGATAAGAACAAGCCCGAAGCAATACAGAGAGAGACAAAAATGAAAAGCATTAACCAAATGAAAAACGCTAAGGGTTTTACTCTTATTGAATTAATGATCGTAGTAGCGATCATCGGTATTCTTGCAGCAATCGCATTGCCTGCTTACCAAGATTACACAGTTAAATCACAAGCCGGATCTGCTTACTCTGAAATTTCAGGATTAAAATCTGCGTTTGAAATTGCAGTAAATGAAGGAAAGACACCATCAACAACTGCATCAGCAGCTGGATATATTGGTCAAACAGCGACTGGTGGAACTTATTGTGACATAGCATTAACTGGTACAACAGATATACAATGTACGGCCCAAGGTGGTAATGCTGACAAGTTTGCAGGTAAGCTGATTACACTATCTAGAGATGCTGAAGGTGTATGGACTTGTACAACTGATTTAGAAGAGAAGTTTAGACCTGGTAACTGTGGCGCTGCTGCAGCTCCTGCACCATAGTAGTCACTATGATTATAAAAGGCAGCTAACGCTGCCTTTTTTGTCTTTGGATGCATCAAATTTATATGCCATAATCAAAAATATCACTATGTTAGCTGAGCACAAAAATATGCCGTCATCAGGGTTAAACTTAGGCCTCTCTACTATATTTATTAGAAAACACTTATTGACAGAAGAGCAAGTTGCAACAGCTATAGGCCAATCAAGAAAATCTAAGATATCTCTTGTAACTACAATAATAAAATCAAAACTACTTACCGCTAGAGAAATTGCAGAACTTTGTTATGAAGAATATGGTTCTCCACTATTAGATTTATCAGAGTTTGATGTAGCAAATATACCTGAAGACATTCTTAACAAAAAACTTATTGCTACCCATAACTGTTTGCCACTTTTCAAACGCGGTAATAGGCTCTACATTGCCACCTCAGATCCAACGAATATTGCTGCGCTAGAAGACTTCCAATTTAGTTTAGGCCTCCATGCCGAAGCAATCATTGTAGAAGATGATAAGCTCAATACCATTCTTGAGAAAGTACTTGAAGATGATATTTCAGGTCTCGGCCTTAATGGCATGGATGAAGAAGCTTTAGCTGGTATTGAAGTTACAGATACTTCACAAGAAGAAGAGCCATCAGAAAGCAGTGATGATGCACCAATAGTTATATATATAAACAAAATTCTAACCGATGCAATTCGCAAAGGTGCTTCAGATTTACATTTCGAGCCTTATGAAAAACGTTACCGTATTCGTTTTAGAATCGATGGTATCTTACATGAAGTTTCTGAGCCCCCAGTCAATCTTTCAAGCCGAATTTCTGCTCGCTTAAAAGTCATGTCGAAATTAGATATTGCGGAGCGCCGTGTACCGCAAGATGGCCGAATTAAAATGAAGCTATCACGTACTAAATCTATCGATTTTCGTGTGAGTACACTCCCAACTATTTGGGGTGAAAAAATTGTAATGCGTATTTTAGACTCTTCTTCTGCGCAATTAGGTATTGAAAAACTTGGCTATGAAGATGATCAGCGTCTTCTATATGAAGAAATGCTCGCTAAACCACAAGGAATGATATTAGTAACAGGGCCTACAGGTTCTGGTAAAACAGTCTCGTTATATACTGGCTTAAATATTCTTAATACGGAAGAGCGAAATATATCAACAGCTGAAGATCCTGTTGAAATTAACCTTGAAGGCGTTAATCAGGTTCATATCAATTTAAAAGCTGGGTTAACGTTTGCTTCAGCACTTAGATCATTTTTACGTCAAGATCCTGATGTTGTGATGGTCGGTGAGATCCGTGATTTAGAAACGGCAGAAATTGCAATTAAAGCTGCACAAACAGGTCACTTAGTCTTGTCAACATTACACACGAACTCTGCAGCAGAAACCTTAACGCGTTTAATCAACATGGGTGTACCTGGCTATAATATTGCTAGCTCTGTGAATTTAATTATCGCTCAGCGACTCGCAAGACGATTATGTCCTGAGTGTAAAGCTCCAGAAGATGTTCCCACTGAAGAATTACAACGCCTGGGTTTCAGCGAAAACTCAATTAATAACGGGTTCACTGTTTACAAACCTGTTGGTTGTGACCATTGCTCTGGCGGTTATAAAGGTCGAGTGGGGATTTACGAAGTAATGAAAATGACAGATGAAATCGCTCGTACCATTATGGAAGGAGGTAACTCTCTGCAAATAGCCAAACAAGCAACACAAAGTGGCATGCGGGATCTGCGTTTATCAGGTTTACTTAAAGTCACCCAAGGCATTACTAGTATTGCTGAAGTGAATCGCGTTACAAGCTTTAATTAACTAAGCTGTAAATTTACGTTAAGCATTGATTGCACATAATAAATAGAAAAGGATTTGCTTTATGGCAACTGCAGCGGCAAAAAGAAAGCCAAGAACAAAAAAAGACACCAAGCTCCAACCAAAAACCTTCACTTTTGAATGGAAAGGTGTCAATAGGGATGGTCAAAGAACATCTGGCGAACTACGCGGCACTTCGATTGCGGAAATACGCAGTGTTTTAAAAGCACAAGGTGTAACACCCAAAGGCGTAAGAAAAAAAGCGACTCCACTATTTAAATCAGAGAAAAAGATCACTGCGATGGATATCGCAATGATTACTCGCCAAATAGCTACTATGCTTTCCGCTGGTGTCCCACTTGTTACAACTATTGAACTTTTAGGAAAAGGTCATGAAAAAGCTAAAATGCGTGAGTTATTATCAGGTATTTTAACCGATGTTCAATCAGGTATTCCTTTATCTGATGCTATTCGTCCCCATAGACAATATTTTGATGATCTTTATGTTGACTTGGTCGCTGCAGGTGAACATTCAGGATCATTAGATGCGGTATTCGATCGCATTGCTGTATATAAAGAAAAAGCTGAAGCCTTAAAATCTAAAATTAAAAAAGCCATGTTTTATCCTGCAGCTGTCGTTATCGTAGCTATAGCAGTTACGGTATTACTATTATTATTTGTAGTTCCTCAGTTTGAAGAAATATTTAATGGTTTTGGTGCCGAGCTACCAGCATTTACTCAAATGATCATCAGTATTTCAGAGTGGCTACAAAGTTCGTGGTACTACTTTGCTGTTGCTATAATAATCGGAATTTATGCATTTAAAAGAGCACATAGAAATTCCCAAGGCTTTAGAGATCAAGTCGATGTCGCATTGCTAAAAATACCCGCAATTGGTGATATTTTACATAAAGCAGCAATGTCTAGATTCGCGCGCACGCTGGCAACAACTTTTGCCGCGGGTGTCCCATTAATTGATGGTTTAGAGTCTGCTGCTGGCGCATCCGGTAATGCCGTTTATAAGAAAGCATTATTAAAAGTCCGCCAAGAAGTCATGTCAGGTATGCAAATGAATGTAGCGATGAGAACCACTGGTATCTTCCCTGACATGCTTATACAAATGGTAATGATCGGCGAAGAGTCTGGTGGATTAGATGACATGCTTAATAAAATTGCAAACATTTATGAAATGCAAGTTGATGATGCTGTGGATGGCTTATCAAGCCTGATTGAACCGATCATGATGGTTGTCATTGGCACAATTGTTGGTGGTTTGATTATCGGTATGTATTTACCTATTTTTGAAATGGGTAACGTTGTCGGCTAAAGCTTAAAAACAATAAGAATAAGAAAAGTCATGAATGAATTTGTATCTAGCTTCATAACATCAATGAGCCAATATCCTTGGCTCTTTATGTCAATTAGCTTTATCTTTGCTGCCACCATTGGCAGCTTTTTAAACGTCGTCATCCACCGTTTTCCTGTGATGATGAAACGTGAATGGCAAAGTGAATGTAACTTTTATTTATCGGAATACCACCCTGATATCGTCAAAGAAGTCGGTGAAAAACGTTTAAATAAGCCAATAGACAAATACCCCCTAAAATATAACATAGTTGTACCTAGATCAGCCTGTCCGAAATGTAAAAGTAATATCAAACCTTGGCATAATTTACCTATCTTAGGTTGGATTTTACTGAAAGGTAAATGCGCTAATTGTAAAGCAGCAATTAGCGCTAGATACCCTCTATTTGAATTAATAACAGGCATTTTAATTGCGGTGCTTGCTTGGCACTTTGGACCCACCTGGCAGTTTCTATTTGCATCAATACTGACGTTTATACTGATAGCACTAACAGGTATTGACCTAGATGAAATGCTACTACCGGACCAGTTAACCTTACCTTTATTGTGGCTTGGCTTGCTTATTAATCTTAAAGGTATCTATGCAAGCCCTACTGATTCCATTGTAGGTGCAGCTGCTGGTTATTTAAGTCTTTGGTCTGTTTTTTGGTTGTTCAAGCTAGTTACAGGCAAAGAAGGCATGGGTTATGGCGATTTCAAATTGTTAGCCGTGTTTGGTGCTTGGTTAGGCTGGCAATTTTTACCACTTATCATCCTCCTATCTTCGTTAGTAGGAGCCATTGTCGGTATTACGATGATGTTATTGAAAAATTTATCGAGAGAAAACCCGATTCCATTTGGCCCATACATAGCGGTAGCAGGCTGGATTGCATTAGTCTGGGGACAAGATATTATCAATTGGTATCTTGGAACCTTATATTAATTAGAGCGCAATATGTCAAAATATATCGTCGGACTTACAGGTGGAATAGGTTCAGGTAAAACCACAGTTGCGAATCAATTTGCTGAATTAGGAATTGAACTTGTAGATGCGGATATTATCGCAAGGAAAGTCGTTGAAAAAGGAAGCGATGGACTCAAAAAAATCGTTCTTCGTCACGGCCAAAAACTATTGCAGCCTTCAGGTGAACTCGATCGAGCAGCGTTAAGAGAAATTGTATTTGATAATGAGGAAGAACGACTTTGGTTAAATAACCTACTACACCCAATGATCCGCAACGCAATGCTCCTAGCGGTAGAAAATGCTAAATCAGCCTATGTAATTATGATTGTTCCCTTGCTATTTGAGAATGGGTTAGATAGTTTAGTCAATACGACTTTAGTGGTGGATATTCCACCACATGAACAAATAGCCAGAACAGCAAAACGAGACGGGGTTGAATCAGCTCAAGTTGAACGTATTATAGCCAGCCAAATAGACCGAAATACGAGACTTTCTAAAGCAGATAACGTTATTGAGAATACTCAATCTCCCGAGGCATTACGAGACACTGTTCAGTTATTACATTTGAGATATTTAGCCCAAGCATCTTCAGCATAGATAATAACAATGAATAACGATCTGATTTATGAGCAACCATTAAATGAAAAAACGCGTAGTTACCTAAGACTCGAATATTTAGCAGATCAGCTTAACAGTCATGCCAATGATGACCAGCAGCACCACTGTTTCTACCCTCTTTTTTCGCTTGCTGAACTAACAGATCGTTGTGATTACCGTTCTGATATTCTTAAAGACATCGATAAGCAGCTAATTGTATTAACAAAATGGCATGCTTTACCCCATGTTGATAAACAACAAATACAATCAATAATTGACCAACTTCAAGCAGCAAAAGCTCCGCTGCAAAGTAACGACCGTATCGGCTGTAAGTTAAAGCAAGATAGGTTTATATCCGCTTTAAAGCAGCGTTTTGGTATGCCTGGAGCATGTTGTAATTTTGATTTACCTCAACTGCATTTTTGGCTTTCAAAGCCTTGGAATGAAAGACAAAAAGATTTGAAAGCATGGATAGCAAATTTTGAACCTATTTTGAAACCTATTACATTATTGCTAGAGCTAACTCGAAGTACTGCTGAATTTAGAACCTCAGAGGCAGAACAAGGCTTCTATCAAGGAACCAGTCCACAAACCTTGTCACTTATTAGAGTAAAACTATCACAATCTCAAGGTTGTTACCCTACCATCAGCGGTCATAAAAACCGGTTTGCCATTCACTTTGTTAATTTTGATTCTCAAAAGCATACCGACAAACAAATTAAATTCAAACTAGCTACTTGCCAATAAATTCTTTAGGATCTCACTGTATTAGCTAGAGAGATGAATTATGCCAATTTCAGTTAAATGCCCAATTTGCCAAGAAGATGTTCAATGGAACAGTGAATCTAAATTTAAGCCATTTTGTAGTGAACGCTGTAAAATGATTGATTTAGGAGATTGGGCTAGTGAAAAACATGCTATTCCAGTAAAGCCAGAGTTTGATCACGAAACATTAGATACAGAAGGATTCGATGAAGGTGACTTCTTCAAGCATTAACCTACCGGAAGTAAAAATGAAAAGAGTTCATGTAGCCGTTGGCGTTATCATTAATGATGAACAAAAAATATTATTAGCAAAGCGTCACTCACACCTCCATCAAGGTGGTAAATGGGAATTTCCTGGTGGTAAGGTGGAAAACAATGAGACGGTCACACAAGCGCTAATTAGAGAGCTTAAAGAAGAAGTAAACCTAGATGTTTATACTTCGATTTCATTTTTGGAGATAGCACATAATTATCCTGATAAACATGTACTACTGGATATACATTTAGTCAAAGAGTTTGATGGGAGCGGAGAAGGTCTTGAAAATCAAGAGATCAAATGGGTAGAGGTCTCAGCCTTGCCACAATATGAATTTCCTGAAGCCAATATACCCATCATAAAGAAACTAATGAGCGAAATAATATAAACCACACAGGCTGGTGCTGATTACATTAGCTTTAATTTAGTTTAAATATTTCAACGTAACCAACCGCATTACCATAGCTACTACTACAACTTTTTACTGCTAATGACATATACGCATGATAATGACATGCTTGAGCACTTACACTATCTGTAACGCCACTCTAAATACTTAAGAATTAAACTCCAAAGGCCCGTTATATCAGTAATGGGCTATCTGCTCTCTTACGAGTGAAATTAAGCCCTTGGCAATGAACTACTTTCACATGGGCGTATTGACAACACTGTATTTCGCTGCACTCAATTCACTTAATAATCAGACACAAAAAAGCCCGTTACGTGAGTAATGGGCTATCTGCTCTCTTAAATGAGAAATTAGGCGCTTGGTGGTGACCTACTTTCACATGGCATATCAATTACACGATCAGCAGTTCATGAGTCTAAAATTGAGCTTTAGCTTCGTTTCTGAAGATGTATATCTTAAATTACAGACACAAAAAAGCCCGTTGCATGAGTAACGGGCTACCTACTCTCTTAAAAAACAAATTAGGCACTTTACCATAGCTGACTTTCGCATGGGCATATCGTCCACACTGTCTTTCGCTACACTCAATCCACTTAACAATCAGACACAAAAAAGCCCGTTACGTAAGTAACGGGCTATCTGCTCTCTTAAAAAGAGAAATTAGGCGCTTGGCGATGACCTACTTTCACATGGGGAGACCCCACACTATCATCGGCGCTATTGCGTTTCACTACTGAGTTCGGGATGGGATCAGGTGGGACCACAATGCTATTGTCACCAAGCAAATTCGGT